>CAMVDV010000035.1 GCA_947166305.1 uncultured Prevotellaceae bacterium | reverse complement strand
AGAGAGGGATTCGAACCCCCGGTGCCTCTCAGCACGCCGGTTTTCAAGACCGGTGTAATCGACCACTCTACCATCTCTCCTGACTCTCCTAAAAGAGGCTTTTGGTCTTAAAGCGCTGCAAAGGTAAGACAAAAAGTGAAAAGAGGAAAGTGAAAAGAGATTTTTTTTTTGTTATTTGCGTTTTTTCTCTTTTTCTTCTGCTTTATGTTGCCATATTTATTCCTTTTTTTCATTTTCTCTCCATCCGTGCGCGCTGACGGGTGCGGGGGCGTGTCTTGTGGACACCCCGTACTCCCGCCCTCGAAGCATTCCCGTGCATGAAATGTGTTGGATTTGTTCGGCTGAGGGACTTAATTCTGAACACGCACAGCCCGCACGGATAGCCCGCCGTCGCGGCTGCCGTCCCAGTCCCAGTCCCAGTCCCAGTAGCCGGAGTAGAAGTACAGGCTGTACGCGCCGTTGTCGTCGTTCGGGCCGAGCGAACTGGACCAGTAGAAGCCCCACGAACCAACGTCGTTGAGGACGTCGTACCAGCGGTAGCCAGCGGCAGGCAGGAAGACTTGGCCACCGCTCGGACCTGTCACGAGAATGCCGTTCACACCATTCTTCTGCGTCCACTGCTGAGAGCAGTTGTCAAGAAGTTCCTGTATCTGACTTAAAGAAGGCATACGCCAAGGCGCACCCATGCGGACACGGGCAACATCGTAGCTCGTGCCTGCAATGTCGGAGCCGATGTTGGTGCAACGATAAGACTGTTGAGTAGCATAATCCCACCCGTATCCATCTTCATCTGCAACGGCATACTTGTAGGTGCTTGGGCTATAATAACTCTTCTCGCTTGTCTCGCCCCAGGCGTAGTAGCCGCCGTAGCCTTCGGGCGTGCTCGCACCCACGTTGCAGCAGCACCACTTCGTGCCGCTCGGCAAGCCGAGGTCGATGGCATGGGGATGGTTCTCGTCCGGGCAGGTGAGCAGCGTCGGGAAGTCGGCCGACGGCTCGGCCCGCAGCTCCTTGCCCATAAGCTTCACCGTGGGATAGGCTATGTAGGTCTTGCCTGCTTCCATGTTCTCGTAAGTCACCTGCACGCCGTCCAATGGCCACTGGCTCTCGTTGCGATAGCCGATAGAAAGATACTTTGTCTCGAGCTTCTTGTCCTCCTCATAAAACGACATGCCGAGCTGCACGGGCAGCAGCAGGTCGCGCGAAGGCTCAGTCTTCAACACCGCCGTCGTCTCGCTTGCACCTTGTTGGTACTCGGGCTTCGTGAACAAGGGCAGCAGATACTTGTTCGTACCTATCTGCGGCTCACGGGAGAACTTGTAGGAGGCAGGCTGTACGCCGTCGCCCAGCAAGCCCACCTGTGCGTATGCCCTTACCGACCAAGGCATCGTGGTGCGGGCATAGCTGTCCTTGAGGGCAGAATACATCCCTTCATCGAATGCGGCAACGGCATCGAACTGGAAGTCTACGTTCTCCTTCACGCCAACCATGCTCTCGATGCCCAAGCCTGTGGCTATGCCGCAGAAGGAGAAGAAGAGGTCGGGAATGATACCCACCTCGGCATAGCCTGTCATGGAAAGCGATGCCACATCGATGCCTGCGCTGTTAACCGGCGCATGGTGGATGCTCCACTTCTTGTCCTGAAGGATGAAGCTGACCTTGTCCGTACGGCTGAAGTGGGCATTGCTATCGAGGCTCACCGTCGCGCCTTCGGCAAAGTAGCCCGACAGCTTGAGCTTCGGCGTGATGAAGAGCAAAGGGCATTGGGGAATTCTTATCCTTGGCAACGTCACATTCGCCAGTTCACGCTCGTACCAGTTCTCGAAGGAACTCTCGGCATGGAACTGGACAGAGGATGTCAAGTCATTCTGCAGGTCGAGACGGAAGTACATGGGTTTGCCTATCTGTATGTTCACCGTGACCGTCATCCTTGCGGCATCGCCAACATTGACCGTTGTCGTCGTGCCGCCACGCTCCAGCGTCTTCGTCCACGATTTGTCCCAAAGCTGCCAGCCATGCGTGACCTCCGCCTTGCGCCTGCTGCTTGCCTCGGGATTTTCCACATAGCACTCGCCGACGAAGACAAGCTGCTCGTAGACATCGCCGAGGCCCACTTGCTGGCAGTTGTAGTGGAAGCCCGTGTCGTCCTGCATCTTGGAGAGGACACGTGCCACGATGCCGTCTGGGAAGGAGAGACAGTCGTAGGTAGAAACAACGATGTCTCCCTTGGCGGGACGCATCTCGGAGGGCGTGTCGAGGCTGAGGGTGAAGCGCACGGTGTCGCACTCCGAGAGGTAAGGGTCGTGCGCTGCCGTCAGCTCGAACACGTCGGGACTGACGATGGTGGGCGGCTGCACGAAGCTCACGCTGTCGATGGCGGCGAGGGGGATGCGGTAGATGCTGTCGGGCGTGTAGATGACCTGCATCTGCCAGTCGGCATGATAGAGGCTGTCGGCATCGTAGTGCGACTGCGCTATGCTGTCGACGTCGCTCTTGAGGAAGGCATTGAAGCCGCCGTCGTTCCTATACACATACATGGCATTGCTCTGGGCGAAGGCCATTGAACATTGAACATTGAACATTGAACATTGAACATTCAAAAAGGAGCAAGAGGAGAAATAACGTCTTCTTCATGGCTTACGGATTTTGAAGGTTACGGTGGCTGTCTTCACAAGATACACTGCACCGGCCGCAGCGGGCAGCGAGAGGGAGAGGCTGCCGCGGCTGTCGGCCTTGGCAGAGGCAAGGAGCGCGCCGTCGGCCGCATAGACCTGCACGGCGGAGGAGGGCGCGAGGCGCGAGAGGCAGAGCTGCTTGCCATCGAAGGAAAGCAATGAGCCGAAACGGGCGGCATCGCCGATGCCCGTGGCCTGCTCGTCGTTGACATAAGTGAACTTCGTCACCTGAGAAGCAGGAAGGCTCAGGGCGCCCATGTGGGTGGTGACAACGAAGTCGTCGCCGGAGAACGTGACGACGGGCCGCTCGTCGAGCAGTACCGTGAAGTTGCCCGACGGGCCTTGCAGCAGCATGGCATTCGCGCCGTCGGCAGCCCGCGCCGTCAGCATGGACAGCAGCAGGGCAAGGGAGAGGTAAAGTCTTGACATTGTGTATAGCTTTTATGAAAGTTTGTGGTGGCTGTTAAGCTTTCGACCTTTTCAGTGTATAAAAAACAACGTACACGCATATCGGGAGGAGGCGCTCTCTATATGCGTGTACGCGTACATAATATTATATTATTATATGTTTAGGTCTGGCGGGCTTCATTCCACCTCAGCTTCGTGGAGAAGATCCTCGTAGTCGACGGGGAAGACGGGGACGTAGTTCTTCACGTTGTACATGCGCAGCATCTCGTCGGTGGGGTTCATGTCGTGGTAGTTGGCGATGAAGCGCGGCGGCGTGTAGCCTCCGAGGTTCTCCTTCTTGTACTGCGCCATCTGCTCACCGGGATAGACGAGACGGAAGTCGACGAGGCGGAGCTTAGAGTGGTCGTTGGGAATCTTGAGCTTGCCGTCGGTGCGGTTGCTGCTTGTCGACCCGCTGGGTTCGTTGCCCCAGGGATTGCGCATGACAAAGAGATAGTCGGCACCTTCGTCGGGGTACATGACGGTGAAGGCATGACCTGTGACCGACTCAAGCTGACCCATCATGACTCCGCCTTCGTGGAAGCCGCCCACGCTGATCATGCCGTGACTCAGAGCGTAGTCCACAATCAGGGAGTATTCGTTGTTGTAGAGATAGTCGCCCCAGCCGAAGCTGTAGCTTGTGCCGTTGCCCGTGAAGGGAGGTGCGGCGTGCTCGGTGCCGATGCCGCCTATCTTGTTGCACTTGAAGCGCGTCTCCCACTTCATGAGTGCCTTCTCCATGATGGTGGCCCAGTTGTACTTGTTGCTCTTGCCGAACACTTGGATGACACCACCTCCGGCATCGCACAGCAGTTTGTTGTCCACCACGACGTCGATGGGATTGCCTTTGGGGTCGAACATGTGGACGGTGAACTTCGTCGTGCTGTTCTGCTCGATGACAGTCTTAATCCAGTCGGGATAGATGTAGGCAAAGGATGCGAAGACGGCGCACATGCAGCAGTCGCCTATGCCGTGCTGGTTGACGTCGGCAGGTACGGGCGAGGAGGCCATGGGATAGAGGTTGATGGTCTTTGCCGTCCACACCTTTCCGCTCAGCTCGTGCCAGTCTTGGTCGGGCTGGTTGTTGGGGTCGGCCAGCCAAGCCTTGTCCTCTTCTGTGGCTGCTGCAAACTTCTCGAAGTGCTTCCCCATCGGTGTCAGCGTTGAGCCACTGTAGCCGCCCTTGATGTCCGAAGCCCAAAACTTGTCGGCATCAGCGTATTGGGCTCGCGTGTAGTTGTTGGTGGGCTGAGAAGCAAGCGTTGCCGCATCGCGCGAACTGTAGAAGTAGTAGCGCTTGGTGCCTTGCTTGATGACGAGCAAACCTTCTTCCATCGCAAAGATTTCGTACTTGAGCTTTGTGGATGAGCCGTCGCGCTGCCCGTAGAAGATTTCGCCGGGCTGAGCGCCGTTCTCGCTGTACGTCAGGTTATAGACCAGTTCCGATGTGGCCTTTATCCACTTCATCTTCGGCCCGGCAGTGAAGACGAGCACCTCGGTGCCGTCGTAGTGAGTCTTGGTGCCGTTGCCGTTGTTGGCAAACACCCATCCCAGATACCATACACCGTCGAGCTCTCCCGGGGCAGCGCCTTCCACCACCTCCATGTAGTTGATGTCGTCCAGTGTGCAGGACAGGATGCTCTTGTCCTTGAGCACGATGTCGAGCCGTTGCTGCGCCATTGCAGCAGAGCAGAGAGCCAGCACACAGAGTGCTGTGCTGATCAGTCGTTTTGTGTTCATCATTTTTACCTTAATTTAATATATTCATTTGATTGATTTCCTTTGCAAAGATACAATTATTTGCAATATATCCCTCTTTTCTTTGCAATTATTTTTCTCCCGATTGCTTTTGCCGCTGTCTGACAGCCTCAAAAAGGAGTATGGCAGCGCTGACGGAAACGTTGAGCGAGTCCAGCCGTCCGAGCATAGGGATGCGGATGTGGGCGTCGGCAGCCTGTCGCCAAGGCTCGGTCAGTCCCGTAGCCTCCGTGCCCATCACGATGGCTGTGGGGCCGGTCATGGGTGTGTCGTAGTAGAGAAGTGAGTCTTGAAGCTGGGCGGTGAGGATGCTGATGCCTTCGTGCTTGAAGAACTCGATGCACTCATGTGTGGAACAAGCCACGCAGGGAACGGTGAAGACGGCTCCGATGGCAGAGCGGATGAGGTTGGGATTGTAGAGATCAGTCAGCGGGTCGCAGACGATGACGGCATCGGCGCCGGCTGCATCGGCACTGCGAAGCACGGCTCCAAGGTTGCCTGGCTTCTCCACACTCTCAAGGACGACGATGAGCGGCGAAGCGGAGAGCCGGAGGTCCTGCAACGTGAGCCGACGCTCCTCGACTACAGCCACGATGCCTTCCGTGCCGCCGCGATAGGCGATACGCTCATAGACATTGGGCGAGACGGGCACGACCTCGGCTCCATTCCAGACGTTCCCATGAGGAGGAAGGCTTTCGCGGCAGAGTTCTTCGCAGACAAAAACGGTGCGCAAGGTGTAGCCTGCCTCGAGGCAATGCTCCACCTCGCGACGTCCTTCAACGACGAAAAGACCGTCCTTTCTCCGTTGCGCCGACTTCTGCTCGAGCAGCAACAGGTGTTTGATGCGCGGGTTCTGCGTGCTGGTTATCATTCTCTCCGCTACTTGACTCTGCCGGTGTAGGCGTCGATGTCGGAAGAGTCAATGCTCTGCGAGAAGAACTTCTCGGCAGCCTTGTCCTTCGGTCCGTTCCAAGGTTGAGGTCCTCCGCTGATTTGCACCACCCACAGTTTGAGTTGCTTCTTGTGCCAGTTGACCATGCAGTTCGTTCCCCAGGCACCGCCGTGACCGAACCATTCGTTCTCGCCGTCCACTTTCGGCGCCATGAGTCCGAGCGAATAGCCACCCAAGTTTTCGGGGCGCGTGGAGACGGCGAGGATGCTCTTCACGGTCTCTTCCTTGAGGATGCGCACGCCGTTGTCGCCGAGGCCAAGGTTCATGAGCATCTTGTAGAACTTGAGCTGGTCGTTGGCCGTGGTCCAGAGGCCTGCACCAGCCGAGGCAAAGACGTGGGAGTCGTTGTAGGGACGTTGTTCCCAACCGTTCTCAAGGCGATAGGTGGCAGGAGCATCCTGGTGGGTGTCGTACATCTCCACTTGTTTCTTGAGCTGCTTGTCGGTGGGCCAGAACCATGTGGACTTCATGCCGAGCGGGTCGAGAACTTCTTTCTTCAGATACTCTTCCCACTTCATGCCCGTGATGACCTCCACGATGGCAGCCCCGATGTCAATGCCTGTGTTGGAATACATATCGCGAGTGCCCGGCTCGAACATGATGGGCGAAGCGGCTGCAACAGAAGCCACCTGACGCAGAGGACAGCCGCCCGACCATCCGCCTCCGCGGACGTCGTTGCGCTTGGCACTTATCTCAAAGGGGAAGCCGCCGGTGTGGTTCAGCACCATGCGCACCGTCAGCACGTTCTTGGCTTTGTGGAGCGTGCGGATGCCGTCCTTGTCGCTGTCTTGTACCCAGAGTTCCTTGAACTCGGGCAGATACTTCGACACAGGGTCGTCGAGCGAGAGCTTGCCCTCTTCCACCAGCTTGGCGATGGTGACGCCGCAGAAGCCCTTGGTCTGCGAGCATTGCATATAGACGTTGTCGAGCTTGATGGGGCGCTTCTGCTCCACGTTGGCGTAGCCGATGCAGCAAGTTTCCTGCACGCCGTTGTTGTAGAAGATGCTGATGGCGCCCGGCAGCTGACCGCTGTCCACATAGGGTTGAAGCGCTTCGCGTGCAAAGTTTGTCTTCGAGTCGATGACTTTCTTCTGGCCGCTCACGTTCATGCAGAAGCCGACCAGCAAAAGGAAAAGCAATTTCTTCATAATAGATCTGAATTAAAGGTTTCTTGGCACAAAATTACAAAAAAAACTGCAAAGCGGAAAGAGAAAGGCAGAAAATTTGTCGTCGCTACACTTCACAGTGCATTCCGCACATCTGTCCGCACGACAATCGGAAACGCCGCGTGCGGAGATTCTCATCTCTGCACGCGGCGATTCCAATTCCCCCTGCCTGCGTTTATAATCTCCGCTGCCTGCGTTTGCAGACACAGGCAAGGAAGGTAAATCTTGCCCTCAGTAATGCGGAACATTGTGGAGCTGGAGGGGATTGCTCCGGCTTTGCCGCTTGAGTGAAACGAAAAACCCTCACGAGGGTTTAATCCCCGGAGGGCGGAACGAAGTGGAGCTGGAGGGGATTGAACCCTCGTCCAAACAGGGACGTCCCAAGCTTTCTACACGCTTATTCCGGCCTTCATTTTCGTGCAGCGGCAAGACCCGGACCACCAACCACTGCCTTATTCTCTAAGAGCTTCATCGCGGGATAGAGACGTCTCCCGCGACTATTCCCGATTTTCCTGCACCGCTTTGCCAGACGCTTCGGAACAACAGCTTCTGAGCGATGTCTCGTCTCAACACCTTGTGTCGAGATTAGGCCAGTAACCTACTGTGCTTCGGTTAGGCAGCGAGAGCGTAAGTGTTTGCGCCAATTAAACTTTTGGTAGTCATGGATTAAAGAGAGCGGCTGCCAACTCTCTGCGTGCTTACCTGACACCTCGGCCTGCTGTCAAATCCAGTCAGCCCCAAAGTGACAAAAGTCATCTTTCTGAGTGCAAAGATACAACAAATAAATGAAACACACGAAACAGAAAGCAAAAAAACAGACTTACATCATGATTTTTTTTCGCAAATCCTGTTGTTTTTGTATGAAATGACTATTTATTAGTGTATCGTTTGCAAATTCCTCGTGTGAAGTTTGGAATTTCCTCGTGTGAAGTTTGGGATTTACTTCTCGGGGACTTGCGGAAAGGTAAGTTTTGTCTTGTCGATGGACGGTTGTTTGTCTGCTATGGTCTTCATAGTGACGGCGTTGCCTTTCGTCCATGGGCTGTAGGTCACTTTGCCGTCGCACACGATGCCGAGGCGAAGGGTGCGCTCCTTTTCCGGCGTCTTTCCGTCCACCTTGCGAAGGCTGACGGTCAGCTTCTTGCCTTCGGTCTGGGCCTGCAGCCTGTACTCGGCAAAGGCACCTCGGCGATAGTCGAAGCCGTCGCCGGCATCTTCGTAGAGTCTTCCTTCTGCCCTACCCTCTGCGTCGGGGTTGACGAGAAGCGTAAGGCTGTCGGTCTGCATCTCTACGGTGCTTTGATAGAGGTTTGCCATCGGGACGATGGAGCCTGGACGCTGTGCGAGATAGGGCTGGAAGCCGTCGTCCTTGTCCTCGAGCGGCAGGATGTCCCAGTCGCCCGACGGCAGGCTGGCGTCGCCTGCCCAACGGGGAATGACGATGATTTCACTGCCCAGCATGAAGGCTTTCTGCTCGGCGCGCAGGCGTTTGTCCTTGGTGTCGGCCATGAAGACAGGTCGCATCACGGGCATTCCGTCTGTCGCGGCTTCCTGGAAGAGCGTGTAGATGTATGGCATGAGTCGGTAGCGACGGTTGATGGCCGTGCGGCAAACGTCGAGACACTCCTTGTCGAACGCCCAAGGTTCCTGTGCTCGCCCACCGTCGATGCAATGGTTTCGGACGAAGGGGAAATAGACACCTACTGCCGTCCAATTGGCCACGAGCTTGCCGTTACTGTCTCCGCAGAAGCCTCCTATGTCGGGACCATTGAAGGGCTGACCGCTCAGTCCGAGCGTGATAGACATGGGGATGGAGGCCATGAACTGTTCCCAGTTGGAATAGTTATCGCCCGTCCATGTTGCAGCATAGCGATGTCCTCCGAGGAAATTGCTTCGGCTCAGCACGAAGGGTCGCTTCGTGGGATTCGCCAAGAGCAGACCCTGACGGCTGGCACGCACCATGTTCAGGCCATATATATTATGGTAGCGCAGATGCACGTCGGGCCTCAGGCCGTCGCCGCCCTCGTGCATGTTCATGATGGGCATTGAGGAACGCGGTCCGCCAAAGACGGCTGGCTCGTTCATGTCGTTCCAGATTCCATCGACGCCTTGCGCCATGAAGGGCGGATAGAGCGTGCTCCACCAGGAACGCACTTCGGGACGCGTGAAGTCCGGAAAGTGGCAGTCGCCCGGCCAGACCTTTCCGACGTAGGGGTTGCCCTCTTCGTCGCACACGGCATAGCCGTTTGCCATGAGCTCATCGTCCACCCAGTAGCCCTTCTGCGCCTTGACGCCCGGATCTATCATATAGACGCTCTTGAAGTTCTTGCTGTGCAAGTAGTCGTTGAGGGCCTTGGGCTGAGAGAACTCCTGCGGATGGAAGGTGAAGATCTTGTATTGGTCCATGTAGTGAATGTCCATCCAGATGACGTCGGAAGGTATCTTGTGATAGCGCAACGTGTCGGCAATCTCCTTGACGCGCGTGTCGGGATGATAGCTGTAGCGGCACTGCTGATAGCCCAGCGACCACAGGGGCGGCATCTCCATCGTGCCGGTGAGGTTCGCCAGCTCCTGCATTACTTCCTGCGGAGAGTTCTTTTCGATGATGACCACGCGAAAGGCAGGACCCATGCTCCGGAAGACGACTTCCGTGTCGGTGGTCATCCATGCCTGCCAAGTGTTGTCGGCAATGATGCCAAAGCTTGTGCCGTCAGGGCGAAGGCCAAGCACCCAAGGATGACTTTGATAGAGATGAGTCCCTTCGTCGACTCCGTAGCAAGGCGTATCGACATTCCAGAACTCTATCGTCTTGCCGTTGCGGCGCAAAGGTCCCCACACCTCGCCGCCCCCGTAGAGGTCGGCATCGGCGTCCACCTTGATGCGGACAACGCTCTTGCCCTCTTCCGTGGAGAAAGCAGGACGGAGCTTCCAGGAGGCACCGACAGTCCCCTGAGGGGCAAGCTCGCGGATGAAGATGGGCGAAGGACTGTGGGCAGAAGCATCATACTGTGCAGGATAGAAGACTGCCACGTCTGCCGATACCATATAACTCTGCTGCGCACGAAGCGTCGGGCAAAATGCAACACTCGCCGCGATGACGAGGGACTTGATTCTTTTCATACCTTGAGATTCCTTTTTCTTTGTTCATTCAGCCTTTTACTCTACGGCAATCTTCCACGTCGTGCCTTGCTTGCCATTGGTGGCGTTGAGCAAGTAGATGCCAGCCGATGGTGCCGTAAGCGTGACGCTTGCACCGGAAGCGGCAGCACATTGTGTGCCGTCGAGCGAGAAGAGACGGGCATCCATCGCTTCCTCTGCATGAAGCGTTATCTCGCGTCCGCGGACAAGGAGGTCGGCTTTCAGCTCAGGCAAAGCGTCGATGCCGTCGGGAAGCTCTGTGCCGAGATATTCACCTTCGATGGTTTCCTCGAAGACATTGATGCGGATGCGGTAAAAGCCATCGTTGACAATACGCCACTTGTAGTCCTGCGAACCGTTATACCAAATTTGCTTGGCCGTAAGGATAGAAGCGTCCTGAGTGAAAGGGTGCAGCACCTTGGGACTCCATCCGTACTGTCCGTTTATCTTGAAGCGCTTCGGCTCGTCGTTGTAGGTGTAGTTCTTCAGCAAGCCCGTCCACTCGAAGACGTTATGGTCTTCCCAGTTCTGCTCCATCGCCTTGCCTGCCGATATTTGCCAATGGCCTGGCTCGCTGTCCTTGCCTTGCTCGTCCTCCACGCAGCCGCCGCATATCCACGCCTCGTACCACTGTGTGAAGAGCTCGCCAGTGACTTGCTTGTTGTAAGTATCGACGGTGAAGCGATAATTGTCTGCCTCGAAGAGGACAGCCCACTCAGCTCCCACGCTATCTCGCTTCTGTGCGTAGTCAGCCTTGTCGGTCACGATGTTGGTGTCAACGAGCTTCGGGGCATAATAGTAGGAAGAAGCCCTCGGAACGTTGGTCGTGGTGATGTAGAGGTCGCCGGGGAGCAGCTTGCCATGGAACTTGAAGGTGTACCTACCGCTTGTGCTTGTAGAGAAACGAGTCAGTTCCTGCAAGCCTCCGGGCACTGCCGAGCCTCGCACATAGAGACGCGTCTGGCCCATCAAGGGTGAACAGGTGAACAGGCATGCTAATACATATATTATATAATGGTGCTTCATTTCGCTTGACATTTTAATGTTTTAACTTTTAACTTTTCAACGTTTCAACGTTTTAACGTTTTCCCTATGCCATTTCGCTGAGTGGGACGTTGATGGTGACGGGCTGCGAGAGGTTGTCGGTCTCAACGGTGATGGTGAGCGTACCGTCTGCTTCGTCGTACTGAACGTTGGCATCATCGACTGTCTGTCCGTTGATGGTGATGCCTTCACGAATGAAGGTGGAGGGCGTGCCGAGGAACTCTACGGTCCACTTCCTTTGGGTCGGCATCCCTTCGAACGTGCCTTCCCTGCGCCCGATGGTGAGGCTGACGGCCTTGTCGGTGCGGTTCTGGATGAAGGTTGTCATGGCCCATTGGTCTTGTTTGTAGCCTTGTCCTTCGCCGGCGTCTTCGTAGAGCTTGCCCGAGCCGTTCTCTCCCGGCACGACCTTCAGGATGATTTCTCCCGGGTCGTTGACGACGGTGCGCTGAACGGGGTAGAATGGTATGACGCTGCCAGGGCGATAGAAGACGGGCAGGTGGTCGAGGTCGCACGAATAGTAGAAGGCTTGGTCTCCGCTGAGCAGGCGTGAGTAGGTCACATCCCACCACTTTCCTTCCGGCAGCCACACCATTCGTCCGCTCATGCCGTTCTTGCTGGGCGTATAGATGGGGGCCACGAGCATATCTCCGCCGAACATATATTCATCTTCGTAGACGTATGCGTTGCCAGCCTCGGGGTAATCGTAGTAGAGGGGTCGGTTCATGCCGATGCCGGTGTCGTAGGTTTCGCGTGCAGCGGTGTAGAGATAGGGGAAGAGGCGATAGCGCAGTCGGACGGCTTCGCGCAGCTGTGTGAAGTTAGAGTACTTCCAGATGCGGCGTTCCAGCCTGCTGTCGTTGGTGGCATGGGTGCGGAAGATGGGTGTATAGGCACCGAATTGCAGCCAGCGGAGCAGTAGTTCGGGGTCGTTGTTGCCGCCCTGATGTCCTCCAAGGTCGTGGCCCCAGTAGTCGTAGAGCACGTTGCTGGCGTTGCTGGTGAAGAAGATTTCGTAGCCAAGCGTGCTCCATGCGGCCCAAGTGTCGCCGGAGAAGCAGATGGGATAGCGGTGCGATCCGAGTCCGCCCCAGCGGTGATAGATGACAGGGCGCAGTTCGGGCCGGTTCTGCTGCATGTCCTGGAAGAAGGTATGGTTGCACCAGAAGGTCTCTCCCAAGTGCTCTGCGCCCTGGGCGGGCGTGTAGTTCTTCTCCTGACCGTGCTTGCCGACGGTGAGCGCTTGCTGCCAATCGAGCCACCAGAAGTCGACTCCTTCCTCTTCGTGCGGGCGGATGACGTTGTTGAAGAGTGCCTGCATGTAGTCATAGTCTTCCACCTTCCAGATGAGGGTGTTGCCCGACGTGTCGCCCAGGTCGCGTGCCATGGCCTTGTAGTAGTCCTCGTGGGTTCCAACGCCGTCGGAGGGGTGGAGGTTGAGGGCAGTCTTGAGTCCATGACTGTGCATGTAGCTGATGAGATTCCTGGGCGTCGGGATGCGATTCTTGTTCCAGCTCCAGCCGGTCCAGCCGCTCTTGTGCCAATCCATGTCCATGATGAGCACGTCCATCGGGATGTCATTGTTCTCCACATCTCTCACAATCTGCTGGAACTCTGCCTGTGTGTATGCCCAATAGCGGCTGTACCAGTAGCCAAGGATGTACTTCGGTGGCATGGGCACACGGCCTCCCACCTTGGTGAAGTCCGTGAGGCAAGCCTTATAGTCGTGGCCATAGCCGAGGAAGTACCAGTCGATGGCGGCCGCGTCCACAGGATTGGCCCACCAGGTCAGGCCGCCGGCTTTCGGCTCGAAGGCGTAGGAGCTGCTTCCATCGCCACGGATGAACGATGGACTCTCGTCGACGATGCTCCATCCGGCGCGCGAGAGCAGGCCTTTCTCCAGTCGGTTTCGGGCATTGTCGCCCCAGGCTGTGTCGAGCGTGCGGCAGGTGCCGAGCAGGTTGAGCTTGTCGTCCTTGCCGGGATACCATGTGACGGTGCGTCCGTTCAAGGGGAACGTGATCATCAGGACCTCGGGGTCCTTGTCGGCAGCGCTGATGGTTTCGCCGACCTTGTAGCGGAGCGTGAGGTCCTGGGTGCGGATGTAGAGGTAGCCGTCTGTGGTCTCCGTGGTGAACTCGGGCACGGGGAGCCGGCGATTGACGATGGCAAACGTGGCGCGGTCCTCAAAGAGAGCGGACGAACTGTACTGGATGCGCACCATACGGCTCGTGAGCACCGTGAACCGGGCATTGCCCGAAGTGACCACAGCCGCTGGGTCGGCCACCGGATTCCACTCGTCCTGCGCACAGATTCCTTGTGGCACAAGGAAAAATGAGAGAATGAAAAAATGAAAGAATGAAATGAGAGAGTGTTTCATCGCTATTGTTTTGTTCTTGCAACTTTCCGCTGCAAATTTACATTTTTCCTGCGAAATGCGCAACAGAAACGCACATTATTTGTCACTTCCGTGTGCAAAAAGTCACCATTCAGCCCTCTGTGATGCCAAACGCGGCAGGCGGTGTTCGTTGCTGCATCATGATGAAGCAATTGCTGCATCATGTATAAGCAATTGCTGCATGATGATGAAGCAATGAGAACCCTGTACGGTTTCTGGCGACACGATGTGCCGCCACGGGTGCCGGGGGCTGCGGCGGCTGCAAACAGCGCCTTATTTTCGGGCGAATACTTGCAGATGTCGCAGAAAAACCGTAACTTTGCGCGGAAATATATAATATATATAAAGTACAGACACCATGTTGCGTTCCCTCACTCTCCTGCTGGCAATGCTCCTCTCGGCGAGCATCAAGGCCCAAGACATCACCAACCCCGTATGGCCTCGCGACTGGCCCGACCCCACCGTATGGCTCGGCGATGACGGCCGCTACCACTGCCTCGCCACCAATCCCACACGCTCCATCGTCTCGGACGACCTGATTCACTGGGACTACTCCAGCGTCCCGCCCATCGACCTCGAGTCGTGGGCTCAGATGCAGGCCATTGCCCAACGCTTCTGGGCGCCCGACGTGGCAACCGTCAACGGGCACCGTAATCTCTACCTCACGCTCTACAACAGCGCGGAGGACAGCAACATCGGAGTCTTCAGCGAGACAGAACCCGGGCAGTTCCACTTCGTCGGGCTCCTGACACGCAGCAAGGAGACGGGCATACACGACACCATAGACCCGGAAGTCGTCACCGACCCCAAGACGGGACGCGTGTGGCTCTTCTTCGGATCGGTGGGAGGTATCCATCGCATCGAACTCGATAAGGACGGACGCGCGCTGAAACCCGGGGCGACCTACGAGCATGTGGCAGGACTCAAGGTGGAGCAATGTCCCGACCGCTCCAAGGTCTTCGAAGGTTCCTACCTGCATCGTCATGGCAAATACTGGTACCTCTTCGTCAGCTCAGGCTTCTTTGGCGACCACACCTACAAGCTTCAGGTGGGCCGGGCCAAGCGCCTCACCGACACCTTCCTCGACCGTGAAGGCCGACCCATGAAGGATGGCTTCGCCACCACCGTGCTCCAGAGCAACGAGGGCGACCGCTTCTACGGACCCGGCCACTGCGGAGAAATCTTCAAGGGACAGGACGGACAGGAATACATCTTCTACCATTGCCACGTCCAGGGCAGCCGTCGCCCCAGCAGCCGACCGCTCTTCCTCTCCCCCATCAAGTGGGATAAAGAGGGATGGCCCTACGTGGAGAAAATATAAAAAGGTGAAAAAGTAAAAAAGTGAAAAGGTGAAATAAGAAAAGAAATCACCAAATAATCAAATAGTAAATAAATAGTAAATCATAACCCAATCGTAAATAATCAAATAGTAAGTAAATCGTAAATAGTAAATCGTCAAATAGTAAATTAATATGTCATTGATTAAATCCATCTCCGGCATACGGGGAACCATCGGAGGCAGGACGGGCGACACGCTCAATCCCCTCGACATCGTGAAATTCACATCGGCTTACGCCACACTCATCCGTCGCACCAGCAAGGAGGGTACAGGCAAGATAGTGGTGGGCCGCGACGCCCGCATCTCAGGGCCTATGGTTAAGAACATCGTCTGCGGCACCTTGATGGGCATGGGCTTCGATGTGGTCGACATAGGCCTCGCCACGACGCCCACCACCGAAATCGCTGTCACCATGGAAGGCGCGCTGGGCGGCATCATCATCACCGCCAGCCACAACCCACGAATGTGGAATGCCCTGAAACTCCTCAACGCCAACGGCGAATTCCTCAACAAAGAGGAAGGCAACGAAGTGCTCCGCATAGCAGAAGCCGAGGACTTTGAGTACGCCGACGTGGACAGCCTCGGCTCCTACCGCGAAGATAACTCCTACGACCAGAAGCACATTGACCTCGTGCTCGGACTCGATCTGGTGGATGTCGACGCTATCCGCAAGGCAAACTTCCGCGTCGCATTCGACAGCGTCAACAGCGTCGGCGGAATCATCCTCCCTAAACTCCTGAAACAACTCGGCGTGGAACACGTCACCGGCCTCTTCACCGAGCCGACAGGCGACTTCCAGCACAACCCGGAACCCCTCGAGAAGAACCTCGCCGACATCAAGGCCTTGATGCAAAAGGGAGGCCACGACATCGCATTCGTCGTTGACCCCGACGTGGATCGCCTCGCCCTCTTCTGCGAAGACGGAACGATGTACGGCGAAGAGTACACCCTCGTCACCGTGGCCGACTACATCTTGCAGCACACGCCAGGCAACACCGTCAGCAACCTCTCGTCCACCCGTGCACTGCGCGACGTCACACGCAAGTATGGACAGCAGTATAACGCTGCCGCCGTGGGCGAAGTCAACGTCGTGACGAAGATGAAGGAGACGAACGCTGTGATTGGCGGCGAAGGCAACGGCGGCGTTATCTATCCCGCAGCACACTATGGCCGCGACGCACTCGTTGGCATCGCCCTCATCCTCACTTACCTCGCCAAGAAGGGAATGACTGCCAGCCAGCTCAGGGCAACATATCCGCCATACTTCATCGCCAAAAACCGCATCGACCTCAAGCCCGAGACCGACGTGGACGCTATCCTCCGCAAGGTAAAGGAAATGTATGCCAACGAAGAGGTCAACGACATCGACGGCGTGAAGATCGATTTCCCCGACAAGTGGGTACACCTCCGCAAGAGCAACACGGAACCTATCATCCGAGTCTACAGCGAAGCCTCCACAATGGAGGACGCCGACGCCATCGGAAAGAAGATAATGGACATCGTCTACAGCATGGCATAAGGTTTCAGGTTGTGAGGTTGTGAGGTCGCTTCGCTTTCTGGTTATAAGGCAAAGCGACCCCACAGCCTCAAACCTGAAACCTCATAACCTCAAGCCCAACACCTCAAAACCTAAAACCTGAAACCTCACAACCTCAAACCTGACACCTCAAAACCTCAAAACCTAACAATAATTCCACAACCTAATAACTATGTTAACACAAATCATCAATGCTAAGATCCTGACGCCCCAAGGATGGCTCAAGAACGGCAGCATCATCCTCAGAGACAGCAAGATTCTGGAAGTCACAAACTGCGACCTGGCCGTCATCGGCGCCGACCTCATCGACGCCAAAGGCATGTACGTCGTGCCAGGATTCATCGACATGCACGTCCACGGAGGCGGCGGCAGAGACTTCCAGGAAGGAACAGAGGAAGCCTTCCGCACCGCCGTTGCCGCACACGCCAAGCACGGCACCACAAGCATCTTCCCGACCCTCTCCAGCAGCACCGTGCCCATGATAGAGAAAGCCGTGAAGACTTGCAACAAACTCATGCAGGAAAAAGACTCGCCCATCCTCGGCCTTCATCTCGAAGGGCACTACCTCAGCCCCACCAAAGCCGGTGCCCAACAACCCGAATGGATAAAGAATCCCGACCCCAACGAGTACATTCCCATCGTGGAGAAATCAGAGTGTCTGGCCAGATGGGACGCCGCTCCGGAACTTCCCGGTGCCCTTCAGTTCGGACGCTACTGCGCCGAGAAAGGCATCCTGCCAAGCATCGCCCACACCAACGCAGAGTACGACGACGTGAAGGCCGCCTTTGAAGCAGGATTCACCCACGTCACACACTTCTACAACGCGATGCCTGGCTTCCACAACAAGATGGGTTACAAATATGAAGGCACGGTTGAGAGCGTTTACCTCATCGACGACATGACCATCGAGTGCATCGCCGACGGCATCCATGTGCCCCCCACCATTCTTCGCATGGCATATAAAATTAAGGGCGTGGAGCGCATGGCCGTCATCACTGATGCTCTGGCCGTGGCCGCTGCCCCGCCAGATGCCAAGGCATTCGACGACCGCGTCATCATAGAGGACGGCGTCTGCAAGCTCGCTGACCGCAGTGCCTTAGCCGGTTCCATTGCTACGACAGACCGTCTCGTTCGCACCATGGTGCAACAGGCTGAGGTGCCCCTCGAAGATGCTGTCCGCATGGCAAGCGAAACGCCTGCACACATCATGGGCGTCTTCGGCAGGAAGGGAGCCTTGGCCCGTGGCAAGGATGCCGACGTGCTTATCCTCGACGAGAAGCTCCAAGTGCGCTGTGTATGGCAGATGGGAAAGATTATAGAAAACACATTATTTTGAACAATCTGAGTCATCTGAGTAATCAGGACACTCCGATTATTCAGATTACTCAGACTCTTCAGACCAATCAGAAACTCTCCGCCACCACATGAACACCATCCGACGCCTATGGCAGAAGGCCATGCAGAATGAAGCCCTGCGCGAAAAGCTCCGAATCATCATTTTCCAGAGCGACACACCCTTGGGGAAAGCGTTCGACGTGGCACTCCTCGTCTGCATCGTGGCAAGCATATTGGTCGTAGTGATTGAGAGCTTGCAGCTGATGCCGCCTACGGCTAAGCTGGTGTTCACCATCCTTGAGTACGTCTTCACGTTCTTCTTCACGCTGGAGTACCTTTGCCGGCTCTATTGTTCCGACAAGCCTCGGGAGTACGCCCTGAGCTTCTTCGGCATCATCGACCTGCTCAGCACGCTGCCACTCTACATCGGATGGCTGTTCGGCCCGATGCGTTATCTCATGATAGTGCGCACGTTCCGCCTCATCCGAGTGTTCCGTGTGTTCAAGCTCTTCAGCTTTCTCAAGGAAGGCGACTTGCTGATGCGCTCCATCGTGCTGAGTGCGCCGAAGATTGGTGTCTTCTTCCTCTTCATGGTCATCATGGTTATCAGCATGGGGACACTGATGTATATGGTGGAAGGCAGCATCCCTGGCACGCCCTTCACCGACATCCCGACCAGTATCTATTGGGCTGTCGTGACGATGACGACCGTGGGTTACGGCGACATCGCACCCGCCACGTTCCTGGGGCGCGTGCTCAGTGCCATCGTCATGCTCATGGGTTACACCATCATGGCAGTGCCTACGGGCATTGTCAGCGCACAGATGGTGCATGACCACAAGCCCCGTCGCAGGGAGAGGCTTTGCCCGGAATGCGGTTCGCCGCTCCCTGCCGACGCACATTTCTGCCCCTTCTGCGGACTGAAGCAAGAGGTGACGCACGACATGCCCAAGCCCGGACTGTCTATGGTGCTACTCTTGCTGATGCTTTGCCTTGCGCCAAATGCCTTTGCCCAAGACGCTTTGCTCCACGGCACAGTCATCGGCACGGCAGAGAGCGTGGACTACTCTACGGGACAGCCAAGCACGACGGTCAACACGGCAGCCAATGCCTTCGACGGCGACCTTTCCTCCTACTTCGCATCCTACGAGCGTAGCCGGACATGGGTGGGCCTCGACCTCGGCACGCCGCACGTCATCACCCGAATAGGCTGGTCGCCCCGCAACGATGGGCTTGGCCCTCGGCGGATGATGCTGGCAATCTTTGAAGGAGCCAACTCGCCCGACTTCATGGATGCCATACCTTTATATATTATAGATAGGGAAGGAACGATTGGCGAGATGAGCCATGCCGACGTGAACGTTTCGCGTGGCTTCCGCTATGTCCGTTACGTTGGGCCGGCCGATGCGCGGTGCAACGTGGCGGAACTGGAGTTCTACGGCCACGAAGGACAGGGCGACGACTCGCACTTCTACCAGCTCACCAACCTCCCGACCGTTTCCTTCCGCACCGCAGACGGCGTCGAGCCTTACGACAAGGTGAACGACATCGTCTCATCCTTCACGCTCATCTATGCCGACGGCACGATGATTCAGGAGGAGACGGGCACGTCGAGGCTCAGAGGCAATGCGTCGATGGCGCACCCCAAGAAGCCCTACCGCATCAAGTTCGATGCCTCCCGCCGCATCTTCAAGAACTCCGACATGCGATCGCCTGCGAAGGCAAAGAAATGGACGCTCATCAACAACTACAGCGACAAGACTCTGATGCGCAACCTCGTGGCCTTCGAGATAGCGCGCCGAATGGGTATGGAATATGTGCCGTGGAGTAAGCCAGTAGACGTCGTCGTCAACGGCGAATACCGCGGCTGCTATCAGCTCACCGACCAGATATCCGTCGACCCAAACCGCGTCGATATTACCGAAATGATGCCCTCCGACACGGAAGGAGAGTTCCTGACGGGCGGCTACCTGCTGGAGCTCGACGGATATGCCAGCAAGGAGGTGTCCTGGTTCACGAGCATCGCCGGCAATCCCATCACTATCAAAAGCCCGGACGAGAACGACATTACTGCCGAACAGATGCAGTACATCCGGCAAACGTTCAACCAGATGGAGGCCCGGATACTTGCCTCCAACTTTGCAGACCCGCAGGTGGGCTTCCGCACGCGACTGGATGAGACGTCGCTCCTGCGGTATATCCTGACGGAAGAGCTGACGGGAAACCCAGATGCCTTCTGGAGTTGCTACATCACGAAGGAGCGTGGCGACGACAAGTTCCGCCTCGGACCCGTCTGGGACTTCGACATTGCCTTCGACAACGACTACCGTTTCTACCCGGTCAACCAGTATGACGACCTGCTATCGCTCTCGAAGAACGGTGCCGGCAACTCGCGTACCATGCTCAAGAGACTGCTCTCCGACCAGGCACTCCGCGACTCGATGGCTGCAATGTGGAACGATGCGCGAGAGATGCAAGGCGTGACGGCCGAGAGCCTCACAGCCTATATCGACTCCACGGCCGCCGAACTGATGCAATCGCAACGCCTCAACTTCCTCCGATGGCCTATCCTCGGCCAGACGGTGCAGGTCAGTCCGAGGGCCGGAGGCTCCTATGATGTGGAAGTAGGCTGGCTCCGGGAGTTCGTGGAGAACCGCATTGCGTGGCTCGACACATATATAAATAATGTAGACGACGTGGAGCAGGAGGTCGTGGAGATTGCCTCGGCCGAGGACTTGGCCAGCTTTGCCACGCGCATCAATGCGGGCCAGACCTCGCTATGCGCTGTGCTGAAGGCCGACATCGACTTCACTGCCTATCCGAACGTCATGATTGGTACGGGCGGAAGCTACAAGGGTGAGTTCGACGGGGCGGGCCATGCCATCACGATTGCCCTGCAACGCTCGGCCGACTATGCCGCCCTCTTCTGCCACCTGTCGGGCCATGTCCACGACCTCACCGTGTCGGGCAGCATCACGACCTCGGCGAAGTTTGCCGGAGGCATTGCCGGCGACATGGAGAATGCCACGGTGGAGCGGTGCCAAAGCCGTGTCAGCATCACAAGCACCGTGCAGGGCGACGGCACTCATGGCGGCATCGTTGGCATCTCGCACGCAGGCTCCGTGGTCCGACATTGCCTTGTGGACGGCAGCATACTGGGCAGCCAGACGAACTGCTGCGCAGGCGTCTCGGGCTGGGCCGACGGGCAGACGCACATCTCGGGCTGCCTCATCACGAGCCTTTTCTCGGTGGGCACCACGGGCAGCGACCTGCTCTCGCGCAACGCCACCAACGTGGTCTCGGCCGACAACTACGTGCAGACCAACTGGACGGCTGCTAATGCCTGCGGCGATGTCTCGCGGCTGACGGCCAGACAGCTGACCTCCGGCGAGGCTTGCTTCCTGCTCGAAGGACGACAACCGGGCAGCACGCCGTGGCGACAGACACTGGGCGAGGACGCGAAGCCTGTGCCCGACCGCAGCCATGCCACCGTCTACAGCGAGGCAAGGCTCTACTGCGACGGCACGCCCTACACGTCCCTCACCTCCTTCACCAACGACGCTACGCGCAACCTCCAGGACGCTCACCGCTTCAGCGACGGCATCTGCCAGGTCTGTGGCTACGTCGATATGGACAACATCCCACGCGACAGCCGCGGATACTTTATTATCGACTCGGCCGAAAGGCTCAACTGGTTTGCCTCGATGGTCGATGCCGGATCGACCGACATCTGCGGCGTACTCACCGACGACATCGACCTCACGGCCTATCCCTCCACGATGATCGGACTGGCAAAGATGTTCTCCGGCACCTTCGACGGCGGCGGTCACACCGTCACCCTCGCACAGGTGCGCAATGCAGACTATGCCGGACTCTTCGGTCAGCTGTCGGGCACCGTGCAGGACCTCACGGTGAGAGGCACCATCACCACAAGCCGGAAGTATGCCGGATTGGTGGCTGAGACCAAGGGAGGCAGGCTGCTGCGCTGCCAGAGCTACATCGACATCCACGCCACCATCGACGGCGACGGCACCCACGGCGGGCTGGTGGGCGTCGTGTCCGAGGGAGATGAGATTGCCGAGCTGCAGGATTGCATCTTTGCCGGAAGCATCAGCGGCGCCAGAGTCAACAGCTGTGGCGGACTCGTGGGCTGGGCTTCCACCATCGGCTTTATTTCAAACTGCTTCATGGCCGGCACCATCAGCATCGACACGACGGGCGGCGACGTCATCTGCCGCAATAATGGCAACGCCATCTTGCAGAACACTTACTACCTCACCGACTGGGATGCCGGCGTGCCCGCCGATGCCATTGCCACCGACCTCCACTCCACGCGGAGCGGCAGGCTGTGCCTTCTGCTCAACGACGGCCGCACGGACGGCGCACAAGCCTGGTTCCAGACGCTCGGCGAGGACTACCATCCCGTGCCCGACGCCACGCATCTGCCCGTCTGGCTCTACGGCACGTCGTACGTCAACGAGAGTCCCGACGGACTGGCAGAACTGCCGTCGGACCACAAATCCCCCTCCACACACAGCGCCACGGCATACGACCTGGGCGGACGCACCGTTCCCCTACGCCACGGACAACGTGCTGCTTTGCCCCGAGGCATATACCTCATGGACGGACGCAAAGTGCTGCAACGCTGAACACCCCGCAGGGTTCCGATTGCTGCATCATGTATAAGCAATTGCTGCATCATGTATAAGCAATTGCTGCATCATGATGCTGCAATAAACATAACACGCAAAATATGAAAACAGACATCACCGAAAGAGTCAACACCCTGCGCCAATATCTGCGCAGGAATGGCCTGTGGGCCTTCATCTTCCCCAGCACAGACCCTCATCAGGGCGAGTATGTACCCGCGCATTGGCAGACACGTCAGTGGATAAGCGGCTTCGACGGCAGCGCAGGGACAGCCGTCGTCACCCTCACCGACGCAGCCCTCTGGACCGACAGCCGCTACTTCATCGCCGCAGCCCAACAGCTCGAGGGCACACCATTCAAGCTCATGAAGGACGGACTGCCCGAGACGCCAAGCATCGACGAATGGCTCTGTGAAAAGGTTAAAAAGTTAAAAAGTGAAAAAGTTAAAGAGTTTATTGTCGGAGTGGACGGCGAAGTCTGGACCGAGGCCGAGATAAATGCGCTGGCATCCGCTTTGGAGAAGGCCGACATCCAGCTTCGCACCGACCTCGACCCTGCCGAAGAACTTTGGACAGACCGTCCGCCTATCCCCCTGAACCCCGTCGAGCTGCAGCCCATCGAGTTCGCCGGAGAGTCGGCACAAAGCAAGATGGAGCGCGTCAGGCAGGCCATGCGCGAGCAGAACGCCGACCATATCGTCGTCTCACAACTGGACAACATCGCCTGGCTCCTCAACATGCGCGGCTCCGACGTACACTGCAACCCCGTCTTCGTCAGCCATCTCCTGCTGACACCCACCGACGCGACGCTCTTCATCGACAGCCGGAAGCTCACAGACACAACACGAAATTACCTACAAGACATCGGCGTGAAGGTCAGACCCTACGAAACCAAATCAAAACTAACCAAACCCTCCAGACCCACCCCCAACCCCTCCCTTGTAGGGAGGGGAGCGGTTACCACTTCTGCCGCAGAACTATCTGCTCCTCTCCCTACAAGGGAGAGGTTGGGAGAGGGTCTGGAATCTCTCGTTTCCTCTCTCAAATCCATCAAAAACGAAGCCGAGATAGCCGGATTCCGCAGGGCGATGATACGCGACGGCGTGGCGATGGTGCGCTTCCTGCGTTGGCTGAAGCCTGCCGTGGAAGCCGGTGGGCAGACGGAACTCAGCATCGACCAGAAGCTGACGGCGCTCAGGGCAGAAGGAGACCTGTACCGTGGTCTCTCGTTCGACACGATTGCCGCCTACGGACCCCACGGCGCCATCGTTCACTACGAAGCCACACCCGAGACGGACGCCCCTCTCCTGCCGAAGGGACTGCTGCTCCTTGACAGCGGCGCACAGTACCAGGATGGCACGACCGACATTACGCGAACCATCGCACTCGGTCCCCTTACCGACGAAGAACGCCTCGACTACACCCTGGTCCTCAAGGGTCACATCCGATTGGCGCTCACCCGTTTCCCCGACGGCATCAGCGGTACGCAGATAGATGCCCTTGCCCGCTGGGCCATGTGGCAGCAAGGTATCAACTTCGGCCACGGCACCGGCCACGGCGTAGGCTCGTACCTCTGCGTCCACGAAGGGCCTCATCAGATCCGACACACTTGGAAACCTGCCCCACTCCATGCCGGCATGACCGTCACCAACGAGCCTGGCATCTACCGCGCCGGCAAGCATGGCGTCAGAATCGAGAACACTATGCTCATCATCCCCGACGGCGAGACGGAGTTCGGCCGTTTCCTTCGCCTCGAACCCCTCACCCTCTGCCCCATCGACCTCAGCCCCGTCATCTGGGACCTCATGCTGCCCGACGAAGTGGCCTACATCGATTCGTATCACAGAAAGGTCTTCGAAGCCCTCTCACCCTACCTCAGCGAGGAAGAAAGACAATGGCTCAAAAAGAAAACTTCCCGCAACAACTAAATCCCGTAATAACGAAATCCCATAATAACGAAATAACGTTATAACGTAATAACGACACAACGAAACATTCATCATGGCAACAATTAAGACTCTCGCGGGGATGCCTGCTCCCCGCTTCGGCAAGCACTGCTACTTCAGCGAAGGCGCGGTGATAGTGGGCGACGTAGAAATGGGCGACGACTGCACCGTATGGTTCAATGCCGTCATCCGCGGCGATGTCCACTTCGTCAAGATAGGCAATCGCACAAACGTGCAGGACAACTCCTGCATCCACACGCTCAACGGCAAGGCTCCATGCATCCTGGGCGACGATGTCACCATCGGTCACAGCGTCACTCTGCACGGCTGCGAGGTGCGCGACGGTGCCCTCGTCGGCATGGGCGCCACCGTGCTCGACCACGCCGTGGTGGGCCGAGGCGCTATCGTTGCAGCCGGAGCACTCGTGCTCACCGGCACACAAATCGGCGACGGCGAGCTCTGGGGCGGAGTGCCGGCAAAGTTCATCAAGAAGGTTGACCCTGAGCAGGCACAAGCCCTCAACAAAACCTACGCACGCCACTACATCGAGTACAGCGACTGGTTCCGCGAGGCCGACGCTGACCCAAGGAACACACAGACAGTAACAACCAGCGAAGAATACACCCCTCAACCTACAAGATAAGATTGAGGGGTGTAGTTTTTTCCCTTCCGCACAGGACGGATGGGACATTATTCCTTCCGAACTGCCCGCACGGTATGTCCATAGCTACGGGTACCACCCAATGACGTGTTAAAGACCGAAGTATCAGAATTCAAATAGTAAGCCCGTGTGCAATTTCTATGGAGTGTCGATGTCCAATAGATGACGCTTGTTCCAGGTTTGCTAAAGCTTGTACCATTGTAATAATAATAATCTCCAGTGGAAGGGAAGAAGAGACGCTTTTTGATGTCATCCTTGCAAACGAAGAGAAGTCCAGCAACACCCGTATAGTCAGGTTCGTAGGTCTGCGTCTCGCTGAGCCAGTAGATGCCTCTTGATGTCACCCTGCCACTGAGCGACGAGAAATGGTACTCGTAATTGCTGTCCCATTCGCCGGCACAGGCCTTATAAAGTGCTAGAAAGTCTTCTCTTGTTGGCATACACCATTCGTATCCCCAATTGGCTGTGGCAGCATCATCCTCGGGGTCGAGCACCGTCTTGTTGTCGGTAAAGCCATTATAGCCATACTCACTGTCTGTGCAGTATTTGGTTAAAGTATGGTCTGTGCCATTGCAGTATTTATATTTGCTCCAGCCGTAGTATGACGTCTTTGTCTTTGCCTCTGTCTCGCCCCAAGCAAAGTAGGATCCGCAGCACGTTTCGTAGGAGCCTGCCACAGTCGTCGCGCCAACATTCATCGTCGCCCACTTCAGGCCACCAATCTCTACATACTCACGCTCATGCTTTTCTGCACATACAGGACGAATGGTGCGGCCAACAACACGGGTTTTGTCGTCAATTGTCTTGCTACTCGAATTGAACCACAGGAATGATGCATAGTCAGAGTATTTGGGACTGAGCGAACGCGACCAGTAGGTGCCTTCTGTGCCAACAGAGGAGGACCCCGTGAGGCGACTGCCTGCAGCAGGCAGGAAGATGCTCAGGCCGTTCTTGCCCGTAACCATAAGGCCGTTCACGCCGTTCCGCGTCTTAAACTCCGTTGTCGTGTAGGAAGGATTTATCAGTTCCTCGAACTGCTCTGGGGTCGGCATCTGCCATTTGCTGCCCCAGTTCCTTGTTGCGGCATCGTCGCTTCTTGTCAGTTCCATTATGCCATCGCCGACAAACGAACCATCGCTATACCAGCAGCCACCCGTCTGATTATCCTCAAAGGTGTATTTGTTAATCTGGTCCCAGCTCGACTTTCCTTCGTTCATCCACTTGTAGTTTTCATAATAGAATGACGCCTTCGTTTCTGTCTCGCCCCATGCGAAGTAGTCGCCATAATCCTCTGGGGTGTTGGCTCCCACATTCATCATTGCCCAAAGCGTGCCGCTCGGAAGTTCAAGGTCAACAAATTCGTGATTGTCTGCCTCCTCGAACGTAACGTTCTCCAAAAGCGAGACATCGACACCAATTATGTCGCCGTTCTTGTAGTTGAGCACAACACTCTGTGCCATCGCACCTGCCCCAAGCAGAAGTAACGTTGCAAAAAGAGATAATAGCCTTGTCTTCATAATGATATTGTTTTAGTTTATTACATTAATTAACACAAGAACTTCGTCGCTATTTATTTGGTCTCTAAGGAGAGGCAGTAAGTAAGTAAGTAAGTAAGTAAGTAAGCAAGCGCATGTTCTCAGATTTTATTCTGCAAAGCATATGAATTAATTTTGAAACAGCAATAACATTTTCATGGAAATAGAGACAATCATTGTTCTGAAACCTTACTTTTTATGATTTTCCGAACATTATTTGGATATTCTGAAAATATCGTGTATCTTTGTGCACAATTAACAGAAGAATGAGAATCATAGCAAGGAGCACATTGGTTGAATACTATACCAAGAATCCGCAGGCAAAATCGGCTTTGGAGGAATGGTACGAGAAGACGAAGAGGTCTGAATGAACCTGTTACGCTGACATGAAGAACACTTTCAACAGTGTTGATGCCGTGGGCAATCAGCGTTTTGTCTTCAACATTAAAGGTAACGACTATCGTCTGATTGTGTTGATACTCTTCACTCCGAAGACGGTTTATATCCGCTTCGTGGGTACACACAAGGAATACGACGCAATAAGGGACATAAAAAACATATAATGATATGGCACAGATCAAGAGTGAAGCTGCATACAAGGCAGCCATGCATAGAATAGACGAATTGCTTCCTCTGGTGAATGACAACACGCCGGAGGATGACCCAAACTATTTGGAATTAGACATGATTTCGGACATGGTCGAGGAGTACGAAGATGTTCACTATCCCATCAGTAAGCCCACGTTGATAGACATCATTAAACTCAGGCTCTACGAGATGGGGATAACTCAGTCGAAGCTGGCAGAAATGCTTGGTTTGAGCAATTCGCGAGTCAGCGAGATAATGAACGGAAAGAGCGAACCTTCACTGAAAATCGGACGCGAACTAAGCCGAAAGCTGAACATCGACCCCTCTATTGTACTTGGATTATAGAAAAGATTGTTTATTATAATTAGCCTAAACGAAAAAAGACATGAAGCATCTATTTCCCCTGGCACTGCTGTGCCTGTGCCTGCTGGCCTGCAACTCCAGCAAGACGCCCGAGACGAAGACAAGCATCGTGACGAACCCCATCCCGCTGAAGCTGGGCGACCCGTTCCTTCTGCACGCCAGCGACGGACGCTACTACATGTACGGCACCTCGCTGGACGACGGCTTCGAAGCCTTTGTGAGCGACGACCTCGTCGACTGGGACTCCTGCGGACAAGTGTACAGAGGCGGCGACACGTCGCAGTGGAACGTGGACTGCTTCTGGGCGCCGGAGGTCTACGAGCGCGGCGGCAAATACTACCTCTTCTATAGTTCCAACTATCGCGTGAACCCGACGAACGAGGGCGAAAACTTCAAGATAGGCGTGGCAGTCAGCGACTCGCCGGCTGGTCCCTTCAAGGATCTCTACGACCGACCTGTCTTCAATCCCCCCTACCCCGTCATTGATGCCAACGTCTTCTTCGACGACAAGTCGGGCAAGTGCTATCTCTACTTCAGCCGTTGCTGCTATGAGCACGCCGTGGAGAGCGAGATTGCCGACAGCCTGCGCAAGGCCGGCAACTTCCAGGAGATAGAGGAAAGCTGGGTGTATGGTGTAGAGCTGAAGCCCGACTTCAGTGGCGTCATCGGCGAGCCCGTGCTCTTGCTCCAGCCGCCAACGGAGCTGGAGGACAAACAGAGCGAATGGGAGAGCCGCAGCGCCACGCATGGCGAGGTGAACCGACGCTGGACGGAGGGAAGCTACATCTTCCGCGAAGGCAATACTTATTATATAATGTATAGCGCCAACCACTACGGCGGACAGTACTACGCCGTAGGCTACGCCACGGCCGACAATCCTCTCGGCCCGTTCACGAAGGCCGACAACAACCCCGTGCTTGAGGAAAACGTCAGTCGCGGCGGCACCGTGATGGGCACGGGCCACAACATGGTGCTCACCATGCCCGACGGCGACCGCTACTGCGTCTATCATGGTCGGATGACGAGCAACCCCGGCGAGCGCGTCGTCCTGATGGACAAAATCAACATCGACGACAATGGCATCCTCACGGTGGAAGGGCCTACGACCAAGCCGCAGGAGATTGATTACTAAGAAGAAACATGTCAGCGTCAAACTACTCGTGAATAAATGGCAAATTACACACATGTAGTTGGCAAATTACACATGTGTAGTTTGTCAACTACCCGTGTGTAGTTTTTACATCATGCGTGGATGCACGGAAATCCTCGTGAGGACTTCCGGCAAAGCAATTTTCCCGCAAATCCTTTGCACAGAAAGAAAAAAAACGTAACTTTGCCACACGAAACCATCGCCCGCAGCCATGACGACACAGGAGATGACACAGAAGATAGCCGAGTACTTCAAGACGCAACCCGTGCTGAAGGCATGGCTCTTCGGCTCGTACTCGCGCGGCGAGGAGCGCCCCGACAGCGACGTGGACATACTCGTTGCCTATGACGCGTCCTCGGAAGTGACATTATTCACCATTGGAGGCATTTACATGGGGCTCAGGAAACTCTTGGGGCGAGACATTGACCTGGTTGAGGAAGGCACCCTCCGCCCGTGGGCCGTGGACTCAGTAAACAAGGAAAAGAAACTAATCTATGAGAGAAAGGCTTAGAGACCGTGGCCGTCTGCTCGACATTCAGGAGTATTCGGCGAATGCCATGCAGTTTGCAGCCGATGTCAGCTACGACGAGTTCGTGGCCGACAGGATGCGATATTTCGCCATAATGAAGAACGTAGAGATAATTGGCGAGGCAGCAAACATGTTGACACCCGACTTCCGACAGCAACACACGGAACTTCCTTGGGAACAGATTATAGGAATGAGGCATATCCTCGTCCATGGTTACGCAGAAATTTCAGACATGAAGCTTTGGCTGACTGTAACCAAAGACCTTCCTCTCCTGCACACCCTCGTGTCAAAATATCTCTCCGAGACCGACTGGGACGATTGGCAGCAGGAAGGATAAGAAGTCTGCCACTCCTCGTGACACTGCATACTGAAGCAAAGAGGGTGTGTCAATAGCTGTATTTGCAAGTCGTTTCATATCAGATTTTTGCATGTAAAACGATAGAAAAGTGGCTAGGTATATTCTAATGGGATTATAAAAGATGCAGATTTAACGTTTTTAACTTTTGTAAACCACAAAAAGTGTCTAAGTGTGCAGTGATTGTTTTAATAAACAATACCGTTTCTGGCAAAGGCCAACCTTTGTTTGCATCACTGATGATTTCTTTCTAAATACGCCTGTATCATTTCTTCGGTGATGATTCGGCTGTTGCTTTTCTGCGACAACTGGTTGCGCAATTCTTCGAACGCTTCTCGCCACTTATGTTGCTTCATCCAATTAGGATTCAGGTATTCCATCTTACCTGTGGCTGCGTTTATCATCTTGGCATCTTCCCAACATGGGCGACAGCTACCGTTAGAGAAGTCTGCGGAGTATTCATCGGTGAGGCCTTCCGACAATGTCACCCATCGGTATAGTTTCCGCCCATCCTTCCGGGCATCTATTTGCATTTTGTGGCCATAGAACCATTGGGGCTTCAGAACGGTGGAGTTCCCGTCGTTCAGGATGACGATGTCGCCAATGACGGTCAGCTTGTCGTTGTAGAAGATGTCTTTCTTGCTTACCGCATACGGCAGCAGAGACGATTGCCTGCGCAACATATACTTGCCGCCACCGACGCGTATCATGTCGAGGTTGCCCACACGTTCGAACTTCGGGACGGATTCATAGTAAGTCCATCCCTTGCCGTCCCAATATACCATCTTGCCTGAGGCAGATTTGCCATAGAACAAGTCACCTTCCTGTGTCACCTTTCCATAGAGCGCCACATTCTGGTTGCGTCCGCGAAGGTCAATCACCGTCACCTTGTTCCTATATATATTATAAGGATAAGTAGCCAGGGCATAGTATCCGTCCGATATCCTCTTGATGTGTTCAAACTCTGCCGGACAGGTGATGTCCCCGTCATACATGATGCCATACTTGCCGCCCTGCATGAACATTTCCACGCCAGTGTGTTTCTCGCCACGTCGTTTGATGCGCACCATCTCCAGGTTGACAAGTTCCTTTTCTTCCTCGTCTTCCCTGATGATGATGGGACGTTCACCTATCACACCAGCCTTACCGGCAATCTTGCCAGTGAACATCCTTATCCAATCGCGCTCATCAGTAGGCAAGCCGAAAGTCTGGTACAATCCCACCTGGTCAAGAATCGTTACACACTCCTTGCCTTTGCTGACGCGCATACCAC
>CAMVDV010000034.1 GCA_947166305.1 uncultured Prevotellaceae bacterium | reverse complement strand
ACGACGTGCTTGGCTTCGACATACCCGAGAGGAATTTTGCCATGCTGGGCATGTGTGGACTGATGAGCGGCGTGATGCATGCGCCCTTGACGGGCATCTTTCTCATCGCAGAGCTGACGGGTGGCTATGCCCTCTTCATGCCGTTGATGATTGTCGCCGTGGGCTCTTACCTCACGATACGCCTTTTCGAGCCTCACAGCATCTACGCCATGAGGCTTGCACAGCGCGGCGAGTTGCTCACGCACCACACGGACCGCTCCGTCCTGACGCTCATGAGTATGGACAGCGTCATACAGCATTACGACCAAGTGCTCTATCCCGACATGACGTTGGGCGACGTGGCGACGCAGGTATCGACGAGCAAGAACCACGTCTTCCCTGTGGTGAACCGCCAGATGCAGCTCGTGGGTGCCGTCTATCTCGACGACATTCGCCACCTCATCTTCCGTCCGGAACTGCACCGGAGCTTCACCGTGTCGCAGCTCATGAAGCAGCCCGAGGCCGTCCTCACCGTGAATGATGCCATGGAAGTCGTGGTCAGCGTGTTCGACAGGACGGGCGCCTGGACGCTACCCGTAGTGGATGACGAGGGCGTCTTCGTAGGCTTCATCCGCAAGAGCACCATCCTCACCGTCTATCGCCAAGTGCTTGCCGACTTCTCCAACGACTGAGTTTTGGGTTTCCTACCGCGGATTCCACGAACTGCACGAATTGTCTGCGCCCCTGCAGCCAAGGATAAATTCGTGCAGTTCGTGCAATTAGTGGTTGTAGAAAAGCAGGAGTCAGCGTATCATCATTTGGATGCAACCGAAAAGGGCGAGGGGTTTCGGCCCCCTCGGCACACCCTTTTGCCAAAAACCCTGTGCCCTTCTGATTGCTGCATCATGATGAAGCAATTGCTTATACATGATGCAGCAATTGCTTTATCATGTATAAGCAACGAACACTCCCTGCCGTGTGACGCAACGCAACCCGTCGCCTCAGTTTTTTCTTGCTGTCCGCTAAAAGATTATGACATGAAGTATGGAGGAACTTGCTTTTGGGAAAGCGGAAATGCCACACTCGCCAAGTAGGGACGCGCCGTGGCGCGTCCGTGTTCGCTGCGAAGGATGGGCTGCGAAGAAAGTGCCGGCCATGGCGGGTGCGCCACGGCGCGTCCATAGCGCACAAGGCAGGAAGAGCACATCGCCTTCGGGGAGTGACGTCTTTCCTGCTGCTAATCATCCCGGGTCCGCAGGCGGATGATGGCGACAAGCAGTGCTCCATAGATGAGAGCCACCTGCGTGCCATTCGGGCGGACATCGTCGAGAGTGGCAAAAGGAAGGCTTCCGGCCAGCTCGAGAATGTGCTGCTGGAGCGACACGAGCCTGTCGAGCAGCCACCCCAAGGGCACCATTGGCAGCAGCATGGCGGCAAGCGTCAGGTAGATGATGGCGGTGGTGAGCGGAATGAGAACGAGGCTCAGCAGCGGACCAATCAGCGTGACTTGATGAAAGTAGTACGCCACGAGCGGCATCGTGCCTAAGCTGGCGACGCAGGAGACGGCAATCAGCTCCACCGACCAATGCAGCTTGGGGAAACTCTCGCTCAGCGGTGTCCACAATGCCAGCAGGAAGAAGACGGCCGTGAAGGACAGTTGGAAGCTGATGCTAAGCAGGTCCGAAGGGTCGATGAGCAGGATGACGACGGCACTCAAGGCCAGCGGATGCAGCGGGTCGGTATGGTGTTGCGCCAAAGAGATAACGGTCATGATGGAAAGCATCAGTGCCGCCCTGACCAAAGAGACTGGCATTCCGGCCACCAGGGCATAGCCCCACAGGCTCAACAGTACAAGAGGCAGGGCATACCATCGCCATCTGCTGTGACGAAGCCAACGCACGAAGATGAGCTAGAGAATGCCGTAGATGATGCCCAGATGCATTCCGCTCAGCGCAAGCAAGTGGCTCGCTCCGACCTGCCGGTAGGCTCGTTTCGTCCCAGGGCTCAGGTCGTCCTTCTTGCCCACCACCAGTGCTTCTGCCAAGGCCATAGTCTGCGTCGAGATGCCCGACTGCTCAAGTCTTGTCACCAGGGATGTCTGCACCGCTTTTGCCTCTTGCTCCATCGCTTGTTGCCATGCAGGTTTTTCGCTGAAGAAAGAGCAGATGCTGGCCCTGCTGCAGCCCAGAAGGAGCCAGACGAACAGCGTCAGGATGTCGTGGAGGTGTCCCTTGTGCCGCAGAAGCGTGCAGCCTATCAGCAGAACAGCCAGCAGCGGCAGGTAGTAGGGTAGTGGAAAAAACAGCCCGACGGCAATGCCCGCCATCAGAAAGACAGCGCACCAAAGCATCGGGTGCTGAATAATCATGGGGAAGCCTTACAGCCTGGCAAGTTCCTCGCAAGCCTTCGCCGGGTCGGGAGCCGCAAAGATGTAGCTGCCAGCCACAAGGACGTCGGCTCCAGCCTCCCTGAGCATTCGGCCTGTCTCCAAGTTCACTCCGCCGTCCACCTCAATGAGGGCACGGCTACCGGTGCGGTCGAGGAGCTCGCGCAGCCGCCGCACTTTCTCCACAGTGTGCGGGATGAACTGCTGTCCGCCAAAGCCTGGGTTGACACTCATCAGCAGGACGAGGTCCACGTCGGCAGCGATGTCCTCCAGAACGCCGACGGGCGTGGCCGGATTGAGCGTGACGCCCGCCTTCATGCCCGCCTCGTGGATTTGTCCCACCACGCGGTGCAGGTGCGTGCAGGCCTCGTAGTGGACGTTCATCAGGTAGGCTCCGAGAGCCTTCACCTCCTGGACAAACTTCTCGGGCTGCACGATCATCAGGTGAACGTCGAGCGGCTTCCGGCAGATGCGCGCCACGTGTCGGAGCACAGGGAAGCCGAAGGAGATGTTCGGCACGAACACTCCGTCCATCACGTCAATGTGGAGCCAGTCGGCCGAGCTTTGGTTGAACCAATTCATCTCGGCCTCGAGGTTGGCAAAGTTAGCCGAAAGCAATGAGGGAGAAACCATGTTCAGGCAATAGCTGCAATGAATGGTTGCGGCCGGAACGTGCGCGCAAACTGGCGAACCTTGGCCAGGACGGCGGTATTCGGCTGGAAAAGTGGAAGGGGTAGTGTTTGTTCCATAGGCTGATTTTGTGGATTGCGGGTGGAAGGTTGGTGTTGTGATGTCGCTTCGGGGCAGTCGCGCCGCCTCTCGAAGGCTTCCGCACGACCTGCCTTTATATTGAAAACGAAAAAACAGGGCGTTTTATTGTGAAAGACACAACTTTTTTTTATTTCCGTCACGACACAGGCCTATTTAGATTTTTGCGAAATTAGATAAAAACACCAAAGGCGACGAAGCCGAAAATATAACTTCATAAAATAACGCAGGTTATGCCCCTCAGACCGAGCGGCAAGCCGAGGCAGTGCACATCGCCTGCATTGCTGATAATCAAATGCTTGCATATTTGCAAGAGCCGCCAGCAACGCTTAGAAAAACCTTGATTTCTGAAAGTTGAAACACAGAGAGTTAAACTTCCGAACAAAACTCCATATTCAGAAAGCCGCTTGCAAGATATTGAAAAAAGCCGTAACTTTGCAGACGATTTCGCCTACAAAAAAAGTAACAAGGGCGAGCAAGCCGGACACGGCAAAAGCATATACATTATATATAATATATGTGCAAAGAGAACAGATGAAAGAGAAGTACCAGATATTGTGGCAGCGTTGCATGGAAATGTTCCGCAACAACGTGAGCGAGCAGCAGTACCAGATGTGGTTTCAGCCGATGAAATTCAAGTCGTACGATGCTGCCCAGAAGGAGCTTGCGGTGTCCATTCCGTCGCAATTCTTCTTCGAATACCTCGAAGAGCACTTCCGTCATCTCATCCACGTCACAATAAACCGCTTCTTCGAGACAGACGTCACGCTGTCCTACGAGGTCGAAGTGGCCGGAAACGTCACCGTCAATCAGGAAAGCGACGGCTATGTGGCTCCGGAGCCAACGCACAGCAACTACCAGGCCAACCAGTCGCCCACGTTGGCGCAGGCCGCCGGACTCGCACAGGACCTCGACTCGCAGCTGAACTCCCGCCAGACCTTCGCCAACTTCATCGAAGGTACGAGCAACAAGCTGCCCCGCAGCGTCGGACAGGCCATTGCCGAACATCCCGAACAGATGACCTTCAACCCGCTCTTCATCTACGGTCCGAGCGGCGTAGGCAAGACCCATCTGCTCAATGCCATCGGCCTGCGCGCCAAAGAAGTGCACCCCGAGAAGCGAGTCCTCTACCTCAGCGCTCACCTCTTCATGGTCCAGTTCACCGATGCCATCAAGCGTGACACCGTCAACGACTTCATCCATTTCTATCAGAGCATAGACATGCTCCTCATAGACGACATGCAGGAACTCGTCGGCATGAAGGGAACGCAGAATGCCTTCTTCCATATCTTCAACCACCTCAGGCAAAACGGCAAGTACATCATCATGACGAGCGACCGACCGCCCATCTCCCTCCAGGGAATGGAAGACCGTCTCATCACACGATTCAAGGGCGGACTGGTGGCAGAAATGGAGAAACCCGAGGAAGCCCTGCGCCGCGGCATACTCCACAGCATCGTCAAGCATGACGGACTCAACATCCCCGACGACGTCATCGCTTTCATCTCGCACAACACCGGCGGCAGCATCCGCGAACTGGAAGGCATCGTCCACAGCCTCATGGCCTACTCTGTGGTCTATGGGAAAGACATCGACGTCGACTTCGCCAAGCGCATCATGGCCGGACGGACTAAGGTTGAAAAGAAAGAAATCACCATCGACCGCATCATCACCTGCACCTGCGAGTTCTTCAACGTCAGGGAAGAGGACATCTTCGGCAAGAGTAGGAAGGCCGACATAGTCACTGTGAGGCAGGTGAGCATGTACCTGGCGCATAAGCACACAAAACTCACCACCAGCAAAATCGGCGTTTACGTCGGAAACCGCGACCACGCCACCGTCCTGCACGGCATAAAAACCATAGAGGGACGGCTGAAAGTGGAAAAGGAGCTGCGACGTCATCTCGAAGAGCTGGAAGAGAAAATAAACAATAAGCCACAATGAACATCAAGCAGAGAAGGACCATCCGCAAATACACTCAGCAGCCCGTCAGCGACGAGCTGCTGAATCGGTTAATAGGGGAAGCCTCCCGCACGCAGACCATGGGCAACCTGCAGCTCTACAGCGTGGTCGTGACCAGGAAGGCCGAAATGAAAGAGAAACTTGCACCGGCCCATTTCCTCCAACCCATGGTGACGCAAGCCCCCGTCGTGCTCACCGTCTGTGCAGACTTTCGCCGTACCACCGACTGGTGTACGCTTCGCGACGCTACACCAGGCTTCGACAATCCCCTCAGCTTCCTCAATGCCGCCACGGATGCCCTGCTCTTCTGCCAGACATTCTGCTGCCTGGCCGAAGAAGAAGGACTCGGACTCTGCTTCCTCGGCACAACCATCTACCAGCCACAGGCCATCATTGATGCCCTCGGCCTGCCCGAACTCGTCTTCCCCGTAGCGACGTTGACCGTGGGATGGCCTGCCGAGAAACCCAAACAGACCGACCGTCTTCCGCTCCAGGCCATCATGCACGAAGAGACCTACAGTCCCTTCACGCCCGAACGCATCGATGCCTGCTACAAGAAGCGAGAGTCGCTGGCCGTCAACAAACACTTCGTCGAAATCAACGACAAGCAGACGCTGGCACAAGTCTTCACCGACATCCGCTACACCAAGAAGGACAACGAGGCAATGTCTGAAGGGTTGCTTGCCGCACTCAGCAGGCAGAGGTTCATGAGGCAAGAGGGTTTCCCCGGAGGCGTGGTGCCTTCCGTCGTAGAGCGAAGGCCCGAAGTGCTCGAATGCGACGTCGTCCGCTTCCAGAACAAAAAGGAAAAGTGGGTGGCCTTCGTCGGTCTTCTCGACGGACTGCCCTACGAGATATTCACTGGCCTGCAGGACGACGAGGAAGGCATAGCCATTCCCAAGAGCGTCTCAAAGGGGTTCATCATCAAGCACTTTGACCGCAACGGACAGAAGCGCTACGACTTCCAGTTCGTCAACAAGCGTGGCTACAAGACCACCATCGAAGGTCTGAGCGAACGCTTCAATCCTGAATATTGGGACTACGCCAAGCTCATCAGCGGCGTGCTTCGTTATCGTATGCCCATCGACCATGTTGTCCGTCTCATCACTTCCCTTCAGCTCGAGAACGATACCATCAACTCCTGGACGACGGGCGTGGCCCGAGTCCTGAAAAAGTACCTGCCCGACGCACAGCAGACTGTGGAGGAGGAAGAAGAAAACTCCTAACTCCCTTCAAAGGAAAATAAAAGGTAGATAGAAAATGGCAAATGGCATGTGCGAGATAAACGTTAGTCGCATCAAGGTGTACGCCCGTCATGGCTGCCTGCCTCAGGAGCAGACGGTCGGCGGAGACTTCTACGTCACCATCTGTGCGCAGACTGAAGTCGGGGAGTTAGCTTTGTGCGAAGACTGCTTGGAAGGCACGACGGACTACTCACGCTTCGTCAGCATAGCGAAGAGAGAGATGGCCGTTCCCTCCAAACTTCTTGAACATGTGGCAGCCAGAATTGCTTCTGCCATACTCGACGAATGCCCTTTGGTCGGAAAGGTTTCTGTGACAATTGAAAAGGAAAACCCGCCTCTTGGTGTCCTTTGTCAAGGCATTAGTGTTAAAATAGAACAAACAAGATAAGTTTTTTGCCTTTTTACTGCACAAAGTGAATTATTTTTTGTACTTTTGCGCCCAAAATAATTAAGGCAAAGAATGAATAACATCGGATTAGGAATTGAATTGATGGTGGTCGGGATGAGCACCGTCTTCCTCATTCTTCTCATCGTCATTTGGGGAGGAAAGCTGCTCATCAAGGCAGTCAACAAGATAGCTCCCGAGGAAACAGTTGCTCCCAAGAAGGGAGCTGCAGCTCCAGCTCAGGTGGACAGCACCACGATGGCTGTGCTTCAGCAGGTAGTCAGCCAGATAACAGGAGGCAAAGGCCATGTGGCTTCTGCCAAACGTATATAAAATAAGTAAAAGCAGTATTCAAGATAACAAATGAAGAAAGAAGTAAAGTTCAGTTTGGTCTTCCGCGACATGTGGCAGAGCGCCGGCAAGTATCAGCCTCGCGTCGACCAACTTTTGAAAGTAGCACCCGCCATCATCAGGATGGGTTGCTTCGACCGTGTGGAAACCAACGGCGGCGGTTTCGAACAAGTGAACCTGCTCTACGGCGAGAACCCCAACATAAGTGTACGCCAGTGGACGAAGCCTTTCCACGAGGCAGGCATACAGACCCACATGCTCGACCGTGCCCTCAACGGCCTCCGCATGAGTCCTGTGCCCAAGGACGTCCGCAAGTTGTTCTATAAAGTAAAGAAAGCTCAGGGCACAGACATCACGCGTATCTTCTGCGGACTGAACGACACGCGCAACGTCATCCCTTCCATCCAATATGCCAAAGAGGCAGGCATGATAGCGCAGGCCAGTCTTTGCATCACGCACAGCCCGATTCATACGGTGGAGTACTATGTGGGTCTGGCCAAGACGTTCATCGATGCAGGTGCCGACGAAATCTGCTTGAAGGACATGGCCGGCATCGGTCGTCCCGTAAGCCTCGGAAAGATTGTGGCAGGCATCAAAGCCTACAAGCAAGACATCGTCATCCAGTACCACAGCCATGCAGGCCCGGGCTTTTGCATGGCATCGATTCTTGAGGTCGCCAAGGCAGGCTGCGATTACATCGACACAGGTATGTCGCCCCTCTCTTGGGGAACAGGACATGCCGACATCATTGCCGTGCAGGAAATGCTGAAGGATGCCGGCTTCCAGGTGAAGGAAATCAACATGGAAGCCTACATGGAGGCACGTACTCTCATTCAGGAAATGTACGATGACTTCCTGGGATACTACATTCCCAAGCTCAATCATATCAACAACTCCCTGCTCATCAAGCCCGGACTGCCTGGAGGCATGATGGGTTCCCTGATGACCGACCTCGAAGACAACCTGAAGAGTCTGAACAAATGGAAGGCAAAGAACGGTCAGCCCGAACTGACAACCGACCAACTTCTCGTGAAGCTTTTCGACGAAGTGGCCTACGTCTGGCCCAAGGTTGGCTATCCTTGCCTCGTCACACCGTTCAGCCAGTACGTCAAGAACCTTGCCCTGATGAACGTCATTCAGATGGAGAAGGGCAAGGAGCGCTGGAGCATGATTGCCGACAACATCTGGGACATGATACTCGGCAAGAGCGGTCAGCTCCCTGGCCCTGTGGCTCAGGAGCTGAAAGACATGGCGAAAGAACAAGGCCGCGAGTTCGAGACGAACGATCCCCAGAGCTACTATCCCGACAAACTCGATGAGTTCCGTCAGGAGATGAAGCAGAACGGATGGGACTTCGGGCAGGACGATGAGGAACTCTTCGAGCTTGCCATGCATCCAGAGCAGTACAGAGCCTACAAGAGCGGCAAGGCCAAGGCCGATTTCGAAAAGGACTTGGCAGAGCGCAAGGCCAAGAAGAATGCTCCCGCCGCAGGCGACATGCCCAAGCAGATAAAGGTAAGTCTGAACGGACAGACCTACGAAGTGAACATCGCCTACGGCGGTGAGGCTCCTGCAGCCACAGCAACTGCCGGTGCTCCCGTAGCGGTAGGCGAAGGCACCGACCTTCTCGCTCCGCTGGAAGGCAAGTTCTATCTGACGAAGGACAACAGCGAAACGCCCAAGAAGGTGGGCGACGCCATCCAGGAAGGCGATGTGCTCGGCTACATCGAGGCCATGAAGACGTTCAACGCCATCCGCGCCGACAAGGCAGGCACCATTACGGCTATCCTCGTCAGCAGCGGCGATTCTGTGGAAGAGGACGACCCAATCATGAAAATTGGGTAATAAGAATTGTGGAAAATGAGAAGAGCGTCTGCATGCGAGGGCTGAAGAGTTGGCCCGCAGCGCACTTTCTTATTTCTTGAATCATACATTATCTGAATAAGAATATGGAGATGATATACGACATCCTCGACAAGCTGTACCAGATGACGGCGCTCTCGGCCATCGGGCAGAACCCGCTGTTCATCGTGATGTACTTGCTTGCCTTCACTTTGCTCTACTTGGGCATCGTGAAGAAGTACGAGCCTCTGCTGCTCATTCCCATCGCTTTCGGTGTGCTCATCGCCAACTTCCCCGGCGGAGGCATGGGCGTGCTTCAGGCCGACAGCAACGGCATGGTGGAGTTCATGAAGAACGGCGTCATGGTGAAGAAAGACATCTATGAGATGCCGCTCCACGAGATTGCGCACGACCTCGGGCTGATGAACTACCTTTACTACGCACTCATCAAGAGCGGACTGCTGCCGCCCATCATCTTCATGGGCGTGGGTGCGCTGACGGACTTCGGGCCAATGCTTCGCAACCTGAAGCTTGCCATCTTCGGTGCAGCAGCCCAGATGGGCATCTTCGCCGTGCTGCTGGTGGCTCTGCTGGTGGGCTTTACGCCTCAGGAGGCAGCCTCGCTGGGCATCATCGGCGGTGCTGACGGCCCCACGGCCATCTTCACGACCATCAAGCTCGCGCCCCATCTGCTCGGACCCATCGCTATTGCTGCCTACAGCTACATGGCGCTGGTGCCTGTCATCATTCCCCTCGTGGTGAAAGTCCTCTGCACAGAGAAGGAACTTCGCATCAACATGAAGGAGATGGACAAGCTCTATCCCGACAGTCTTGAAATAAAGAACATGCGCGTTCTGAAAATCATCTTCCCCATCGCCGTGACGACAATCGTGGCTATCTTTGTGCCGACGGCAGTAAGTCTGGTGGGCATGCTGATGTTCGGTAACCTGCTGAAGGAGATTGGCAACGACACGTTCCGCCTCTTCGACGCAGCCAGCAACGGCATCATGAACGCTGCCACCATCTTCTTGGGGCTCTGCGTGGGCGCAACGATGACGGTGGATGCCTTCGTCAACGTCACTACGCTCGGCATCGTGGCGGGCGGCTTCTGTGCCTTCGCCTTGAGCATCGCCAGTGGCATCTGCATGGTGAAGATTTGGAACCTGTTCACCAAGAAGAAGATCAACCCGCTCATCGGCGCCACAGGCCTCAGCGCGGTGCCCATGGCAAGCCGTGTCTGCAACGGCATCAGCACGAAGTATGATCCCAAGAACCATGTGCTGAACTATTGTATGTCGAGCAACATCAGCGGTGTCATCGGCTCGGCCGTAGCCGCCGGCGTGCTGATAAGTTTCCTCGGATAGGGAAAGCCGCCTGCACTCTCAGCATGGGATGAGAATAGACGAAGCGTGCCTGACAATGTTGCCAGGCACGCTTCGTTTTTTGTCTGCGCAGGCGGGGATTCTGATTTCCGCACGCTGCGATTGGCATCACGGCGTGCTGGGTTTGCAATCTCCGCACGTCATGTCTGAGGTCGCACAGGCAGGGCTTTTGTGATGGCACTGCCGCCGATGTGTTGCTTAGCCTTTAGCGGATTTCGACTTCTTCCTTCATGTCGATTTCCTGGCCGTCCTTGTCGTAGAATTCATACTGGAGGAAGGCCAGCTTCTGGCTGGGGATGACTTTTACGCCGAAGCCATATTTCAGTTGCCACTTGCGCCGGATGCTCAGCATACCTTGGTTCAGGTATGCGGCGACGTAGGGGTGGACGTGCAATGTGAAGCGCCTCATGCCAAGTTTGTGGTAGAGGAACTTGATTTTTCCTTCCAGCACGCTGTCGAAGAGGAAACTGCTCTTGATCTGTCCTGTGCCGTGACAAGTGGGACAAGCCTCTTCCACGGCCACGTCCATGACGGGCCTTACTCTCTGCCTGGTGATTTGCATGAGGCAGAACTTGCTTAGGGGCAGGATGTTGTGGCGTGCACGGTCGCGCTTCATCAGCTCGCACATGTGTTCGTAGAGCTGTTGCCGGTCCTCTGCCAGCTTCATGTCGATGAAGTCCACTACGATGATGCCGCCCATGTCGCGCAGTCGGAGTTGGCGTGCAAGCTCGTCGGCTGCACCGAGGTTCACCTCCAGCGCGTTGGCTTCCTGATCGTTGGGGTTCCTTGTCCTGTTGCCGCTGTTGACGTCCACGACGTGCAGGGCTTCCGTGTGCTCAATGATGAGATAGGCACCGTGCTTGTAGGAGACGGTGCGTCCGAAGCCCGACTTTATCTGTCGTGTGATGTCGAAGTTGTCGAAGATGGGCAGGCTGCCTTTGTATTGCTTCACCACGCCGACGCATTCGGGTGCGATAAGACTGACGTAGTCGCGCACTTCCTGATAGATGTCTTCGCGGTTGACATAGATGTTCTCGAAGCTTGGGTTGAAGAGGTCGCGCAGCATGCCTACCGTGCGGCTTGTTTCTTCGTAGACGAGGGCAGGCAGTTCCTTGGCCTGCTGCACCTTTGTGAGTGCCGACTCCCAGCGTGCCACGAGCACTTTCATCTCGGCATCCAGCTCGCTGGCGCGTTTGCCTTCGGCCACCGTGCGCACGATGATGCTGCAGTTCTTCGGCTTGAGGCTCTCGATGATTTGCTTGAGTCGTGCCCTCTCGGCGCTGCTCTTGATTTTGGTGGAGACGGAGACTTTGTCGCCGAAAGGCTCGAAGACGAGGAACCGGCCGGGGAAGGAGAGGCTGCACGTCAGGCGAGGGCCCTTCGTGCTGATGGGTTCCTTGACAATCTGCACGAGCACTTCCTGCCCCTGCTGCAGCGTTGTCTGCACGCTGCCATCCTTCGGGAGGTCGGGCAGTACGCTTGCTTTCTCGAAGGGGTAGAGGTTCTTGCGGTCGCTTTGGACTTGTTTGAGGTATTTGGCGTAGGAGGAAAACTGCAGACCGAGGTCGAGGTAGTGGAGGAAAGCATCGCGCTCGTGCCCTACATTGACAAAGCAGGCGTTCAGGCCTGGCATGAGCTTGCGCACCTTCGCCAGGTACACGTTGCCCACGGAGAAGGAGACGCTCTGCTCTTCCTCCTGATATTCGGCCAGCCGTTTGTCTTCGGTCAGTGCAATGGAAATCTTCTTCGGCTGTACGTCAATGAATAGTTCGCTTGTTACTTCCATTCTTTTTACTACAAAAAAGGTGACAGAGCTGAGTCCTGCCACCTTGCTTTTGGGCCTGAGAAGTCCGTTACTTGCTCTTATGTCTGTTCTTTCTCAGTCTCTTCTTACGCTTGTGCGTTGACATCTTGTGCCTTTTATGCTTCTTTCCGTTTGGCATAATTTTGGGTATTTTATGGTTAATACTATTGTGATTATACAGTTTCGGAGTGCAAAGGTACGATTATTTTCCCAATGAAAAAAACTTTTGGCCAAATTTATTAAAAAAAGTTGCCACTTAGTCTTTTACATGGCAAAAAAGCGGTACTTTTGCAACATGAATGCATCCTTTTCCTCCCTTCTCGGGCAGTGGTACGGCGCTCATGGGCGCGACTTGCCTTGGCGACGGACGCGCGACCCGTGGCTCATCATGCTCTCCGAGGTCATCCTGCAGCAGACGCAAGTCAGTCAGGGCACGGACTACTACCTTCGCTTCGCCCGACGTTTCCCCACGCCGCAGCTTCTGGCAGAGGCCGACGAGGAGGAAGTGATGCGGCTCTGGCAAGGACTCGGCTACTACAGCCGGGCGCGCCACCTTCATGCAGCGGCCAAGCTGATAGCAGCGGCAGGCCGCTTCCCTGCCGACTACGGCTTTGTCCGCGCGCTTCCGGGCATCGGCGACTACACGGCCGCAGCCATCATGAGCCTTGCCTTCGGACAGCCCTATGCCGTGCTCGACGGCAACGTGCAGCGCGTCCTCGCACGCCACTTCGGCATCACAGAGCCGGTCGATGCAGGAGAGGGAAGAAAGCTCATCCGAGCCCTTGCCGACGAGATGCTCGACCGCCAGCATCCGGCACTCTACAACCAAGCCATCATGGACTTCGGTGCCTTGCAGTGCAAACCTTCCGCACCGCTCTGCACGTCCTGTCCGCTCGGCGAGACCTGCTTCGCCCTCCACCATCATCTCGTCGACACCCTGCCGCGCAAGGCAAAACGCATCGCCGTCCGCGACCGCTACCTTACTTATATCTATGTGCGCACGCGCGACGGACAGACGCTCTTGCGTCGCCGAGGCAGCGGCGACATCTGGCAGGGACTCTTCGAGTTTCCGCTCATCGAGACGGCAAAACCCCTCCACATCGATGAGGCGGAGAAGGCCGTCCGCGCAGACTTCCGGCTCTCAGTCCCCGCCCTCCATCTCGTGGCAAAAGACGTTCGCCATCAGCTCACGCACCAGCGTCTCCATGCCGACTTCTACAGCCTCACCCTCCCGTCCGCCGTCGAGACCCTCCCCGGCCGCTGGGTGCCGGAGTCCGACCTCGGGAACTACGCCCTGCCCCGCCTGCTCGAGAAACTGCTGGCCCTGCTGCCTCCCGCCGAAGGTTAAGCCACCTCCCACCGTCACAGCCAAGATAAGTATGGAAACTAACCACGTTTAGTTTGCGATTTAACCACGTTTAGTTTTTCGACTAACCACGTTTAGTTTTCCGAGCAACCGTGCGTCGTCGGAAAATCATTCACGAGTAATTGCCGATTTACTCGTGTATAAATTGCCATTTACTCACGAGTAATTTGCCAACTACTCGTGAGTGGTTTGCAGATGACTCCTTTCCGCGGAAGATAGGCATGACGTCATAGCAGAAAGAACTTCGGGAGAATGTGCTGATGAATAACAGCGACATCCTCCCGAAGTTGATATTTTGTAAGAAAGCCAGATAAATGTATTGTTAACTACTTTGTCGGCTCTTTTATGACCGCTGCAATTTTATCGCGTTCAGCAGTTGTGATTGTCTTCTCCATGCGCACCCATTCGTAGTCTTCTTTGGTCAGAGTCTGCCAGTTCACGAAATCAGCAGGATAACCAACAACCTCAATCGACACATCTTTATCCCCGCGAACTTCGTCGAAAAGAATGTTGAACGTCGCTGCTACAATGACATCACAGTTCTTACGCCTGGAAACTTCGTACACAGCATAGCTACGCCAGTTGCTCGGGTCGCCTTTCATTGCCGACAAAGCAATGTCTTTGGGGATTGTCACAGTCTCGCGGATGCGTTCTTCTCCTTTGATTTTAAGCTCCACGGTCAGCGGACGGACGTAGGCGTTGGATGTGATGTCGAGCAGGCGAGCTTGTGTCTCTTGGTATTGAACTTGGCTTTTGCTTTGAGCAAAGGCCGTAGCCGTAGCCACCACAGCTACAATGCTTAATAATATCTTTTTCATGTCAGGATGTTTGTTAGTCAGTTAAAACATGATGCCGAGGGTGAACATAAGTTTCTTAAGCCTGTGACTCTCTTCGTCATATTGATAATTTGAATAGCCGTATCCACGCTCCACATAATCCTTTCGCGGCATAAAGCCGAAGCGAGACTGAATGCCTAATATGAAACGTTCTTTTATCAAAAAGTTCAAACCTATGTTTGCTCCTACATCAAACCCGTCTTCGCTATATTCATATTTGTGTGCAGAATCATGATTGAAATTGATGTTATACACATAATCACTAAAATGTGAAGAACTACCAAAGAAATAACCAGCATACAGTCCAACAACAGGCAAGAACGAAACGTTTTTATTCATGCGCAGTTTCCAACCAAAGTTTATCGGAGATATTTGCGGAGAGAAAATCTTTCCACCGGTTTCCTTGTGTCCGGTAAGATTGATGAAGGAATAATGTCCTCGTGACATGAAACCAATCTCAGGCATCCAGAGCAATCCCTTTTTACCTACAGGCATTGCAATCCCAAAGCTTGCCTCATAACCGAACAAATTGTCTTCCTCGAAATCTCCGCCAATCCCACCTTTCACAAGGAACTTCACCTTTCTCGGCTTGTTCTTCTTCTTTACCTTCGGCTCCTTTGTCACAATGACACGCTCGCTTTGTGAACTCACGATTTGTGCTGAGACGGGTGATAAAACGGCCATCATCAGCACCAAAATTAACATCTTTTTCATTTGCTCATTAGTATTTAGGTTAGTACTATCATTTTCTGTCAAGAGGGCAGCACTAACTTATGGGCATAAGAAAAGCGCAGACCCGCCATATATCCTGCCAGGCCCGCGAAAGCCTCTATACATTTATGGAGAAGTCTGCGCTTAAACGCAGCTCCAATAATGTATAGGTTTGCTCGATGAAATCCCTTTCGAGTTCGCGGTTCGGCAGGATAATTGAGCAATAAACTTTGGAAAAGAGACTCTTTGGCCTCAATTCCGCCACAAAGATAGTATTTTTATCTGAAATGAAGCGCAGGAAAGCAAAAAAAGTGAGAAAAGAAAGCAAAAACAGACTTGCCCAAGGGAGTGCAAAGGGGAAATGAAACGGAAAGGCTTTGCGGCAAAGGAAATTTTTCGTAACTTTGCGGAGAAATGGCGTTATAACGTCATGACGAGATAACGAGATAACGGAATATCGGAATAACGTAATAACGAAATTTCGTGATAACGAAAACCTTCGTCATAACGAAATCACGTGATAACGTCATGACGACAAAAGATTGATAACAAAAGATTAAAAACTAAAGACCAGACATCATGCAAATCTCTCGTTTCGGCTTCTATTGGCTCGACACTTGGGTGATGGCGAACGTGATTCAACTGGCGACGCAGGACTTCTGCTCGCGTTTCCTCAATCACTCGAACGACCCTTGCGGACGGCAGTACGACCAGATGACGCAGGCTGCACGCTCGGCTCCCGCCAACATCGCCGAAGGAAACTCGCGACATTCCACTTCGAAGGAGACGGAGATGAAGCTCACGGACGTTGCCCGCGCCACGCTTGCCGAACTCGCCAACGACTATCTCAACTGGCTGCTGAGGCACGAACAACTGCCGTGGTCAACACAGTCGGCGGAACACAAGGAGGTGGCAAGCGTCAGGCTCGACAAGCCGGACTATCAGGACGATGTCCTCTACCAAAGCAGCATCCACATCTTGAAGCAGAAGCACCGCTTCGACAAGTGGCTGCTTTCCGACGATTCGATGACGGCGGCCAACTGTATCTTAGTCCTCTGCAACCGTCTTGTCTTGATGTTAAGCAAACAAATCGAGAACCAGCTGGCAATGTTCCGCGAGGAAGGCGGCTTCACAGAGGCACTGACAGCAGAACGCCTCGCCCATCGCACCGAGAAGAGCGTGCAGGACGATGCGCCTGTCTGTCCGCAATGCGGCAAGCCCATGATTAAGCGCATGGCAAAGAAGGGCATGAACTCCGGCAGGGAGTTCTGGAGCTGCTCAAACTATCCCGCCTGCAACGGGACAAGGAATATCTTGTGAAAAGGATTTCGTCATGACGTTATAACGGGATAACGTTATCACGAGGCCATCGTTATAACGAAATAACGTCATAACGACAATTGGCTAATAAGGCTCGACGGCTTTCTTGAGCCTTGTCTTGAGTTCTTCGAGACGGCCGGCGCGGATGCTGAGGCGCATCTGCACGTCCATGTCGTAGGTCTGCGAGAGGACACGGGCTTCCATGTCGCGGACAACTTTCATCACAGCATTCATCAAAGGGTATTCAAAAGAAAACTCATACTCCGCCTCTACTTGTCGCTCCTCGATGGTGGCATTGGCAATGGCTTCGGCTGCTGCCGTGCGATAGGCCACGATGAGTCCACTTGTGCCGAGCTTGACGCCGCCGAAGTAGCGGACAACAAGGATGATGATGTTCGTCAGCTCGTTGGAATTGATTTGCCCGAGGATAGGCTTGCCTGCCGTACCGCTCGGCTCGCCGTTGTCGTTGCTGCGGAACGTTTCCCTTTCGGCACCAATCATGTAAGCCCAGCAGACGTGGCGGGCATCATAGTACTTCTTCTGATATTGCTCCACGAGCGCCATCGCCTCCTCCACCGTGCCGACAGGATGCGCAAAAGCGAGAAACTTACTCCTGAGCTCAGTGTAAGTGCCCTCGCTTTTGGCTGCTATGGTTTTGTAGATGTCGTTCATTGGATATTTGTTAAGAGTTAAGAGTTAAGAATTAAGAAAAAATCCACCTGCCGTTCTCCTTCCGAACATTATTTCTTAACTCTTAATTCTTAACTCTTAACTTAACTTGTGTATCACCAGTCCCGACCTCAGCTTCGGCTCGAACCATGTTGCCTTGGGCGGCATGATGTTGCCGCTGTCGGCGATGTTCATGATTTGCTTCATGCTGACGGGATAGAGTGCCAAGGCCATCTTCATCTCGCCGCTGTCAACGCGACGCTTCAGCTCGCCCAGGCCTCGCAGTCCGCCAACGAAGTCGATGCGCTTGTCGCTGCGAAGGTCCTTGATGCCAAGCAGGTCGTCGAGGATGAGTTTGCTGCTGATGCTTACGTCGAGGCTTCCGATGGGGTCGCTCTCGTCGCAAAGGCCTTCCTTAAGCATGAGGCTGTACCATGTGCCTCCAAGATAGAGGCTGAACTCGTGGAGCTGTGCAGGACGATATGGCTCGGTGCCTTTCTTTGTCACTACAAAGTTCTTGGCCAATGCGGAAAGGAACTCTTCGTCGGTCATGCCGTTGAGGTCTTTGACGACACGATTGTAGTCGAGGATAGTGAGCTGGCTTGCAGGGAAGCAGACGGCCATGAAGTAGTTGTACTCCTCATCGCCACGATGATTCGGGTTCTGCTTTGCCTTCTCTGCTCCGACAAGCGCGGCCGCTGCACTGCGATGATGTCCGTCTGCTATATATAAATAAGGTATAGAGGCGAAGGTCTCGGTGATGGTGCGGATGTCGGCCTGTTCCCTGACCAGCCAAAGCTGATGGCGGAAGCCGTCGATGGGCGCGATGAAGTCGTACTCAGGCTCAGTCTTAGCGATGCGAGAGACGAGCGCATCGAGCACGGCATTGTCGGGGTAGGCGAAGAAGACAGGCTCGAGGTTGGCATTGTTGACGCGGACGTGCTTCATGCGGTCCTCTTCCTTGTCGCGGCGCGTCAGCTCGTGTTTCTTGATGACGCCGTTCATGTAGTCCTCCACGGCAGCAGCCACGACGAGGCCATACTGCGTCTTGCCATTCATCGTCTGCGCATAGATGTAGTACATCTCCTCGCTGTCCTGCTTGAGCCAACCTTTGTCCTGGAACTTCTGGAAGTTCTCTGCGGCTTTCTCATAAACGCGAGGGTCGTACTCACTTGTGCCGACGGGGAAGTCAATCTCGGGCTTGATGATGTGATAGAGCGACTTCTCATTGTCGCCAGCCTCGGCACGAGCTTCTTCCGAGTCGAGGACATCGTAGGGACGGCTCTCTACTTGTTCGACAAGTTCCTTCGGGGGCCTGATTCCCTTAAAAGGCTTTATCTTTGCCATACTACTTGTTTACTTGGAATTTTGTGATGCCTTTCTCGAGGAAGCCAACAATCTGATTGGCGGCAGCGATGCCTGCGTTGACGTTGGCCTCGGCAGTCTGCGCGCCCATCTTCTTCGGCGTAGCAAAATAGCGGCCCTCGAACTTAGCGAACTCTGCGTCGGCATCGGGCTTGATGTCCGTCAGGTACTTCAAGTCCTCACGCTCCTGCATGAGCTTGATGAGGCCTGGCTCGTCGATGACTTCCTTTCGGGCCGTGTTGACGAGGATGCCGCCCTTCTTCATCTTGCCTACGAGGTCGTAGTTGATGCTCTGCTTGGTCTCGGGCGTGGCGGGAATGTGGAGAGAGACGATGTCGCACGTCTCGAAGAGCTCGTCCTGACTCTTGGCAGCCTTCACGCCTGCAGCTTCGATGACTTCTGCTGGGCAGAAAGCGTCGTAGGCGGCGATGTCCATGCCGAAGCCTTTGGCAATGCGGGCCACGTTGCGTCCGACGTTGCCGAAGGCCAGGATGCCAAGCTTCTTGCCCTTCAGCTCTGTGCCACTCGTGCCGTTGAAGAAGTTGCGGATGCCGAAGACGAGCAGACCGAAGACGAGTTCTGCCACGCTATTGGCGTTCTGTCCGGGTGTATTCATGGCGACGACGTTGTGAGCCGTGGCTGCTGCCAGGTCGATGTTGTCGTAGCCGGCGCCGGCACGCACTACTATCTTCAGCTGCTTAGCAGCATCCAGCACTTCGCCATCCACTTTGTCCGAGCGGATGATCATGGCGTCGGCATCTTTCACTGCATCGAGCAACTGGCTTTTCTCTGTGTATTTCTCGAGTAATACGAGTTCATATCCAGCAGCATCCGTTACTGCCTTAATGCCATCTACAGCAACCTTACTGAATGGCTTCTCTGTTGCTACAAGAACTTTCATTTTTTTCATTGAACATTGAACATTGACCATTGACCATTATTCTTTCGCGACAGCTTTGGTTGTCTTTATGATTTTGGTCAAAGTCGCTGCTATCTTTCCGCAATCATTATACATGGACTCAAACTGTTGATCATTCATGTAGCCTGATTCATGTAGCAGCTCCAGCCAATATTCTGTTTCGTTTGCCTCCTTTAGAGCAATGTTTAATTTGTTTATAAAATCCATTCTACTTTGAGCATTGACACTTTCACGGACATTAGCTCCAATGCTTGTGCCGCTTCTAAGAAGCTGTTTGGGCAGAATATACATTTGCTTCTCTTCTTTAAGGTATTTGTATAACCTTATTATACGAAGAGCGAAAGCCTTGCTGTCGGCAAGCACTTGATTGTCTGTCCGCATAATGGTCAATGCTCAATGGTCAATGGTCAATGATTTTTCTCAAACTCCTTCATGCAAGCCACGAGTGCCTGGCAGCCTTCGATGGTCATGGCGTTGTAGCAGCTGGCACGGAAGCCGCCCACGTCGCGGTGTCCCTTTACGCCGACCATGCCCTTGCTTGTGGCGAAAGCCATGAACTCATCCTGCAGATCCTGATACTCTGGCTTGAGGACGAAAGTGATGTTCATGCGCGAGCGGCTGTCTTCCTGGGCGGTGCCGACGAAGAGTTTGTTGCGGTCAATCTCGCCGTAAACAATCTCGGCGCGTTGCTTTGCCAGTTTCTCCATTGCCTCTACGCCGCCTTGCTTCTTGATCCACTTGAGGTTCTGCAGTGCGCAGTAGATGGGCACGGTGGGCGGTGTGTTGAACATACTGCCTTTCTTGATGTGCGTACGGTAGTCGAGCATGGTGGGAATGGGGCGGCTCACCTTGCCAAGCAGGTCTTCCTTGATGATGCAGAAGGTGACGCCGGCCATGCTCAGGTTCTTCTGTGCGCCGCCATATATCATGCCGTACTTGCTGACATCGACCGGGCGGGAGAGGATGTCGCTGCTCATGTCGGCTATCATGGGCACGGGGCTGTCGAGGTCTTCGAGTATCTCAGTGCCGTAGATGGTGTTGTTCGACGTGATGTGGAAGTAGTCGGCGTCGGAGGGGATGGTGAAGCCTTTGGGGATATAGGTGAAGTTCTTGTCGGCACTCGAAGCCACTTCCACCACTTCGCCGAAGAGTTTTGCTTCCTTCTCGGCCTTGGTTGCCCAGACACCCGTGTTGAGGTAGGCGGCCTTCTTCTCGAGGAAGTTGTAGGGAACCATGCAGAATTCGAGGCTTGCGCCGCCTCCGAGGAAGATGACGCTGTAGCCTTCGGGGATGCTGAGCAGTTCCTTGAACAGGGCGACTGCTTCGTCCACCACGGGCTGGAAGTTCTTTGCACGGTGACTTGTCTCCATCAATGAGAGTCCGCTGCCTTCAAATTCGAGGCAAGCGGCAGCCGTTGCCTCCATCACCTCCTTGGGGAGGATGGACGGACCGGCGTTGAAGTTGTACTTTTTCATTGTCGTTAGATTGATTTTTGTGTTTGGTTTTCGTTATTTTGCCCCACAAAGATACAAAAAAGTTAAGAGTTAGGAGTTAAGAGTTAAGAATTATGGGGGCAAAACAAAAATTTTTTCCTGTTCCCTTTTCCCTTTTCCATTTTTTTCGTACCTTTGCACCGCTTTTTCGCTCGGCCTGCCATAATTGGTCAAAGGTCATTGGTCAATGATTCAATGGTCAATGATACAAAGGTCAATGGTCAACAGAAGAAGCCATCGGGGTGTAGCGCAGTTGGTAGCGCACCTGGTTTGGGACCAGGTGGTCGCCCGTTCGAGTCGGGTCACCCCGACTTTTTTTGTGCCCTCACCGAGAGCCATGTCCGGTGCCGACGGCAGGGTGGGGGAGAGGAAGGACAAGCGTTTTCATCGAAAAATATCAGACAACATTTTGGTCGAAGCCTTGGACGGGCGACCTCATTCTGTGCCGTTCTCGTCATCGCTCCGTGGGGTCATGGACAACACGGCACGCGATGTTTGCCAACACAGCACAGGGTTTTTATTGTCACGGCACGCTCCGACGGACCGAAAAACACGCCGTTTTCTATCCAATAGCACTTCTTTTCTATCCAATCTTTCTACTGTTCTTGAAAACGCCAAACTTCAATCCTTTGGACATGAAGCAGATAGAAAATCGGCGAAAAATGGGCTGGACCGACCCACGGAGCAGGCCGAGGACGATTTTTCCATTCTCTTATTACGAAATTCTGAAAAAATCAGGACAAATTAAGTTCCGTTGCGCTGGCAAGGCTTTTGCGGAAGAGAAACCGACGTGCTGACAAAGAAAGACAATTTTGAACTTTTAACTTTTATATTTTTCACTTTCATTTTTCCCTTTCCCCTTTTTTTCGTACCTTTGCACCCGCAATATAAAGAAGATTCTACACACAAAAGCGCATGGAGAAAAGCGTAAGACAATATAAGCCGACAGGCACCAAGGGCAAAGGCCAGAGCCCCAGGAGCAAGAAGGCACGGCAACCGTCGGCATGGCGGCGTGCGTTCAGTTGGTTCAGCTCCAACATTAACGACCGCGACGAGGTGAGTCCCGACAAGCAGGCCGAGCATGGCGACAACCTACGCTTCGTCTGGGGCGCCGTGCTCGCCATCATCTCGCTCGCCATCCTCATTGCCCTCGTCTCCCATCTCTTCACCGGGGCCGAGGACCAGAAGTACGCCACGAGCGAATCCTACAAGATAGCCAACTGGCTGGGACGCTGGGGTTACGAGGTGGCCCACTGGCTCATGGACAATATGTTCGGCGTGTCCACCATCCTCATCCCCGTCCTTATGCTCGCCACGAGCATCCGTATCATGGGAATCGCCAAGGTCAGGCTCCATCTATGGTTTCTCAATTGCATGATCATCATGGCCTGGGCCTCCGCCTTCGCCGCCTATGTCGTCCACATCTTCCCGAGCCTCGACACGAATTGGATCATGTGGGGAGGCATGATCGGCAAGAATGAGCTGGAATTCATGCAGACAAAGGTGGGCGGACTCGGCACGTTGCTCATCTTCATCCTCTCCGCTCTGCTCTATCTCTTCTACCTCAGCGACGAAGCCATCACAGCCATCCGCCACTTCGTCATCAGGAATAAGCGGGAACCTGACGGCCTTGAAGACCCCAGGAACCTCGACGACACCAAAAACCCCGATGCTGATGAGCCGTTGATGCCCGACAGCGAAGACCTCGGGGCAGGCGACAGGCACCCGGCATCCCCGCCCTTCTCCGACGATGCCACGCAGACGGCCACCACCATCGACTTCGGCAAAGAGAAAGACCCCGACATTTCGCCCCAGAACGGCGGGGAGGCTGCGGCAAAAGTCTCTCCCCTGAAAGTGGAAGGGCAGACGTCGGGCGACGACGACATGACCGTCGTCGTAGGACACGACCCGGAGAAAGCAGATCTCTCCGAAGGGCGTACGCTCGAACCCTACGACCCGAAGCTCGACCTCGAGAACTATAAGTACCCGACCATCGACCTCCTCCGCCACTACGAAAGCACCTCGAGCACCATAGACATGGAGGAACAGCGCAGCAACAAAAACCGAATCAAGGAGGTGCTGCACAACTATCGGGTGGAAATCCTCGACAATACGAAGGCAACCATAGGCCCAACCATCACACTCTACGAGATAACGCCGGCTCCAGGCATACGTATCAGCACGATACGCAACCTTGAGGACGACATAGCCCTCAGCATTCGTGCTCTCGGCATACGCATCATCGCTCCTATCCCTGGCAAGGGAACCATAGGAATCGAGGTGCCTAACGCCAAACCGCAGCTCGTGTCGATGGAAAGCATACTCAACAGCCGCAAATTCCAAGAGTCGGACTACGAACTGCCCATGGCCCTTGGCAAGACCATCACCAACGAAGTCTACATGGCCGACCTTACTAAAATGCCGCATCTCCTCGTGGCTGGTGCAACAGGCCAAGGCAAGTCCGTCGGACTCAACGTTATCCTCACCTCACTTCTCTATAAGAAGCATCCGGCAGAGCTCAAGATTGTGATGATAGACCCCAAGAAAGTGGAGTTCAGCCTCTACGCTCCCATCGTCAACCACTTCCTTGCCCAGGTGGAAGGCAACGAGGATGTGGAGGAACCCATCATCACGGACGTCAACAAGGTCATCCAGACGCTCAAAAGCCTCTGCATCGAGATGGACAACCGCTACGACCTCCTGAAGAAAGCCCACGCCAGGAACGTCAAAGAGTACAACCAAAAGTTCCGTGAGCGCCAGCTCAATCCGCAGAACGGCCACAGATATATGCCCTACATCGTGGTCGTCATCGACGAGTACGGCGACCTCATCATGACGGCAGGCAAGGAGATTGAGCTCCCCATCGCCCGCATCGCACAGCTTGCACGCGCTGTCGGCATACACATGATCATCGCCACGCAGCGCCCAACGGCCAACATCATCACCGGAACCATCAAGGCCAACTTCCCGGCACGCATGGCCTTCAAGGTCTCGTCGGGCGTCGACAGCAAGACAATCCTCGACCGCACCGGCGCCAACCAACTGGTCGGCAAGGGAGATATGCTGTTGATGACCGGCTCCGAGCCCGTCCGCATCCAGTGTGCCTTCATTGATACCGACGAGCTGGAGGACGTCGTTCACTACATCGCCAAGCAGCAAAGCTACGCATCGCCCTACCTTCTGCCCGAAGTACCTCTTGAAGGCGACGACGAAGGCAACATCGGAGACGTGGACATGACGCACCTCGACCCGATGTTTGAAGACGCTGCCCGCCTCATCGTCAGTGAGCAAAACGGCAGCACGAGCATGATTCAGCGCAAATTCTCCATAGGTTACAACCGGGCAGGCCGTCTTATGGACCAGCTCGAGAAGGCAGGTATCGTCGGGCCTGCCAAGGGAAGCAAGCCCAGGGAAGTGCTCTGCGTCAGCGAAGAACAGCTCATGATGATAATGGACAACCTCAGATAAGGTTAAAAAGTTGAAGAGTTGAAAAGTTAAAAAAATAAAGTCAGGAATAAAAAATAAAGGAGTCAGCCCTATGAAACGTTTGATACTGCTATTTGTCTTTCACCTTTCTCTGTTCGCGGTTCACTGTTCCTTCGCCCAGGAAGCGATGAAGGTGCTCGACATCACTGCCGACCGTCTGCGCAAGGCAGGCAATGTCAAGATAGAGTACAAGGCAACTCTCTTCGAAGGGGCGGCAGAGAAAGCTTCCCAGACAGGCACGATGTGGCTGAACGAAAGCAAGCTCAAGCTCCAGACCGACGACATTACGACATGGTACGACGGCAAAACCCGCTGGTGCTACGTGCCCAGTGCGGGCGAAGTGAGCATCGATGAGCCGTCGAAGAAGGAGATGGCCGCCATGAATCCCTACACTTTCATGAACATCTACAAGAAAGGCTTCCGCATGACAGTGCGTGAAACCGTCTTACGCGGTGAGGCTGTCTATGAAGTCTATCTCAAGGCGCGATATGCCAAGATGGATGTCAAGGAAGTCTATGTCGATATCCGCAAAAGCGACTACCAGCCGCTCTGCATCCGTGTGCGTGAGGACGACGACTGGCAGCGCGTTAGCATCCTCGGCTTCAAGTCCGGTCTCCAGCTCGGCGAAGACTTCTTCTCCTTCAAGCAGAGCGATTACCCCAAAGCCTTGGTCAACGACATGAGATAGCTTCGTTTGTTAATAATGAATTATAGTCTGTTAATTATGAATCATACAAAACTTCTCATCATAGGCAGCGGTCCTGCGGGCTACACGGCAGGCATCTATGCCGGAAGGGCAGGTCTTCAGCCCACTCTGCTCGAAGGGATGCAACCCGGAGGGCAGCTCACCATCACCACCGAGGTGGAGAATTTTCCCGGATTCCCGGAGGGTGTCGATGCTAACGAACTGATGGACGGGATGCGACGGCAGGCCGAACGCTTCGGGACGCAGATACTCCCCAACGCCGCCGCGAGCGTCAACCTCGACCATCGCCCGTTCCAAGTCACGCTCGACGATGGGAGCGACTGGACAGCCGACAGCATTATCGTCGCCACGGGAGCCAGTGCGAAGTATCTTGGCCTGAGCGACGAGCAGAAGTACATGGGCCGAGGCGTCAGCGCCTGTGCCACTTGCGACGGATTCTTCTACCGAAAGAAGACGGTGGCCGTTGTGGGTGGAGGCGATACGGCTTGCGAGGAAGCCTCCTACCTGGCGGGTTTGGCATCGAAGGTCTATCTCATCGTGCGCAAACCCTACTTGAGGGCCAGCAAAATCATGCAGCAACGCGTCATGGAGAACGAGAAGATAGAGGTGCTCTTCGAGACGAATACCGTCGGACTCTTTGGCGCTGACGGCGTGGAAGGCGCACACCTCGTCTTCAGGAAAGGCGAGAGCGACGAAAGACGGTACGACCTTCCCATCGACGGTTTCTTCCTTGCCATCGGTCATCACCCTAACAGCGAACTCTTCTCGCCTTGGCTTCAGACGAACGACGAAGGCTATATCCAGACGGAAGGCGATACGCCTTGCACCAATGTCCCTGGCGTGTTTGCTGCCGGCGACGTGGCCGATGCCCGATACCGGCAGGCGGTCATTGCCGCAGGCAGTGGGGCGAAGGCAGCAATGGAAGCGGAAAAGTATCTCGGCGAAAAGGTGAAAAGTTGAAAAGGTGAAAAAGTAAAAAGGAACATCCCTTGCGCTTGCCGACCATGAACAAGTACACATTATATAAACTTATTGCCCGTAACGCCGACCTCAAAGCGGAGCGGCACCCGATGCTCGACAAGAATCGCTTCATGAAGTTCTTGATGGCGTTCATGTGGCTCTACTATGCTGCCATTCTTGTCTTCCTTGGCGTCGTGATGGCCATGGGGATGAAGTACAGCTACAACGGCGTGGCGGCATTCCATGTCTTCGATGGAGGGATGCTCTGGCTGCTGATATGCGACTTTTGGTTCCGCTTTGTACTGCAAGAGACGCCGGCTCAGAACGTCCAGCCTTATGCCTTGCTGCCCATCCGCCGTTCGTTCCTGATGAATGTCTATCTTGCGAGGGCCGGACTCAGCCTCGGCAATCTCTATTGGGGCTTTCTGTTGGTGCCGTTTGCGCTCATCGCTATTGTCATACCCTTTGGCTGGCTTCACTCATTCGGCTGGCTCTTAGGCTGGTGGCTGCTGTTGGTGGCGAATGGATACGCCTACCTTTTCTGTCGAGCCCTCATCATGAAGCACTTGGCATGGACGCTCCTTCCGGCCGTCATCCACGGCGCTCTGATAGCCATCATGCTCGTTCCGGACAAGAATCCGCTCGACATGCCGTGTACCCTCTTTATGTACGGCTTCTTCAAGTGGGCGGTTCTGCCTTTCCTCTGCACGATGGCGGTGATAGCCTTCTTCTATTGGGCCAACTACCGACTGCAGATGGGGATGGTGCACGACGAGGTTGCCAAGAAAGAAGACCGCGAGCTCAGGCATACCTCCGAGCTCAGTTTCCTGAATCGCTACGGCAAGCTTGGCGAATACATGAAGCTCGAGGTGCGTCAGCGAATGCGCAACAAGTCGGTGAGAATGGGCTTCCTCATCGGACTCGGCATCATGCTGATGTTCAGCCTTGTCATGTATTTCAGCGACGTTTACGACAATAGCATCATGCGCTCTTTCATTTGCCTCTACAACTATGTCATATTGGGAATGATGACGCTCGTCACCATCATGTGCTACGAAGGCAATTACATCGATGGGCTGATGAGTCGGCGCGAAAGCATTTTGCAACTGCTCACAGCCAAATACTATTTCAACGTCCTCCTGCTTCTCATCCCGCCGATTATCCTGCTTCCGCTGATGATCATCGGCAAGATGTCCGTCTGGATGAACGTGGGCTACCTGTTCTTCACGGCAGGCGTGGTCTATCCGATGCTCTTCCAGATGGCCGTTTACAACGACAATACCTTGCCGATGAACACAAAGATGACCGGCAAACAAGGCAATATGGCACAACAAATCATCAGCATGGTCATCCTCTTTCTTCCTTTGGGACTGGAGAAACTGGCAGGCTTGCTGCTCGGCGAGCCGTGGGGCTATGTGCTGCTGGCCGTGATGGGTATCGTCGGGCTCGCCACCCATCGCCTTTGGCTCCGCAACGTCTATACGCGATTCATGGCCCGTCGGTACAAAAACATGGAAGGCTTCCGAGCCTCAAGACAAGGGTGAAAAGGTGAAAAAGACCCTCTCTAACTCCCCCTTAAAGGGGGAGAAGCAATTGCTCGACGAGGTCAACCCAGGCGAAGACTCCCTCCCTTTAAGGGAGGGTTGGGGAGGGTCTTGGGTTGTGGGCTCTAACGTCGCACGCGGAGATGTCAAACGCCGCACGCGATGTTGGCAATCGCCGCACGCGGAAATGCCAATCGCCGCACGCGACGTTTGGAAGTATGATTAAAGAAAAGTGAAACAGTGAAATAGAGAATATGGAAATCATCATCAAGGACCTCAAGAAGACCTTTGGCGAAAAGGTGGCCGTTGACATCCCAGCGCTCACCATTCGCAGCGGCGAGCTGCTCGGTCTCGTGGGCAACAACGGTGCCGGCAAGAGCACACTCTTCCGCCTTATGCTCGACCTCATCAAGGCCGACACGGGAACGGTCTGCATGAAAGCAGGCAGCCCCCTCCCCGCTCCCCCTTTGGGGGAGTGCTCCAGTGCTGCGGCCCCTTCTGCCTTACCATTCAGCGAGAATGAGGCTCTCCCCCAAAGGGGGAGCGGGGAGGGGGCTGGATGGAGCGGAGAAGCCATCAACGTCGCTGAGACTGAAGTCTGGAAGGACTGGACTGGCGCTTTCGTCGACGAGAGTTTCCTCATCGACTACCTTACGCCCGACGAATACTTCCACTTCATTGCCCGCCTCACCGACACCTCCGACGAACAGCTCCAAGCATTCCTCGACGAGTATCAGCACTTCATGGCCGACGAGCTGGCGGGTCAGAAGAAGCTCATCCGCACGCTCAGCGCCGGCAACAAACAGAAGGTTGGCATCATGGCAGCCATGCTTTTGCAGCCAAAAGTGCTTATCCTCGACGAACCATTCAACTTCCTTGACCCCAGCAGCCAGAACGCCATCAAGCATCTTCTGCAGAAATATAACAAGAAGACAGGCGCCACCATACTCGTGAGCAGTCACAATCTGCAGCATACCGTCGACATCTCCAGCCGCATCGTCCTGCTCGAGCACGGGAAAGTCATCCAGGACATCGACAACCGCGAACATCAGGCACAATCTATCCTTGAGAATTACTTTGAAATAAATGAATAGAATCCCTCGCGGCATACCCTGTCTGGCAGTCATCATCGTCATTTTCGGCTATCTGTCTTCGGTGATGGGCTTCACCAACATGCTCAACACCATCATGCGGACGGCCCACGACCTCCTGCTCAACACCGTTTTCTACCTCATGGCCATGTGTGTGCTGACAGGGGCGTTGAGTCGTGTCTTCAGCGTGTTCGGTGTGGTGGATCTCTTGCAGAAGATGCTCAAGCCAGTGCTGCGCCCTCTCTACAATCTGCCCGGAGTGTCCAGCGCCGGAGCCTTGATGACGTTCCTCAGCGACAAGCCTGCCATCATCTCGGTGGCTAAGAATCCGCAGTTCGCCCGCTACTTCAAGCGCTATCAGCACATTAGCCTCGTGAACTTTGCCGGTAGCTTTGCCATGGGACTGCTCGTCATCATCTTCATGATGGGCCACGGTTACTACACCGAGCCGCTCTACGGACTCGTAGGGGCCGTCGTCGGCAGCATCATCTCCACGCGCCTCATGCAAAGACTCGTCTTGAAGGAACATCCCGAGTACCTCGATGAAGACGTCATCGGCACACAGGAAATCCAGGATTCAAATAGCCCCCTCCCCGCTCCCCCTTTGGGGGAGGGCTCCAGTGCTGCCGCCCTTTCTGCCTTACCATTCAGCGAGAATGAGGCCCTCCCCCAAAGGGGGAGCGGGGAGGGGGCTGAGGGGACGCTCTTTGTGCGTGTGCTTGATGCCCTGCTCGACGGCGGCAAGACGGGCGTGGAAGTAGGCCTTGCCATTATCCCGGGCGTGCTTATCATCTCAACCCTCGTCATGATGTTCACCTTCGGCACAGACCCCGTCACGGATACCTATACGGGTCAGGCTTATCAGGGCACGAGTCTGCTGCCATACCTGGCGGGAAAAGCCGGATTCCTCTTCCGTTGGCTCTTTGGATTCAATGCCAGCGAGCTCGTGGCCTTCCCCGTTACGGCGCTCGGGACGGTGGGTGCTGCCCTCGGACTCATTCCTGAGATGATGAAAGGCGGCATCATTGACAGCAACGCCATAGCCGTCTTCACCGCCATGGGAATGTGCTGGAGCGGCTTCCTCAGTGCCGATGCCGCCACACTCGACTCCCTTGGCTACCGCCACTTCATTTCCCGCAGCTTCTCCTGCACTTTCGTGGGAGGCCTCACCGCAGGCATCGTCACCCACTGGCTCTACTTCTTTGCAACATATCTCATGGGAATAATTAACTAATCACACATTATATATATTAATATGGAACTACAAGCTAAATACAGCCCCGCTGATGTGGAGGCTAAATGGTATGATTACTGGATGAAGCACAAGCTCTTCGGCAGCAAACCCGACGGGCGTGAACCCTACACAATCGTCATCCCGCCACCAAACGTGACGGGCGTTCTCCACATGGGGCACATGCTCAACAATACCATACAGGACATCCTTATCCGCAAAGCCCGCCTCGATGGGAAGAACGCCTGCTGGGTGCCTGGCACGGACCACGCTTCGATTGCCACCGAAGCGAAGGTGGTGAACCGGCTGGCCGAGCAGGGTATCAGGAAACGCGACCTTACCCGAGAGGAATTCTTGAAGCATGCTTGGGCCTGGACGGAAGAGCATGGCGGCATTATCCTCAAGCAGTTGCGCAAGCTCGGCGCAAGTTGCGACTGGGATCGCACGGCCTTCACCATGGACGAGAAGCGTTCGGAGAGCGTCATGAAAGTCTTCTGCGACCTCTACGACAAGGGCCTTATCTATCGCGGCCTGCGCATGGTCAACTGGGATCCTAAGGCTCAGACGGTGCTATCCACCGAGGAAGTCATCTATCGCGACGAGAAATCGAAGCTCTATTACCTGAAGTATTATGTCTCAGAATACTCGGGAAACGCTGAAAACGCTGAAAATTCTGAGAACATCATCCATAAGGATGAGAAGGGATACTACGCCGTTGTTGCCACAACCCGCCCCGAGACCATCATGGGCGACACGGCCATGTGCATCAATCCCAAGGACCCGAAGAACCAATGGCTGCGCGGGCAGAAGGTCATCGTGCCGCTGGTGGGCCGCGTCATCCCTGTCATTGAGGACAGATATGTTGACATCGAGTTCGGAACAGGTTGCCTGAAAGTGACGCCAGCCCACGACGTCAACGACTATCAGCTCGGCAAGACGCACAATCTCGAGACCATCGACATCTTCAACCCTGATGGTACCATCTCCGACCAAAGCCCTCTGTACGTCGGCATGGACCGCATGGACGTGCGTAAGCAAATTGCCAAGGACCTGGAAGCCGCCGGCCTTCTGGAGAAAGTGGAGGACTATGAGAACAAAGTGGGCTACTCCGAGCGCAATCAGGACACAGCCGTAGAGCCAAGGCTCTGCAAGCAGTGGTTCCTCTCGATGAAGCACATGGCCGACATCGCCCTGCCGCCCGTGCTCGAAGGCAAGCTCAAGT
>CAMVDV010000033.1 GCA_947166305.1 uncultured Prevotellaceae bacterium | reverse complement strand
TTTATTTCAGTGATTTCAAAGAACAATTAGTCCACTTTAACGGGACAGTAGTGATATAATAATACAAGCTATGAAGAAGACAAAGTTTCTTGCATGGGGTGGAATGCTCTTCGCCCTTTGCGCAATGCTGACAGCGACTTCCTGCAGCAAGAGTGACGACGAAAACAACAACAACCAGGGCAATGGCGGCGGTGGCGAAGTGGTCATCCCCGACAACGGTACGGCCTCTGCCACCTTCAGCGGCATCGTGCGGCCCGACGGCTGGGGCATCCTGCCGGGCGTGAAGGTGACTTCGGGCGACCAGTCCGTACAGACCGACATGAACGGCTCGTACAGGCTCGACCGAGTGCACGTCGTGAACGGACGCGCCGTGGTCAAGTTCCAGAAAGAGGGCTACATGACCGTGGTCCGCTCTGTGCCCTTCCGGAAGGAAGCGCGCCTGGATGTCGACATGAAGCAGAGCCTGAAAGTCACAACCACGACCTCTGCGCCCCAGAAGCTCACGATGGGCTACCCCGAACAGATGACCGTGGAGCTGCCAGCCGACGGCTTCGTCACCGAGACGGGCGAAGCCTACACGGGCACAGTGCAGGCTCAGTCGGTCTATCTCGACCCCGATGACGAGATATTCCCCAACGCCATGCCCGGCGACCTCAGTGCCCTCCGCTCGGACGGCACGGAAGCACAGCTCGTGAGCTACGGCATGGTGGCCGTAGAGCTGACCGACGGCGCCGGCAACAAACTGCAGTTGGCTCCCGGAAAGACGGCCACGCTCACCTTCGCCGTGCCCGACAAGTTCAAGGGCACAACGCTCCCGGCCTCCATCCCCCTGTGGAGCTTCAACGAAGCCAACGGCCTCTGGGAGGAAGAGGGTGCCGCATCGCTCAACGCGGCAGGCGATGCCTACGTCGGCACCGTGTCCCACTTCTCCTGGCACAATCTCGATAAGCCCGAACTGCGTGCCGAGCTCCGCGTGAAGGTACTCGATGCCAGCGGAAATGCAGTCCAGGGCGTCGAAGTGAACGTGGACGGACAGCGCAAAGTCTGCACCGATGCCAGCGGCGTGGCAACCTGTGTGGTGCCCAGCAACACGCAGATGACCGTCTGGGTGCCTTCCGAGGCATACGGAAACTACGCCCAAGTCATGGATGCAGACGGCTACTTCACCTTCGACGAAACAAAGATTGTGAAGCTCACGAACGTCGTCCTCGCTCCGCAGGAAACGAAGAACGTCACGCTGACCATGCCCGTCAGGGTGCCCGTCGTGAAGGGTAAGGTCACCAACGAAGGCTCCGGCACGCAGATGTGCGTCGTCTCGATCCAGTATGGCTTCGGCAATGAGACCGCTCACGCCTTCTCCGATGCCGAAGGAAACTTCTCCCTGCTCACGTCGGCCACCTATCGTGGAGCCGCAACCCTTGTGGCCCAGTACGGCGACGGCTACAAGGTTACGAAGGCAATCACGCTCACCGACGAGGATCAGTACGTTACCCTCACGGCCAACACCAGTTCGGGTGTGACGCCAGGCGTGCTCATGGTCCTGGGCAACGGCCTCAACTTGCGATACCAGCTGCCTGTCTCGGGCGACGAATGCTGGAAGGCTGTCAGCGTCACCACTGAGCGTGGACTCAGCCTGAACGCTTACATCAACCGGCAGGAACAGGGCATTTGGGGAGATGTCAGCCTCGAGATTCCCGGATACGTTGAGGGTCAGACCTCCTACACCAGTGCCGACAACAGGTTCCGCTACATGATGGAAGGCATAGGCGGCTGGACCAATCTCGAAAGCATAGGCACTCTCACCGTCAACGTCACGAAGAGTGGCGACAACTACACCTTCAAGATCAACAATGCCAACGCCCAGTTGATAGACCGCACCTTGGGTATGGACTGGGACAATGCTGCATTGGTGCAGTTCACCGTAGAGTTCACGGCGCAGAAGGCCGAGGCAAACAACGACAATCCTGAAGCGAAGTAAGCGGAAGGCTTGCTCCGGCATGACATCAAAGAACAGGAGGCGGTCCGTAGCGGCCGCCTCCTTTCGTTTCCACGGAGAGCAAAAAGAGCAATACCCCCACAGGCTTTGCTTCACCTTGCACTGGCGTCCTGAAGCTGTGCTTCTGCCAGTTGACAGACAGCCGCCTGCCGCTCAGGGCAAATCCGGGTGTGCCGTCGGCAGGAAAGGCCTTCGCGTAGGGACAAAAAAAGAAGCGGTCCTCACGGATTGCTTCTCCAAAAACTAAAACTAACAACTATTATTAACCTTCAAACAAATCTTCTTACCTTAATTTCAGAACTAACTTATTATGCAATGTAAGAATGCCTTACCTTTTGTTTTGCACTGCAAAGGTACGGCAAAAACTTCATTCTGCAAGGAATAGTGACAAAAAAAATCGGAAAAGTGCGCTTTTGTTGATTTATGTCAAGGCGTTGACACTATTTTGACGCAAATTAACACTTTTTTTGCTCTTGCATGGTTGCTTCGGCTCCTCTTCTTTATATAATCCAAAAGGAGACTTCGCCAGGCGACAAAGTTCATTTCGAGTTGTTCCGGCGCTCTCATGCCGCGATGCCAAACGCCTCGTGCTTAGTTTGCGAACTTAACGTGCTTAGTTTGCGAACTTAACGTGCTTAGTTTGGAAACTAAACGTGCTTAGTTTGGGAAGCATTAGTGCATCGATTGAAATCCACTTGTGGATAAATAGGAATTCACTCGTGGATAATTTGAAATTTACTCGTGGATAATTTGCGATTTACTAATGCATGGTTTTCTGTCGGCTCGTGGAGAGTGCGGAAGGCCTTGCAGATTGAAGCCCCGAAACATTGGTCTTTGCAGCCGAGTGTTACTCTTCCTCCACGCTTCCGATGTCGAAGCCGATTTCCTCTTCTTCGGGTTCGCTGTTGCCGTCGTCTTCTTCAAGCACGCTGCTGCAGGGGTCGAACTGGCTGGGGATGTCAAAGTCTTCGTTCTGGCTGTAGCCAAGACGGCTGTCGGCATAAACCTTTTGGAGGAAGTATGCTGCTATGGGGAGGGCAGAGTTTGCACCTTGTCCGATGGCCATGCTCTGGAAGTGGACGTCGCGTTCGTCGCCACCCACCCAGGCTCCGAAGCAGAGTCGCGGCGTGTAGCCCACGAACCATCCGTCGCTGTTGTCGTTGGTCGTACCCGTTTTTCCTCCCATCGGAGCGGTGATGTTGTAGCGTCGGCGCATACGTGAACCCGTACCGCCGTCGATGACGCCTCGCATCATGATGATCATCTTGTAGGCAGCCTCCTCGCTGATGACCTCCTTGACGCGCGACTGGAACTGTGCAAGCACGTTGCCGTCGCTGTCTTCGATGCGTGTGACGTAGAGCGGATTGCGCCGCACGCCTTTCTGTGGGAAGGCGGTGTATGCGCCAACCATCTCGGCCAGGGAAATGTCGCACGGGCCGAGACAAAGGGCGAGCGAGGGATGGATGTCCTGATTCTGTATGCCGAAGTCGTGGAGAAGCTTGACGAAGAGAGTGGGGCTAAGTTGGTTGAGGAGCCAGGCTGATATCCAGTTGTTACTCATGGCGAGTCCCCATTTGAGCGTTACCATCTCCCCATAGCGCGAGCGGCTTCCGTTGCGTGGTGTCCAATACTGATTGCCTGCCACGACGTAGGTTTGCTGCACGTTCGGGGCAACGTCGCAAGGTGTCCAGCCGTTTTCCATCGCCAGAGAGTAGAGATAGGGCTTGATGGTGGAGCCTACTTGCCGTTTGCCAAGCGTACACATATCATATTGGAAATGGCTGTAGTCCACGCCGCCGACGTATGCTTTCACATGACCAGTCTCGCTGTCCATGCACATGAAACCTGTGCGGAGGAAGGACTTATAGTAACGGATGCTGTCGAGGGGAGACATCAGCGTGTCCTTATCGCCCTTTGTGGTATAGACGGTCATCTCGATGGGCTTCAGGAAAGCTTCGTCAATCTCTTTGTCGCTGAAGCCGGCGCGTTTCATCTCCAGGTAGCGAGGGCATTGCCTTTTGGCACGGGCAAGGTCGGCCTTGGCCTTCTCTGCTGAGATAGACGAGGCGTAGGGTGCGTTGCGATTGGTGCGTTGCTCCTTGTTGAAGAGCGGTTGCAGCTCGCCCGTGACGTGCTTGGCCACAGCTTGCTCGGCATATTCCTGCATGTGACTGTCGAGCGTGGTGTAAACTTTGAGGCCGTCGGTGTATATATTATAGGGGCGGCCTTCGCGGTTCATGTTCTTGTTGCACCATCCATAGAGCGGGTCGCGCTCCCAGGAGAGCGAGTCCTCATAGAACTTTTGCTGTTGCCATGAGGCATAGTCGCTGCGGACGGGTTTCTTAGCCATGAGCATCTGTCGCAAGTAATCGCGCAGATAGGTGGCATGACCCTCTTTGTGGCTGACGCGATGGAAGTTGAGTTCGAGCGGACGCTGGCGCAGTTCTTCGCGTTGCTCCTCGGTGAGGAAGCCCGCTTTCTCCATTTGCATGAGCACAACGTTGCGCCGGTCGATGCATCGCTCCGGATAGCGCACAGGGTTATAGAGGCTCGGGTTCTTGCACATACCCACGAGCAAGGCGCACTGACAAGTGTCGAGAGCCATGGGTTCCTTGCTGAAATAAGTCTGAGCCGCCGTTTTTATGCCCACGGCATTGTGCAGGAAATCGAAGTAATTGAAGTACATTCCGATGATTTCCTCCTTTGTATAAAAGCGTTCAAGCTTGAGTGCAATCACCCATTCTATCGGCTTTTGCAGGAGACGCTCGGTGGTCGTGGCGGCTTTCTCCGAGTAGAGTTGCTTGGCAAGCTGCTGTGTGATGGTGCTTCCGCCGCCTGCACTCTTCTGTCCCAGCACGCCACGCTTCACGATGGCCCTCATCAAAGCCTGGAAATCGATGCCGTTGTGCTCGTAGAAACGCACGTCCTCCGTGGCGATAAGTGCTTGCACGAGAGCTGGTGGCAATTCGTCGAAGTCGGCAAAAACACGGTTCGCGCTGCTGTAGCTCCAAGTTCCCAGTTGCTTGCCGTCGGCAGAGAAGACCTGAGTGGCAAACTTGTTGACAGGATTCTGTAGCTGCCGGATGTTAGGCATGTAGCCGATGGCTCCCGTAAAGATACAATAAAACGTGATGCCGATGGCAAGCACTCCCAGTATGTAACATGTCCAGAGGACAAGGAAAAACTTCCGTCTCATCCGATATAGGTAATTTAAGACTACAAAGGTACGACATTTAAGCGAAAAGTGAAGAGAGAAAAGTGAAAAATTTTGTTTAAGGCCTATAATTCTTCATTCTTCATTCTTCATTCTCCATTTATTTGTATCTTTGCAAACAGAAAAATCAAAAGCAATGCAAAACAGAAGCCTTGTCACCATAGCGCACCATTCGCGCGAAAAGATAGAGTATCTCATCCGCATGGCAGAAGAGTTTGAGAAGCATCCCAACCGTCGCCTTCTCGAAGGGAGAATCGTTGCCACGCTGTTCTTTGAGCCAAGCACCCGCACACGCCTCAGCTTCGAGACGGCAGCCAACCGCCTCGGCGCGAAGGTCATCGGCTTTGCCGACCCAAAGGTGACAAGCGGCACGAAAGGGGAAACGCTGAAGGACACAATCATGATGGTGTCGAACTATGCAGACATCATCGTCATGCGTCACTATCTTGAAGGCGCGGCGCAGTATGCCAGCGAAGTATCGCCCGTGCCCATCGTCAATGCAGGCGACGGAGCAAACCAGCATCCCAGCCAGACAATGCTCGACCTCTACACTATCTATCAGACGCAGGGAACATTGGAGAACCTCAACATCTATCTCGTGGGCGACCTCAAGTACGGACGCACAGTCCACAGTCTGCTCACGGCCATGCGGCACTTCTCCCCGACGTTCCATTTCATCGCGCCCGACGAGCTTGCCATGCCCGAACTCTACAAAAACTATTGTCACGAGAAAGGCATACGCTTCGTGGAGCATCAAGACTTCGACGCCGACACAATTGCCGGTGCAGACATATTATATATGACGCGCGTGCAAAGGGAACGCTTCACCGACCTCGACGAGTACGAGCGCGTGAAGGATCGTTACCTGTTGAAGCGTGACATGCTCTCCAAGGTAAAGCCAAACATGAAGATATTGCACCCGTTGCCTCGTGTGAATGAGATAGAATACAGCATCGACGACACGCCCTATGCCTATTACTTCCAGCAGGCACGCAACGGACTCTATGCTCGCGAGGCCATCCTTTGCGACGCACTCGGCATTACGCTCGAGGACATCATCAACGACAAAAACATATTAAAATAAGAGATTAAGAAAAGAAGAAAATAAGACAGCGCGTGCGGACCCGTCTTATTGTCTGCATCTCGCGTTTTCTAAATATCGGAACATGAAAAGACAAGAGCTACAAGTGGCTGCCCTGCAGAACGGAACAGTCATCGATCACATTCCTTCGGCCAAGCTTTTCCAAGTCATCAGCCTGCTGCATCTCGAGGAAGAGCGCTCGGCTGTCACCGTGGGCTACAACCTCAAGAGCAAAAAGATGGGCAGCAAGAGCATCATCAAGATAGCCGACAAGTTTTTCTCTGATGATGAAGTGAACCAACTCTCGGTGGTTGCGCCCAACGTCACGCTCAGTGTCATCCGCGACTACGAGGTGGTGGAGAAGAAGGAAGTGCGTATGCCCGAAGAGCTCATCGGCATTGTCCGCTGCGACAACCACAAGTGCATCACGAACAACGAGCCGATGCTGACGCGCTTCCACTTCCTGGGCAAGGAACGAGGCACCCTGCAATGCCACTACTGCAACAGGGAAATCAATCTGTCTGATGTTAAATTAGTGTAATAGTATAAAAGACATGAATCAGGATTCAACAATCTTCTCCCTCATCGCGAAGGAGGACGAGCGACAGCGCAAAGGCATCGAGCTGATTGCTTCAGAGAATTATGTAAGTGACCAAGTGATGGCAGCCATGGGCTCGTGCCTGACCAACAAGTACGCCGAAGGCTATCCCGGCAAACGCTACTATGGCGGATGCCAAGTGGTGGACGAGGTGGAGCAACTGGCCATTGACCGCGTCTGCCAACTCTTCGGGGCAGAGTATGCCAACGTGCAGCCTCATTCCGGAGCGCAGGCCAATGCCGCCGTCTTCCTTGCTTGCCTCAATCCCGGAGACACCTTCATGGGACTCAATCTCGACCACGGCGGCCACCTCAGCCACGGCTCCCTGGTCAACACGAGCGGCATCATCTACAGGCCTGTGGGCTACAACTTGAAGCGCGAGACGGGCCGTGTGGACTACGACGAAATGGAGAAGCTGGCCCTGGAGCACAAGCCGAAGCTCATCATCGGCGGCGGTTCGGCCTACAGCCGCGAGTGGGACTATGCCCGGATGCGCAAGATTGCCGACGAAGTGGGAGCCCTGCTGATGATAGACATGGCGCATCCCGCCGGACTCATTGCGGCCGGACTGCTGGAGAACCCTGTGAAGTATGCCCACATCGTGACGAGTACGACGCACAAGACGCTGCGTGGTCCGCGAGGCGGCATCATCCTCATGGGCAAAGACTTCGACAATCCCTGGGGCAAGACGACGCCTAAGGGCGAGGTGAAGAAGATGTCGGCCCTGCTGAACAGTGCTGTTTTCCCCGGCATACAGGGCGGTCCGCTCGAACACGTCATAGCTGCCAAGGCCGTGGCCTTCGGCGAGGCACTCCAGCCCGAGTTCAAGGAGTGGGCAAAGCAGGTGAAGAAGAACGCAGCCGTGCTGGCTGACGAACTGATGAAACGCGGTTTCGACATCGTCTCGGGCGGTACCGACAACCACTCCATGCTTGTCGACCTGCGCTCCAAGTATCCCGACCTGACAGGCAAGGTGGCAGAGAAGGCACTCGTTGCCGCCGACCTCACCGTGAACAAGAATATGGTGCCTTTCGACAGCCGCAGCGCCTTCCAGACGTCGGGCATCCGCCTCGGAACGCCAGCCATCACCACCCGTGGTGCCAAGGAAGACCTGATGGTGAAGATAGCCGAGTTCATCGAAAGAGTGCTCAATGCGCCCGAGGACGAAGCAGTCATCGCACAGGTGCGCAGCGAGGTGAATGCCATCATGGCAGGCTATCCCATCTTCGCCTACTAAGGTTCGGCTCATCATCCTTCAGCATAACATGCCCGCACGCCAAGGGGAGTCTCCCCGGAGTGCGGGCATGATTTGTATTGCTCCGTGCCGAAGCCCGTCCGTCCGCTTTGTCCGAGCTCCCGCCGTGCCTGCCATGGTCGTTTCTTGCGTCCACGGTGATTCTGACAATCTGACACAGTATTGTTTGTATCTGCTTGCAAAGTGTCAGAATCGCGCCGTGCAAAAATGTGGTCATAAAACGCCTCGTTTGGCATCACGGCACAGGGTTCTCCTCAACACGGCACGCGATGTTCGTCAACACGGCACAGGGTGTTGCGATTTTCTGCAGTGGAAATCCGCCGACTTGGCGCGCCGATTTTTGTTCCAAAAGTCGTTTCTTTGTCCTGTTTTGCCTGTGATTATTAGGAAAACGACATCCGATTGCAGGAAATAAGGCGCGGAGAGGTTTCTGCAACCGTTTGTAAAATAAGATGTTCTGAAAAACCTTTCGATTTAAGCCCTTCTTTTTCTCTCGGGGTAGGAAAGTGCCACCCGAGTGATTTCAGGCGTTCCTGACGAAAGGACTAAAATTCGATGTGTAAGCAAATCGTGCGTTTTGCTTACAAAATGTCAGTTGTCCGTCACCTCCTTCTTGCTGTCCCTGCAAGCCTCCTCCCGCGCCTCGCGGAGCCAAATCCCCTTCGGAACGAACATTTTTGCCCCAACTTGGCCGCTAATTCAAAATAAAGTAGTACCTTTGCACGCGAATATAGTTACGAAAAGTCCTCATGGAAACCAAGGAACAATTCGAGAAGGTGATGGCTGAGTGCCGTGCGCTGTTCGCTCAGAAGCTGCACGACTATGGCGCTGCATGGCGCATCCTCCGGCCGTCGTCGCTCACCGATCAGATATACATCAAGGCCAATCGCATCCGAAGCATCGAGACGAAAGGCGTATCCTACGTCGACGAAGGCATCAGGCCCGAGTTCGTCGGCATCGTCAACTATGCCATTATCGGACTCATCCAGCTGGAGAAGGGCTACAGCGAAAAGCCCGACGACATGACGGCGGCCGAGGCGCTGGAGGCCTACGACAAACATGCCGGCCAAGCCCTGCAGCTCATGCTCCGCAAGAACCACGACTACGACGAGGCGTGGCGCTCCATGCGCATCAGCAGCTACACGGATTTGATTCTCATGAAAGTGTTCCGCACGAAGCAAATCGAGTCGCTACAGGGCGACACGCTGGTCAGCGAGGGCATCGACGCCAACTATATGGACATGTTGAACTACGCCGTCTTCGGCCTCATCAAGCTGACTTTCGACGAACAATGAACACTATGAACTCTGGTTTTTACCACGAATTGCACGAAATGCACGAACCAGTTGCGCCCTGGCAAAGCAGAGGGGAGTCAAAAGGTTTGGGTCGTAAATTCGTGAAATTCGCGTAATTCGTGGTAAAAAGAAAGAATTTGCAGTCCGAAAAAAGTAGCCCTGAATGATGAAGTACATAGCGATAGGAATTGTCCGTCTGCTGTTGAGCCTGACGTTCTTGTTCTCCGGCGTGGTGAAGCTCATTGACCCGCGCGGCACGCAGTACAAGATTGAGGACTATGCCTCGGCGTTGGGCATCGGCAGGCTCTTGCCCGACGGCGTACCCCTGTCGCTCGCCTGTGCCCTGGCCGTGGCGGAGTTCCTCATAGGCATCTACCTTCTGTTCGGCATCCGTCGCCGTCTGGCTACAAGCGTCTCGATTTGTTTCATGCTCGTCATGACGCCTCTGACGCTTTGGCTCGCCCTTGCCAATCCCGTCAAGGACTGTGGCTGCTTTGGCGACGCGCTGGTGCTCACCAACTGGCAGAGCTTCGGCAAGAACGTCGTCCTGCTCGTGCTCTCCATCCTTGCCTTGCGCTACTACAAGCTCATGCCTCACCTCGTCGGGAAGCGTTTCCAGTGGATGGTGGCCCTCTGCTCGCTCGTCTTCGCCGTGCTCTTCGTCAGCTACAACCTCTGGCGCCTGCCCGTCATCGACTTTCGTCCCTACCATATCGGTGCAGACATCCGCAAGGCATGGCTCGCCGATCAGCAGTACACGGGCAAGTATCGCACCACATTCATCCTCGAGAAGAACGGCGAGCGCAGGGAGTTCGCACTCGAAGACTATCCCGACAGCACATGGACCTTCGTCGATTCGAAGACGGTGGAAGTGGAGTCATCCGAGAGAACGGGCGTGGGCGACCTGCTCATCCAAGACCTTTCGAGCGGAGAGGACCTCACCGAGCAGATACTCTCTGCTGAAGGATACACGCTGCTGCTCGTCGCTCCCTACCTCGAGAAAGCCAACGACGGCGTGATGGACGAACTGCTGTCGCTCTACGACTTCAGCCTTGAGGCAGGCTACGGCTTCTATTGCCTCACGTCGAGCACGGAGCAGGCCATCGCCACGTGGAGGGATATGACAGGCGCCGAGTACCCCTTCTGCCTGGCAGACGCTGTCGTCCTCAAGACAATGGTGCGCTCCAATCCCGGACTCCTGCTCCTTCACGACGGCAAGGTCGTGGGCAAATGGCCCTCCACAGATTTCCCCACACCAGAGGAAATCGCTTTGACAAGATAAAGACATAACGCCTCATCCCCAACAACATCGTCATAACGAAATAACGACATAACGAAATAACGCAAATTATTAATTAAAACCCAAAACACATGAGAAAGAAAATCGTAGCAGGCAACTGGAAAATGAACAAGACCCTGCAGGAAGGCGTAGCACTCGCCACAGAACTCAAGGACATCCTCGCTGCCGAAAAGCCCAATTGCGAGGTCATCATCGGCACACCCTTCATCCATCTCGCCACAGTAAGCGAACTCCTCAAGGACAGCGTCATCAAGGTTAGCGCAGAAAACTGTGCCAACAAGGAGAGTGGCGCATACACCGGCGAAGTAAGCGCAGCAATGGTGAAGAGCACAGGCGCTGAGTACGTCATCCTGGGCCACAGCGAACGTCGCGAATACTACAACGAGACTCCCGAAATCCTGAAGGAGAAGGTCGACCTCGCCCTTGCCAATGGCCTCAAAGTCATCTTCTGCATCGGAGAAAGCGAGAAACAACGCGACGCCAACCAGCAGGAAGCCGTCTGCAAGGCAGAGCTTCAGGGCAGCGTGTTCCACCTCTCTGCAGAACAATGGAAGAACATTGTCATTGCCTACGAACCCATTTGGGCCATCGGGACAGGCAAGACCGCCACGGCAGAACAGGCTGAGGAGATACATGCCTACATCCGTAAGTGCGTAGCCGAAGTCTATGGCGCTCAAGCCGCCGACGATACCACCATCCTCTACGGTGGCTCCTGCAAGGCAAGCAACGCCCCTGAACTCTTCAGCAAGCCCGATATCGACGGAGGCCTCATCGGTGGCGCCAGCCTCAAAGCTCCCGACTTCAAGGGAATCATCGACGCTTGGAAATAACGACACTCGCTATCACCCATTTCCCCGTTTGCCATTTGCTGCCGGCCCGCAGGACGAGACTCCTCGCAGGGCACAGCAATGGCAAACGGCGAATGGCAAAAGACTAAACACACAATATAATGATGAAGTACACCCTTGCCCTCATCTTCTGCCTCGGCACGCTCTGTGTGAGCGCACAGCAGACCTTCACCGACAAGTTGCAGCAGGTCGTCGACACGATTGGCAGCATCATCCTGCATCAGGACAAGACGATTACCGACCTCGTCAACGGCGCTAAGAAGGCCGTCGTGTCGGCTTTGCCACGGAAACAAGTGGAGCTGACCGTCCCGCAGGACTCCGATTCCACCAGCACCGTTGCCGACAGCATCTCGCTCGGCCCGAAGGTGAGGATAAATGGCTACCGCATTCAGGTGTACTTCGGCGACAATTCCCGGCGAGGAAAAGCCGAGGCGAGGGCAGCAGGCCTGCGCTTCAGGAATTCCTTCCCGGGCATGTCTGTCTATGTCAGCTTCGTCTCGCCGCACTGGCTGTGCCGTGCCGGAGATTTCCGCACGATGGAAGAGGCGAGGGAAGTGCTTAGGCAGATAAGAGAGATGGGCATTTTCCGCGAAGCCGTCGTAGTGAAAAGTAAAGTAAACGTAAGATTGTAAGAATGGAAGAACAGTATAAGCACGAACTTTCCCCAGCCCAACAGCAAATCTCCGAACGCATCCGCGACATCCTCGGCATCCTTGGCGAAGACACCCAGCGCGAAGGCCTCGTCAAGACACCGAAGCGCGTGGCCAGGGCCATGACGTTCCTCACGCAAGGCTACTCGCAGGACCCCGTAGCCATACTCAATTCGGCCAAATTCAACGAGGACTACAAGCAGATGGTCATCGTCCGTGACATCAACTTCTACTCCCTTTGCGAGCACCACATGCTGCCCTTCTACGGGAAAGTCCATGTGGCGTATATTCCCAACGGACAGGTGACGGGTCTGAGCAAAATTGCCCGCGTGGTGGATTGCTTCTCCCATCGGCTCCAGATACAGGAGCGTATGACGAAACAGATACGCGATTGCATCCAGGAGGCTCTGAATCCCTTGGGAGTGATGGTCGTCGTTGAGGCACAACACATGTGCATGCAGATGAGAGGCGTGCAGAAACAAGGCAGCATCACAACGACAAGTGACTTCTGCGGGGCTTTCAATCAGGCCAAAACCCGCGAGGAATTCCTCCAACTCATCAGGGCCTAAGTCCCAGAATAATCAGAACATTCAGATTACTCAGAATACCAATAATTATGAAGAAACTCCTTTTGGGTGATGAAGCGATTGCCCTCGGTGCCATCAATGCCGGGCTTAGCGGCGTGTATGCCTATCCCGGGACACCGAGCACGGAAATCACCGAATACATACAGAGCAGTCCCTTGGCACGGGAACGCGGCATCCATTCGCGTTGGTGCACGAACGAGAAGACGGCGATGGAAGCAGCCCTCGGCATGTCGTACGCTGGCAAGAGGGCTTTAGTCTGCATGAAACACGTCGGAATGAACGTTTGTGCCGACGCTTTTGTCAATAGTGCGATTACGGGAGTGAAGGGCGGTCTCATCGTATTGGCTGCCGATGATCCCTCGATGCATTCGTCCCAAAACGAGCAGGACTCGCGCTTCTATGCGAAGTTTGCGCTCGTGCCGTGCCTTGAGCCTTCCAATCAGCAGGAAGCCTACGACATGATGGCTTACGGCTTCGACCTTTCTGAGCGCCTGGGCGAACCCATCGTGCTGAGGGTCGTAACGCGCCTGGCACATTCCCGTGCCGCTGTGGAGGTGACGGAGCCGATGGCCGAGAAGGCGCTTTCGCCTTCCACCGACCAGTGGGTGCTCCTGCCGGGCATCGCAAGGCAGAAGTATGCAAAGCTCATCGAGAAGCAGGCTGCCATGCTGCAGGCTTCGGAGCAGAGCATATATAATAATGTAAAGGAATCCAGTTCCAGGCGTGGCATCCTGGCCTGCGGCATTGCCTACAACTATGTGAAGGAAGCCGTGGGCAGCGAGGCCAATCTCGTGAAGATCTCGCAGTATCCACTGCCAGAGGAGAAGATAAAGTCGCTGGCCGAAAGGTGCGACGAGCTGTTGGTCATCGAGGATGGCCAGCCCGTGGTGGAGGAATCCGTGCGAGGGCTTCTCGGTGCGGGCTACAGGGTGAAGGGTCGGCTGACGGGCGACCTGCCGCGTACGGGCGAACTGACTCCCGACTCAGTGGCCGTGGCGTTGGGCAAGGAGGCTGGGGCTGTGTTTGCTCCGGCCAAGAACATGGCGCCTCGTCCGCCACAGCTGTGCCAGGGTTGCGGACACAGAGATGTCTATGCCGCCCTGAACCAAGTCCTTGCCGACTATCCCGAGCACCGTGTCTTCGGCGACATCGGGTGTTACACGCTTGGGGCACTGCCTCCGTTCCAGAGTCTGTCTTCGTGTGTCGACATGGGGGCAAGCATCACGATGGCCAAGGGTGCGGCTGATGCCGGACTCTTCCCTGCCGTTGCCGTCATCGGCGACTCCACTTTCACGCATAGCGGCATGACGGGTCTGCTGGATGCGGTGAACGATAAGGCCAACATCACGGTCATCATCTCCGACAACCTCACGACGGGCATGACGGGAGGACAGGACTCTGCCGGCACAAACAAGTTCGAGGCCATCTGTCTGGGCCTTGGCGTGGAGCCGGAGCATGTGCGTGTCGTGGTGCCGTTGCCGAAGAATATGCCCGAGATAACGCAGGTCATCCGCGAGGAAATAGAGTACAAGGGCGTGAGTGTCATCATTCCGAGAAGGGAATGTATTCAGACTTTCAAGAGACACGCCAAGCAACGGACCCTCCCCCAAACCCCTCCCTTGCAGGGAGGGGAGTAGATACCACTTGTGAGCAAAGCGGCTTCCTACAAGAGTGCCTCGCCAGACAGGTATGCCATGCTGAGAGACTTTGCCCGCAGGAACAGGAAGAATGCCACCCTGGCAGAGCAGTTTCTGTGGGAACACCTGAGGGCTGGCGCATTAGGCGTGGAGTTCCTCCGCCAACATGTGGTGGGAGACTACATCGTGGACTTTGCCTCCCGCCACGGCGGACTCGTCATAGAGGTGGACGGCGGCTATCATTCCGAGCCACGACAGCAGGAAGATGACGCTGCGAGGGAGTTTCATTTGCAGAGAATGGGGTATCATGTGATGCGATTCTCCAACGAGGAAGTCCTCTTCGAGACAGATAATGTATTGGAACAGATAAAAGATTATTTTGAACAATGAATAACGACCAGCGAAAGCAATCAGCTCCCCTCCCTGCAAGGGAGGGGTCAGGGGGTGGGTCTAAGGTGGATATCATCCTCTGCGGTGTGGGTGGACAAGGCATCCTCTCCATCGCTACTATCATAGGCGAGGCTGCCACGAAGGCAGGCCTCTACCTGAAGCAGGCCGAGGTGCACGGCATGAGCCAGAGGGGCGGTGACGTGCAGTCGAACCTGCGGCTCTCCACAGAGCCTATCTGGAGCGATCTCATCGCCCAGGCTGGGGCCGACCTCATCATCTCCATGGAGCCCATGGAGTCCATGCGCTATCTGGCGTACCTCAGCCCGCAGGGCAGGATCGTGACCAGCTCGAAGCCCTTCGTCAACATCCCCAACTATCCCGACGAAGAGGCCTTGCAGAAGGAGCTCGACACGCTGCCAAGCACGAAGCTCGACATTGAGACCGTGGCCAAGGACTGCGGCAATCCGCGCGGAGCCAACATGGTGCTGCTCGGCATGGCTGCGCCCTACATCGGCATCCTCTCCGTCGAGAGCCTCCGGGAGGCCATCGCCACCGTCTTCTCACGCAAGGGTGAGCAAGTGGTGGAGGCCAACCTTAAGGCCTTCGACGCAGGCGTAGAGGTCGGGGCAAAGCAATAGGCGAAGAAACTCAGAAAGGGCTGACCCCCTGCCCCCCCTTAGGGGGAACTCTCAATGCCGCGTGCGACGATGGCAATCTCCACGTGCGACGATGGCCGTCTCCGCCTGCGGCGATGGCAATCTCCGCCTGCGGCGTCGGCAATACCCCGGGGCGGTGACTGCTCACGCCCTGGGCAAGAACACAGAATAGAAGGACAGAAGTCAGTAACTGTAAAAAAGGATAACTCATGATTCACAACCCCAAGATGGAGTGCATGCCCCGCGAGGACATGCGCCGGCTGCAGAGCCAGAGGCTCGCGGCGACGGTGAAAAGATGCTACGAGACCGTGCCGTTCTACAAGCGCAAGATGGACGAACTCGGCGTCAAGCCCGAGGACATCAAGTCCATCGACGACGTCACCAAGCTCCCCTTCACCACGAAGTACGACCTCCGCGACGAGTACCCCTTCGGCCTGCAGGCAGTGCCGATGGACCAGATTCGCCGCATTCACGCCTCCAGCGGCACGACAGGCAAGCCCGTGGTGGGCACCTACACGCAGGCCGACCTCGACATGTGGGCAGAGTGTGTGGCACGCGTCTTTGCCGTGGGCGACATCGGCCCGGGCGACGTCGTGCAGGTGAGCTATGGCTACGGACTCTTCACCGGCGGCCTTGGCGCACACGACGGAGCAGCCAAGCTCGGAGCTGTACAGCTCCCCACCTCGGCAGGCAACTCCGAAAAGCAGATAATGATGATGCAGGACATTGGCACGGCTGCCATCTGCTGCACACCGTCCTACGCCCTCCATCTCGCAGAGCTCGTCGAGAAGAACAAAGTGGACGTCTCCAAACTCAAGCTGCGCGTAGGCTTCTTCGGAGCAGAACCCTGGACGTGGGGCATACGCCGTGAGCTTGAAGCCAAACTCCACATCAAGGCCATCGATATCTACGGCCTCACCGAGATGTGCGGACCGGGCGTAGGCGGAGAATGCCAGTACCAGGACGGCACACACATCTGGGAAGACTTCTTCCTCCCCGAGATTGTCGATCCCGAAACGCTCCAGCCTGTCGCCCCCGGCGAAGTGGGCGAGCTCGTCATCACCTCGCTCTGCAAGGAGGCAATGCCCATCCTGCGCTATCGCACACGCGACCTCTCCAGCCTCAACTACGAGCCCTGCCGCTGCGGACGAACAGCCGTCCGACTGGGCAAGGTGCTTGGCCGAAGCGACGATATGCTCATCATTCGCGGCGTCAACGTCTTCCCCAGCCAGATAGAGACCGTGCTCACCGAGTTCCCGGCCTTCACGCCTCAGTATTTCATCACCGTCGATCGAAAAGGAAACGAGGACACTTTCGACCTCGACGTAGAGCTTCGCGAAGAATTCTTCTCGCCCAACCCGGGCAAGCAAATGCCCTTCATCAAGCCACTCTACGACCGACTCGTCTCCCTCACAGGCATCAAACCCAACATACACATTCAGCCGCCAGGGACCATACAGCGCTCTACGGGCAAAGCCAAGCACGTCAACGACAAACGCGACTTCTCCAACTGGCACTAACCCCCGTCCCCTCTTTGTGACAAAACCACGAATTACACGAACTACACGAAGACTTCAGCTACTGATGGTTAGCAGATGACAAATTCGTGTAGTTCGTGTAATTCGTGGTTAAAAGCGATTGTTTGTATTGTGCCATGGCCTTTCAGCCCGGGCAGCACGTCGTTCCGCCGTCACCAGCCTGTCGTCGGCCAGCCGGCGGCTTCGTACCACGACGTATGGCTGAAGTCTTTGTTCCAGCCGTACGCTTCGTACTCCTCCAGGGGCACGAACATCGACACGCCACCGTAGCAGTCGGGGTCATCGACGAAAGGAACTTTGCAGAAATTGGCGAACCAAGTGCGCGTGTCGGACAGCGTGCGCAGAGGCACAGCCTTGTCGAAGAACTGCATCCAGACGGCATAATCCTCGTCGGAGAGCAGGCGACGCATCGTGGTACGCATGTCGAAGTAGTGCGTATATTTGTTCAGATAAGAAGAATAAGCCTGGAATCCCTGGGTGGACGGTGCTTTGCGCTCCATGAAATGCGGCGTCAGGAACCGTCCCGTGGCCTCGGCCAAGGGTTCGAGCTGCGCACAGTCGATGCACGAAAGCAGCACACCCTTGTAATAATAGCCGCTGTAAGTGGCCGGATACCCTGCATCGTAACCCTCCACGATGCCGCGCGCGTTGCCCTGACAGAGTGCGCCTACCACCTTATCGTAAGGCGCTCCCGGCCCGGGAATCTCTGCCGGAGAGCCCACCATGTAGTCCGTTACGTTTCGCAGCTCGTAGGCCACCTCGATACACTGCATGAAGCAAGCATCGAAAAAGATGTAGTCGAAGTGCGGAAGCTGAGAGAGAATGTCGCGCAAGTCGCTGATCTCCATCTCGCTCCTCTTCGTCCCTTCGTACGTCTCGTCCTTGCCATAGGTGTTCCGGCGTGCAGACTTCCGCAAGGGAGCCCAGCCCGTGGCGTGCGACCAGAAAGTGATGCCGTAGTGGCGGGCAGGGCAGAGATACACGATGTCGCGCAGCGTGCTCAGCATCGTCAGCGAGTCTGTGCTGCAATGTTCCTCTTCGTATTGCACCAACAGTTGCATCCCGTTCTTGGCAGAAAGCTCGTAGAGGGCCGGCATCCGCGTCTTGTCGTCGATGTAGAGAATGAAGTTGACGTTCTCGGGGATGAGGCTTTTGGCCCTCGCCATCTCCGTCGTGTCCAGACGGATGGCAGGGGAGAGCGAGTTGTCGCCCGCCATGTAGACAATGACGGTGCGCTCTGCCTCGTCGCGCGACGGGCCCTCCGGCGGCACAAGCGAGTCGTGGCAGCAGGAAAGCATCACCACATTATATATAATAATAAGGTATAAGCCGAGACGTTTCATGGGTGCAAAGGTACAACTTTTAATTCATAATTCATAGCCCAACGTTCATATTTCTTGAAAAGAAGGCAATAAGCAGGCATTTCTTTCCGTTATTATAGAAGAATGCAGTGGATAAACAGGATACGCCAAGTGAAGATAGTGCTCGTCGTGCTGGCCGTTGTGCTCAGCGTGGCGTCGCTCGTCGTCTCACATTTCCTTGTGCGCGACCTCAAGGCCGAGGAACAACGCAAGATGGAGATATGGGCCGAGGCCATGCGCTCCCTTAACAATGCCGACGAGACCACCGACCTTACGCTCGTGCTGACCGTGCTCAACTCCAACAACACCATTCCCGTCGTCGTTCTCGACAAGGAGGGACGCGTGCAAGAGTATCGCAATATGGAAGTGTCGGCAACGTCTCCGGCATCACTCGACTCCCTTGTGCTGCGCGAGGCACTTTCCATGAAGCAGAGCGGACGGGCCATCCGCATCAACTTCGGGCAAGAAGGCGACTATATGGAGATATGTTATGCCGACAGCCTCATCCTCACGCGCTTAGCCTGGTGGCCTTATGTCCAGCTCGGCGTGGTCCTCATCTTCGTGGTCGTCGCCATTTTCGCCTTACTCAGCAGCAAACGCGCCGAACAGAACAAGGTTTGGGTGGGACTGAGCAAGGAAACGGCCCACCAGCTCGGCACTCCCATCAGCAGCCTCATGGCATGGCAGGAAGTATTGAAGGAAACTTATCCCGACGACCCGTTGCTTCCCGAAATGGGAAAAGACGTCCAGCGCCTCAGACGCATTGCAGAACGCTTCAGCAAGATAGGCTCTCAGCCCGAACCCAAGCCCGAGAACCTCTGCGAAGTGCTCCAAGGCGTGGTGCAGTACATCGGACGTCGCACACCGGGACGCATCTCTATGACCTGCAACCTGCCCGACGAGCCGCTCATCGCTCCCGTCAGCGCGCCACTCTTCGAATGGGTCATCGAAAACCTCTGCAAGAATGCCATCGATGCCATGGAAGGTAAGGGAAGCATCACACTGACTGCGAAGGAAGAGCCCGACTGCTTCAGCGTGGAGGTCAGCGATACCGGCAAGGGAATCCCCAAGAATCGGTTCAGCTCCGTGTTCACTCCTGGCTACACGACAAAGGAACGCGGCTGGGGACTCGGGCTTTCCCTGGCCAAACGCATCGTCGAGGAATATCACGACGGGCGCATTTACGTCAAAAATTCAGAGCTGGGAAAGGGCACAACCTTCCGCGTTGAACTCAAAAAGCACTGATAAGCAACTTTTTTTCTTCGCTTTGTTTCTCGAATTCAACTTTTTTTCGTAATTTTGCAGCCCGATGGGAAAACTGGACGGCTATAATGTTGACTTGAAGGGCATGGCCTCCGACACTGTGTCGTATCGCTGGCAAGCCGATGATGACTTCTTCTCCACCGTCCAGGGACCGGAGATAAGGCACGGACTGCTCGACGTGGCATTACGGGTGAAACGGACTTCCGGGGCCTACGAGCTGGAGTTCCAGATAGAGGGCCATGTGGAAGTGGCGTGCGACCGCTGCCTCGAACCGATGTCCTGTCCCATCTGTGCCCAGTGCAAGCTGAAGGTTGTCCTGGGCAGCGAGTTTGCCGACGACGGCGAGCTGGTGACTGTCCCCGAGAGGGAAGGCACAATCAATGTGGCATGGAACATCTATGAGTTCGCAGCGCTCGAGATTCCTCTGCGCCATGTTCATGCTGACGGCGAGTGCAAAGCATCCTTGCCCGACATCCCTACAGAGCAAACGCCGACCGACCCGCGATGGGCTGCGCTAAGGAAACTGGCAAACAGCAATGAGAACAGTGAATAATAGTAAAAATTAAATCGTTAAATAGTAAATTAAAATGGCACATCCAAAAAGAAGGCAGTCCAAGACCAGGACTCTCAAAAGAAGAACTCACGACAAGGCTGTAGCTCCCGCACTGGCAGTATGTCCCAATTGCGGCGAGTTCCACATCTATCACACCGTATGCCCCGCTTGCGGCTACTATCGTGGCAAGGTGGCTATCGAGAAGGAAGCTTAAGTGTTTGGAAATTGAAAAGTAAGAAAGTAGGAGAGGTGAAAAGGTAAAGGGGAGAAGAAAAGTTGAAATGCGCTTTCAACTCTTCGTCTCTTCGCCTTTTCACCTTTTTTTGTCAAGCCAATGAAAAAGATAAATGCCGTGATAACCGGCGTGGGTGGGTATGTACCCGACTACATCCTCGACAATGAGGAAATGTCGCGGATAGTGGATACCAGCGACGAGTGGATAATGGAGCGCATCGGTGTGAAGACGCGACACATTCTCAAGCCGGAGCAAGGCAGCGGCACGTCGTACATGATGACGCGCGCCGTGCAGCAACTTCTCCGCAAGACGGGGGTCGAACCCAGTTCCGTTGAGCTTGTCATCTGTGCCACTACCACGCCCGACTACCATTTTCCCTCCACGGCATCGCTTGTCATTGGCAACTGTGGGCTGACGGATGCCTTCGGATACGACATGGAAGCGGCCTGTGCAAGCTTTCTTTATGGCATGGAAGCTGCGGCGGCTTATATCCGATCGGGACGCTACAAGCGCATCATCGTCTGCGGCGGCGACCACATGAGCTCGATGACTAACTATGAAGACCGCAACACTTGTCCCATCTTCGGCGACGGTGCTGCCTGCGTGATGATGGAATCCACGACGGAGGACGTGGGCCTCATGGACGGATTCTACCGCGTTGACGGCAAGGGCTACCAGCCTCTGCACATGGCGGCGGGCGGTTCGGCCAAGATGCCAAGCCACGAGACGGTGGATGCCCGCGAGCATTTCGTCTATCAGGAGGGCCGCGCTGTGTACAAGCATGCGGTGTTGGACATGACGTCGGCGGTGAAGACCATCGTGGAGCGCAACCATCTGACGAAGGAGGACATTGCCTGGGTGGTGCCGCATCAGGCCAATATCAACATCGAGGTGTCGGTTGCCCAGCGCATCGGCATTGACAAGGACCATATCATGATTAACATTGACCACATGGCGAACACTTCCGGCGGCACTTTGCCTCTTTGCCTGTGGGAGTATGAGCCGAGGCTGAGGAAGGGCGACAAGCTTGTGTTCACTGCCTTCGGTGCTGGCTTCACCTGGGGAGCGAGCTACATGATATGGGGCTACGACGGGGCTGCGGAGGCTGCCAAAGAGCCTGCCCAGTTCTACAAGGAGGGCCTTATGACGCGCGAGGAATGGAGGAAGCTTCGTCCACGTGCATAATTCACAATTCATAATTCACAGCTAAGACAGCGCTGGCAGGTTCTGCGCCCCGCAGACATGTGCGGGAAGATAATTATGAATTATGAATTAATAATTATGAATTAATGTTCAAGTCCGGTTTTGTCAACATCGTGGGCAACCCGAATGTAGGGAAGTCCACGCTCATGAACCTCCTTGTGGGGGAACGCATTTCCATTGCTACTTTCAAGGCGCAGACCACGCGCCACCGCATCATGGGCATCCTCAATACGCCTGAGATGCAGATATGCTTCAGCGACACGCCTGGCGTGCTGAAGCCTAACTATAAGCTGCAGGAGCAAATGCTGCAGTTCAGCGAAAGCGCTTTGCAGGATGCCGACGTCCTGCTCTATGTCACCGACGTGGTGGAGACTCCCGACAAGAATGCCGATTTCCTGGAGAAGGTGAGGCGGCAGCAGGCTCCCGTATTGGTGCTCATCAACAAGATTGACAGCCTTAGTCCCGACCCGTCGGCGCGGGAGGGTGGAAGTGCACAGGAGCAGCTTTCGAGGAAAGTGGAACTGTGGCATTCGGTCTTGCCCGAGGCTGAAATCATCCCAATCAGTGCCCTGCATAAGTTTGGCGTGGACAGTGTGCTGAAGCGCATCGGGGAGTTGTTGCCCGAATCGCCCGCCTACTTCGACCGCGACCAGTGGACCGACAAGCCGGCACGCTTTTTTGTCACCGAAATCATCCGTGAGAAGATTCTCCTCTACTACGACAAGGAGGTGCCCTACAGCGTGGAGGTGGTGGTGGAACAGTTCAAGGAGACGGACCGCAACATCCGCATCAACGCCGTAGTCTATGTGGAGCGCGAGTCGCAGAAGGGCATCATCATCGGACATGGGGGTGTCGCTCTGAAGCGCGTCTCGACGGAATCGCGCAAGAGCCTCGAGAAGTTCTTCGGCAAGAGCATTTGGCTGGAGATTTTCGTCAAGGTGGACAAGGACTGGAGGCAGAGCGACCGTGCCATGAAAGCCTACGGATACAACCTCGACTGAGTGTGACCCCCTAACCCCCTTTTGGAGGGGATTTTTGACGCCGCATGGGGAGATGGAAATCTCCGCACGCGGCGATTCCTTTTTCCGCACGCGGCGATGTCCAACGTCGCAGGCGACGTTTTTATTCCCCGCTTCCCTGTTTTCATTATTTCATTTCTTCATTATTTCATTTTTTCTTCCTATCTTTGTGCCCGAAAAGCGTCAGAATGATGAAGAACATAGCCATTTTCGTGTCGGGCAGCGGCACAAATTGTGAGAATCTCATCAGGCATTTCGAGCATTCCGAAGTGGCCAGGTGCGTACTTGTAGTGAGCAACAGGGCCGATGCCTACGCCCTGGTGCGGGCCGAGCGACTGGGTGTGCCCACGGCCATCGTGCCGAAGGCCGACCTGGCCAACGCCGAGCTAGTGCTCCCCCTGCTCCGCAGCCACGGAGTCGAGTTCGTCGTGCTCGCGGGCTTCCTGCCCCTCATCCCGTCGTACCTCATCGATGCCTTCCCGCGACGCATCATCAACCTCCATCCCGCCTTGCTCCCCAAGTTCGGCGGCAAGGGCATGTGGGGACACCATGTGCATGAGGCCGTGAAGGCTGCAGGGGAGAAGGAGACAGGCATGACGGTTCACTACGTCTCGCCCGTCTGCGACGGCGGGGAAATCATTGCCCAGTATCGCGTGGCGCTCTCGCCGGACGACACCGTCGACGACATTGCCGAGAAAGAGCACTGCCTCGAGATGACATACTTCCCGCAGGTCGTGGAACAAGTCGTCGGCGAAAGGTGAAAAATTAAAAAGGTAAAAAGTTGAAAAGTTAAAAAGGTGAAAAAGGAAAGGCGCCTCGGCGCACCCACAGCTTTTCCTTTTTTACAATTTTCCTGCTCCCTGCCTTAATTTTTCCTACTTCTGCTTGCAGGAATAGGCAGAAAATAATAACTTTACGGCGCAAAACAACTATTATATAATAATGTACTTCAAAAACTAAAACCTCAATCAAGATGAAACAAAATCTCTACGCTATGCTCGGCAGGCTCTTCGCCTTGGCCTGCATCCTCCTTTCCTCCGTAAGCCTGCGGGCTGCGACGGAGGTCAACGTCGCCACGGCCGGAACGCTCTCCTCCCTGCTCTCCGAAACGGAAAACGAGCTGAAGGTGACAGGCTTCATCAACGGCTCCGACATCAAGTACATACGCCAGCTCGTGGAAGCCGGCACCGTCACGAGCCTCGACTGGGCCGATGTGCGCATCGTGGCAGGCGGCGAAGCCTATCTCGACAGCTACGTCACGGCTAACGACGTTTTGGGCGAGAAGATGTTCTACGGCTTTTCCAAGCTCCAGCAGATGGTATTGCCCAAGAACCTCTCGGCCATCCAGACCAACGCCTTTGCCCGCACCGGACTCAGGAGCATCGATATCCCCGGCACCGTCACCCGTCTCGGAGGCGATGCCTTTGCCTATTGCAGCTCGCTCGAGACCGTTGTCATCGGCAAGAAAGTCAGTCAGTTCGGACAGGGCGTCTTCTACTCCTCGTCCGTCAAGACAGCTTACGTCAAAGCCCTCACCCCGGCATCCACACCCGCCTACCTCTTCTCCTCAAGTCCAAAGATTTACGTCTATACCGAAGCCCTCAGCGACTACAAGGCTTCAGGCTGGAACAGCTACGGCACCATCCTTGGCGGCCTGGAAAACACCTATCCCCGCGAACTCGACCCCGATGAGGCTGCAATAGCGCTCTGCGGCAACTTCTTCGAAGACCCTGCCTGCACACAGCTCAAGGCCGAATACCAGGCCATGACCGACGATGAACTCACACAGGCCTTCGCCGAAGCCGGAATGCCCGAGCTTATGACAGAGACGGCCCTCAAGATTAAGAACCAGACGTGGGCCAAGTTCGAGCAAGACTTCCGCATCCACAGCTACAAAGCCTACAGCGATGCAAACTATTGGAACGACAAGATGATGGCCAGCGGCGGCTCTTATATGGGCAACCCCACTGGCATCTATGCCGAAGAGGACGGCGATCCGCTCTATGTCTTCGTCGATAGCGACGTACCCGCCGACGCTACGCTCTACTTCGCAGGCTGTGTCGACAATCAGCTCATTACGAATGCCAAGACAGGGACTAAGCTTCAGCAGGGACTCAACATCGTCGACGGCGTAAAGAACGCCCTCTACTATATTATATATACAGCCGACACGAAATCCATGACCAAGACTCTCGACCAATGGCCTGAGATTAAGATCCACATCGAAGGCGGTAAAGTCAACGGCTACTACGATGCTGCCGCACGTCACAGCGATTCCGACTACAGGGCCATTCTCAATGCCGCCAAGCACGAACGCTTCACCGTCAAGGGCAGTCACTCCCTGTGGAATCTCAAGCGCTCGTCGTTCAAAACCGTCTTCCCTCGCTCCGTCGACAAGAGCATTGCCTGGTTCGACAGCGTGGCTGTCTGGGAGAAGGACCTGATGGGAATGACGGAGGCTGTTGCCTCTGGCAAGAAGGCTGGTTATCCTTGGTTCCTGACGGGTGGGGATGCCATATATCCCCTCTACTATAATAATCCGAACTTCGCCATTGAGGGCGAACCAAGCGACGCCGGCTATGCCAACTCCACGCCCTATCGCACATCGTACAACGGCATTGACTGCATCAGGAACTGCCTCAACGCCTTGAACTCGCAGATGGATGACTGGTGTGCGGGGCACGAATGCGGCCACAACAACCAGCGTGCCATCAATGTGGAAGGGTGCACAGAGGCGTCGAACAATGTCTTCTCCAATCTCGTGCGCTACCTTGGTGGTCTGAACTCTTCGGGCGGCTCGACGCTGGCCACTGTCATGAACGAATATGCGCGGCACGAACCGTTCTACTTCCGCGACGTCAACAGCCGCCTGCGCATTTACTGGGACCTCTATCTCTACTATCATCTGGCGCAGAAGAACACCTCGTTCTATCCAGAGCTCTTCAAGGCGCTCCGAAGCGACCCGCTTGTGCTCTACAACGCTTCGAACAACAACAACGGAGGCCTCAAGTTTGTGCGCAAAGTCTGTGAGGTGGCGCAGGAAGACCTCACCGATTTCTTCGAAATCTGGGGATTCTTCGAGCCGATAAAGGCGGGGAGCAAGATAGAGGACTACGGCGGTCATCCCATAGCCGTGACGAAGGCCGGCATCCTCAGCACTAAGAGGCAGCTGGCAAAGTACCCCGTCAAGAACAGAGAGATTATCTTTGTGGAGGACAGGGCTGACTATGTCCTCTCCACAGGCTTCCTCCAGGCGGCAGGCAGGAAGCGCAATGGCTCCGATCAGGTCGGTCAGTGTGGCGACTTGGGGCAGTTCACGTCCTATCTCGAGGGCGGCTGTGAGCCTTCCAGCTACGTCTATTTCCAGTCCGACAGCCTCTATGCTATGGAGGGAACGGGCGGTCTCGGCTTCCTGATGCTTGATGCCGAAGGAGCCATCAAGTATGCCTCCAACGCCTGGAACTTCTGCATTCCCACGAGCGTGGGCAAGGATTTCACCATCTACGCCTACGATGCCGACGGAACGCTCCACGAAGTGAGCAAGGCAGGCAGCGGCACCGTGTATGTGGAACTTGCCCGTGCCGGCACACTCAAGGCGGAACTGGAGAATGACCAAGCCATCAAGCTCATCGTGAGCGGACCCATCAACACGACGGACCTCAACTATATGAAGCAACTCATCAACAGGCAGAACCTCCAGTCCATCGACCTCAGCAAAGCATCCATCGCTTCGATTCCGGCTAATGCCTTCCAGAACTACAAGAAGCTCGCGTCCATCAAGCTGCCCTACGCGCTCACCGACATAGGAAGCGCTGCCTTCAGCGGCAGTGTCCTGAAGGTTGCCGTCATCCCCGACGAGGTCACATCCGTGGGAGGCGATGCCTTTGCCTACAGCAGCCAGCTCGCCACCGTCTACATCGGACGTAGCGTGCGGACGATGGGGCAGGGCGTCTTCTACAGCTCGGCAGTGAAGGACGCCTATGTCGCACCGCTCACACCGCCCACACTCGGCGGCGTCAGCGACTATCTCTTCTCCGGCACCGACCGAACCATCCACGTCTATCCCAGCGCAGTGGAGGCTTACGTCGAAGCCGGCTGGGAGAGATTCGGCACCATCGTGGGCGACCTGACGGAAGACATGGCGAGCGGCATCGAAAGGGTGCAGGCCGAAGACTTCATGACGCAGGATGAAGACGAAATGTCAGATGGCAAATGGCTCAACGGCAAGTGCTTCGACCTCATGGGCCGCAGCGTCAGCCACCTCCGCCCAGGCTCCATCTACATCCGTGGCGGCAAGAAATTCATGGCAAAGTGAACCCCTGAGGGATAACCCTACAGAGTTCCTGCAATAATCCTGTAAGGTTCCGCCGCCAACCCCGATGAGTTCCGGCAGAACCCTGCAGGATTATTTGTAACCCCCGCAGAAGTCAAGGAAATAAGAGAAAGGAATCCCTCGGAAAAACGCTTCCCCGGCGGCAAAGTTAAGAAACGAATTGGAATAATGGAAATAATCTTGCCCGTCAGTTTTATTCTTATTATTCCAATTCGTTTCTTGAATTCTCCTTCATCGAACTGCTTCTGCTCCGCTCGCCCTTCTGCATTTAATGTAACTCTGCGAGTCATTTCGTCAAGAAAAAGAGAGAAAAACTGACTTTCTGTTGCTTGTTTCGGTAAAAAGTTATACCTTTGTCGCCGAAACAACAAGAATAGTAACTAAAAGCACACATTATGGAGAAGTTAAGAATTGCAGTCGTAGGGTACGGCAACATTGGAAAGTACACGGTGCAGGCTTTGCAGGCAGCACCCGACATGGAGATTGCGGGCATAGTCCGCCGCAACGGCGACGCCGACAAGCCTGCCGAGCTGGCAGAATACAAGGTCGTCAGGGACATCACAGAGCTGGGTAAGGTGGATGTAGCCATCCTTGCCACGCCCACACGAAGCGTGGAGGAACACGCCCTTAGGTGCCTCGCACTGGGCATCAACACGGTCGACAGCTTCGACATCCACACCTCCATCCTCGACCTCCGCCGCTCTCTCTCCGCAGCAGCCAAGCAGCACGGCGCCGTAAGCATCATCTCTGCCGGATGGGACCCGGGCAGCGACAGCATCGTACGCACGCTCATGGAAAGCCTCGCCCCCAAGGGTCTCACCTACACCAACTTCGGTCCCGGCCGATCGATGGGCCATAGCGTCTGCGTCCGCAGCAAACAGGGCGTCAGGGACGCTCTCTCCATGACCATCCCCGTGGGCCAAGGCATCCACCGACGCATGGTCTACGTCGAACTGGAAGAGGGTGCAAGCCTCGAGGAAGTGACGAAAGCCATCAAGGCCGACCCCTATTTCTCGAGCGACGAGACACATGTCTTCCAGGTGGAGAGCGTCGATGCACTGAACGACGTGGGTCACGGCGTGAACCTCGTTCGCAAAGGCGTGAGCGGACAGACACATAACCAGCTCTTCGAGTTCAACATGAAGATAAACAACCCGGCCCTCACCGCCCAAGTGCTCGTCAATGCAGCCCGAGCCACCATGAAACAGCAGCCAGGAGCCTACACCATGATAGAAATCCCTGTCATCGATTACCTCCCAGGCGACCGCGAACAAATCATCGGTCACTTGGTCTGAGGGAGATGTCATGTAGATAAAAGAAGTTAGAAGTAGATAGAAGTAGACAGAGGACGACTGCCCTCACATTCTGAGAAGAAAGTATATAAAGAACAGCCAGTCCGCAGGCAAGCGGGCTGGCTGTTTCCCTTTCTGCCACAAGGCGCGCCTCCCACTTATATCATATCTCTCTTGGCAAGAAAAGCAAAGCCCCGAGCCCTGCCAGCCGGCAGGAAGCCCGGAGCTTCGTCCTTGGTCCGACACAGTCGGTCAACACTTATTTCACGGCAATCTTCTTGCCATTCCTGATGTAGATGCCCTGAGGCATACGGCCAGCAGGCAGCCTTCGTCCCGAGAGGTCATAGATGCTTCTCTCAAAGTCTTCTCCCGACTCACCGCTCCTGACATCCTCGATGCCGTCGATGACCTCAATCTTGAACTTGCCCCAAACGGGATGGTCCTTGTACTTCTGGACGGATTCCCTCGGCACTAACAGCGTTCTTCTGCTAACACTGATAAACTCAAATGTGTCTTCCTTCACCTCCGGCGTCTCCTTGGCATAACATATAATTGACTGTAGGCCGAAGCAGCTAGAGAAGGCACTGGCTCCAATGCTGATCACGCTCTCTGGAATGGTGATGGAAGTCAGGCCGTCGCAACCAAAGAAGGCTCTTTTGCCGATGCTGGTCACACTCTCAGAGATGACGGTATTCATGCAACCGGCAATTAAAGTGTTTGTTGCAGTTTCTATAATTGCATTGCAGTTGTCGCGTGAATCATAGACTTTATTTCCTGATTCCACGACTATGGAGGTCAGGCCACTGCAATTCTGGAAGGCACTCTTGCCGATGCTAGTCACGCTCTCGGGTATGGTGATGGAAGTCAGGGCGCGGCAACCCATGAAGGCATAGTCACGGATGCTGGTCACGCTCTCGGGTATGGTGATAGAGGTCAAGCCGCGGCAACCAGAGAAGGCGCTGGCACCGATGCTTGTCACGCTCTCAGGGATGATGGTATTCATGCATCCTGCAATCAAAGTGTTCGATGCTATTTCTATAATAGCATTGCAGTTGTCGCGTGAATCATAGACTTTATTTCCTGATTCCACGACTATGGAGGTCAGGCCGCTGCAATAATAGAAGGCACTCTCGCCGATGCTGGTCACGCTCTCTGGGATGGTGACGGAGGTCAGGCCGCTGCAGGCATCGAAGGCATAGCCGCCGATGCTGGTCACGCCATTTGGGATGGTGACGGAGGTCAGTCCGCTGCAGCCCCAGAAGGTAAAGTTTCCGATGCTGGTCACGCTGTTTGGGATGGTGACGGAGGTCAGGCCGCTGCAACCATTGAAGGCAGCGTAGCCGATGCTAGTCACGCTCTCTGGGATGGTAATGGAGGTCAGGCCGCTGCAACCCCAGAAGGCACCGCTGCCGATGCTGGTCAGACCTGTGAAGTATTGCAGCTCATTGAAGGATGTAATCTCGGTGTTATCCTTGAACACTCCTTCCAAAGCTGTGACGGCGGCGGCTTCTTCTTCGCTCAGCTCGCCATCGCCGTTGGTGTCCCAGTTGGCTACGCAGATAGCCTTGACTGCCGGGTCGGCAAAGGTGATGTTTTGGGAGACGGGTTCTTTTAATGTCATTGTGAAGTTCACGTCGGCAGGATTGTAAGCATTGTTGTTGACATCGGAGAACTCGATGTTCTTGATGCTGCCCTGCAAAGAGGTCGTGACGGTGGAGGCCACTTCGAGGGGCAGGCGAATGAGTTCGCCGCTGGTGCCTGTGAGCACGTCCTTGTCGGCCGAGAAGCAGGCGATGAGCACGCTACCGTCGGCAGCATCCTTCACCGTGATGGTGAATGCGCCGTCGTGTCGGTCGGCATTGGCTGTGTAGGCATACTTGCCGTTGGCTTTCTTCTGCACCGTCACGCCGTCCGGCAGATAGACCATCAACTGGTAGGCCGTTACGTTGGTAAGCTCTGTCTGCATATTGACAATCAAGTCTGCCGTACTGCCTGCTGTTATCTCAATGTCGGGCACGCTGACCGTCACATCGCCGCTGACATCGGGAGGTGTGCTTCCTCCTTTCAGGGTCATTGCAAAGTCCACGTCGGCAGGATTGTATGCATTGTTATTGACATCGGAGAACTCGATGTTCTTGATGCTGCCCTGTAAAGAGGTCGTCACGGTGGAGGCCACTTCGAGAGGCAGGCGAATGAGTTCGCCGCTGGTGCCTGTGAGCACGTCCTTGTCGGCCGAGAAGCAGGCGATGAGCACGCTACCGTCGGCAGCATCCTTCACCGTGATGGTGAATGCGCCGTCGTGTCGGTCGGCATTGGCTGTGTAGGCATACTTGCCGTTGGCTTTCTTCTGCACCGTCACGCCGTCCGGAAGATAGACCATCATCTGGTAGGCTGTGAAGTTGTCTGGTGCATCGTCGAGGTTGATGATGAGGTTTGCGGTTTGTCCGGCCTCGATCTCGATTGGGCTGACGGTCAGGCTGTAGCCCATGACATGGGCGGCTGCCGAGAGCAGTCCCCATGTCAGTAGTGTTCTTAATGTTTTCATTTTCTCGTTTTTTTTATGTTATTTAATCATTGTTTTCTTACCATTATATATATATATGCCCTTCGTGGCTTTCTCTACGCGGCGGCCCTGCAGGTCATAGATGCTATCATCATTTTGAATTATGAATTTTGAATTATGAATTGATTCGATGCCGGTCGGCGTGCTGCTGACGGCAGCGTCTGCCAGATAGTAGGCTTCGGCCTGCGTTGTGGCAAACTCTATGTCGCTGATGACGATGTCTGCGGAGGCTTGGCCTTCGGTGGCGATGGTGAGCAGGCATCCGTTGCCGGCTGTTAGCTCATCGTTGTCGGCAGAGAAGCCTGCCACGAGATAGCGACCGTCGCCAAGGTTGCGAACCGTGAGCAAGTGGTCTGCACCGCGCTGCGCATTCATCGAGCCATTGCCGAGCGTCATGCCTTCGGGCACGGAGACTGTCATCTGGAAGGCGGTGAAGCGATGTTCGGCCTCGAGGTCGATGCTGAGCAGGCCGTCGTGCAAGGTGCCGCTGATGAAGTCGGTGTTGGAGAGCATGGCATTTGCCTTTCTCCTTGCAGAACTTGGAGTGGTGGTTCTGGCTGCAATCAGGTCGACGGCTGCCGAGCAGTCTGTGATAGACACCTTGCCGTCGCCGTTCACGTCGGCTGCTGCCACTTGGTTGGCATCGGTGATGTCGCCTGCTATGACATCGACAATCATCACGATGTCGGTGATGCTCACCTTGCCGTCACCAGTCAGGTCGCCGAGGGTAATGTCATCAATCGCCACAATCGTGCCGAAGTCCTTCCAAGGAGATGTTGTGCTGTAAGCCTCAACAGAACCAGCCGGCACATGAAGCGTAGCAGAGGCACTGGATGAAAACGTTGGATAATAAGGACTAATAATAGTCTCTGGAACTTTCTCTGCATAACAATAGACATCGGTCAAGCTGCTGCATTTATAGAAGGCACCATCACCGATGCTGGTCACGCCGCTTCCGATGGTGACAGTGGTCAGGCCTTTGCAGTCTTCGTATTTGTATACTGTTTTATATCAATGATTTACACTCTAAACGGTAGAAAAGTGA
>CAMVDV010000032.1 GCA_947166305.1 uncultured Prevotellaceae bacterium | reverse complement strand
TTGTGGTGAAAACCTTGCCACAATAAGCACATTTTCTGGTCTTTGGCATACTTGCGATATTTGTTGGTTCAACATTTCTTTTGTTGTACCTCTCCGCAAGTAATCATAAGTTAACTCTCGACATCCATTGTCAACTTTCGCCACGATGTTGCATTTCTCAAAAGCGGGTCAGAAATCTGTCAACTCTTGTAACCTATCAGCAACCTTTGTCAACTCTGTCCACGATGTGGCAAAAATAAAGCCTCGTAAATTCCTTGCGGTAGAAATACGTTGCAAATTTATAGGGAATTTCCGAAGCAACCAAAAACAGTCTCCGAAGTGTTAAAATCTAAAAGTGGCTGTAATACAACGATTTAAATTCGGTCAGTTTTCGTTGTTCATGGTAGTTTAGAGGTCTCTAAATACAATTTCCGAAGGCAGAGCTGCCAATGCTGGTCACACTGTTGGGGATAGTGACGGAGGTCAGGCCTCTGCAATCTTCGAAGGCATAGTTTGCTATTCCTAATGTTCCGTCCGTTATTACAATCTCTGTTCCTTCCGGCATTGTTCCTTTATACTTATATGCCACTTTGCCTGCATATACCATGCCATCTGGTTGGTTGTTATACCATGCTGTGCCAGAGAAGGCATCGTGGCCGAAACTTGTCAAGCTGTTGCCGAAGTCGATGGAGGTCAAGCCGCTGCACTTATAGAAGGCATAGTTGCCGATGCTGGTCACGCTGTTGCCGATGGTGATGGAGGTCAGGCCGGTGCAATCAGAGAAGGCAAAGCTGCCGATGCTGGTCACGCTCTCTGGAATGGTGACGGAGGTCAGGCCTCTGCAATCTTCGAAGGCATAGTTTGCTATTCCTAATGTTCCGTCCGTTATTACAATCTCTGTTCCTTCCGGCATTGTTCCTTTATACTTATATGCCACTTTGCCTGCATATACCATGCCATCTGGTTGGTTGTTATACCATGCTGTGCCAGAGAAGGCATCGTGGCCGAAACTTGTCAAGCTGTTGCCGAAGTCGATGGAGGTCAAGCCGCTGCACTTATAGAAGGCATAGTTGCCGATGCTGGTCACGCTGTTGCCGATGGTGATGGAGGTCAGGCCGGTGCAATCAGAGAAGGCAAAGCTGCCGATGCTGGTCACGCTCTCTGGAATGGTGACGGAGGTCAGACTACAATGCTCGAAGGCACTACTGCTGATGCTTGCCACGCCGTCAGGAATAATGAGGTCTTTTATTTCCTTGCCATTCAAAAATAATCGATACTTACGATATTCCAAACCCAAACCCAAAGTGAAATTGATTTTACACCAAGCTGTCAAATCTGTTATGTGGACGATTAAATCTACATATATTCCGCAACCATAGAAGGGTCGTTCATCGATAGTTTTAACACTGCTTGGGATGGTGACGTAGGTCAGGCAGATGCAATCCCGGAAGGCATAGCTGCCGATGCTTGTCACGCTGTTTGGGATGCTGATTGAGGTCAGGCTGCTGCAATCAGAAAAGGACCCTTCGCCGATGCTAGTCAGTCCCGTGAAGTATTGAAGCTCATTGAAGGACGTGATTTCTGTATTCTCGCTGAATACTTCGCCCAAGTCCGTGATGGCAGCGGCTTCGGCTTCGCTTAGTTCGCCGTCGCCGTTGGTGTCCCAGTTGGCTACGCACAGTGCCTTGACCTTAGCATCGGCGAACTGGATGCCGGAAGGTGTTGACTTCACCGTCACAGTGCAGGTCTTGGGGTCTTTGGCGATGGTGGATGTTACTGTGATGGTCGCTGTGCCTGCGCTTTTGGCTGTGACGACACCTGTGCTGCTTACCGATGCAACGCTTGAGTTGCTGCTGCTGTATGTCACTTTTGCCAGGCTGGTGTACTCGTTGCTGTAGGTATGACTGTAGCCGATGGTGCCTGTGCTCCCTTTTGTTAAGGTGAGGCTGCTGTTGTTCAGGACTAATGGATTGTCCCTGCAGGTGAAGCTCCATGTGTGCGATTTGCTGTAGAAGGGGGAGAAGGAGTCGCTCATGTCTGTTTCCTTCCAAGAGGCTCTCACACTATATGTTCCGCTCTGATATTGTGAGAAGCTTACCGTCCTCACATAAGTTCCGGAAAACTCCTCTTTCATTTCGCTGGGTACTGTCCAGCTGACGTTGAGAATGCTTAGAGACGTGTTGGCGTAGTCCGTCAGGAAGCACTGATACTCCTCGCCTACCCACAGGGATTGCTGCGCCTTGAGGCTGACAAACGGCACAGACAGAAGCATCCATAAGACAATCTGTGTAGTTTTCAATTGTTTCATAATCGTAGAAATTAGAAATTAATAATTGGGTTAATTGAAATGTTTTGTCCGTATGGCTATGCAGGGGTAAGGGGCACAAAAATGGCGTGGACATTCTTATGCACTTACCTGAGGGGCGAGCCTAGGAAATTTGGAACCCCTGTCACATATAAGAATGCTCCACACCAATGGCGTGTGCATAGCATTATAATGTGACAAGGGATGCTTCCTTGGAGTCATTCCCTCTTGCTTCTTAAATCGAACTATTCCAAAAGGAGTTTCCTAGGCTGCTTCGGTAAGTGCGATATAATAAGCTAATGCATCGTAGGAATCGGATTTCTCCCCGATTCCGTTTGCAAAGATAATAAAAAGTTTACAATGTAGCGCTGTAAGGGATGTTTTTTTGCAGAAAAGATTGTTTTTTAGGAAACTATCCGTGCTTGCTACAATCAAAGGTGGCCTTGTCTGTGCCTTCTCCGCCCATGTTCCGCATGGTTTTGTCTGTCGGTGGATGTGGGGAAATGGTGTGTCGGCAGGGTGGAATGGTTTCTCAGAAGCGTCTGCCGCCGCTCGGGCCGCCGGTGCGGGGGCCGCCTTCGCCTCGTCCTCGTCCGCCCATCATGCCTCGTCCGCCGAAACGTCCGAAGCGCCAGTAGGCTGAGAGCAGTACATAGCTCCTGACCATCTCTGTCTGCGTGTCGACTCGGCTGACGGCGCTGACGGCTCGGTTCACGTCGTCGCGCTGTCCGAGGATGTCGACGGCGCGGAGGCTCAGGGTGAGTTGTCGGAAAGGGAGGAAGCGTTGGCTGATGCTTCCGTTCCAGATGAGGTGGTTTGTGTTCATGGCTTCGTCGGAGTAGCCGCGTCGGCTTTGCTGCTCTATGTCGCTGCCGATGGTCATGCCCCAGGGCGTGGTGATCTGGAAGCTGCCGCCGTAGCGGAATTCGTGGTGGTCGAGGTTGGATGCCGTGGCGTTGTTGCTGCGGTTGAGGTTATAGGAGAATCTTCCGCTGACGTTGGCTTCCACCTGCCATTTGCTTTCCCAGTCGCGTCGGAAGGTGAGGCGGAGGCGCTGGTTGAAGTTGCCGCTTTGTGTGTGGTTCTCCACGGTGGTCTTGTCCTGGCTGCGGTAGAGGTAGCCGATGTTCCTGGCAGTGCGCAGGTCGGTGTTTGAGTTGATGCGCCACCATTTCTTGGTGTCCAGTGCGGTGTTGAAGTTGAAGGATGCCGATGCGCTCCAGTTTCCGTTGACGTTGACGGGCATGGAGACGCGTCCGCCTGTCTGCTCGTTGTACTCGGTTCGATTGGTTGTGCTGTTGCGTGTGGTGTGGAACTGCAGGTTAAGTGCCGAGGTGCGTTGCTTTTCGTTGACGGTCCGTCGGTATTCGAACTGCACGTTTTGTGTGAAGTTCGGCTTGAGCGTTGCGTTGCCGATGCGTATGTTGAGTGGGTTGGCATCGCTGAGCGTGTCGGGAATCATGTCGGTGATGTTGGGCCATCCGGTGTCGGCGTTGTAGTGGAACTCCAGTTGTTCCTGGCGGCTGAACATGTAGCGGAAGTTGACGACTGGCGATGCGTTGATGACGGTGCGGCGCAGGAGTGTGTCGATGCGGCCTTTCTGATAGTCCACTTTGCTGACCTGCGGCTGCATGTTTGCCCCGATGGTGAGGCGATATTTGGTGCGGTTCATGCGTAGCTGTGCCCTGAGGCTGTGGTTCTGCCCGATGTTCTTCGTGTAGCTGCACTGCTGACGGTCTTGCACGACGTAGGGTGCGTCGAAGAATTGGTCGTAGTTCTGCGGATTGACTCCGAGCACGTCGTTCCATGGGTCGAAGATGGAGCGTACGTCGCGGTCGTTGTCGCGGAAGGAGTAGCGGTAGCTGTAGTCGAGCTGCAGGAAGGTCTGATAGGCGATGGGCTCGCTGTAGCTGAGGCGTGCGTTGAAGTTGTAGTTGTAGTTCGAGCCGCGGTTGTACTGCACTTTGTGATAGATGGAGTCGCCGCCGGCGAGCGAGCGGAGCAGGTAGTAGTCGGTCTGCGAGTAGCTGTTTCCCTGGTTGTCCGAGTCGCCGTAGCCGCCGCCGACGGTGAGTGTGATGTTCCTGCCGGGCTTCTTGAGCCTTTTGTTGACCTGCACCGATGCCGATGCGCTGATGTTCTTCGTGTGGTTCCAGTTGTCGCCCAGGCGGTGGTTCACGCCGATGCGGTGTGCCAGGTCGAGGTAGTCGGCCAGCGGAGTGGGGGAGAAGAGAAAGGGATCGTCGTTCCAGGTGGCTGACTCGGTGAGCGTGGAGTTGCGGGTCTTGCCGTAGTTGAGTTCGGGCCGGAAGAGGATGTTCCACGTCGAGTCGGGTTTCCACTCCACCTTGTACTGGAAGGCGAAATTGCCGTTCCGGCTCGTGCTGTTGCTTTTGTTGGCAGAGTAGGCCGAGTTCTTGAGCTCGAAGTTCTGCATGTTGGCCTGCACGGAGTTGCTGCTCTGGCTGAAGTTGCCGTTCATGCTGCCGTTCAGTTCCACTTTCTTGTTCTCCCAGTTCATGGTGGCACCGAGCGTCTGCTGGTCGGCGAGTCCGTTGCCCTGCGTGTTGTTGGCGCTGGAGAGGAAGCTGAACTTCTGGTCTCCTCTGAAGCTGTTGATGTTGAGACGCCCGTCGTAGCGGTCGTGCGTGCCGTAGGCGCCGTTGAGGTTGCCGAAGAAACCTTTCTTGCGGTTCTTTTTGATGGCGAGGTCGAGCACCGTTCGTTCGTTGCCGTCGTCGATGCCCGTGATGCGTGCCAGGTCGCTCTTCTTGTCGTAGGCCTTCACCTTGTCGACAATCTCTGCGGGGAGGTTTTGCAGCACGACATTGCGGTTGCCGCCGAAGAACTCCTTGCCGTCCACCAGAATCTGGTTGACCGTCTTGCCGTTGAACTTGTATCCTCCGTTCTCGTCCTGCACCACGCCGGGGAGTTTCTTGATGAGGTCTTCCACCACAGCTCCTTCGGGGAGCTTGAAGGCGTCGGCGTTGTAGGCCACAGTGTCGTCGATGACGGTCATTTCCGGCAGCTTCCCTTCCACCACGGCCTCCTGCATGACGGTGGCATCCTCGCGCATCATGACGTCGGCCACCTTGAAGTTGCCGCTCTTCTGGGGCAGGGTGAGCTTGAACTTCTGCGTCTTGAAGCCCATGAACGACACTTGCAGCGTGTAGGCGGCCGACGGGATGGAGGGCAACAGGAACTGTCCGTTCTGCCGTGTTGTGGTGCCTGCAATCAGCGAGTCGCGCTCGCCGAGCAACTTCACGGCAGCACCTTCCATCGGCTGCAGCGTCTGATTCTCGAAGACGGTGCCGCGGATGTTGAGCAGATGCCGGGCCGTCTCCTGGCCGAAGACCGCACAGCGGACTGCCAGAAGCAACAGCAGGAGGATATGTCTCAGACGCGTACTCATTACATATATTATGACGCTTCGACTGCCGAAAGGTTTAATTCCTGCCGCCGCTCCACGAGCTTTTTCCCGACTCTCAGCGCATGGCAGGCAAACGACTACTGAGTAGTTGCCCGTTTACTAAGGGATAAATCGGCATTTACTACTGGATAAATGTCCGTTTATTACTGGATGGTTTTGCCGCCATGCGGTGAGCCTCGGTTCGTCCTCCGTCCGTCGTGCTGCAATTGCTCCTTTGTGCCGATGCGCTGACTTTGCTTTGGGAAAACAAAATAAAAACACCTTTTCTTTTGTTTTTCCGCTCGCTTATTCGTAACTTTGAGCTGACGCTCGAAGTTACTCCCGCTCGGGAAAAACAAAATAAAAACACCTTTTCTTTTGTTTTTCCGCTCGCTTATTCGTAACTTTGAGCTGACGCTCGAAGTTACTCCCGCTCGGGAAAAACAAAATAAAAACACCTTTTCTTTTGTTTTTCCGCTCGCTTATTCGTAACTTTGCACCTTGGATAAACCAATACTGCTATGAAAACAAGATTTCTTCTCACTTCGGCACTGTCTGTCTGCATGACGCTTGCCTGCACCGACAAGAACCCCGAAACCCAACAGACAGAACCTACTTGGGGCATTGCCTCCCTCAACATCGACAGACCTATCGCTGCCGGCGACACGCTCTGCTATCACATAGAGATGAACCTCGACACGCTCTCCGCAGGCGACCCCTTGGCACAGTCCATCGCTCGCGTCATCTGCGACAGCGTCCTCCGCATGACGGGATTCTCCTCCGTGCAGAAAGCCATGACGGTATATGCCGACACCATGGAGACGGAATGGAAAGAATGGATTGCCGAGGCCTACAATCCGCAGTCGGAATGGAGGGAAACGCTTCAGTACACCTACACACTTGATGGGCATCCCATCGAAAACGGTTGCGACAGCATCCTGTCTTATCAGACGACGCTCGACTGCTACCTTGGCGGCGCACACGGCAGTTATGTCATCATGTACTATAACTTCGATCGGTCCACGGGCAAGCTCCTGAACATCCGCGACCTCGTGCCTGCCGACAAGGAAGCTGAGGTGATAAAGGCCATGGAGGCACAGCTCTGCCAGGACTGGGAGGCAAAGGACATGACAGACCTGAAGGAAAAGACCGGCATCACCGCTATGGGCGACCTCTATCTCTCCAACAATTTCACACTCAAAGGCGACAGCATCACCTTCCTCTTCAATCAGTATGACATCGCTCCCTACGCCGCTGGGCTTATAGGCATCACCGTCAAGGCTCCCACCCCTGTAGAGTAAGCATCGCAGGGGCTGAGCCTTTCTCTCAAATCCCTGTAGGAACAGGGCTGGAACCGCTGGCTTTTGCTTTGCACCGAAGCGTCAGTCGGGCATGATGAGCTTGAGGTCGAGCTGCTTTCGATAGAGGTCGGCGCGTGCCACCTGCACCTTGACGCTGTCGCCAAGGTTGTATTGATGGTGATAACGACGGCCGCGCAGACAATAGTTCTTCTCATCGAAGTCGTAGTAGTCGCCCTCCAAGTCGCGCAAGGGTATCATGCCTTCGCACTTGTTCTCGTCGATTTCGACATAGATGCCAAACTCCGTGACGCCGGAGATAGTGCCCTGGAAGGTCTCGCCCAAGTGGTCGCTCATGTACTCCACCTGCTTGTACTTGATGCTTGCCCTTTCTGCCTGAGCCGCTGTCTGCTCCATGTCGCTGCAATGCTCGCAGTATTCCTCGTATTTTAGCTGTCCCACACTGCGTCCGCCCTCTGCGTAGCGGGTGAGAAGCCTGTGGACCATGAGGTCGGGATAGCGGCGGATGGGGGAGGTGAAGTGCGTGTAGAAGTCGAACGCCAAGCCGTAGTGTCCGCAATTGTATGTGCTGTACTTGGCTTTCATCATGGCGCGGAGGGTGATCATCTCGATGACATTCTGCTCTCGCTTGCCTTTGACATCGCTGAGCAGGCGGTTGATGCTCCGGCTAATTTCCTGCCTCGAGCCCGTGGCCTTCAGTTTGTGTCCGAACTTAGTCACGAAGTTGGCGAGGTTAAGAAGCTTTTCCGGGTCGGGATTCTCATGGATGCGATAGGGGAAGACCTTGGCTTTCTGGTTCTTCGGCACCTTGCCTATGCTCTCGGCCACCGTTCGGTTGGCCAGGAGCATGAATTCCTCGATGAGCTTGTTGGCGTCCTGTGCCGTCTTGAAGTACACGCCGGTGGGGTGTCCGTCGTCGTCGATGTTGAAGCGAACCTCACAGCGATCGAAGTCGACAGCACCGGCTGCAAAGCGTCTTTCGCGCAGATGTTTGGCCATATTGTTGAGGGTGTGGAGGGCGGAAGCAACAGCCTCCTCCCCGCTTCCCCTTTTGGGGAGTGCTTCATTCTCGCTGTCTTTTCGCTCGGAGCAAGTGCAAGTAGATGTGTTTTCAGTGGCAATGTGGCCCTCCCCCAAAGGGGGAGCGGGGAGGGGGCTGTTGGTTTGTTCCAATATCTCCTGTGCCTCTTCGTAGGCGAAGCGGCGGTTGCTGCGGATGACTGTGTGGGCCAGCTGCCAAAACTTCACTTCGGCTTTCTCGTTCATGTGGAAGATGACGGAGTAGGTGAGCTTGTCTTCGTCGGGTCGGAGCGAGCAGATGTAGTTGCAGAGGCGCTCGGGGAGCATGGGCACGGTGCGGTCCACGAGGTAAACGCTCGTGGCGCGTTTGTAGGCTTCGCGGTCGATGATGGAGCCTTCCTTGACGTAGTGGCTGACATCTGCGATGTGTACGCCCACTTCCCAAAGGCCCTTCTTCAGTTCTCGGATGGAGAGTGCGTCGTCGAAGTCCTTGGCGTCGGCCGGATCGATGGTGAAGGTGAGCACGTCGCGCATGTCGATGCGTCGGGCCACCTCTTCGTCGGTGATGCCCGGCGTGAGCTTGTCGGCTGCTTTCTCCACGGCCGAGGGGTAAGTGTAGGGCAGGCCGTACTCGGCAAGGATGGCGTGCATCTCGGCATTGTTCTCGCCTGTGGTGCCCAGGATGTCCACGACTTTGCCAATTGGGTTCTTGGCTCTTTCGGGCCACTCCACGATGCGCACCACGGCTTTGTCGCCCGTCTTGCCTTTCTTGAGGTTTTCTTTCGGGATGAAGATATCGTTGGCCAGGGTCCTGTCCTCTGTGAGGAGGTAGGCATATCCCTTTTGCACCTGCAGGGTTCCCACGAAGGTCTTGTCGCTTCGCTTGAGGATGTCGGTGACGGCGGCTTCGCGGACGTGGTGTTTCCTGCGGGCGAGCAGGGTGACCTGCACGGTGTCGCCGTCCATGGCGTGCAGGCTGTTGCGCTCAGCCACGAGGATTGGCTCGCCGCCGTCCTCGGGCTCGAAGGTGTTCTTGCCGTTGGCTTTGCGGTGGAACGTGCCCGTCATCACCTGCGACGGCATGTTCAGGACGTAGTAGCCGCGTGGCTGTTCCTTGATGAAGTCGTCCATGAGCAGTCCTTCGAGCACGTCCACAAGGAGCAACTTTGCTCCGCTTGTGCGCAGATGGAGCTGTTTGCAGAGGGCTTTGAGCGGGTAAATCACGCCCGGATTCCCTTGGAAAAATTCGATGACTGTGCGTTCCAAATCTACTTTTCGCAGCCCGCGGCTGCCGGTTTTCTTCTTTCCCATAGCAATATGTTTTCTGCAAAATTACGAATTTTCTGCGAGATATGCGTCGTTCAGGTGCAGAAAAATGAAAAAAATGTTGTGCCCCTCTGCCCCGCGCGGCAGGCCGTCCGGCCAGACCTGGCCTTCGGCGTCGGCAGACACAGTGTGCCGTGTCGATTGCTTCATCATGTATAAGCGATTGCTTCATCATGATGCAGCAATTGCTTCATGATGATGCAGCAACGGAAACCCTGTGGGGTTCTGAGCGCCACAGCACGCCGAGACCCATCGGGAGGCAAACGGAAACGGGCGACGAGGGGTTGTGATACTATAATATAATAAGGTATAAAAAGGGCGCGAACCGTAAAATTATGAATTATGTATTATGATTTGTGAATTATTCTTCGTACCTTTGCAGCCGAAAACGCACAGCAGGAACATTCACACCGACATGAAATATGCATTAGTCACTGGCGGTTCGCGCGGATTGGGCCGTGCCGTCTGCCTCAAACTGGCTGCCCAAGGGCTGCCCGTCGTCATCAATTATCAGAGCAACCAAGCCGCTGCCGAAGCGGTGAAAGCAGAGATAGAGGCCGCAGGCGGCACCGCTGAGCTGCTGCCCTTCAACGTGGCAAACGAACAGGAGGTGGACCGCGCCATGGAAGCGTGGACTGCGGCGCACCCCGACGACTACATTGCCTACCTCGTGAACAACGCCGGCATCCGCAGGGACGGCATGATGTTCATGATGCCCACGGACGATTGGAAATCGGTCATCAGCACTTCGCTCGACGGCTTCTACTATGTCACGCGCCGATGCCTGCCTGCCATGCTCAGGAAAAGACATGGCGGACGCATCGTCAACATGACTTCGCTCTCAGGCCTCAAGGGATTGCCCGGACAGACGAACTACAGCGCAGCCAAGGCCGCACTCATCGGTGCGACGAAGGCGCTGGCGCTCGAGGCTGCCGCACGCGACGTCACCGTCAATGCCGTGGCCCCTGGCTTCATAGAGACCGACATGACCAAGGACTTGCCAGTCGATGAGCTGCGCGGACAAATACCGATGGGTCGCTTCGGACGTCCCGAAGAGGTGGCCGACCTGGTCTGCTTCCTCCTCTCCGACGCAGCCTCCTACATCACAGGCGAGGTCATCAGCATCAACGGAGGACTCTACACATAGGCAAGAAGCCAAAGTTAAGGGGTTAGAAGTTAGAGGTTAGGGGTTAGAGAATACATTTTGTACGATGCAGCATCCCATGCAATCCTCTAACGTCTAACCCCTAACCTCTCACCACCAACTACCATTTATGTTCAAAAAGATAGATATCCTCGAAATCCTGCCGCAGCGTCCGCCATTCGTCATGGTGGATGAGCTGACGGACTACAGCGACTTGCAGAGCACATGCTGCCTCACGGTGCGGCCGGACAACGTCTTCTGCGACGACGGCGAACTGGCTCCTGCCGGACTCGTCGAACACATCGCTCAGACCTGTGCAGCCAGGCTCGGCTACTACAACAGATTTATCCTGAAGAAACCCGTCCGCCTCGGCTTCATCGGCGAGGTGAAGGACCTGGACATCGTGCGCCTGCCGCGACAGGGCGAGCGCATCGACACGACAGTCACCGTCGTGCAGGAGATATTCGACGTCACCCTGGTCTCTGCCGAAGTGCGCTCCGGCACAGAAACCATCGCCACGACCAACCTCAAGATAGCCCAGGGAAGCCCTCTCTCCTGACCCTTCCCCTAAGGAAAGGACATCCTTTAACATTCAACGTTCAATGTGATCAATGGTCAATAAGGAATTAAGCTACTCGAAGGATTTTGAGGTAAGGTTCAGCGAAGTGGACATCATGGGCGTGGTCTGGCACGGCGCCTACCCGCTCTATCTGGAAGATGCGCGCGAGGCTTGGGGACATCACTACGGCCTTTGCTACGACGACTACCTGCGCAACAACGTCTTTGCCCCTATCGTTGACATGGACATCCGCTACCATCGGCCCATCTTCTACACGACCCGGCCGCGCATCGACATTGTCTATCGCTACTCGCCCGCTGCCAAAATCATCTTCGACTACGAGATACGCGATACCAACGACGGCAACCTGCTCACCTCGGCACGCACCGTCCAGGCCTTCACCGACCGGCAGTATCAGCTCATCCTCGAGAATCCCGACTTCTTCCTCCGTTGGAAAGAACGCCAAGGGCTGACGGAGCTGACCGGAAGGGCGAAGGAATGAACGACTGAAAAAGCAAAAAGAACATGATTCTGCAAGACAATCTCTTCACCATCCTCTCGCAGGAAGACGACAAGCCCGCTTTCCGCGTACAGATCAACAAGGCCTGGCCCATCTACGAGGCACACTTTCCCGGCAATCCCATCACGCCCGGTGTCTGCATCGTGCAGATGGTTCAGGAACTCCTCCAAGTCCTTCTCGGACGAAAGGTATGCCTCAAGAAGGCAAAGAACGTGAAGTACCTCGCCATCATCTCGCCCCTGGAAGTCGGCGAGCTGAGCGTTGTCTTCACCAAGACCGAGCCCCAGCCCGACGGCACCCTCAAGGTGCAGGCACAAGTCTGCGGCGACGAGACCATCTTCACCAAGCTCTCCCTCACATTCACCTTGACATAGCGGAGCCAAAGCCCCTGCAGTTTCTGTTGTGTTGCTGTTCCTGTGGCAACTACAGACACTACATTTCTTATAATATATAAGTAAGCCCCCTGCGGTAACGACGACCGCAGGGGGCTTTCTTTGTTCCCCCTCCATGCGGAGAGGGTGGTGGGATGAGCCGGTTATTGCTCAGCCATGATGTTCAGCACGCTGACGAAGTCGGCAATATCGACCTTGCCGTCGTTGTTGACATCTGCCTTTGCATCGTTCGTACCCTCTGCCATGACGTTCAGGACGCTCACGGCATCGGCAATATCCACTGTGCCGTCGCCGTTCACATCGCCGTTGGCTGTAGGCCTTGCAGCAGTGATGACGAGGTCGAAGTTTTCAGGGCTGGCGTTCTGGAGAACGTTCTCGCCGTAGACGATGTAGCCAGTGTTGGCAGCAATGTCGCGGGTGCAGTCGGTTCCTTCCTCGCCTTCAGCCAGGACGAGCGTGTTGCCCGGCTTAGCAATCTGGCCTCCGCCGACAACAACGGTTCCCTTGTCAACCCATTCGTAAGCATAGGTGCCGTGGACACCGCCAGTCTTCAGAGGATCAATGGCAAAGCTGCCAGCCAGAGGAGTGATGGCAATCTGCTCGGGCTCCTCTTCGGCATCGTCAACATTGAAGTTTGCGATGTCGCCAACAACCAAGAGGACGGGCTGACCAGCCTCTGCCTGCTCTATCTTATTAAAGGTATAGGCAGCAACTTCGGTTGTGTCTGTCGGAGTGCGGTCAACAGGGATAGCGCCTTGGTAAGCATAGAGTTCGGCACCTTCCACTGCGAATGCAGTCGGATAGCACATGAATACCATGCTGTTGGGCTTGGCGTTCATCAGGACACTCTCTGCCACGTCGGCTCCTTCGTCGAACTCTCCTTCGTCGATAGGCTCGATGTAAAGGGCACTGCTTGAGCCGACAGCGTCGTTATTCCACGTCACGAGGCTGTGACCGGCGTTCTGTGCGTGCAGATAGACAGGAGCATCGGCGTAGAAACGCTGTCCCTTGAGGTCGCGAGCCTCGATGATAACCTTGCCATAACCCACGGCACGCACGTTGAAGAGTGCAGGGGTGAGGCCGAGAGAGAGGTTCGTGCTGCGGCCAGCTCCGTTGAGATAGAGGCCACTCTTGTGCTGTATGACGTAGGCAGAATCGCCTTGTGCGACGAAACGGAATGCGATTAGATCCATTTCCTGAATGGTTTGCTCGTTGATGAAGCGGACATTCTGGCCGAGTGTCACATCCTCGAGGGCAGTGAAGCCTACGAGTGTCTGATCATCTCCCTCGCCTTCTATGTTGGCAGGAGCTGCGTAGTTGTCATAGAGGTCGCCGAGTGTTTCATTGACGGCTGAGGCTTTGGCCCACTTGTGTGCTTCGAAGTTCTTCTCACTGTCGTACTTGATGGCATACCACTTGCCTTCTTCCACGGGATTGGCAACGGCAAAGATGTCGCTGGCGCCGTTCTTGATGGCATCGGTGTAGGCATCGAGCTGTTCCTGCGTGTAGGCTCCGCCCTTAAGGTAAGCGGTTGCTTCCTCAACGGTGCTTGCCAATGAGGTCACGTCGCTGTCTTCGCTCCAGAAGCCTGGTGCGTCGCCGATGGCAACGAGGCTTGTTACGTCCTTGTTGGCGGCGATGGCTGCGGCAAGAGCACTCGGGTCGCACAGGACGGCCTTGAATGCGTCGAGGACTTCCTTGAGTGCGTTGTAGTCTTCCATCGTCACTTCGTCGAGATCGACGGCCTTGGCTGTCCTGAGGGCAATGACGATGTCATCGGTGATGCTTCCCATCTTGGCCCACTGCGTATAGCCATCGAAGGTAATCTTGTAGAGTTGGAACGTAGCGAAGTGTCCGTAGCCGCGATTGTTAGTGGTGCCGTCGATGTAGAAGCGGAAGAATCTGTAGTTTTCCGGTGTGCCGATGGTGTTGGAGAACACGGTCTGGCTCGAGCTGGCATTTGCCGAGAGGTCGAAGGTGCCGATGTTTGTCCAGCCTTCCTCGCCGAGGTTTGTCCAGTCGCCATTGTCTGTCTGCACGGAGAGAGCGTTCTCGTCGTTTGTGGCGAACACGCCGAGGGCCGTGATGTGGTCGTTGACGACGTTACGTCTGCGCATGAAGCACTGCAGGTCGCCGTAGATGGGCTCGGCGAAGGCTACCTGGAAGAAGTGATCGTGGTTCTGTTTGTTACCATCCTGCCAGGTGCTGTGCCAGTAGGTGCTGGCATCATCGGTGAGAACGTTGTCGAAGCTGCCTTCCGTGGGGTCGGTGAAGGGGCTGGAGAACTGGCTTGTCTCGGTGATGAGGCCTTCGCTGCGCTCCATGATGTACTGTTTGTCGTTGGCCTGGTTGATGGCTGCCTCGGTCTCGGTGATGAGTTCCTGGAACATGGAAACGAGGAGTTCGTGGTCTTTGATGGGGGCATAGGCCTCGACGAGAGCCTGTACTTCCTCATCGCTGACGGGTTCGAGAATCCACTGGCTGGCTCCTGCGCTGGCTTCCCAGCCTACGATGTTGCTGGCGTTGCCGTTTCCGCCTCCATGGTTGTTGCAATGCATGTAAGCGCGGTTGCCTCCCGTGCTGGGCTTCATGGCTACGACGACCTTACCGTCTTCGGTGCGCTGTATAAACTCGAAGGCCATCTCCACTTGGCTGTCCTTTGTGAGTGTGGCCTGTGTGCTCTGTGTGCAGGTGGCTACGATGCCGTCGGTGGCAATGTTCATCATTTGGATGAGACCAGTCTCGGCGTTGTTGGTCATCTTCCAGAGGTATCGGCAGTCGGTGCTGTCGATGTCTGCCCACATGGCGTTGCCTTCGAGCGTGGCGTACATGGCCTTGGTGGGATGAGTCTCTTGGGTTTCGGTGATGGGGTTGCCGTCGATGTCCACTTCGCCTGTGTCGATGGTGACAGTCTTGGTCCACACCATTGCGCTGACCACGCGGTAGTTGCCGTCGGCGATGGTGAGTTTGACGAGCGAGTCGAGGATGGCCTGGTAGCTTGTCTCGATGTTCTTGATGACTTCGTCAATCATTTCGACGGTGACGTCTTCCACTTCGTCGGAGAGGATGGAGAGTGCGAGCTGAAGGTTATCGACGAATGTGTTGTAAACTTCGTCGCTGCAGTTGTACTGTCCCACCTCTGTGCCGCGGTCGAAGGGGTTGGAGCCGTAGCCGGGCAGGTAGTCTTCGTACTTGCTGAACACGTTGTTGAGCTGCGCGATGGAGGCTGAGAGGTCGGAAATCTCTTCCACGTTGGCCTCGAAGATTGTGAGTCTGCGCGAACCCGTGACGCCGCCGCCCCATGTGACGGGGCCTACGCCGCTGTAGCCCATGTCGATGTACTGGCCTGAAGCGTTGACGAAGCCCACTTCGTCGCCGCTTGCTTCGATTGTGAAGTAGGCCGGTGCGTTTTGCATCTTGACTGAGCCGCCGCTGCTTGTGCCTTCAATGAAGATGTAGCGGCCGGTTGTGTAGTTCTTGGCTGCGTAGCCGTCGTCTGTCAGCTCGAATGTCCAGACGTACTTCATGCTCTCCGGGCCGGTGGGGAGTTCGGTTGCCGCCGTAGCGGCGAAGGTGCCGTCGTTGTCGTAGAGCCATGAGATTTGGCCTGCCTGTCCGTTGCCTTGGATGACGTAGTAGCTTTCGGTGGAAGGCTCTGTCACGACGCTGCCTAAGCCTGTCAGGCTCAGCACGTCGGCCATGGCTGGCATTGACAACATGCCTGAGAGTGCAAGCACGGCAAGTGAGGTAATTCTTCTTTTCATGTTGTGATTTTGTTTTAGAGTTAATAATGTTTTTAATTAATGTATTTGCCAAGTTTATCCTCCGAGAGGAGGTTTTGGGGTGCTAAGGTACGGAATTCTTTTCATATATCTGTCATGCGAAGGGCGGGGCGGCTGCTTATTTAAGAAACTTTAACAAGCTCCGTCTGCCGACACCCTACAGGGTTGTCGTTGCTTCATCATGTTGCAGCAATTGCTTCATGATGATGCAGCAATTGCTTGTACATGATGAAGCAAAGAAAGCGGCACGCGGTGTCGGTTGACAGGGCGTGCCGCAGTGGGTGGCATGGAGTGGGGGAGGGGGTGCCGGAGCGTCAGTCGGCAAGGCAGGCATCGAGGAGTGCGGTGATGGCCTCCTTGTCGAGGTTCTGCCCGATGAACACGAGTTTCTGCATACGGTCGCCGTATGTGTCGTCCCAGTCGCGGCGGAGGTTGGGGTCGCGCTGTTTCATGGCTTCGAGTTCGGCGGCGGGCATGGTGGCATACCACTGGCCTATGTTCTGGAGCTTGACTTGCTTGCCGGCTTGCTCGAAGAGGTAGCAGACGTCCTCCTCGCCCTTGAAGTAGCAAATGCCCTTGGCTCGGATGATATTCTTGGGCCACAGGCGTGCCACGAACTGGTCGAACTCGCTCAGACGCATCGGGCGGCGGTTGTAATAGACGAAGGTGCCGATGCCATACTCCTCGGCCTCTCCCTCGTCGTGGTCATGGGTGTGGTGGGAATGGTGGGAATGATGGGAGTGATGGGAGTCGTGGGAATCGTGGGAGTCATGGGAGTGGTGATGCTCGTCGTGGTGGTCGTGGTCGTCATCCTCGTCATGGTCTTCGTCGTCATCCTCGTCGTGTTCTTCGTCGTGATGCCCCTCCAGTTCCTTGATCCACGTTGCAGAGGTGGCCACCTTTTCGTAGTCGAAGAGGTTGGTGTCGAGGAGCTCCTGCAGGTCCACGTCGCCGTAGTTGCAGGGGATGATGCGCGCGTCGGGCTGTATGCCCCGCAGGATTTGCCGTATGCGCTCCAGCTCGTGCGGCTCCACGTCGTCGGCCTTGTTGAGCAGGATGATGTTGCAGAACTCAATCTGCTGAATGACGAGGTTCTCGATGTCCTCCTCGTCGATGTCCTTCCTGGTGAGTCCTGTGCCGCAGTCGAACTCGTCCTTCAGCCTGAGAGCGTCCACCACGGTGGCGATGCAGTCGAGCCTCGGCAGCCCGTCGCGCGTCAGTTCCGGCGCCATCCTCGCCATCGAGCAGATGGTCTGGGCGATGGGTTCCGGCTCGCAGATGCCGCTGGCCTCGATGACGATGTAGTCGAACTTGTGCATCGAGATGATGTCGTGGAGCTGCTGCACGAGGTCCATCTTGAGCGTACAGCAGATGCATCCGTTCTGCAAGGCCACGAGGCTGTCGTCCTGCCCGCCTACGATTCCGCCCTTCTGGATGAGGTCTGCGTCGATGTTCACCTCGCCGATGTCGTTCACAATCACGGCAAATCGGATGCCGCGGCGGTTCGTGAGGATGCGATTCAAGAGAGTTGTCTTGCCGCTGCCAAGGTAGCCCGTCAGCAGCAGCACGGGAATGTCGTATTTCGTCATAGCGATTGTGTGTTTAAGTTAACGTCGGCAAAGTTACAGCTTTCTGCCGAAATAAGGCTCCCCCAAGAGTATAAAAAAGCTTAAAGAAGGCAGCGTTGCACCTTATTTTATATAATAATGTGGGAAAATCATGGGGAAAACATTGCCAATTGCAAAGAAAATACTATCTTTGCCAGCAAATTGCAACAAAAAACAAACTCATTTAAGCTATGCGCAAGACATTCATCACTCTCGCTGCGCTCGCCGCAGCCTCGTTCTCGCAGGCCCAGTCGCCCGACTACTTCGTTCCCTACAAGCCGGTGACGCTCCGCCTGCCCAGCGTCCCCCTGCTCGTCAACGACCCCTACTTCTCTTTCTGGTCGCCCTACGACCACCTCAACGACGGCACAACCAAGCACTGGGACAACCAGCAGAAAGCAATGGACGGCCTGCTCCGCGTGGATGGAAAGGTCTATCGCTTCATGGGTGCCACACGCGCCACACGCCTTACCCCCCTCGCACCAATGGGAAACAAGGGCGGATACTTGGCTAAGGTGCGCACATCGATGCCCGCCGCCTTGCAGGACACCTGGATGAATCCCGACGCAAGCGAGGCAGGATGGAGCAACTCGCGCGGGCCTTGGGGCTCCAGAGGCGAATATCCCTACATACAATCCGACTGGGGTGGCAACAACACCGACCGCTACATCCGCCGACACGTCACGCTCACAGCCGACGACATCAGGGGCGACTTCTGGATCATCTACTCCCACGACGACCAGTGCGAAGTGTATGTCAACGGCGTGAAGGTCGTCGAGACCGACGTATCCTGGCACCAAAACGTCAAGGTACACCTGACAGGAGCGGCCAGAGCCTCGCTCGTGGAGGGCGACAACGTCATCGCCTACCACGTCCACAACACCAGCGGTGGCGCACAAGCCGACATCGGTCTCTACAAGAACGACATTGGTTTCCACCCGGGCCTCCGTGCCATTCCGGGCGCAGCCATGGCCGACGAAGGCCCATGGGAAGCTAAGGTCAAGACAACGACCACAAGCGGACTGACCTGGACGACCGAGGACTTCGACGACTCATCTTGGCAGACAGGGACGGGAGCCTTCGGCACGGCAAGCGAATACCCCAACGTCGCCACCGACTGGACAGCAACGAACAGCAACTACTACATTCGCCGCTACGTCACACTCACAGAGGAAGACCTCCAGAAGAACCTGTCCATCATCTATTCACACGACGACGTTTGCCAGATATACCTCAACGGCAAGCGCATCGTCAACACAGGCAACACCTGGGTGCAGAACGTCGTCTATAACCTCACCGAAACCGACAAGCAGGCCCTCCACGCAGGGCAGAACGTCCTGGCCTACCACGTTCACAACACCACGGGCGGCGCCTTGGCCGACTTCGGCCTGTATGAAAGCGCAACAGACGAGGAGATGGCAGAGCAACTGAAAGTCGACGTCATGCCCACAAGCACATACTACACCTTCAGATGCGGCAGCGTGGACCTCGACGTCGTCTTCACCGCGCCATTCCTGATGGACGATGTCGAACTCATGTCCACGCCCATCAACTACATCTCTTATCAGATACGCCCGAACGACGAGGCTGAGCACAACGTACAGTTCTACTTTGGCACCACGCCTGAGATGGCTGTCGACAACAACCAGCAGGCCACCGTCACCACCCTCGTGCAGTCCGACGGCACACGCTACATCAAGAGCGGCAGCAAGGACCAGAAAGTCCTCGGCAGGGCAGGCGACAACGTCACCATCGACTGGGGCTATCTCTACATCCCCGACGTCAACGGCACGGTAGCCGTGGCCGACCAGGATCTCACCGCCACCACCTTCGCGCAGACCGGAACGCTCCCCGAGAGCACTTCGCCCTTCGCAAGCTCCGACGAAGGCGAGATGCCGCAGCTATCCTTTGTCCACGACTTCGGAACCGTAGGCCAAGCCAGCAGCTACATGATGTTCGGCTACGACGAAATCTACGACATGCGCTACATGGACGTCAACTACAAAGGCTACTGGGCACGCAACGGCAAGACCATCCAGCAAGCCTTCGCCGAGTTCCGTCAGAACTACGACGACATCATGACGCGATGCAAGCAGCAAGACAAAATCATCTACGACGACGGACTCGACGCCGGCAACGTGAAGTATGCCGAGCTCCTCTGCGCATCCTACCGCCAGTGCATCGCAGCCCACAAGATTTTTGAGGACAACAAGGGCAACCTCCTCTTCTTCTCCAAGGAGAACAACTCCAACGGCTGCGTCAATACCGTCGACCTCACCTATCCTTCTGCACCGCTCTTCCTGCTCTACAACACGGAACTCATGAAGGGTATGTGCACTTCTATCCTCGATTACTGCGAAAGCGACCGCTGGGGCTTCAACTTCGCAGCACATGACCTCGGCACCTATCCTCATGCCAACAACCAAGTCTACTCCATCCGCTTCCCGGACTCCAACGGTGGCTTTGCAGGCAACATGCCCATCGAGGAGAGTGCCAACATCGTCATCCTCGCCGCAGCCATCTCCGACATCGACGGCAACACGGACTGGGCTGACAGATACTGGCAGACGCTCACCACATGGACGGAGTATCTCGTGGAGAACGGCACAGACCCCGAGAACCAACTCTGCACTGACGACTTCGCAGGCCACCTCGCCCACAACGCCAACCTTGCTGTCAAAGCCATCATGGGCGTGGCAGGATATGCCAAGCTCTGCTGGATGAGAGGCGACACCGAAGCCTATCAAACCTACATGAACAAGGCCAAGGAGATGGCCACCGAGTGGATGAGGCTTGCCAAGGAAGGCACTCACTACAAACTCGCCTACGACCGCACCGGAACGTGGAGCCAGAAATACAATATGGTATGGGACAAAGCCTGGAAGACCGAAATCTTCCCCGAGCAGGTAAGGACTCAGGAATACAGCTACTACACCGGTCGGCTCAATACCTATGGCCTGCCCCTCGACAGCCGCAGAGCCTACACCAAGAGCGACTGGGAAATGTGGACGGCAGCCATGGCGCGCACCAACACACTCTTCGCCCGCATCTCCGACCTCGTATGGAAGTATGTCAACGAGACCCCGACCCGTGTGCCTCTCTCCGACTGGTACAACACCGACGGCAACGGCAGTTGGGTAGGCTTCCGCGCCCGAAGCGTCATCGGCGGACACTGGATGAAGGTCTATGTGGACAAGATGGTGAACGGCGACATAGGCACTGGCATCACCATCCCAATGGCCGACGATTCAAAGGTCAATGGCGAGTGGTCAATGACCAATGGCTCTTGGTACTTGCCCGACGGCCGTCGTCTGTCAGGAAAGCCCGCTCAGCCAGGCGTCTTCATCAAGGACGGAAAGAAAGTCCTGGTGAAGTAAATTGCTCATCGACCGCAAAGTCAAAGGGAACGTCAGCATCTGGCGTTCCCTTTCTTTGTATCCTGAGCGGACAATCGTCGCGTGCGGAGATTGCCATCGTCGCGTGCGGAGATTGCCATCGTCGCGTGCGGAGATTGCCATCGCCGCGTGCGGCGTTTGCAAACAGCCCTGTGAGGGACATTCGCCGACCAAGCCGAAAGGCAGCCGACACCTGCCTGATGCGTCCCCTTCCCGACTTTCACGAGAGCGAATAGAAGATTTAATGTTTTACATTTTTACATTTTTACCTTTTCTTGCCCTCTGTACTTGATATAAATCAAGAAAATATGAAAATGGTCGCAATAAGTCATATTCTTTTATCAGAAAGTTGTATATTTGCACGCGGATAATTACGATGCACAAAAAGTAATCATATATTAACCTAACATTAACCAAAACAAAGTTCAAATGAAAAAATTAACTACGCTTGCTGCCCTGTTATGCTCGGCAGCTATGGCACAGGCACAGGTGACATTCACCTACGTCAGCGGCCAAGGCAACGGTAATTCCGGCAACGAAGGCATGGAAAAGCTGTTCGACAAGAACTCGGACGGCACTGCCATCACCAGCACCAAGTATTGTGGCAACACAGGCACGGATGTCTATGCCATCGTGGAAGCTTCCGAAGCTGTCTATGTGTGGGGCTACGACTTCACCACAGCCAACGACAACAACGGCGGTCGCATTATCACTCAGTGGGTGCTCAGCGGTACGAACGATCCAGCCGTGGCTGTCGACCCCAACGCCGAGGGTTGGGTGACGCTCTCTAACCTTGGCAACAACGGTGCAGTGCAGGGCGAGAACTTCTACACGCAGCGCTTCTTCTGCGATGCCGGTACCAGCAACTTTGCCTACAAGTACTTCAAGCTTGCCCTCACTGGCGGCGGCTTCATCCAACTCTCTGATGTCAGCTTCTGCTATGAGACCGACATCCCCGTGACCTACGAGTACGTCGATGCCTCCAACGGCAGCTTCCAAAAGGCTTTCGACGGAAACATCACTACGAAGTTCGAGGGCGGCAACTTCTCCGACGGCAGCTGGATGATTGTCAAGACTGCCGACGGCCAGCCTCACGCCGTGAAGAGCTATTCGATGACCACTCACGACGACGGTACTTGGAACAACCGTGCTCCCAAGACTTGGAAGCTCGAAGGCTCCAACGACCAAACGAGCTGGACAACTATCGACGAGGTGACCGACGACCCCATCGAGAACAAGAACTACAAGACCTTCGAGTTCACTCCTGCCAACACGACGGACGAGTTCGTGTATGTAAGGCTGACGGTCAACAACTTCAAGGGCGGCTACCATCAGTTGGCAGAGTTTCATGTTGTCAGCACGGCTAACGTGAGCGAGTACTACGGAAACATGGTGACAGAAGCCAAGGCTCTGCTGGAAAGCGGCAAGGCAGCTTTGGGCGAGACAGACCCCTGGTATGTCGAGTACAAGAACAGGTGCGACGCTTTGGACGCCACCTTCGCTGCTGCGCTCATCTCCAAGGACTTCACGGAACTCGTTGCAAAGGTGAACTCTGCCAACGAGGTGAAGGCCATGATTGCTCCCTTCGTGGACGGCAAGAAGTATGTGGCCATTGCAGGCACCGCAAGCTGGGGCGACGGACACTGGTCGCAGCTGGTTGACGGCAAGGAGAACTCCAAGTGGGGTGGCAACTTCGACGGCAACGTGGGCGACGCAAACCATGTGCAGTGGGTCATCTTCCGCACAAAGGAGGCTTTTGCTCCTTTCTTCTACAAGCTCGTGACGGGCGGCGACACCAAGCAGTGGAACGGTCGTAACTGGAAGAGCTGGGAAGTCTATGGCGCCAACTTCACCACGTTCGGCACCGAGACTTACGACAGCGAGGCTTGGGTTCTGCTCGACAAGCGCACGGACATCAGCGAGAAGTATCTCCCCATGGAGAACAACTATCCTGCCACCTTCAACTTCACCGAAGGCGTGAGCGAGGCTTATACATATTATATGGTAAAGGTGACGGAGGCTCACAACGGCACACAGATTCAGATGTCCGAGATGTATCTCTGCACTCAGGAGGAGTTCGAGAACATCCGCGAGCCGCTCGTGGCTGAGCTGGAAGAGTTTGCTGGCTCATTGTCAAGCCTGGCCCTTGAGGCCGACCTCGAGGACGAGAAGGCAAGCTTCCAGACTCTCTATGAAGAATTGAAGACTACGGCCGATGCCGTTCGCCTCACCGAGGTTTACAATGAGCTGGTTGCTTTGCGCACGGCACTCGCCGCATCTGCCGAGTTCATGAACTTTGCTTCTCAGGTTGAAACTGTCGATGGCGTATATCAGATTGGCACGGCTGCCCAGCTTGCCCTCTTCTCCAAGGCCATCAACAACGGTTCTCACGCAAATCTCAACGCTGCTCTGACTGCCGACATCGACATGAATGGTGTCAGCATGGAGCCCATCGGCAACGATGCCGCTCGCTATGCCGGCACATTCGACGGCAAGGGTCACTTTATTGAGAACTATACATACAAGAATGCAGATAAGGCAGAGAGCGGTCTCTTCGGCGTGACAAAGGGGGCAACCATCAAGAACGTCATGCTGTACGAAGCCAGCATCGTTGGCAATGAGAACATCGGTGGCATCGTTGGCCGCATGTATGGTGGTACGGTCGAGGGTTGTGCCGTGGTAAGGTCCTACGTTGAAGGCCGCGACCATGTAGGTTCCATTGCTGGTGAAGTCCGCGACAATGCTACCGTCGAGAACTGCGGCTCGAATTCTGCCGTTTACTCTCGCAGCTATCAGGCCGGCGGCTTGGCCGGTACGTCTCGCGGCGGTTCGTTCATCAACAACCTTTTCTTCGGTAGCGTCGATTGCGCAGGTGGTTCCGTTGCAGGCGTCGTTGCCTTGATTGATGCAGAGGACAATGGCGTGAAGACCACCATCAAGGGTAACGTCGTAGCCGCCTCTTCCTTCAACCTTGGCTGGGGCGACGAGTACTTCTTCTTTATAGTTAATCCCAACGGCAAGAGCCCTGTGATGGAGAACAACTATGTCTACACCGGGGCCCAGTTCCGCGAAGACAAGACGCTGGCAAACTTGACAAGCGATCAGGCTACAGCTGTTGCCGACATCAAGATGATAACCTGCAAGAGCTTCTATGAAGAGCTTGGTTGGGACATGGTGAACGATTGGGCGTTCGACATGGCTGGCTCATTCCCGTTCCCCGCTTCTGCAGCATATGAAGGAGTGATGCAGTCCATCACCGTCAGCGAGGCTGGCTATGCCACGGCTGTGGCAGAGTTTGAGCTCGACTTCACCGGCGCAGAGGCTGAGGCTTTCCGTGCTCAGGTTGTCGGCGGCAAGTATGTTCACCTCGAGCCCGTCACCATCGTTCCTAAAGGTGAGGTTGTCATCGTGAAGGCTGCTCAGGGTGAATACGAGATTCCCGCAGCAGTGGAATGGGGCGAGGCCGGCGACAACGACCTCAAGGTTGCAGACGCTGACATCACAGCCGACGGCACTCAGTACATCCTGGCTAACGGCGAAGACGGCGTAGGCTTCTATCAGGCAACGACTGGCAGCACCATCGCTGCCGGCAAGGGCTATCTCGGCATCACCAGCGAGGTAGGCGTGAAGGGCTTCTATGGCTTTGAACCCGACGACGCCACGGGCATCGAAACGCTCAATGGTCAATGGTCAATGGCGGGTGGTCCCGTTTACAATGTTGCCGGCCAGCGCATGAGCAAGATGCAGAAGGGCATCAACATCGTTGGCGGCAAGAAGGTGCTGAAGTAAACCAGATGCAGACAGTGTTCCCTCCTCCCGGGGAGGGAACCTCTATATCAAATGTAATAATATATAATAATAATATAAGGTATGAAAAAGTATTTTGCACCTGCAATGCAGATTGAAGAGGCCGAGGCATCACAGATGCTGGCCGAGAGCCTGAGCGTGGTGAGCGACAAGACTGTGGACGGCAGTCAGGCACTCACGAAAGAGGACGAATGGAACATCTGGGGCGAGGAATAATCTTCTCTCCGATACAGGAAAAAGAGAGAGGCAACTTCCCGTGGCGGAAGTTGCCTCTCTTTATGTCCTGAAACTTCGCGTGCGGCGATGGCAAACTTCGCGTGCTGCGATTGCCATTTCCGCGTGCTGCGACGGCCGACTCCGCAGGCGGCGATTTCAGCCGTGGCTGTCAGTCCTCGGTCTCTATCTTAATGCCGACCTCTGTGATGCCCTTCATCACTTCGCGTGTCATGATGTGGCGGATGCGGACGGTGCCTTCGCTGCCTTTCTTCTGGTGGAAGGGCAGTCGCTGAGTCTCGTACTGATGATGGTTGACACCTCTGGCTACGGGGAAGCCTTCGGCATCGGTCAGTGGATAGCGCACAGTGTCGCATCGACCGAGGCCTGTCTCTTCGTCGCAGCATTCCACGGCCAGCACGATGTTTTGGAAGTCCACATGAGCCGCAGTCCGCAGCCCGACGATGAGCGAGCCGTCGAGGTCCGACTCCGTCTTCGGCAGGCTGAAGCAGACCGTGTCGCGTCTGTCCCATCCCTCACTGGGCAGCGGCTTGTAGCAGTGCAGCACCGTGCCGTCGGTACAACCGGAGCACAGCATACCTATCAACGGAATGAAAAGTAACCGACACATAGCTTCAATACAACGGATTAGACGGACAGAGACTGATGACTTCAACCACGAATTACTCGAATTGCACGAACTGCGACTGATTATTTTTACCACGAATTACACGAATTACACGAATTGAAGTTATCAGTATCATCCGTTATATCAACAGTTTTTATCTATATTCTTAATTCGTGTAATTCGTGAAATTCGTGGTTTTAATATATCATATTAATATATGTAGTCCGTGAAATCTGGTGGTTAGGCAGTCTGCGGATTGTGGAGGTTTATTGAGCGCCAGCGCCTGTGCGCGGTGGTTTGTTCTTGTGCTTTTTCTTGCGTTTCTTTTTGTCGAAGCGGTTCAGGTCTTCCTGCGTGGCGAGGTCAACGGGACGCTCCGGCTCCTTGTGTCCGCCCTCTTCGAGCGAGATGGGTTTCTCGCCGCGCTGGTTCATCTCGATGACAGCCTTTGCCCGCTCAGCACTTATCGTGACGAGGTTGGAGGGCGAGCGTTTGTCGGTGGAGTAGGTGACGCTTTGACCCAGGATGTCGGCCTTGAAGAGATAGTATTCGGCATCCTGCGTGTAGAGCATCACGTCGCGTGCAGGCAGCTTGCGGCTTGCCTCGACGTACTGGTCCACCTCGTAGTTCATGCAGCACTTCAGCTTTGCGCACTGTCCTGCCAGCTTCTGCGGATTGAGGCTCAGGTCTTGGAAACGTGCCGCGCTCGTGCCGACGCTCTGGAAGTTCTTGAGCCATCCGGCACAGCACAACTCGCGTCCGCAAGGGCCGAAGCCGCCGATGCGTCCTGCCTCCTGCCGTGCGCCAATCTGTTTCATCTCGATGCGGACGTGGAACGTGTCGGCCAGCACCTTGATGAGCTGACGGAAGTCCACGCGGCCGTCGGCAATGTAGTAGAAGATCGCCTTGCCGCCGTCGCCTTGATACTCCACATCGCCTATCTTCATCTCCAGCCCCAGGTCCTTTGCTATCTGTCGGCTCTGTATCATCGTGCCGTGCTCGCGGGCTTTGGCTTCGGCATAGCGCTCCATGTCGTTCTCTCGCGCCAGGCGGTAGATCTTCCGTATCTCTTCGCCGGGCTTCAGGTTGGCGTGCTTCATCTGCAGCGGCACGAGCTTTCCCGTGAGCGACACCACGCCGATGTCGTGCCCAGGGTTGGCTTCCACTGCCACGATGTCGCCCTTCTTGAGCGGCAAGCCTTCCGTGTTGTGATAGTAAGCCTTGCGGGTGTTCTTGAACTGCACTTCCACGAGGTCTGTGGCATCATTGTTGCCCGGCACGTCGGCAAGATAGTCGTAGGTGTTGAGCTGGGCATAGTGGCCCGTATTGGCGCTTTGGGCAGAGAAGCCGTGCCCGCCTTCGCCGCTATGGTATTGTTTGTCCATTGTCGTTCAATAATTAAGAATTTCTTCTTCCTTAATCCTTATTTATTATTTCTTATTTCTTGACTAACGGACGCGCCACGGCGCGTCCCTACAAGTCTTAACTCAATATTTCTTAACTCTTAACTCTTAATTCTTAACTTTTAAGTAATATGATCATCTTCAGTGCGAGGTCGAAGAAGACCATTCGGGCGCTGACGTTCTGCGAGATGTCGCGTTCGGCATCGCTCAGCTCGTTCATGATGCCCACGACGTTGCGTTCGTTGATGAACGGCGCAAAGCGTGTGCTGAAGCTTTCTTCTTCCCGTCCGAGGAAACTGATCTGCGGCTGATGGAAGTTATAGATGAAGTTCTCGCGCAGCTGTCCTTGGAAGTATTGGAGCATCCGCTTCTGCCTCTCTCTCCCCAGCTCCGATGCGGCGAGTGCCCATGCGTACATATTCTTGATGCGTCGGGCATAGCTGTCGCGCATGAGCTGTGTGAAGAGGTCGAAGAACTGCTTCTGCTCCGAGCTTTGCTGCATACGTTTCAGAGCCTCGGTGTAGTTGCCTTGTGCGATGTGTGCCAGCCGCTGAGCATCGTCCTGCGGCATGGCGTGACGTTCCATGAGTGCCTTGCAGATGACGTCCTCGCCGAGAGCCGGCACGTTGATGCGTTGCACACGGCTCTGTATGGTGCCGAGCACGAGGTCGGGCTCTTGGCTGACGAGCAGGAAGTGCGTGCCGACGGGAGGCTCCTCGATGAGCTTCAGGAGCTTGTTGCCCGTCTGTTCGTTCATGCGCTCAGGCAGCCAGATGACCACCACCTTGCGTCCGCCCTGACTCGACTTGAGGGCAAGCTTCCTTTGCAGGTTGTCGCTCTCCTGCACATAGATGACCACTTGCTGATTCTCCGCGCCGATGTCCTCGAGCCAGTCCTCCGTGTCGAAGTATGGCGAGCGGCTTATCTGTTCGCGCCACTCTTTGAGGAAGTCTTCGGAGATGGGCTTGTCCGAGCTCTTACCCTTATAGACGGGGAAAGAGAAGTGAAGGTCGGGATGCGCCCAGAGGTGCGACATTCGGCAGTCCGTGCATGTGCCGCAAGCACCTTCGTCTGTCGGGTGCTGGCAGAGAAGCATCTGCGCGAAGGCCAAGGCAAGCGGAAGTTTGCCTGCGCCTCGCGGTCCGCAGAACATCAGAGCGTGCGGTAACTTGTTCTCTCGCAGCAACCGATGCAGATGTTCCTTCACCTCGTCCTGTCCTATGATGTCGTTGAATGTCATTTACTTTATTGACCTACGAGCCATGCTCGCTTGTTATTTGTTTGCAAAGATACAAAAAAGTTAAGAGTTAAGGGTTAAGAGTTGAGAATTATTTCGTAACTTTGCAAATAATTTAGTAAAAGGTAAATCATTAATTAGTAAATAAAATGATGAGAGACTTCAATGAACTGAAAATAGCAGTTGCCGGCACAGGCTATGTCGGTCTGTCCATTGCCACGTTGCTCAGCCAGCACCATGAGGTGACGGCCGTGGACGTCATTCCCGAGAAAGTGGAGAAGATCAACAAACGCATCTCGCCCATCCAGGACGAGTACATCGAGAAGTATCTTGCCGAAAAGGACTTGCACCTGAAGGCTACGCTCGACGGTGCTGCGGCCTACAAGGATGCCGACTTCGTTGTCATCGCTGCGCCCACGAACTACGACCCGGTGAAGAACTTCTTCGACACGCATCACATCGAAGACGTCATCGACCTCGTCATCTCTGTCAACCCCGATGCCGTGATGGTCATCAAGAGCACCATCCCTGTGGGCTACTGCCGCAGCCTCTATGCAAAGTATGCCCTCAAGTTCCTCTACAAGCCCGAACTGAAAGGCAAGAAGTTCAACCTGCTCTTCTCGCCCGAGTTCCTTCGCGAGAGCAAGGCGCTCTACGACAATCTTTATCCCTCGCGCATCATCGTGGGTTACCCCAAGACCATCGAGATAAGCGACAACAACTTCACCGAAGAGAACGCCGCCATCACGGCCATTGGCAATCCTGATGCCAAAGCCCTTGCCGAAACCTTTGCCAAGCTCCTGCAGGAAGGAGCGGAGAAAGAGAACATCGACACGCTCTTCATGGGCATGAAGGAAGCTGAGGCGGTGAAGCTCTTTGCCAACACATACCTTGCCCTGCGTGTCAGCTACTTCAACGAACTTGACACGTATGCCGAGGTGAAAGGTCTCGACCCGAAGGCCATCATCCGTGGCGTCGGCCTCGACCCCCGCATCGGTACGCACTACAACAACCCCAGCTTTGGCTACGGCGGCTATTGTCTGCCCAAGGACACCAAGCAGCTTCTGGCCAACTATCGCGACGTGCCGCAGCAGATGATGACGGCCATCGTGGAGAGCAACCGAACCAGGAAGGACTACATTGCCGATGCCGTCTTGCGCAAGGCAGGCTACTATAGTGAGAATGCAGAGTGGAACAGTCAGAGCGAACACAATTGTGTCATCGGTGTCTTCCGCTTGACCATGAAGTCGGGCAGCGACAACTTCCGTCAGTCGGCCATACAGGGCATCATGAAGCGCATCAAGGCAAAGGGTGCCGAAGTCATCATCTACGAGCCGACCTTGCAGGACGGCGAGAGCTTCTTCGGCTCGCGCGTGGTGAACGACCTCAAGGCCTTCAAGCAGCAGTCGCAAGCCATCGTCGCCAACCGCTACGAAGCTTGCCTCGACGACGTGAAGGACAAAGTCTACACCCGCGACATCTTCGGCTGCGACTGACGAGGCGACACATTATTATATATATAACAAAAAGGCAGTGTCGTAATACAACTAAGAACTTTTAACCACGAACCAGCACGAATTGAAACTGATGAATTCTACACGAATTACACGAATTGCACAAATTGTTATTATGGTTTCTATTCACCGTCCCAATTCGTGTAATTCGTGGTTTATATATGATGTCCCAAATTGTGGTTAAATCATAAAAGAGGGTGTGTCCGATCATCTGTATTTAGAGACCTCTAAACTACCATGAATAACGAAAACTAATCAGACTTAAATCATTGTATTACAGTCGCTTTTAGATTTTAACACTTCAGAAGCTGTTTTTGGTTGCTTCGGAAATTCCCTATAAATTTGCAACGTATTTCTACCGCAGGGAATTTACGAGGCTTTATTTTTGCCACATCGTGGATAGAGTTGACAATGGTTGCCGAAAGGTTACAACAGTTGACAGAATCCTGAACTTTTTTTTGAGAATAGCAACATCGTGGCGAAAGTTGACAAACGGTGTCGATAGTTTACTTGTAATTACTTGCGGAGAGGTACAACAAAAGGAATGTTGAACCCATAAATATCGCAAGTATGCCAAAGACCAGAAAATGTGCTTATTGTGGTAAGGTCTTCACCACAAACAACGGAATGCAGAAGTACTGCTCAGAGGAATGTGCCGAGCAAGCAAAAGAAACCAAGAAAAAGAGACAACGGGATTTCCTTCGGGCTGTTGAGCCAGTGTCGGAACTCCAGCAGCAGGAGTATTTGACTTTTTCCAAAGCAGCCATCCTTTTAGGCTGCACCCGTCAGTATGTCTATAAACTCGTTGAGCATGGAAAGTTGCCAGCTTCACGGCTGAGCAGCCGAATGGCTCTTGTCCGCAGGAGTGACATCGAGAAGATGTTTGCGGCCAATCCTTATAATCGTGTCCTGCCATGTACTAAGCCCAAGAAGTCTGTTTCCAAGAAAATAAAGAATTCTGCAAAGGACAAGGCAAAGGAGGAACGTGCAACCGATGAAGTTCTTGAATACTACTCTGGCGAGGAAGTAAAGCAGATTTACAAGGTCAAGCAGTCGTGGCTTTATGCATCTGCCAAACGCCACCAGATCCCCATGTGCCGTATAGCTGGACGGAACTATTACAGCAAGAAACATATTGATGCTGTATTCGGCACTACCATAGACACTGATGCCATCGTCGATTGGCTGTCACCACAGGAAGTGGCAGACCGTTACGGTATTAACCTAACGGCAGTCCGTTCCTATGCGCATCGCCACAAGATACCAAATAAACGTGAGTACGGACACACCTACTACTCTCAAAGTCACTTTGATGAACTTCGGCGTACCAACCTTCTTTCTGATGAGAACTATTATACGGTGGAGCAAGTGCAACAACTCTATGGACTGACCAAAGCCAACATCTGCCACATCGTCAAGGTAAAGCACATTGAAAAGACAAAGGTAGGACGGCTTAACCTCCTGCTCCGTTCAGACGTTGAGAGAGTAATGGAAGAACGGAAATCCTTGGGAATGATGCCCGCCGGATTCTGAATTTCTACCATACTGACAGATTATTCAGTGATGATTAGGAATAATCGGAGTCAGCACCGCATCATTGAGTTCCTTTGCACCCGTGGAGAACCGACGAACGAAACAAGAGCAGAGCCAAGCTTGCTTGAACTATGCCTTGTAAGGAGGAGGAAGAGCGAAGCTCAAACGCTCCACCATGATTACTAACAATAAAAAGATATAAGTATGAGTAACATCTGCAAGACCGTGACCCTCCGCACACGGAAAATCAAAGGCGGAGAACAGCTTTCCTTCTACCTTGACTACTATCCCGGCTATCGGGACGAGTCCACCATGAAGGTTATGCGCCATGAATCCCTCGGCATCTACATCTATGCCAAGCCGAAGTCACAACGAGAGAAGGACTACAACGACCGTATGCGTGAGAAGGCTGAAGCCCTCCGTTGCCGTCGCTATGAGTCCATAGTCAATGAGAGGTACGACTTCTTTGACCGTGACAAGATGAAAGGCGACTTCCTTGCCTACTTCAAGCAGAAGGCAGACAAGAAGAACTGCAAGTGGCAACACGTCTATAAGCATTTTGCCCGTTTCTGCAACAATAAGTGCCGCTTCGATGAAATCAATGTTGACCTGTGCAACAAGTTCCGTGAGTACCTGATGACTGCACCTCAGACCATCCACACGGAACACAAGCTGCACATCAACAGTGTAGCTGGCTATTGGTCAACCTTCCGTGCCGTACTTCATACTGCCTACAGGGAACACAAGATTATGGAGAACCCCAACGGCTTCTTGGAGCGCATAGACACCATCCCCACGGAGAAAGAGCACCTGTCCAAGGATGAGCTTGTCAGGTTGGCGAACACCCCATGCCAATATCCCGTATTAAAAACTGCTTTTCTCTTTGCTTGTCTGACAGGTCTGAGAAAGAGCGACATCAAGCAACTCACATGGGAGAACATACAGCCATACGGCGATGGAGGTATGTATGTTACCCTTCGTATGCTGAAAACAAAGGAACTGGTAAACAATCCCATAAGTGACGAGGCTCTGGAACTGATCGGCGAGCGAGGAACAGGCCCTGTCTTCGTCGGCTTTGCGGACAAGATGACACAGGCGCCATTGAAGAACTGGCTGAAAGCCGCCGGCATCACCAAGAAAAT
>CAMVDV010000031.1 GCA_947166305.1 uncultured Prevotellaceae bacterium | reverse complement strand
GCATTGCGGACGATAATTTGTGCTCATTGGACTTTTAGCGGACAGCAATATTTTATTATAGATAATGGTATGTCGACACACACTCATTTTGTTTGTACCCTTCACTCAAAGGAAGATTTCTAACTAAATTCTCCCTCTAAAGGGGGAGTCAGAGGGGGTCCGGAGCGTATTTGTAGGGGTCCCTCAGCCTTCCGTTTTATCAATTTCCCTGAGCACCGGGAACTTCTCCCGAAAGGCCCGGAGGCGCTTCATGTCGAGGGTCATGGTGAGCACGGCCGTCTCGCCGTCGGCACACGACGTGGCGTTTCCGAACGGGTCCACCACCTGTGTGCCGCCTCGGTAGTGGCAGACGGGGTCGCGCCCCACACGGTTCACGCCCAACACGTAGCACTGGTTTTCTATCGCCCTGGCCTGCAGCAGCACGTTCCATGCATGGATGCGCACGTCGGGCCACGAGGCAACGCAGATGAGGACGTCGTAGTCGTCGGTATTCCTAAGCCATATCGGGAAACGGAGGTCGTAGCAGACGCTCAGACGGAAGCGCAGTCCGCGCCACTCGGCCGTCGCTTTCTCCGTGCCGGGCGTGTAGTGGAGCGTCTCACCGCCGTAGGAGAAGAGGTGATGCTTGTTGTAGAAGACGGTCCCCTCCCCGCTCCCATCTTCTGAGAGGCCTTGAGATGCCGACGAACGCTTGGGCTTGACAAAATACAGGCGATTGTAATAGAGGCACTTCCCCGAAGGGTGAGCGGGCAAGGGGCATTCCTTCACGGCGATACTTCCTGCCACTGCCGCATCGAGGCGGTCGGCCATACGTTGCATCCACTGCAGCGTTTCGCCGCCATCCTCCTCGGCTATGCCCTCAGGCTCCGTGGTCACTCCCGTGTTCCACATCTCGGGTAGCACGTACAGGTCGCTCTTTTCCGCCCCGAGCATCAGTCGCTCCGCCCGCTCACGGTTCGCGGCGGCGTCGCGCCAGGCCAAGTCCATTTGTATCAACGACACTTTCATCGGCTTTATATCTAATTGAAGTAGGGACGCACCGTGGCGCGTCCGCCATCTCCGGCACATTCTCTTCTGTGGCACATTCGCTGCGAAGGCGGACGCGCCACGGCGTGTCCCTACTTTCGAGTTCGCCTTTCATCTGATGAACAGCATTCTTTTAGCAGAAACCCAAAATTCCATATTTATCCTGCAAAAATAGCGTTTTCCCCGTTCATGTGCAAGCCGAAAGCCAAGAAAATGTGCCTCGACGCACACTTTCGCTCTCCCTGGTTCCCGGAAGGGCACAGGGTTCTCATTGCATGGTCATGATGCTGCAATTGCAGGGTCATGATGTTGCAATTGCATGGTCATGACCCTGCAACGGACGCCCCGTGCGGCGTCGGGAAAGACGGAGGGCCTCCCTGAGGCTCACCCTGTGCCGGACGGCCGCTCGGGATGCGCTTTTCTGCCGCATTTCGTCTGCCCTGAGCCGTCAGTCCCCGTCAGAATGGCACTTATGGCAAAAACTTTTGCGGTCGGGCGACGGAAGTCTCGGAAAAAAGCCGTAACTTTGTCGCCGTCAGCGCAACAGCCCGCTCCACGGAACGCACGGCGGCGGACGGCGCACGAAACAACGTTTCTCTATGAACAAAGGCTTGGCTGTCACCATAGGTTTCTTCGACGGAGTGCATTTAGGGCACGCCTTCCTGCTGCATCAGCTCGAGGTGCTGGCGGCAGAAAAAGGCCTGGAGCCGGCAGCCGTCACCTTCGACCGTCACCCGAAAGCGGTCCTCGGCACCGACCGGCCGCCATCTCTCCTCACCACGCAGCAGGAAAAGCTCGCGCTCCTCGCGCAGACTTTCGCCGGAACCGTCACCGTGCTGCCATTCACCCAAGAGCTGAGCCGGCTGACGGCCAGGGAGTTCATGCAGACAGTCCTCTGCCAGAGGCTCCACACGCGCTTCCTGCTCATGGGATACAACCATCGGTTCGGCCACGGAGGGGGAACGATGGACGACTACATCGCCTGGGGAAAGGAGCTGGGCATCACGGTTTGCCGAGCCGAACCCCTTGAGGGTGAGAAGATAAGCAGCAGCAGAATCAGGACTTTACTCGCGTCGGGCGAGATAGAAAAGGCTAATGCGATGCTCGGATATCCCTACTTCCTGACGGGAACGGTGGTCCGCGGCAAGCAAATAGGACGGCAGATAGGTTTCCCCACGGCCAACATCTCTGCCCCACCCCACAAGCTGATTCCTGCAAGCGGAGCCTATGCCGTGGAGGTAAGCCTGCCGGATGGCTCAAAACGCAGCGGGATGCTCAGCATCGGCCGACGCCCTACCATTGAAAACAATGGCGAAATCAGCATCGAAGTCCACATCCTCGACTTCGAAGGCTGCCTCTACAATTCTACAATTTCTGCCCATTTCATCGGGAAAATTAGGGACGAACAGCACTTTCCCTCCCTCCTTGAACTGCAACGTCAACTCCAAAAGGACGCCCTCGCCGCAAGGCTAATGACCGAACACCCTGCATGACCAACGAGGAGTTCATAGCACTTCACCAGGAAGCCGACGTCCGGCGGCTCGCGCTCGCCAAGGCTCCCGATGGCATCGACCTGCACTTCTGCCTGCAACAGATTTCCGGTCGTCAGGCTGCGCTGAAGAAGTTGCCCACATGGGCAGGGAGGGACATCATCTACCCCCCAAGGCTCTCCATGGAACAGTGCAGCAGTGAGCCTACAGCCCGCTACAAGCAAAGGCTGGCAGAAAGGCTCTTGCCGGCAGAAAGGCAGAGCATGATTGACCTGACGGGCGGCTTTGGCATCGACTTCGCCTTCCTTTCCGTCCTCTTCCAAAAGGCTGTTTATGTGGAAAGCAACCCCCTTCTTTGCGACATCGCACGCCACAATTTCCCCATCCTCGGTCTCCGAAACGCCACCATCCACAACCTTCCGTGTGAAAAAACTCTCGATGGAATGGGCAATTTTAGCCTCATCTACCTCGATCCCAGCAGGAGGGATGCCCTCGGAAGGAAGGTTGTGGCGCTCTGCGACTGCCAGCCCGACGTGGAAGCCTTGCAGGGTCTGTTGCTCAGCCACGCACCCTTCGTCGTGGTGAAGCTCTCGCCGATGATCGACATTCAAGACACTTTGCGCCGAATCCCCTGCACTTCCGAGGTCCACACCGTGAGTGTCGATGGCGAATGCAAGGAGGTTCTGCTCGTTCTCCACGCCCCGACGGAGGCCGTGACGTACCATTGTGTCAACATCGCTGCGCAGACTCAGGTCTTTATCACCAGGGATGTGGATGCCGAGCCACGCATTGCCGACCGTTTAGGCCAATACTTGTATGAGCCGAACGCTTCCATTCTGAAGGCCGGCGTGCAGGATGCGCTGTGCAAGGCCTTTCCCGTCGAGAAGCTGCAACGCTTCAGTCATCTGTTCATTTCGCGCCATTTCATCGAGAATTTTCCGGGTCGTGCCTTCACGGTGCAGGACGTTTACAGCTTCTCGAAGCAGGATGTCAGGCGACTGCAAGCAGAGTTGGACCGATGCAACCTCACCGTTCGGAACTTTCCGTCCAGCGTTGCCGAGCTAAGGAAACGCCTCAAGCTGCGCGAGGGCGGCGACATCTACCTTTTTGCCACGACCTTAGCCGACGGACAGCACGTCCTTCTGCGCTGCAAGCCAGCCCATAAATAAGAAAGGCCTCGCCCCCAGCGATGGCAGGCAAAGCCCTTCTTGTCTTCAGAAAACATACTTCTATCTTTATGCAAGGCTCTTCTTGTCTTCAAGAAACAGACTTCTTGTCTTCAGAAAACATACTTCTGTTTTAAGGCAAAATCCTTTTCGGATTTAGGCAAGGAAGTTTTGCTCATCGGAGCACTTTTCGTGCCATTCCATCGGGAGTTTTCATGATGTAGAGGCCGTGCCGTTGTGGTGCGGAGCCAACGGGTTTGCCGTCGATGGTGAAGAGCATTCCGCCTTCAGGCCTTGCCTCTGATGGCGACAAGGCAATGCCTGTCCACTCGCCGGTGCTGAGGAGATTGATGTAATCGCGCAGCTCTTCGATGGCATCGACGAGCTGTTCGTTGGTGAGGGCAAGTTCGGAGAGGCGCTTTTCGTAGACGTTGTGATAGTAATTGGCGAGAAATTCCTTTGCCTCGGCCGTGTAGAGATTGCTGGAAAGCTTCTCCTCGGCTTCCTTCGCGACGCTTTTGTATTCCGCCCAAAGCTCAGCGTTGATGGCGATGGCTTCGGATGCTGTCTCGATGGCGCGCATGGCTATCATGGCCTGGACGCGGTTTGACGGCTCAACGCTGTAGGCTTCATTATAAGTATCAAGGTAGGATTTGGTGACGGTCACGCTTGTGTAGGACAAACGGCCGCGCCTCATTTCGCTAATCCAGTAGGGATAGACCTCGGCCTCCGTGCCGTAGTAGGTGAGAGTGAAGTCGTCGAAGACGCACCAGTCTTGGGTTCCTGCCATCACGGGCTTCCTGACGCCGAGGGTGAGCTGATGGTTGTAGACGCTGACGAAGAGCTTGTTGTCGTATGCCTTGACGGTGTGCATGTAATACTCAGCGGCTTGCATGTCGTCGGGAATGTAGTATGTGGTGTTGCCGTTCTTGATTCCTATCTCACGGCCTACGCCTTTTGCTCTGATGACGGACTTTGAGAATGGCGAGGCGAGGGGTTGTGAGAGAGTGTCGCGGCCTGTGACGCCGTAGAGCCTTGCCAGGCGGAGGAAGTGGTCGCGCCGGCGGTAGTGAGTGTTGGCTTCGTCGGCTTGTCCGGCACGGAAGAATGCCTTGAGGCCTATGGCATAGACGCCGTTGGGGAGGTCGGTGATGGTCTGATGTGTGTCGAATGTGCGGTCGAAGTGTTCGGCGTTCTCGTTGGGATTGACTGCTCCGAAGGCGTCACCCTCCCAGCCTTGCAGCATATTGCTGTTGAATCGTGGGTTTTTGATGCGGGCTGTCATGTCGATGGGCTTGGCCTTGGTGGCGTCGCCCTGCTTGACTTGCGTCATGTCGCGGAGGTATCGGAAGTTATTGGCGATGAGTGCGTCGATGAGTTCTTGGCCTCGTGTGTTGTAACCGTTGCTTTGGTCCACGCCAACGTAGTCGGCCAGGATGATTCCTGTAGGGCCTGGTGTGTTGGAAGGGTCAGCCAGGTAGTCGATGATGGCGGCGTTTGTGTGTGCGGCATTATCGCGGTAGCCGTCGCTGGTGGACACTTCTTGGTCGATGATGAAGGGGATGTTGAGCCGTGAGGTCTTGGAGTATGCGGATGCGAAGTTGTAGATCCAGACAATCTTGGCAGGGATGCGTGTGACGTGGCGTGTGCTGAAGTCGAGCATCTGGCGCACGGCGGCGACTTTCTTGTCGAGGTCTCCCTCTCGATATGTCTCGGCGAAGTCCTGCATATAGAGTTTTGCGGTGGTGCCCGACGCGCCGGTTATCTGCCCGGCCGTCTGTGCGTTCCAGTCGATTTGGCCTGTCCAGTTGCGGAAAAACCCGCCCACTGGCTTGTCGGCATACTCGTTTCGGCTGAGGATGAGGATTTTCCCTCGCATCTCTCCGACGGTGAGTGTGGAGGAGAAGTCTGCGAGGAAGTCCTTGATGTCGTCGCGGCGGAGGAGCGAAAGGAGGCGTTCCGGGTAGTCGGCAGCATTGTCGTCCCCGTCGGAAGCGTGCAGGAGATGGATGATGACGAACTCGGACGGGTTCTCTCGGAGCTTGTCGCGGAGGAAGTAGAGGGCTGTGTCGAAGCGCAGATTGGTGGGCATGATGCCGTGGTTGACATTGATGTAGTCGTCCTTGACGCAGGGTCTTAGGTCGAAAGCCCTGATGCCTGCATCCCACTGCTGCTCGAGGTTGCGGTCCTGAGTGCGTGCGAATCGGTCGCCAAAAGGCCCGTAGATGGATGTGGTGATGCCGGGGAATCCGTTGCCGGTGCCCGTGTCGTGACTGCCGGGGATGGAGAGTGTGGCCACATAGGCATCGTCGGGGAGGCGGTGCATCCAGTTCTCAGCGCGGAGAACGGTGCAGGCTGTGAGCGCAAGGGCGAGCGAGGTGAGCGTACGGATGTTCATTGTTCGGCGGATTGGTTTGCTATGAGCATGATGATTGTCTGCGCAAAGATACACATTTCCTGCGACATACGCGCATCTCGGAGCAAACATTTTGCAGAAAAAGTGCTTTCCGGGTGCACGAGGGGCGTGTCTGTGGGGAGCGCAGTCGGCAGGATTGCCGCAGGAACCGTGCAGGGTTTGGGCGACAAGGCAACAGGGTTTAGGCTACAAGGCAACAGGGTTTCGGGGATAATCCTATAGGGTTTTTGCGCCCGTCCTGCAGGCTTCTCCGACGCGACCAGTGCGGTCACTTGTCTGAACCACGGCCGTGGTTGGCTCCGAAGGACAGTCCTCTGGAGCCAAAATGCCTTCCCTGCCGCAAAAATAACGCGCCGGATGCCGACGGTTCGGGAAAAATTCCGTAACTTTGTGTTCACTATGTCGCATTGCGAGAAACAACCTATGATATGTTAGTAAAGACATTCAGCGCCAGCGTGCAAGGCCTCGAGGCCTCGGCCGTCACGATAGAGGTGAACGCGGCGCGCGGCATCCGGTTCGTGCTCGTGGGCCTTCCCGACAGCGCCGTCAAGGAAAGCTACGAACGCATCACGGCTGCCATAGAGAACAGCGGTTTCACCTTCCCGGCACGCGCCATCACTGTCAACATGGCCCCTGCCGACGTGCGCAAGGAGGGCACAGGCTTCGACCTCCCCATGGCCATCGGTATCCTTGCCACCGAAGGCATCGTCGACGCACGGAGGCTTAACCGCTACATGATGGTGGGCGAGCTTAGCCTGGACGGCTCGCTGCAACCCATACGCGGCGCCCTGCCCATCTCCATCAAGGCCCGCGAGCTGGGCTACGAAGGCCTCTTCGTGCCGGAAGCCAACGTGCGCGAAGCCGCCGTAGTGAACAACCTCAACGTCTACGGCGTACGCCATATCAACCAAGTCATCGCACACCTCAACGAGAAGGAGCTCGTGGCGCCCACCGTCATCGACACCCGTGCCGAGTTCTTCGCAAGGCAGAGCGAGTTTGAATTCGACTTTGCCGACGTCAAGGGGCAGGAACAAGTGAAGCGAGCCCTCGAGATTGCAGCCGCAGGCGGGCACAATCTCATCATGATAGGCCCGCCGGGCAGTGGAAAGTCCATGCTGGCCAAGCGGCTGCCAAGCATCCTTCCGCCACTCACCCTCCGCGAAAGCCTGGAAACGACACAGATTCACTCCGTGGCAGGCAAGCTGAAAGGCGACGTGTCGCTCATCGCTCAGCGGCCATTCCGTGCCCCTCACCACACCATCTCGCAGGTCGCACTCGTCGGAGGCGGGGCAAACCCGCAGCCGGGCGAGATAAGCCTGGCGCACAACGGCGTCCTCTTCGCCGACGAGCTGCCCGAATTCCAGCGATCCGTGCTCGAAGTGCTCCGACAGCCACTCGAAGACCGCGTCATCAACATTTCCCGAGCCAAGTACACCATCACCTATCCCTGCTCCTTCATGTTCATCGCCTCGATGAACCCGTGCCCTTGCGGCTACTACAACCATCCCGACAAGCACTGCTGCTGCACGCCCGGGCAAATCATGAAGTACCTGAACAAGATAAGCGGCCCGCTGCTCGACCGCATCGACATCCATTGCGAGATACAGCCCGTGCCCTTTGCCCAACTGAGCCAGATGCAGCCGGGCGAACCCTCGGCCGCCATCCGCCAAAGAGTGGTGCGCGCCAGGAACATACAGGAAGCCCGTTTCGCCGGACTCCACGCCTCGGGAACCCTGGGCGCCGTGCATTGCAACGCACAGATGACGGAGAAAATGCTCCACCAGTACGCCCAGCCGGACAACGACTCGCTCGACATGCTCCGCATGGCCATGGAACGACTCAAACTCTCTGCACGTGCCTACAGCCGCATCCTCAAGGTTGCACGCACCATCGCCGACCTCGCCGGCAGCGAGCCTGTCCTCAAGCAGCACATCGCCGAAGCCATCGGCTACCGAAGCCTCGACCGCAGCGACTGGGCTGAGCGAGGAAACTAAAAACAACCCTCTGACCCAACATGATGAAAAAGAAAAGCATACTCTTCGTCTGCCACGGCAACATCTGCCGCAGTCCGATGGCAGAATTTGTGATGAAGGATCTCGTCCGAAAGGCAGGCCGCGAGGCAGAGTTCCACATAGAGTCGGCAGCCACATCGACCGAGGAAATCGGCAACAGCGTCTATCCTCCTGCCCGAAACAAACTCGCCGAGCACGGCATCTCCTGCCAGGGAAAGAGGGCAAGGCAGATGACGCGCGAGGACTACCAACGCTTCGACCTGCTCATCGGCATGGACCGGTGGAACATCAAGAACATGGAAGACATCTGCGAGGGCGACGATGAAGGCAAAATCCACATGATGCGCGACTATACCTCAAGGCCGGGCGACGTGGCAGACCCTTGGTACACGGGCAACTTCGAAGCCACCTGGCGCGATGTACTCGAGGGATGTCAGGGCCTGCTCCGCACGCTCTGAGAAATCCCCGCCTGCGGCGACGGCAATCTCCGCGTGCGACGACACGAATCTCCGCGTGCGACGATTGACATCCCCGCGTGCGGCATTTACAGACACGACTCAACAAATCCACAACAATCATTATGGCTGACACCACACAACCCACATCGGAACGGCAGGAAAAGGTGCTCAACTTCCTGCACGACCACAACATTCCCTTCACCTGCTACACGCATCCCGAAGGCAAGACCATCGAGGAAGCTAAGAAATGGTGGAGGGACGACGGCTCCATCCACTGCAAGAACATCTTCATGCGCAATCATAAAGGCAACCAACACTACCTCGTTTGCTTCCACTGCGACCACGATCTCGACATCCACGACCTTGAGTCGCGGCTCAAGGCTGCACTCCTGGCTCAGGGAAAGAACTCGCCGGGGAAGCTCTCCTTTGCCTCTCCCGAACGCATGATGCGCTTCCTCGGGCTGGAGCCCGGCAGCGTGTCGCCCTTCGGACTCATCAACGACACCGACCACCACGTGCATCTCTTCCTCGATGCCGCCTTGCTCGACGACAACAACTACCGCGACCCTCTGCACAAGACGCTGTCCTTCCACCCCAACGACTGCCGAGGAACGGTCGTCATCGCCCTGCCCGACTTCGAGCGATACCTTGCCCTCGTGGGCAACACCTACGAGTTCCTGAGACTCTACTGAGGCCCATAAGGCCCTATAAGCCCTATAAGGTCCAAAGGCCCTGTTAGCCTCATAAGCCTTAAACACCAAGCAGCCCCGCCCGAGATTGTCGGACGGGGCTGCTTTCTATATCAGCTCCACGGAATGGAGTTTTGGAGCGAAGTCTCTTACTTCAGAACCTTCTTGCCACCAACGATGTTGATGCCACGCTGCATCTTTCCGAGGCGCTGGCCTGCGATGTTGTAGATAGCAGCATTCTCCTCGGCCATCTGAACCTTGTAGATGCCTGTCACATAGTCTTCCTCTGTGAAGAAGAAGGCAGGAACACCGGCAACACCAGGCATGGAGAGATAAGCATGACCTGCGGGAACTGTGACGGGAGACGTCTCCACTACCTCGAAGAAGCCAACGGCATCCTGCTGCTGCAGAACGTAGCTTCCTACGGGAGCCTCAGTGTCTTCGAGCACACCGACCAGCATATTAGCGGGAGGAACGGTCTCCACGAGGTCGGGATGAGTGTAAACCTTGTACTCACCGGGAGCACCCATCAGCAGGACACCCGTGTTGGCAGGAACAGAAGAAGTGAGGGTGTCCACCTTGAGGACAGCGCCTTCGTTGCCAAAGATTGCGCCTGCGATGGCAAACTGCTCGGCTCCGGAGAGCACAGCCTTCACATCGTTGCAGAACGTAGCGAGGCCTGCCTCACTAATCGTGATGGTCTTGCCAGTATCCTGAAGCTTGATGAAGGTAACGTCGATAGTCTTGATGCGAGCCTGGCCAGAAGCCAGATTGGTCAGAACCACCTTGTTCTGCATACCTTCCCAAGTGGCTGTTGCACCTTCGATAGTGGGCTTAGCACCAAACTGGTCAACCCATTCCCTAATATATGTGTCGCCTGTGGCAGTCATGACAATCTTGGAGATAGCATAACCGTCAATCACAGAGAGCTGGACATAGCTGGAACCGTTGCTCTCATTGCTTCCATAGAACTTGATGTGTGTATCGTTAAGCTTGGCATATGCACGGTTTGCATAAAGCGTAAGCGCGCCCTCGCCGCGAGTCGCAGTGATTTCTGCGCCAACATCAGATGCTCCCTGGCCCTGAATGTCCTCATCGTTGTAAGCGAAGGTTGCGTCTGTGTAACCATCCTTTGTGACTGTCAGCGTGAAGCTCTTGCTGTCGGGCAGATAGCTCTCGCTTTCGGCAACAGAGGCTGTGATTTCTGTCACACCCTTGCCGACGAGAGTGATGACACCCTCGGCATCGATGGTGGCAACTGCTTCGTTGGAGCTGGAATAGGTGACGACGCCGTCGCTGGTCGTAGTGAAGATTGCCTCGGAGCGACCGTTGATGTCGACAACCTCTTCTTCAACATTCCAAGAAGACACGGGCATTTCCTTCGAAGTGACGAGCACAAATTCGTCAGCCGTGCGGGGTGCAATCTCCCAAACCTGGTTCTTGGGGAACCAAATGGCAACGCCGGTGACATTATATGTCTGGCCTTCGATGAGCTCGTACTTGGCTCCGAAGGTATCATACGGGGTGATCGTGTTGTCATCGCCGTCGACGAAGTTGGAACCGTCATAGACAACGCCTTCCATGGTGATGAGGCAGCCCTGCATATCCTTTTGGAGGTCGGCGATGGCTACGGCCTGCGGAGTGGCAGTGGCGTTCTTTTCCACGGTAATGCCCTCGGTGGTGGCGGTGAGGCTTGTTATCTCAGCGCACTCGTTGAAGGTGGTCAGCGTGACAACGGCTGTGCCATTGAGCTTGTCGCCTACTTCGAAGCCGTGGCCACTCTTGTAGTTGACGATACCATTTGCACCGTCTGTGAGGAATACCTGTCCGCCCTTCACGCCGGTGACAATCCAGTTGTTGATGTCAACGAGCACTTCTGTCTCGCCTTCAGCAGGGGCTGCTGCGCAGAGACGGGCAATGGTGGGAATGGCAGTGGCAGAGATGAAGGTGAACTCGGCTGTGGCTACCACGCTGGGAGCGCCTGTCGGGTCGATGGCAACGGCCTTGACTGTGCAGTCGGAGCTGACTTCAATCTCTACAGAATTGCTTTCGGTGAGGACAGCAGTGGCAGACTCATACGGGTCTGTGCCATCGGTGGTGTAGCTGATGACGAGGCCTTCCTCGGCAGTGATGGTGACGGTCTGTGCCTCGGCGAACGTGCCGCCTGCGGGATTGATGACGGGAGTGGCGACGCCGGACGTTGCCTCTACGAACTCATCGGCCGTGCGGGGAGCGATTTCCCAGTAGCCGTCGCCGCTCTTAGGCTTGAACCAAATGGCCACGCCAGTAGCGTCGTAAACGGTGCCGCTGCTGAGGGTGTAGCCTGTAGAGAAGGTGTCGTAGGGCATGATCTTTGCGCCGTCGGCATCAACGAAGTGTGTGCCGTCGAAGGTAACGCCCTTGAGTGTGATGAGACAGCCCTGCATATCCTTCTGGAGGCTACTGATGCTGACGGACTGAGGAGTGGCAGTAGCGTTCTTGGTGACTGTGACGCCTTCGGTCGTGGCGGAGAGTCCGGTGATTTCGGGAGCGTCGTTGTAGGTGGTGAGGTTGAAGGTTGCGGTGCCGGTGAGCTGGTCTCCGAGTTCGAAGCCGTGGCTCTTCTGATAGAGGAGGATGCCGTTGGCGCCGTCGGTGAAGTAGACTTGACTGCCCTTCACGCCTGTGACAATCCAGTTATTGAAGTCGACGAGGACTTCCCTGCTGCCCGATTCGGGTGTGAGGGCACAGAGGCGACCGATGCTGGGCACTGCTGTGAGGAACTGATAGTCGGCTTCTGCCACAGCACTGCTGTTGCCGTCGGCGTCGTAGGCAATGGCCTTGACGATGCAGTCGGTGTCGACGGTGAAGGCAGCGGTGTACTGTGTGCTCTGGTTAGAAGGAGCGGTGCCGTCGGTGGTGTAGTAGATGGTGCATCCCTCGGCAGCGGTGATGGTCACTTCCTGAGCAGCGGTGTAGATGCCACTCTCTGGGGTGATGACGGGCTTGGCGACGGTTGTGCCGCTGCCACCTGCACCGGGAGCGTAGAACTCAATGGAAGTCACGTCAAGGCCTGCATTTTTGCTGTTGGAGTTCGTGACATTGATGGTGAACTTGTAGTAGGCATCTGTGGGCCACTCCGTGGATGTTGTAGTAGGAGTGAACTCTACTTCGCCTGCCGTGCCGTTGCTGATGGTGGGAGTCAGCACGACCTCGTCGATGACATCGCTGTAGTCTACATCGCTGGCAACGGTGAGTGTCAGACTATTGACCGTAAACGAAGCGTTGCTGGTGCCTGCGTGATTGAAGACAACGCGGCTGATTGCACTGCCCATGGCAGTCTTCGACGTGATAGTGCGGTCCACTTTGTCGAGGCTCTTGCCGCCGATGCGCCACTTGCCGTCAAGACTCTGGTTGCCCGGAGCGTTCCAGACGATGCCGTCATGCTCGTCGTCGAAGTAATCGTTGTAGTTGGTGTGGTTGGAGCCGGTAGTGAAAGGCACCGTCCACAGCGTGTAGAACAGCTCTTCTGCCAACACGTTGCCGCTGAAGGAGAGCAACATCATGGTGAGCAGGGAAAATAATGTAGTTTTTTTCATAAAAGGTTTAGTTTATTTGGTTAATGAATATGTTTTTGCGCACAAATATACTATTATTTATAATAATGTGGGGTGTTTTCCTTAATAAAATTTCGTGAAAGTGTTGACGTTTGACTGAAAAGGGCTAACTTTGCAGACATAAATGTAGGACGGAATGATGGAACGAACGCTTTTCATGGCTTTGGGCGCCTCTGCCGTGGCGCATTTTGTGCTGACCTGCGTGATGGGTTTGTTTGCACGCCACAGGGTGCAGTATCTGTGCCTGGCGTGGGTGAACGGCATCTTCTTCGTCGTGACGCTTGTGGCTGCTTGCTTCAGCCACACGATAGCCACGGGGGAGCCTGGCATCCTTCACCCTGGCATGATGATTGCCCTGCTCGGGGCGTGCTATCTGCAGAGCATCTATCCGCTGAGCATCCCCATGCCGGGCTTCTTGCAGTGGGAACGTATGTGGCGCTACGCACGTCCCATCCTGCTGCTGCTGGCCATCTATGTGGGCGCGGCACTGCTTGGCAGCCGAATCGTCTACATCTATTCGGCATCGGACTTGATGAAGAACATTCTCTCGAGCGACATCCTGATGCGACTCTGTGCCCTTGGGCTGAGCGTTTACTACATCGTGAACATCTTCCTGCTGCCCCGGCGCATGGCACGCCACGCCAATGTGCCGCGCTACCTGCTGGGCTACTGCGTGGCCATGGGGCTTTCGGTGGTCTTCTACACGTTCGTTGCCATCTTCTACGACTTGCGTCTGCTCGTCACCTACGTTGTCCTCTTCACGGTGCTCAACCTCTATCTGACGTTCCGCACGCTGGAGACGCTGGCTCTGCAACTGCCCCGACCCGTCATACGGGAGGTGAGCGAGGAGCAAGAGGTGAAGGCCAAGGAGCAGGAGGACGAGGACTTCAACGAGGCGAACCTGCACCGTTTCCACCAAATCAACCTCTGGATGCAGCACCACAAGGAGGAATGGAGGGACAGCAGCTTTGGCCGCGACCGCCTCTGCCAGGGGGTTGGACTGAACCGCCACTTGGTCTTGCAGAGCGTGCGCAGTCAGGGATTCAACAATGTGCACGACTATATCAGTTCCTTCCGCGTGGCCGAGCTGAAACGGATGATAGCCCGCGGGGAGGTGAGCAACATGAATGACACGCTTGCCGCCGGCTTCGGCACCGCACAGACCGCTCGCTCCTGCTTCCTCAAGGCCGAGGGCATCACCATCGACGAGTACCTGGCCCAGCGCAACGCCACGGCCGACTGACCGCCACCGAGCGGAGTTTCCGACAAACCTGAAGGCTCCGATTACTCGGAATAATCGGATTACTCCGGCAACCCTGCTGGGGGTCTCCACATCCCCGCAGCCTATCTTCCACATCCCCGCTGCCTATCTTCCATATCCCCGCTGCCTATCTTCCATATCCCCGCTGCCTATCTTCCACATCCCCGCTGCCTATCTTCCACATCCCTGCTGCCTTTCTGTCATAACCCTGCTGGCTTTCCAGGCAAAGGAAAAGGCCCTCTGCGGAGTGTTCCGCAGGGGGCCTTCTTAATGCTTAGCCTTTCCGAGGGAAACCATGGCGGCGGGTGCCGCCATAGCTCCTCAGAAATGGTTTACTGCTCTGCCATGATGTTGAGCACGCTGACGAAGTCTGCGATGTCCACCTTGCCGTCGCCGTTGACATCGGCTGCCTCGAGGTTGGAACCATCGGCCATGACGTTCAGCACGCTCACTGCGTCTGCAATATCCACCTTGCCATCGCCGTTGACGTCACCGGTAGCGCTGGCCGTACCAATGCCGTTACCCGGAGTGACGACCTTGTTGCCGTTCAAGCTGGGGATGGCATAGCGGCTCAACGTCTTGGTGCCACTGGAGGCGGCATAGAGGTTGCCTGCATAGTCGAATGCCAGACCAGTGATCTGCGTCTCGCTGACGCTGATGTTCTGGATGGGGTTGAGGTAGATTCTGCCGTTGGCCATGGGCACATAGTTGGTCTCATAGACAACCACCTTGCCGCTGCCCATCGGGATGGCGAGATACTTGCCGTCGGCCGTCACTGCCATCTTGCCGCTGTAGGTAGCCGTAGTGATGTCGCTGAAGTCTTCGTTGCCCTCAGCATCGAAGTGCTTGATGGAAGGAAGCTCGGCCGTCGGGTTGGCACGATACTGAACGTACCAGAGGCCGCCCTCGCCGTCTTCGTGGATACCAACGTGGCCCGGAGCGATGGTGTAGACACCGTCGAGAGCAGCGAGGTAGCCGCTGGGAGCAGCAGTCCACTCGGTGGCTGTGCCAAGGTTGTAGAAGGCGCAGTTGTAGTCTGTCGTGTTGTACTCGCCATTGCTGCGCTGTGCACCCAGCACGTAGAGCTTCAGGTCGTCACCCTTGCCCTCTACGGCCAGGCTGACTGCCATGCGGTTCTGCTCGTCGTCGCCAACGTAGGTGATACCTGTAGCCTCGTCGAGCTCGCCACCAGTGAAGACAGGCTTCCAAGCCTCCTCGAGGTCGTCGGGATTGATTTCCCAGACGCTGCTGTTCGTCGTGCCGGAAGCACGTGCCACGAACAGACGGCCGTCCTCAGTGAAGCGGATGTCCTTGAGGTCGAACTTGTAGTCGCCGGCAATGGAGAGAGGCTCAGCCTCCCTGATGTTCAGGCCACCATAGTATGTGCCCTCTCTCTGGAAGGCAGCATCGAATGCATAGAGTGCGCCGGGGTTGCCCTGAGTGTCCATACCCTCGCGGTCCTCGCCCGGACGAGCGTCGGTGACGAGAATCTGGCCGAAGCCTGCGCTCTTGGGATTGTTGTTCACTGCCAAGCCATAAGGCGAGCTGATCTTGAAGCCTTCGCCCACCTTGGCGACTTCCTTGGTGCCCTTGCCATTGACGACAATCTCGTAGTTGAGAGCTGTGGGCTCGCTGCCGAGCTTGCTGGCTTCCACCGTCACACGGTTCTGGCCTGCAGAGAGTTCCTCGGCAACGGTCTCGGTGTAAACCAGAGTCTCGCCGTCGTAGAAGTTAACCTCTGCACTTTCAGCCTCAGCATTCAGCTTGAACTCAACCACAACGTTGCTGCCGCGCAGGTTGGCGTCAAGGTCGTAAGCAAACGCATTGAGCTGCGGGTTGGGAACATCGTTGATGTACTGTCCGCCATAGAAGTAAACCTTCGGGCCGTCGAACAGGCGAGGCGTAGCATCGGTGCCGATGGTCTGGAACCAAGCCAGGTCGCCTTCGCTCTTGCTGCCGTTCAGCTTGTAGGTAATCTCACCGCTTGCGAGCTGCTCAGCAGTAGCCTTCGTGCCGTTGGCGGTGCCGATGGTCTCCACATAGAAGACGTTTTCGACGGTGCAGTTGCCATCGTTGCGGCTGATAGTGTTGCAGCCGTTGCTCGTGTCGATGGTGTTGCCCTGAGAGAGAATCAGCGTGTTGCGCACAGTGGAGAGAGAGCCAGACCAGCCAATCACACCGCCACAGGAGTTGGTAGATGCACCCAGGAGCGTAGAGCGGACAAGACAGTTCTCGACAAGTGTGCCGTCGCCGTCGTTGTTACCAATGATGCCACCGTGTGTGCCGTCGCCCTCGACGGTAGAATTGAGCGTGACTGCCACATCGCAATTCTGAATCTTAGCATTCTTAGCCCAGCCTGCAATGCCAGCCATGAACTTGCCTGCGGCTCCGGAATAGTAGTCGCCAGTGAGCTTGAGGTTCTTCACTGTGCCGCCATCGATAGCGGAGAACAGAGCAGAGCCTTCGCCCTCATAGTTGATGTAGACGTTCTTCAGGGCATGAGCCTGACCGTCGAAGATGCCACGGAAGCGGTTGTCGCTGCTATTGATGGGCTGCATGGCAATACCCGTCATGTCGACGTCGGCCGTCATCTTAGCCTTGGAAGCGTTGTCCGCGTTCATTGCGAAAGCACGGAAAGCAGCAACGTCCTTCGGAGTGGCAATCAGATAGTAGCCTTCCTCGTCCTTTGCAGGAATGAGGCTTGAGATTTCCGGATTGTCAGCCTTGGCAGCCTCGAGAGCTTCTGCTGTGCTGTATGCGCCCTCGAAGAAGGCATCGTACATAGCGCCAGCGGCATCTTCCAGAATCTGTGTCTCCTCGCCGGAGAAGAGGGTCTCGCCAGTCTCCATCCATTCGCCCGTTTCCTCGTCTTTTTCAACAAGGTTGAGGTTAGCGGTCCCAATGGTTTCGAGTCCAGCAGCCGTCTGGTACATGGCAGCATAAGCCTGCTTGCCTTCGTAGATCTTCTGGAATACGCTGGAGAGGTTGTCGATGGTGGTGAACTCGTCAGCGTCGGCATTCAGAATGCCCTCCAGCTCGTCGAGAAGCTCAGCAGGATAGTTAGGCTTCTTCGTGGGAGTCATGTCGTCATACGCATACTCGAGCATCGTATTGGCACGGGCCGTCATGTTTTCAAGCACGTCGGCAACGCCCTCAGTGGGCTCTTCGCCAAGATAAGTCACCTTGATGGCAGTCCAACCGGTCCAGTCGTTGTCGTACTTCGTGCCGGGGTTCTTGATGCCGATGGTGAGCTTTCCGTCTTCACCGACCTTGCCGAGAGTGTAAACCTGGTAGCGTCCGTCGTTGGCGGCAGCAGCCATGCCTCTCTCACCCTGAGGAATGTAGCCGGCAGGAGTGGTGCCTGCCTCTTCATCGCTAGTGGATACCATGTCATCATAAATGGCCAGGTCGTGAGCACCGTCGCCGTGGAGGTTGCAATTCACTTGGTCGAGAGTGTCGGCAGCAGCGAGGTAGTCCTCAATAGCTGCGGGGAAGTAGTTGAAGGTGCCGTTTGCATAGATACCAGCGGCATAGTTCGTGTTGTAACGGTCATTGCTGGGACGGAAGGCAGCGTGTGTGCCTACGAGATAGTAGCCGGGCTTCATGTCCTCAATGGTCTGGAACATATCGCCGGTCTTTGCCCAGGCTTCCACGCCAATGGTCTTGTCTTTCTCAGCATCGCCACTCTTCGTCGTGCCGCTGCCTGTAGCAAAACCGTTGGTCCACTTTTCGTTGTAGCCTTCGGAGAAGTCGGCGTTGGCAAGCATGCTGGTGACATCGGTGCCAGGAGCATAGTCTTCAGCAATAGCCTGATTGAGCCAAGCCATCACACGCTCCATCTCAGCCTTCACTTCGGCTGCGGTGGCAGTGTGATTGTCCATGATATAGCTGTATGTGCCAAGAGGATTCTCCTCGGAGGGTTCTTCAGACTCGTTGAGATAAGCTTCGAGAGCCGTGCGAAGGTCGCCCTGGAAGCTCGTATCGCTCTCGAGGCGAGCCTTGATTTCCTCACACTTGTCGGCAAAAGCCTTGTAGGTGGCAGCATTCTCAGCAATCTCCTTCTTCTGAACGCTCACGGAGTCGAGGACATCGGCGAACTCAGGAATGGTGGTTGCATCAGCCAGTGAAGCCAATGTTGCGCTGTACTTGTCGAGCAAAGACTGTGTGGCGATGACGTCTGCCACAGCCCCTTCCTCGTAAGTCTGAATGGCTGCAGAGACTTCGTCGATGTCGGCTTCGTCGGCAATCGAGAAGTATTGGTCGGCAGCAAAGATGACAGTGCCGTGAGAGGGGTCGGGATAAGGATAGGGATCCTCGCCGAGTGTCTGATACCAGTAAGCAGTGCGGAACTGCTCACCGTTGGCACGCCATGCCAGAGCACCGCTCTCAAAGTCTTCTGCGGTGACGATGCCGACGTGTTCCTGTGTGCCGTGGAGGGCATAGCAGTTCTTGATGTTGTCGTTGACGCGGGCGTTGCCGTAGCGAGCGAAGTAGCGATTCTCGTTTTCGTAACCTTCTACAGAACCTACGGCGAAGCAGTTGGTCACTTCAGCCCAGTCGCCCAGCCAGCCGGAGAACGAGCCGTTCTCCTTCGGGCCCTTGACGTCGCCGACCATGCCGCAGTTGTTGATGGTGACATGGCAAGCAGAGCTCATGACACAACCGAACACACCTGCTGCGTTGGGGCCGTCGGCTGCTTTGACATCGCCGCACATCATGACGCCCTGGATGGTGACATGACCTGCCCAAGGAGCGGTCATACCAACGAGAGCGACGTAGCCCTTACCGGTAATGGTGCAGCTATTGTCGAGCACTACATTCTTAATATATACACCTTCGGCAGCGCGAGCGTCGTCGTCGCTGATGCCTCCGTAGCCCTTGGAGGGCAAGCTGTTCATGACAGCAATGAGGCCTACGCCATTGTCGTTCGGGTGGTTGATGACAAGGTTGCTGATGGTGTGGAACTGACCGTCGAAGTTGCCGTAGAAGGGCTTGCCTTCTGTGCCGACGTTGGCCCAGTGCTGTGTCACGCCGTCCTCGTTGCAGCCGTCAGCCTCCATGTCGATGTCCTCGGTGAGGCGTGCGCTGACGTCGAGGTGCTTGGCAGCATAGTTGGTCCACCAGACGAGTTCCTTGCCGTTGCTGATGTTGAACCAGCCATCGACGGGAGTCATATAGTCTTCCTGCAGGCCGCCGCAGACTGTGCAGAAGCCGTCCTCATACTCGTGAGGAGGCAGGACGGGAGTGCCGGAGGGAGTGTTGGAGAAGATGACGTCGCCTTCGGGCTGACCGTCGCAGCGGTAGCTTGATGCGGAAGTGTAGACGAGTGCACCTTCCTTCTTAATAGGATAAGGGAAGAGGTCCTCACCGATCTTCTGGTAGAAGCGTTCCACACCGCCTTCGTTGCCGTTCAGGGCGTAGGCGAGTGCACCGCTCTCGATGTCGTCGGTGTTCTCGATGAGGATTGCCTTTGCTTCGTCTTCATAGCCGTAGCTGTTGGCAATGTAGACGTTGTTGCAGGTGATGTTGGAGGGGTTACGCGAGAGGGTCTTGGAGTCGCCAGTCTGACCACTGAGCGTTCCGAGGAATGCGCAGTTGGTGTAGTAGGTCTGTCCGCTGGACCATCCGGCGAAGCCTGCCAGACACTCGGTGTTGTCGTTACCGATGATGTTTCCGGCATAGATGGTGTTCTCCACCTGTGTCTTTTCCTCTACCACACCAATAAGGCCTGCTGTGGTGTTGTCGCCAGCATAGCTGCAGGTGATGTCGATGTCGGAGAAGACGTTGCGGATCATTGTCTTGCCGCGGCGCGTATGGCCCGTGATGGAGCCAGCGAACTTGCTGCTAGTGATGATGGATCCGTGCATGATGACGTTCTCGAAGTAGTCGCCGCCGAAGTTGGGGAAGAGGGCAGCGGCTTCTGCCGTCATGTCGCTCATCTCGATGGTGAGCTCGTGGCCTTGTCCGTTGAAGTTGCCGTCGAACCAGTTGCCGGGGTTGAAGATGAAGCGTCCAGGTTCAGCGGTGTAGGTGATGTCGTTGGCCATCTTGATGCTGAACTTACCGCCGTTCTGGATTCGGTTCATACCCTCGGCGAGGTCGATGTCGGCCGCGTTGTTCAGGATGTAGTAGCCGTCGGTCTCGTCGAACTGGAGGCCGTAGATGTTGAAGCAGCCGCAGACTTGGCAGATGCCGAAGCGGTCGAACTGGTGGGCCGTGGCCTGCGGTGTTCCGCTGTTGGAGAAGGTGAGTTCACCCTCAGACTTGCCATCGCAGTCCGTGGGACCGGAGGCATAGACTTGCTTCCCGCCGAATGCTGCGGGCACGGGGAAGGGGTCTGTGCCGATGGTCTGCGTCCATGCGATGTGGCTCTGGTCGTTGTTGAGCTGATAGCAGATGCGTCCGTCGGCCAGGTCATCGTAGGGAACGATGGTGGCAGTCCTGGTGTTGCCCCAGGCGTTGGTGGCATAGTTGTTGCCGCTGGCGCCGCCGGGTCGCTTGTCGTACTCATTGCCGATGTACTCGCTGAGGTTGACATACAGCAGATGTGCGTCGGCGTTACGTCCGATAGTGCCACTGTTGCCATCCAACTGGAATTCGCTGCCGTCGTTGATGACGAGACAGTTGATGACGTTGGTGCGCTCGCTGCACCAGCCAACGATACCGCCGTTGTTGGTGGAGGTGGCGCCCTTGATGACGAACTTTGCCAAGCAGTTCTCAATCATTGAACCTTGGTAGCAGACGCCGGCGATGCCGCCATGAGTGGCGTCGCCTGCCACACCACTTGTCACCGTGAGGTCGACGTAGCAGCCAGTGATGGTGCCACGGTTCCAAGCGGCGATGCCGCAGGCGTGCTTCTTGTTGGTGGTGATGTTGCCCTGCACCTTCAGATCCTTGATGAGGGCACGTGCTCCGACATTGCGGAAGATGGCCGTGCCGTCGGACTCGTCGTTGAAGGTGTTGACGGTGATGGTGTGTCCCTGACCGTCGAAGGTGCCTTGGAAGTCGACACCGTCCTTACCGATCATGGTTCGGTCCATGCCCTTGTCGATGTCGGCCGTCAGCACGGCATTGACGTAGGGATTTCCACCATTCACGAGCTCTGCGAAGGCGACGAGGTCGTCCGCAGTACCGATCTGATAGACGCCTCCCACTTCGGAGAGTGCCCATGCAGCTGTGCCGACGAGGCTCATGAGCCCGGCCATACACAGATTCAGTAGTTTTTTACTCATAACTGTAGAATTAAGTTAATAAAATTGGTTAATTAAAAAATTTAGGTTTCTTATATTATATATAATGTATATGTTTTGTTTGGATGCTTTTCGTGCAATATCGCTTAGCAAAGTTAGCAGATTTTACCTTTCCTTCAAAATAATTTCACACTTTTCTCGCTGCAAAGTATCATTTACCCTCTTTTTGTGTTAAGAAAGTATAAAATTTGGATTATTTTCAGGTTTTTTATTGCTTTTTTACGGACTTTGATCAACAAATCGCAGGCAGCGGCGACGGAAATCGCAGGCGGCGACGATGACAATCGCAGGCAGCGGCGATGACAATCGCAGGCAGCGACGATGACAGGCATGACACGTTATGCATGTAGGGACGCGCCGTGGCGCGTCCGCCATCCGCGCTCCGTTTTCCGCCGACGTGCCTTCGCTGCATACGCGGACGCGCCACGGTTTCCGCCGATGTGCCGTCGCTGCATACGCGGACGCGCCACGGTTTCTGCCGATGTGCCGTCGCTGTGAACGCCGATGTGCCTTCGATGCATACGCGGACGCGCCACGGCGCGTCCCTACAGGGAGGGGGGATTTTTTTGCTGATAACAGGGTTATGACAAAAACCCTGTGGGATTACGGCGAGAACCCTGTGGGATTACGGCAAGAACCCTGTGGGGTTTCCGCAGAAAGACAAAGGCCCCCTGCGGAACACGTCCGCAGGGGGCCTCTCTGATGCTTATCCTATTCTGTAGGAACTATTTGCTACGGAATGGCTTACTGCTCGGCCATGATGTTGAGCACGCTGACGAAGTCTGCGATGTCCACCTTGCCGTCGCCGTTGACATCGGCATTGGCAGGATGCAGACCCTCGGCCATGATGTTGAGCACGGTCACTGCGTCTGCAATGTCCACCTTGCCGTCGCCGTTGACATCGCCGTTGGATCCGACAGTGATGCCGTTGCCCGGCGTCACGACAACCTTAGGCATACCGGGGATAGCGTAGCGGCTGAAGGTCTCGCTGCCTGCCGATGCCACATAGAGGTTGTTGGCATAGTCGAATGCAAGGCTGGAGATAGCCGTCTCGCCCACCGAGATGTTCGTCTTGGGCTGCAGGAAGATCATGCCGTTGGCCATGGGAACATAGTTGGTCTCGTAGAGGACGATGCTGCCATTGCCGTTGGGGAATGCCAGATAGTTGCCGTCGGTGGTCATGGCAATCCTTGCGCCGCGAGGCACAGAGGTGATGTTGCTGTAGTCCTCCTTGCCCGTTGCGTCGAAGTGCTTGATGGCGGGCAGGTCCTCCGAGGGTGCAGAGGTGCTCTGGATGAACCAGAGGCCGCCGTTGCCATCGGTCTGAATGCCGGCATAGTAGGGCGAATAGGTGTAGACACCGTCGAGCGGCAGGAAGAAGTCAGAAGGCAGGTCGCTCCACTGCTTCTGCGTGCCGAGGTCGTAGATGGCGCAGTTGTAGTCGGTGGTATTGTAGCCGCCGTTGCTGCGCTGACCGCCCAGGACGTACATCCTCAGGTCGTCGCCCTTGCCCTCGAAGGCAATGCTGATGGCCATGCGGTTCTGTTCCTCTTCGCCGAGATAGGTGATGCCAGTGGCCTCGTCGAGCTCGCCTCCCGTGAAGACAGGTGTCCAAGGCTCGTCGAGATCGTCGGGATTGATCTCCCAGACGGAGCTGTTGCTTGTGCCAGAAGCACGGGCCACGAAGAGTCGGCCGTCTTCGGTGAAGCGAACATCCTCAAGGTCGAACTTGAAGGTGCCTGCCATGACGAGCGGAGTCTCGCCCTTGATGGGCAGACCGCCATAGAAGCCAGGCGTGCCGTCGGCAGCGTTGACAGGCTGGAACATCGGGTCGAACGCATAGAGGGCACCGGGCTTGTGGCTCGACATGTAGCCCGTCTCAGGCTCATCGGGATAGCTCTCAGCTATGAGCACCTGACCGAAGTTCTTGCTCTCGGGATTGTTGTTGACAGCCAGACCGTAGGGTCCCCATACTTTATAGCTGTCGCCCATCTTGATGACGTCGAGCGTACCCTTGCCCGTCACCTCAATCTTGAAGTTCAGGCCCAGCGGATTCTCGCCGAGATTGCTCGTGGGAACCGTCACAGTGTGCGTGCCGGCAGAGAATACCTCGTCGGCTTCGGCGGTATAGACAAGCGTCTCGCCGTCGTAGAAGCCCACCTTGACGTCCTCAGCCTCAGCATTCAGGTCGTACTTCACGACAACATTGTTGCCCGTGAGCTTGGCGTCGAGGTTGTAGGCAAAGGCATTGAGCTGCGGATTGGGCTTGTCGTTGGTGTACTGGCCAGCGTAGTAGTAAACCACATCGCCGCCGAACAGATGAGGAGCAGCCTCCGTGCCCAGCGTCTGGAACCAGTAAGGATTGTCGCCCGAACTGCCGTTCAGCTTCCAAGCCGTCTCGCCGCTTGCCAGTTGCTCAGGCGTGACGAGCGTACCCTGCTGTCCGCGGAAGAACTCGGTGACGAAGACATTCGACGGTGCAGGAGCAGTGCCGCGGGAAATCGTCTGAGAGTTGTCGCCCTCAGCGCCCACGTTCACATACTTCGACGTGATGAGGCAGTTCTTGATATTAAGGGTAGAATTGGACCAGCCGGCTATGCCGCCCACATACCAGATGGGGTTCTCGCCCTCACCAATCAGTGTGCTGTTCACCAGACAGTTGCTGATGAGGCTGTTGGCACTGCCGTTGTATCCAATCAAACCGCCGGAGGATGCGTCGCCTGAGAGATTCTCTGCAAAGTGCATCGTCACTTCAACCTCACAGTTGTTGATGGTGGACTTGCCAGACATGTAGCGGGTCACAGGACCGGAGAACTTATTGCTTGTGTACATCTCGCCCGTCAGCTTCAGGTTCTTCACCGTTGCATTCTGCAGCTCGTAGAAGAGTGCAGCAGGCTCTCCATAGTCCGACTGGATCCTGTTGTCGTCGATATAGACATTGAGCAGGCCATGGTTCTGTCCGTCGAGCTCGCCGGCAAAGATATGGATGGCGTTCTCGCCGCGGTTGTGACCGATGGGCAGCATGGCAATGCCCGCCATGTCGATGTCCGCCGTCAGCTTGCCCTTGGCATACTTGTCCACTTCGCTGGCAATAGCGCGGTAGGCCACGAACTGCTTCGTGGTGCCGATGAGGTAGTAACCGTCGGCATCCTGAGCAGGAACGATGGAAGCAAGTGCGTCGGCAGCCTTTGCCTCGGGATTCAGAGCCTCCTCGGTGCTATAGCTACCATCGGTGTATGCCACATAGATGGCAATGGCAGCATCCTCGATGGCCTTGACTTCTTCGTCGCTGAACACCTTGTCGCCCGTCTCAATCCATTCGCCGCTCTCTGTATCCTTCTCCACCAGCTCCAGATTCTCCAGAGCGATGAAGTCGAGCTGCTGAGCAAAGTTGTTGAGATGGACGTAGGCCTGCTTGCCTTCATAGATGGCCTGGAAGGTGTCGGAGAACTTCTTCACCAGAGCAGCCTTGCCAGCCACGCCCGTCGTGCCTGCAACGGCATCGACACAATCCTGCAGCTCTTCGTGCAGTTCGTTCGGGTAGTTGGGAGCTTCGGCAGCATTCTCGTCGCTGAAATAGTAAAGGTTGAGCATGGTCTCGGCGCGTGCCGTCATGTTCTCAATCACGTCGGAAAGGGCAGCGTCGGCATCCTCGCCAAGATAAGTCACCTTGAGCGGGCCCCAGCCTGTCCAGTCGTTGCCGTACTTCGTGCCAGGATTCTTGATGCCGATGGTGAGCTTGCCGTCCTCACCCACGTTGGCAATGGTGTAAGTCTGGTAGCGTCCTGCATTGGCAGCAATAGCCATACCGGTCGGACCCTGCACGACGTAACCCATGAGGCCATATTCGCCCTCGGTCGTCATGAGGTCTTCATAGACGGGAAGGTCGTAGGCGCTTGCAACAGTCAGGTTGCAGTTCACGCCATCCTGTGCGTCGTCAAGGGAAACATAGTCTTCGATGGCTGTCGGGAAGTAGTTGAAGATGCCGTTGGCATAGATGCCTGCAGCATAGTTGTAGCTGTAGCGGTTGTTGCTCGGACGGAAGGCTGCATTGACTCCTACAAGGTAGTAGCCGGGCTTCAGGTCCTCGACGGTCTGATACATCTCGCCCGTCGTATTCCAAGCCTCCACGCCCACAATCTTGCCGCTCTTGCCTTCAGTCTCGCCCCAGCCGTTGCCGAAGCCACCTGTCCAGTTGGCGTTCTGCTGACTGAAGTCGCTGTTGGGGATGAGGTTGCTGACGTCGGTGCCTGCAACGTATCCGCTGACGATGGCTTCGGCAAGCCACTTGGTCACGCGCTCAGTCTCGGCTGCAATCTCTTCTGCCGTGGCTGTATGCACATCGGTGATGTACTCATAGCTGCCAAGAGGATTGTCCTCGCTGGGCTCCTCTACGCCACCGTTGAGGTAGGCCTCGAGTGCTGTGCGAAGCTCGCCTTCGAAGTCGTTGTGCTCTGCAAGGTAGGTCTTCACTTCCTCGCACTTGTCGATGTATGCCTTGTAGACTGCGATGTTGGCATCAAGGGCGTCCTTAGCCTTCTTGATGTCGTCGAGAGCCTTGGCAAGGTCGTCGAAGGTGGCAACGTCGTCCATTGCGTCAACAGTTGCACCGAATGCGTCGATGAGCGACTGCGTTGCAATCGGGTTTTCGTAGGCTTCCTTCTCATAGCTCTGTATCTCGGCTATGACATCGGGAAGGTCTTCCTCGCCGGCAATAGAGAAGTACTGCTCGGCACCATATATAATAATGTTATGTTCGTCGGCCCAAGGATAAGGATGCTCGTCCTGATCGAGTGTCTGGAACCAGACGGGGTCGGTGAACTTCTTGCCGTTGAGGTTGTAGCAGAGCGCACCGCTTTCCACTTCTTCGAGCGGGAGCTTAATCGTCGCACGGTCTGCACCCATTTGCCTGTAGTGCTGCTGCTTGTTGTGGTCAACGCCTTCGATGTCTGCCTCGTAGCAGTTGACGACTTTTGCAGAGCCACGGGTGAAGGAGTCGCAATCATAGATGGCCGACGACGGCATCTGTGCTGTGCTCCAGCAGTTGGTGACGGTGGAGTTGTTGGCCGAATAGCCGAAGATGGCACCCGACTCGCGTCCGCCGTTGATGTAGCCTGTCACCCAGCAGTTGTCGATGTGCATGGCCATCTGTCCGTCGCACACGCCGATGAGGCCGGCTGCGTTCTGGTTGACGGTGCTCACATCGCCTTCGTTGCCTACATTATACATATATATGTCGCCTCCGTTGATGGTGCGACCCACGAGTCCGCAGAAGGCATTGCCGCTGATGGAGCAACTCTCGTCGAGGATGAGGTCGTGGATGACGGCACCGTCGCCAATGGCGCTGATGAGGCCCTGGCAGTCCTTTGTCGGGTTGTCGACGACAAGGTTGCTGATGGTGTGACGCTGTCCGTCGAATTCACCTACGAAGGGAACCGATGTGGAGCCTGCAGGGACGAAGCGGTCCATGTGGCCTTCCATGTCGATGTCTTCCGTGAGTCGTGCGCTGGCATCGGGATGTGTGCCTGCATAGTTGGCCCACCATGCGAGTTCTGCGCCGTCGTTGATTTCGTAGAAGCCGTCGACGGGTGTGAGGTAGTCGGGCTGCATCTGTCCGCAGACGGTGCACCAGCCATCGACGAAGTCGTGTGGCGGGATGACGGGTTCGCCTGTTGCATTGTTGGTATAGGAGGCACCACCAATGGGTGTGCCGTCGCAGCGATATGTTCCGGAGGAAACATAGACGAGGCCACCTGCCTTCTTGATAGGCATGGGCTCGGGGTCTGTGCCAATCACTTGGTAGAAGCGTTCCACACCGCCCTGCTTGCCGTTGAGGGCGAAGGCCAATGCGCCGCTTTCGATGTCGTTGGCGTCTTCTATCTGCGTGAACTTGTCGTAGTCGGAGACGTCGGGACCTTCGATGACGTTGGCCACGTAACAGTTCGTGCAGATGACGCTGCCCGGGTTGCGGGAGAAGTGCTGCGAGTTCTCGATGCTTCCTGCGCCGCCTGCACCGATGAGGTTGCCGAGGAAGGCGCAGTTGTTGAAGAGGGTCTGTGCGTGAGCCCATCCTGCGAAGCCGCCGATGCGGACGCATCCTGCTCCGGAGTTAGCGTCGCGCGGTGTGACGAAGTCGCCGGCATAGATGCAGTTCTCCACGGTCTTCGCGTTATACATTGCGCCGAAGAAGCCGCCGGAGCTGTTATCGCCGTTAATCTCGGAATTGATGGTGATGTCGGAATAGACGTTGCGCACGAGTGCCATTCGTGCATGTCCGGAGATGGAGCCTGCGTTCTGGCCGCTCGTCGTGCCGATGGTGCCATGCATGATGACGTTCTCGAAGTTACCGCACATCTCGGGAATGAAGGAGGCGAGAGCGCCCATGTCGCTCATCTCGATGGTGAGAGTGTGGCCTTGTCCGTCGAAGTTGCCGTCCACCCATGCGTTCGGGGAGAAGATGTAGTGACCGGGTTCAGCGACGTATTCGATGTCGTTGACCATCTTCATGTTGAGCTTGAAGCCGCCGAGGATGTCGTTCCATACGGAAGCGCGGTCGATGTCCTGTACGCTGCCGAGCGAGATGGCACGGTCGGTGCTTTCGGGCTCGTAGGCTGCGTCGTAGGCGTGGAAGTCGAAGTAGCCGCAGGTGGTGCAGACGCCCATTGCGTCGAGCGTGTGGGGCGTGGCTTGTGCGCTGCCGCTGTTGGAGAAGGTGAGTTCTGCTTCAGCCTTGCCGTCGCAAGCCGTCGGGCCGGAGGCATAGACCACGCCTGTGCCGAATGCTGCGGGCACGGGGAATGGGTCGGTGCCGATGCGCTGAACCCAGTTGATGCTGCTCTGGTCGTTGTTGAGCTGATAGCAGATGCGTCCGTCGGCGAGGTCCTCGAGAGGCACGACTGTCGTTGCCTCGTTGGTGCCCCACTGCTTGGTGACGTAGTTGTTGTAGCAAGCTCCGTCGAGCAGTCCGGCATAGTAGCCAGCGCTGTAGGCCTCGAGATTGAGGGCCTTGACGTTTGCAGGTTTGCGTGCGATGTTGCAGCTCAGGCCGTTGCTGATGTCGAGGTTGCTCTCGTCGGTGATGGCGAGGCAGTTGACAATGTTGGTTCTGCCATCGGCCCAGCCCACGATGCCGCCGCAGTTCTGCGTGGTGGCGCCGTTGATGTTGAGCTTGACGAGGCAGTTCTCGACGACGGTGCCTGTGAAGGCTTTACCTACGATGCCGCCGTGTGTGGCATCGCCTGCCTTCGAGCTGTTAATTTTGATGTCGATGTAGCAGCCGCGGATGATGCCTCGGCTGTAGCCAGCCAAGCCGCCCGCAAAGCTACGGCCTGTGGTGATTTCGCCTTGAACCTTGAGGTTCCTGACGATGCCCTTCCGTCCGATGTACTGGAAAAGGCCGATGCCATCCACAGACTCTTCGAAGATGTTGACCGTGATAGTGTGTCCCTGTCCGTCGAAGATGCCTTCGTACTCGCTGCCTGTGAGGCCGATCATGACACCGTTGATTTCCTTCTCGATGTCGGCCGTCAAAACGGCATTGGCATTGGGATTTTCACCATTCACGAGCGCAGCGAACTCCTCGAGCTCGGCTGCCGTACCAATCTGGTAGACGCCATTCACTTCAGAAAGCGCCCACGCAGCTGTGCAGACGGCACTCATCAGCACCGTAAGACACAGATTCAGTAGTTTTCTTCTCATGTGATGTTAGTTTTGGTTAATAAAAAGGTTAATTATTATATAATGTGTTAGCTTTTCCCACCAAAAAGTTGTTAGCTTTTCTCAGAATGTTGTTAGTTCCGCCTTCAAAAATAGTTTTTTTTAACATGGCCGCAAAACTTTTTTACAAAATTCTTCAAAAATTGATACTTTTTGTTAAAATCGTACAAGCATCAAAAAAAATTGTACCACTCTTTTGGAGGAAAAAGGGCTTCAGGCAAGCCATCGGCACGGATAAGGGAAGAGGAAACAAAAAACGCCGCACGCGGAGATGGGAATTGCCGCACGCGGAGATGACAATCACAGCACGCGGAGATGAGAATCGCCGCACGCGGAGATGAGAAAGCAGACGTTGGGACTAAGGGAGAAACTCTGAGATGTCGCGGCCATAGCGAGCGAGTTCCCGGACGACGGAACTGCTGATGGAAGCAAGTTCGGGCGAGGTGGGGAACAGAATCGTCTCGATGCCCGAGAGCCTACGGTTGACGTCGGCAAGCTGCATCTCGTACTCAAAATCCGTCGACGAACGGATGCCGCGCACGATGACGCTGATGCCCTTCTGCCTGGCCAGGTCGATGGTCAGGCCCGTATAGCTCGTCACCTCCACTCGCGGCTCGCCGTCGAAGACCTTCCGTATGGCCTCTACGCGCTCCGTCACAGGCTGCCATCCCTGCTTCTGCTCGTTGTAGCCCACGGCAACCACCACGCCGTCGAACATCGACAAAGCCCGTCGCACAATATCAGCATGGCCGCGCGTAAAGGGGTCGAACGACCCGGGGAAGAGACAAAAACGTTTCATGTGCAGGAATGTAAAGTCAGAACAAGTCGGAATGTGTGCCAGTATCAATCATGATGAGCAGGAGTTCGTCGTGGTGGTGCGTACGGAATAGCTCATATCCCCAGGTGCTCAAACACTTCGTCGGGTGTAGCGAAGGATTTGCTCACGCGCCCTGCACGGACATCCTCCATTGCCTCGTCGATGCCACTCTTCTTGGCTCTACTCCTGCGCTGCGGCAGCACTGTCACTCCGTCCAGCGCATTCAAGATTTTCCGGATGCTGCTCAGGATGGCAGGGTTCTCTACTTGGATGGTCAGGGTACTCATGGTTTCTCTTTTTTGTGTGGAGTTGTTGCTATTCTGTGCTTTCCTCTGCCTCCGCCAAGTCTTCCTCGATGACAAGATTGTCGATGATGAAGTTCTGGCGGTCCATGGTGTTGTCGCCCATGTAGAAGTTGAGGAGCTCCGCCACTTGGTCGGATTTGTGGAGCGTCACTTGGTCGAGGCGTATGTCCGGCCCGATGAAGTTGCGGAATTCGTCGGGGCTGATTTCTCCCAGACCTTTGAATCTTGTTATCTCAGGCTCAGGCCCGAGGTCGTCGATGGCTTGCTGGCGCTCGTCCTCGGTGTAGCAATACTGCGTCACAAAGTCCTTCGAGACGGTGATGTGTCGCGGTCGCTTGCCGGAGCTGTAGGCCTCGCTGTCCTCTCCCCCAGCCTCTCGTGCCGCCAGCTCTGCCTCTATGCCGCTCATCTTGGCCTTGCCGAGCTTCGTCTTCCTTGCCCTCACGCGGAAGAGGGGTGTCTGGAGAATGAAGACGTGGCCTTTCTTGATGAGTTCCGGGAAGAACTTGAGGAAGAAAGTGAGCATGAGGAGGCGGATGTGCATGCCGTCGTCGTCGGCATCCGTGGCGACGATGACCTTGTTGTATCGCAGTCCGTCCAGCCCGTCTTCGATGTTGAGGGCAGCCTGCAGAAGGTTGAATTCCTCGTTTTCATACACAACCTTCTTGGTGAGTTTGTAGCAGTTGAGGGGTTTACCTCTGAGGGAGAAGACGGCCTGCGTGTTGACGTCGCGGCTTTTCGTAATGCTTCCGCTGGCGGAGTCGCCCTCGGTGATGAAGATGCAGCTCTCCTCTTGCAGTTCTCCCTTAGTGTCGGTGAGGTGGATGCGGCAGTCGCGTAGCTTGCGATTGTGCAGGTTTGCCTTCTTGGACATCTCGCGTGCTTTCTTCGCCACGCCTGCCATCTCCTTGCGCAGCTTCTCGCTTTCTGCCACTTTCTGCAGGATGATGTCGGCCACGTCGGTGTTCTTGTGGAGATAATTGTCGACCTGTTCCTTGACGAAGTCGCCGATGAACTTGTCGATGCTGATGCCTCCTTCGGGTTCCGTCGTGGTGGATCCGAGCTTTACCTTTGTCTGGCTCTCGAAGAGTGGTTCTTGGATGTTGATGCTGATGGCAGCGACCATGCCGTTACGGATGTCGGTGTATTCGTAGTTCTTGCCGCTGTAGTCCTTGATGACCTCGGCGATGTACTTCTTGAAGGCGGCCTGGTGTGTGCCTCCGAGCGTGGTGTTCTGTCCATTGACGAAGGAGTAGTACTCTTCTCCGTTCTGCTTGGTGTGTGTGAATGCCACTTCGATGTCGTCGCCACGGAGGTGGACGATGGGATAGAGCGGTTCGTAGTCCATGCGATCGGCGAGCAGGTCGCTCAGTCCCTCGCGGGAGAGGATGCGCCTGCCGTTGAACATGATGGTCAGACCGGTGTTGAGATAGGTGTAGTTGCGCAGCATGATGTCGACGAACTCACTGCGGAAGGCGTAGTGCTTGAAGAGCGATGCGTCCGGCTCGAAGAAGATGCGGGTGCCGTTCTCTTCTTGTGTATCCTCGGTGACGTCGGTCTGGATGATGCCCTTGGCGAAGGTTGCGCGCCGAGTTTGCCCGTCGCGGAAGCTTTGCGCCTCGAAGCGTGTGCTCAAGGCGTTGACGGCTTTGAGTCCCACGCCGTTGAGTCCGACGCTTTTCTGGAAGGCTTGGGAGTCGTACTTGCCGCCGGTGTTGAGCTTGGACACGGCCTCCACGAGTTTCCCCAGGGGGATGCCTCGGCCATAGTCGCGGACGGTGACGCGGAGGTTCTCTTCGATGTCGACTTCTATGCGTTTTCCTGCGCCCATCTTGAACTCGTCAATGCTGTTATCGATGACTTCTTTGAGGAGGACATAAATGCCGTCCTCGGGTTGCGACCCGTCGCTGAGGCGGCCGATGTACATGCCGGGACGGGTGCGGATGTGCTCCATGTCGGTGAGGTGCCGGATGTTGCTTTCGTCGTATTGTACTGGTGTCATGGTTGCTGTTGCGGTTGATGGGGATATAGCCCTGCGGAAGCTGTGGGAGCTGTGGGAGCTGCGGGGACTATGGGGAGACTATATGTTCTTTGCGAAGACGGCCCGCCGTTTGTGTATGGTGCAATCGAGGTATTTCCATTGCATTTGGCTGGCGAGGTTGTCCTCGAGCTGCGGGTGGGATTCTGCCCATTCGTAGCCGCCGTTGATGCCTCCGGGGATGAGATCGGCGAAGAAGAGTGCGTTGGCTCCCTTCTCATGATATTCGGGCAGAACTCCCACGAGCAGCATGTCGAGTATCTGGTGCTTTTGCTTGAACCAGAGTTCGCGTGCGATGTGCCTCCACCCGAAGGGGAAGAGTTTGCCGTGGGCTTTTTGTACGGCACGGCTGACGCTGGGCATGCAGACGCCAACGCCGATGATTTCTCCCTCGCGGTTCTCTACGACTGAGAGGAAACGGCGGTCGAGCATGAGGAGGAAGCGCTTGGCGTACCACTCCATCTGCTCGCTGTCCAGCTCGCTGTAGCCGTAGAGTTCGGCGTAGGCGCGGTTGATGACGCCGAGCATCTTCTGCACATAGCCGCCCTTGCGTATTTCGCGTTTGCTGCCGAAGTGTCGGAGTCGGAAGCCGTAGCGTTGCTCTGCCATCTGCGCTATGCGGAAGTATTTGGCATTGTTTGCTTCGTGCTCTCCTTTGGGGATGAAGACTTTGCGTTCCACCCAGCCCGTTTCCCTCTCGAGGCCGAGGCGCCGGATGTGCTCAGGGTAGTAGGGATAGTTGTAGATGGTGCAGAGTGTGGAGAGCTGGTCGAAGCCTTCGGTGAGCATTCCTTCGGGGTCGAGGTCGGTGAAGCCGAGGGGTCCCACCATTCGGTCCATGCCTCGCTCCCTGCCCCACTGCTCCACAGTCTGGAGGAGTGCTTGGCTCACGTCGGGGTCGTCGATGAAGTCGATCCAACCGAAGCGGACGTCCTTTCGCTCCCAACGCTCATTGGCGCGAGAGTTGATGATGGCTGCCACACGGCCAACTATCTTCCCGTCCCTGCGGGCAAGGAAGAAGGCGGCCTGGCAGAAGCGGAAGGCGGGATTGCAATGGGGGCTGAGCGTCTCGAGCGTGTCCTCCAGAAGATCGGGCACAGCATAGGGACAATCCTTGTACAGCTCGTAGTTGAAGCGGACGAAGGCCCGCATCTCTTTCTCTGTACTGACTTGGCTGACGGTGACTGTGCTCATGTTCGGTTCTCTATCCCTCTGGGGCATATTTATCGTGCAAAGATACTGTTTTTTGCGCAGACTTTTGCTTTCCGTGGGCAGAAATTCTGCTTATCGCAACACTTTTTAATTTTTGCTGCTGCCTGGGGCTTGGGCGGCTTGGGGGTTTGGGGTGTGAGAAGGCCGCAAGCGGAGACTGCAATCGTCGCGTGCGGCGATGGCAATCTTCGCGTGCGGCGTTGGTCATTTCCGCGTGCGGCGTTGGCAATCCCCGCACGCGGCGTTTTCCATCATTACTCTGCAAGCACGTTGAACTCGGCTCCAGAGGCGAAGTCCGCGCCGTTCTGGCTGCTGACGGCCGTGAAGCGGAGATAGCGGGCCCGCTGTGGCTGGGCGAACATCACTTTCTTCTCTTTCGACGAGTTCTCGAAGTCGCCTTCGCTGACGGGCTCTGCCCAGTTCTGTCCGTCTGTACTCAGCTGCACCTTGTACCCCTTGATGTTGCCGTTGGGGCTGCCGTCCTGACGGGGCAGGTAGGAGAAGCCTTTTATGAGTTTCTCCTCGCCGCAGTCGAAGTCAACCCAGTGCGGGTACTTCGGCACCGTGATGCTGTACATCGTGTGCCAGATGGTGCTCGGGTCGCCGTCCACAAGGTTCTTGCCGTATTCCCTGCCCGGACCTTCCTCACTGCTTACGTAAGCAACGGTGACGGGCACATTCTCGATCTTCTCGAAGGTTGCCGACGTCTTTACTTCCTCACCGCCGTCGTACCATGCACAGACCGTCCCGCCCTGCTTCAGGTCGAATGGCTCGAAGTACTTCTGCACTTTGCCCTTGCCCACACGATAGCTGACAGGAACAGCCTCGCCGTCGGAGCGTGTATCGCCGACAATGGTGACCTTGCCCGCCTTGTCGCGCAAGATGGCAACAGGACAGAGGAAGTCTCTCCTTTTGCCAAAGCCCGACGGCTCTTCCTTATCATAGAAAGGACAAATGACGAGCTTCATCTGATGCAGTTCGCCAAGGACTCTGTCCTGCTTCAACGGGCCGCCTTGTCCGCAGCTGTTGCCGCCCATACCGTTCACGGCGCAGTCAAGGTGGAGATACGTGCCGTCGCTCGCAGGAAGCTCGTGCGGATGCTGTGCAAGCGTCATCTGCAAGGCGCTCCAAGGAAGTGCAGAGGTACTGATTGTGCCAAGTTCGCTGGAGAATGCCAAGCCGTAGCCCTCCGCATCTTGCAAAGCGCACCAACGCACATCCTCTCGGTTACCCATGCTCTGAGGCTTCGGGAAGTTCACGAACTGCTCCTGCACCGTACTGTGGTAAAGCCCGACGAAAGAGCCGGTCTTGCGGTCGTTGTAGTTGTTCAAAGGCCCGCGTCCGTAGTAGGTATATTGGTCGAAACGGCTCGGAAGCTTCACCTCGTAGCCCAACCTGGGCAGCGGCAGGTCGGGATCGCTCGTGATAATGCTGCTTGTAAGCAGAACAACGCCATCGGGATAGATGTTGTAGAACTGTGTTGTCGTAAAGCTGACCGGCTCGCCATCGCCCGTCGCGTCTGCAACACTCTCGTAGGGCTGGCCGGCCTTGCCTGCACGATACTTCACGCCACCCTTGCCCTTGGCTTGGCTTACAACGGTATAGGCGATGAGCACCGTCTGGCCGTTCACATCGG
>CAMVDV010000030.1 GCA_947166305.1 uncultured Prevotellaceae bacterium | reverse complement strand
CTGTCGGATTTGCAATCCGACAGCATTGATTATAAGCATTTGTAATGCGCAACAAAAGTCATTGTGGGATTACAAATTCCTATATTCCAAGCGTGCGGATTACAAATCCGCACGAACAATAGCCTTGTATAGACCACGAACTGCACGACCTAACGACGGTATTCTACCACGAATTGCACGAATTGCACGAATTGCCGGCGATGTTTCTGACAACGGATTTCACGGATTAAACGGATTTTCCGAATAGGCTTAATGCATTGTTCTGTCGGATTTGCAATCCGACAGCATTGATTATAAGCATTTGTAATGCGCAACAAGAGTCATTGCGGGATTGCAAATCCCTATATTCCAAACGTGCGGATTACAAATCCGCACGAACAATAGCCTTGTATAAACCACGAATTGCACGAACTCATCTCGCGCTTCAGGTGCGCAGCCAATCCGTTTAATCCCTGTGATCCGTTGTTCAATCCGTCCCCTTAAATTCGTGTAATTCGTGCAATTCGTGGTAGAATGTGTCCCCGTCAATTTTGTGCCTCGTACAGTTCGTGGCAGAGAAAAAATCTGCCCTCAGTCCTTTTGGGGCGGAGGGCAGTCGTATGGTTCAGTAAAGCCTGTAGGTGAACGTCACCGAGGCGTTCGGAAAGACCTTGAACTTGGAGATGGTGTTCACCATGCTTCCCACCTTTCCGGGAATTTCGTCGAGGTCGCGGACGAGGTCAACGTGGTCTAACTTGTCGCCCGTAGGCTCATATTCCCAAGTCTCTTGGTTGAAGCGGATGATGTCCCCGTAGTAGTTGCCGTCTTCGTCCGTGCCGATGCCGCTCACGTAGTTCCCGTTTTCGTCGAAGACGATGGGAGAGTCGTCGATTTTGTACACATTGTCGACATAGACGCTTGGCGCTCCGCAAAGGATGAGAATGCCTGCATCGACGTTGAGGTTCCACTTGCGATCCTTCGACAGATGCGTGTTGTAGCCGAACCCGACGTAGGGACGGAACTTGCTGACCTTCATCTCGGCACGCACCGTACCGTCTGCCGACGGCACCATCATGGCTTTCTTCCCGTCGGAGAAGCGTCCGAGAGGCACTCCGGCCACGCCATTGTCCCAGAAAAGCTCGGTGAGACGGTCGTGATAGTTGCCGGCAATACCATTCTGGCAGTACCTGACGTAGAGGTCGTTGTAAGCGTTCACGCCCTCCAGGAGCAGCGTCTCGCTGTCCAGATTGTATGCATTGGCCACATCGGACGGGCCTGCAAAGAATCCTGCCGTGAAGCTCCAGTGCTTGTTCCGCTTGAATGGCATGACATCGACGAGGAACTTGAACTGATGCAGATGGGGTTTCATCCCCATCGTCACGTTGTCCTTCAGCTCCACCTGGTAGAACTTGTCGAACAGGGCCTTGTATTCGCTGAATTTAGGGTCGTTCAGGTCCACTCCGACCTCTGCCATCTTGCTGTTGATGTCGATGGATTTCACTTTGTCGATGAAGCGGTCGTATTTCCCGCTCCGTGTGTCGATGGAGAAATTCGAGTGGAAAGTGAAGCTTGGCATATAGTTGTAGCCTGCACGCAGGCGAACGTATTCGCCTACTGGGACGCCTACTTCGACGCCAATGCCGAGGGTCCCGACGTTCACGCCCACGTCCATGTGGTTGAAGATGCCGTTGTCTGCCCTTTGCTCATACAGCTCGTCGTCTTCTTCTGCCTGTGTTACTTCTCGTGCCTGCGCGACTATTGCCGCCGTCAGCAGGACGGCCAATACTTCAATCGTTTTCTTCATTCTTTTATATATATTAATGTGTCAGAATTATCTCTGTCGACAATGTGTTCTGTCTTTATCCGCAAATTTCACGAATTACACGCTCCGTCTGTCTCCAGGGCCGAGAGGTGTTCTGCTGCACTCAGTCGTCATGGACGCAGTCGGTCGGTGTAATTTGTGAAATCCGTGGTCTTGATGTTTTCCTTAGTCCTTTCTTTTTGCCGTGGCCTCCTTACTTAATGGCCACCTTCACGCCGCCCACGATGTAGAGGCCTGCAGGCAGTCCCTTCACGTCGTTGGTCGCGCGGAGCTGTGTGCCGCTCAATGTATAGACGCCGACTGCTTCGTTGTTCTTCTTTTCGGCAAGGATTTCGTCGATGCCCACGCCCACGAAGCGGATGTTCAGCACGTCGGGCGTGCCGGCATTGGCCATCATGTAGCAGGTGTTGGCAGGGATGCAGGTATAGTTGACATCGTCGTATAAATCCCAGTCGAAGTGAACAATCTCCTGCAAACGCTCGGGAGCATTGTTGCTCAGCACAAGCTTGCCGCCGGAAACGGTCAGCAGGCGCATCGTGGTGGCATTGTATTCCGTGAACGCCTCAGTCGATTCGTCCGGACGGTCACCGTTGCAGAAATACACTCCCTTCAGTTGGTTGCCCGAAAGCTTTTCCTTGGAGGGAGGAAGTATCTCAAGCCGGTTGTCGGAGGGGTTGGCAGAGGCACATTCTATGATGACGGCTGTGCTGTCTGGAATCACGCCATCTATCTCTTGCAGCGTTGCCTGATGGCCAGCCACCTTGTTGATGTAGTAGACATGCATGTCGGGCGATGCCGTCTTGAAGGGGAATGCTGCGAAGAAGGGCTGATAGAATTTGCCATTGTATTCTATTGTTGGCTTCACGCCAAAGTAGTTCGTGGCATGGTTCGTCTCAATCTTGTCAACCACCCACCGACGGTATTTGGTGGTTCCGCTTGTTCCAAGCACACCTTGTGCATTGTTGTTCGAGCGGTCGTCGGAAAGGTACTTTGTGACAGGACCTCTCTTTGCCGACACCTCGTAGGTGCCATTCGATTTCTTGTCTACTTTTACTGTGTATCCCGTCAGTTCCTTTACACCGGTTCCCTGACTTTGCAGGTTGAACGAGCCGTCGCCGTACTGTCTGATGTAGATGACGCTGGCAGGGTCGGAGATTGTCTTCTCGGCATCCTTCCAAAGCTGGATGGCCTGGAAGTCCTCGGCGTCGCGCGACTCATCGTAGTAGTCCTTGTTGTCCGTGACATAGATGTAGCGATCGGTGGCAAAGTTATGGACGCGGTAGTAGCCGTTGCCCACGAAGCCTGTCCCATACTGTGCAAGTACATTTGCCAGGGAGAGAGAACTGAAGAGGATGAATGTGTAGAGTCTTCTCATATATTATTATAATTCATCCCCCCGCCACTACGCCTGTAGCGGAATGACGGGGGGAAGTTGGTTAATTGAAATGGTTCAAACAATTATTCTGCAATGCAGATGGTGACGCGGTTGAGGTCGTTCTGTTCGTAAGGCTGAACAGTGTCGCCCTTGCTGTCTACCATGATGCGGCTGCGGCTGATGCCGAACTTGTTGACAAGCATATCGGCAATAACCTGAGCGCGTCTCTGAGCATAGCCAACGTTGAGCCTGGGATTGCCTGTGCCCTTGTCGGCATAACCTGTTACAGAAACCTTTGCTTCGGGATACTTGTTGAGGTAAGCAACAACGTCTTCCACCTTGGCCATCTCGGTACGGCTGACCTGAGAACCGCGCAGGGTGAAGAAGATGTCGCGGCGCAGAGTCTCGCGCTTGGGAGCTTCGGGCTCCTTAACGACTACCTTCTCTACGGGCTTTTCAACAATCTTCTCGACAATCTTCTCTACAACGATGGGTTCGGGAGCAGCCTTCGGAGCGAGCTTTCCAAGACGAACCTTCACGCCAGCCAGTGCGTTGAAGTACCAGTCGGCATTGCCTGCCTTCTTGGAGTTGTAGTGGTCGCTTGTAGCGTTGCAGTTAACCTCGAGACCGAGAGCAACGCGACGGCTAACCCTGAAGTCAGCGTAAGCACCGAAACGGCCTACGAAGCGTGCCTTCGTGCCATCCCAGTACAGCGACATGGTGTGAGCGGGATCCTGATAGGGCATACCCAGAATCTGAGCCTTCAAGTCGCCGGCTTCATCATTGTTCCAACCGATGTTTGCACCCAAACCGGCCAACAGACCGAAGTTGAAGACACGGTCGGCCTTGTAACCAAGAATCCAGTTTGTGAGGTCGCAGGTTACATCAAATGTGGGAGCAATGTAGTTGTACTTCCAGGTCTTCTCACCAAGTCCGAGGTAGGAAAGGTCAGTGCCACCCTTGCTCTGCCATGTATCGAGAGCAAGGCGCAGACCCCATACAGGAGTGAAGTTGTAACCGCCTGCTACCTGAAGGTTGCCAGAGAGGAGGTCGCCGAACTTTACTTCGCCCAGAGTGTACTGTCCGCCAATCTGAGCCTGAACATACCAGTGAGGAGCAAATGCATCGCATTTCTTTGCTTCCGCAGCCTGCGGCTGCTGCGCGGATGCTGTGAGGCATCCGGCAAGCAGGGCAGCTGACATTAATATCTTATTAAGTTTCATAATCGTTACTTTATTTATATTATTGTTCAGTTTCTTTGTTATTCAGAATGTTGGTTTACTTAACAGTTACGTAGTACTTCGTTGTAGCAATGTTACCGTCGAAGTCGAGCACTGAGTATGCAACCTCATAGATGTATCCGGGAACCATGCCGCTCACGTTGAGCACGCGCTTTGTTCCGTCGAATACGGTGTTGAAGTTCTCGGCGCTGTTGACGTCGGTCAGCAGCTTCTTGTCGAGCTTGCCATTCTGAACGCTGTCGTCACCCTTGAAGACGTTGGTCACTGCGACGTGCTTTCTTGCGATGGGCACGATGAGCTCCATGTTCTTCGTTGTGGGATAGAACCTCAGGTCTGCTGCATTCATCATGGTCGGGAATTCCTTCGTGGTGCTCAGAATCTTGAACTTGCCACCATTGCTTGCTGTCATGAAGGGACCGAAGCGACGGTTGATGGAGTTGATGAAGTAAACCGTAGTGTTGTTAATCTTGTTCAGATAGTTGATGAGGTACTTGTCAACCCAAGAGTCAATCCAACCATTGATGACATTCTCATAATTGTTGATCTTAGCAAGAGTCTCGTTCATGTCGTTCGTGATAGCCTGGAGAGACTTGACGAAGTCGCTGCCGAGCAGATTGCGAATCTCATCGGTGATAGTAACAACGACGGGCAGAGCAACATAGCCTTCAGTTCCCTTGAGGTTGCTGAGCACGAGAGAGCTTGCGTAGCCAGTTGTGCTGATGCCAGCGCCTGTGGCTGCAACACTTGCAATCTGGTAGGTGTTGGTGTCGCCAGTGATACCATCCACAACTGTGAGCTCGATGACACCTGCATTGTTAGCAACTGTTGCGTTGGTGAGGTCGAGGCAAGCGTATGCTGCGATGACACCGTCGCCACCCTTTGCAGGAATGATGAGCTGAGCCTTCATGTCAGACATTGTGCCATAAATCACGATGGAAGCTCTTTGGAGATTAACGTTCTCTGCGTCGAATGTGCCACCCAGAGTCTTGTCGAACAGAATGTCAACGCTGCCGGTGCCGGGGATTGTCAGTGTGTAACTTACGCCATTCAGAGTGAAGCCAGATACGCGGCCTTCCCATCTTGCAACGAGGTTGTCTGTAGCGTCGATGAACTTGAGGAAGTCAACATTGAGGGTGGTGGCAATCTTCTGTACCTTCCAAGATTCATTTGCTTTCTTGAAGAGGTAAGATACGTGGTTCTTCAGGATACCGCCAATCTTGTTGAGCATGAAGTCGTGTACGCCTTCGTAGCCGGGGATGGTGTAGTAGTGAACATCCTTGAACGACTGCAGAGTGAGAGGCTTGATGGCTGTGGCAGCAACGTTGTACTGAGAGTAAACAGAGTGTTCTGTCTCTACGCCTTCTGCGTCAGCTGTCTTGTAAGTGCACTTCAGAGCATTCTGGTCGAGCTTCATTTCGCGGAGGATTTCGTAGGTCTTGGTTGCGATTGTGCCAAGGTCACCGCTGTTGCTTGTGCCGTTGAAGAAGTTGTCGGACATCTGAGCCATCTTCTGTCTAACTTCCATGCCAATCTCTTCGAGTCTCTTCTCGTCGATTTCAACCTTTGTTGCTTCTGTGAGTTTTGCTCTGTCGATGTAAGCATCAGCCTCATAGAAGCCGTTGTTTGCTGCACGACCGAAGCCGAACTGGAGGGTTGCATCGCTCTTCTTGATGTTGGTCAGCTCTACATAAGATGTATTGTTGTCCTGAGAGTTGACGAGGTCGAACTTCAGACCGTCGAAGTCTACGGTGTTGGGGTTGACAGTCATGTAGATCTTACCTGCGTTAGCCTTGCCGTTGTCTTCGTTCATGAGGAGCATGTTCTTGTTTACGATAGCGTTCTTCAGACCGTCTTCAATCATGCTCCAGTCAGCTTCTGTCAGAGCTCTGCCCTTGCTGGCCTTGCTGTAGTATGAATCGTCGGTGGTGGGGAATGTTATCTTATGAGTGGGCTTGCCCCAGTATGCAACGAGCATGTTGGACTGTGTGCCAGTGGGCAGGCTGAAGCTACCAAACATGGGGTTGTATGTACCCTGAACAGTGATGCCAGTAACCATCTTGCCGAGGTTGTCGTTGATTGCAGATACGCTCTTTGTGAGTGCGTCAACCTTGGGAGCGATTTCGTTGAGCTTGGTCTCTGCCTCGTTCATGCGAGTCTTCAGACCGTTGACTTCGCTCTTCAGCTCTTCGATGTTGCTGGTGATGGTCTCGATGTCGGACTTAATCTTACCGATAGCGCACTTGTTGGCATCAATCTGAGCGTAGATGGCAATCTTGTCGAGTGTGTATTCGCCAATCTTGACGGTTGTAGACTCGAGCAGAGCTACGCGAATCTTGAGCTTCAGGAGCTCGGCGATGTTGTCGTTAATCTTGGTTGTGAGAGCGTCAATCTGAGCCTGGAGAGCCTCGTCGTTAGCCTCGAGAGCTTCGAGCTTAGCGTTGATGGAAGCTTCGATGACTGCTACGATAGCCTTCACCTCTTCTTCTGTGATGCCTGTGCCATCACCGCTGCCACCGCCAATGACGATGTTAACGTTGAAGTTGTTGTTGTTGGTAACGTTGTTGTTGATAACTTCCTTATCGATGCCGTCGATGCTCTTCTGAATCATGTCGATTACCTCCTTGAGGATGTCGGCGCGAGTGTTAGCGATTGTCTCGTTAGTAGAAGCCTTGATAGCCTCTGCCCATCTCTCGAGGTCGTCGGGAGTAACGGTTTCGAGGTTGTCCACCTTAGTGTTGAGGGCTGTGAGGAGTTCCTTGATCCACTTGATGTCGGTCTCGTTGGCTTTGATGCGTTCGCTGTTCTCTGCAACCTTTGCGAGAACTTCGCCGATAGCCTTTTCGAGTTCAGCCTTTGTAGCAAACTTGTCGAGTTCGCTCTGGCTTGCGAGGCCTTCGATGAGCTTCTTCAGGTCGTTGAGCTGATCCTTTGTTGCATAGTCACCCAGCTTCTCCTCGAGGTCTTCGAGGTCTTCTGTTGTAGCGAGGTCCTTGATGAGCTCGTTCACCTTGTTGAGTGTTTCAGCCTGTGCGAGCTGAATCTCAGTCTGGAGCTGTGTCTTAGCAGCTTCGAGGTCGGCAGCGGTCTGAGCCTTCAGAGCGCCGAGTTCTGCCTTGAGGGTGCTCAGTTCCTTGCTCAGTTCGTCGTACTTGGTGGTGAGTTCGCCAGTCTTTGTGTTTGCTTCCTCGAGAGCCTTCTGGAGAGCCTCGATGTTAGCCTTGTTGATGCCAACCTGACTGAGGTCAAGTCCGTTGACTGTGCCCTTCAGTTCGTCGAGAGCCTTCTGGAGGTTCTCAATGTTGGTCTTGTTAGCAGTAACGGTATTGCTCAGCTCGCTGATGGTCTTTTCGTTGGCTTCAGCCTTTGCAGCGGCAGCAGCAGCGTCTTCGAGAGCCTGCTTTGCATCCTTACTTGCGAGGGAGAGCTCAGTCTTTGTCTGAGAGAGTTCTTCCTGAAGCTTCTGAATAGCCTCGCCATTTTCCTTAGCCTTGGCAGCGGCGTTGGCGATTTCGCTAGCATTCTTGAGAATGTCGGCAGCGTTCTTGCCAATTGCTTCCTGGTTCTTGCTGATGAGGTCGCGGAGCTCCTTGGTGTTGTCTGTAATCTGCTGACGGAGGGTCTCGATGGCCTTCTCGTTAGTTTGTGCCAGAGTCAGAGCCTGAGTTGCGAGACCGTTGGCAGCGAGTGCGGTTGTCGTGGCAGCGTCTGCAGCTTTCTGAGCAGCTTCAGCAATCTGCTTTGCGAGAGCTGCGTCAGTTGTTGCGGTGTTAGCTTTCTCGATAGCCTTTGCTGCATCTTCGATGGCCTTAGCAGCGCTTTCCTTGGCTGCGTTAGCAATCTCCTGAGCCTTGATGGCAGTTTCGTTAGCTGTCGTAGCAGTCTTCATGGCTTCTGCAACGTCATCTTCAACCTTTGCCATTGCTACTTCAAGCTTAGCAACTCTTTCGGTAAGGTCGTTAACCTTTTCTGCTGTCTCGCCGTTTGCCTTCTTGGCTTCGTCGATGGCAGCCTGCAGGTTTTCGATGGCCTTGTTGATAAGTCCGATGGCTGCGTCCTGCTTTGCTTCAAGAGCGGTCAAGTCATCGGAAGAAGCCAGAGTCCCGAGGGTAGAGGTGATGCCATTGATGTCTGATGTCAGTTTGCTAATCAATGCATTAACTTCTGCCTGAGTATAGAAGTCAAGTGCTTTGGGATCACCCAAAAGCTTTATGTAATCTTCGAGGGTCTTGATTCGATCTCCCAAAGAGCCTGTCAGGATGTCAACACCGTCCAGTCTTGTTTCGATGCCAGTGATTTTCCCATCGATGCCATCCAGTCTTCCGTCGATGCCATCCAGTCTTCCGTCGATGCCATCCAGTCTTCCGTCGATGCCATCCAGTCTTCCATCGATGCCATCCAGTCTTCCGTCAACGCCAGTCTTCCAAGTGTTGATGGTAGTCTGCCATGTTTCGAGTGCAATGACTCTGGTTCTCCACGCTTCGAGGGCAGTGATGCGTGCCTCGGCCTGACCGATGCGAGTGTCCAAAGCGGCTCTGAGTGACGATTCATCATCAAGAGCAGACAATGACTGCGTGCGCAACTCGTTGTACAGATCTTCGTTGGTATCCTTACAAGATACGAACGACCCCACGCTGACAGTAGCTACCAGCAGCATGAGAATTTGAATGAGTTTCTTTTTCATTTTGTTAATAATGTATTAAATAAATAATGTTTATAATATGTTCTCTACTTTTTGCCTTTTACAGGTGTGTGTCTTTTTACTTTACTTTTCTGTCGCATAGCTATCCCTTTTTATATAATTACACGGCACAAAGGTACAACTTCATGCGATAATATAGATAGCTTGCAAGGTGCATTTAAGACAAATTAACATAAACTGGTGCTTATTTAATAAAATTAACGTGCGCTTTCAGTGAATTATTGCTGTTGGTGCGCTTTTTTGTTTCAGTTGGGTGGTTGTGGATAGTGTTTCCAGAAGTGAGTGGTGAGGAGGAGAGTTGTGACGGCGGCGAGGAGCATGATGGCGGTGGCGGCGGAGAGTCCGAGCAGATGCGTGAAGGTTGCTTGGTCGGAGTCCGGGCCGAGAGTGCGGAGCTGGAGCGCGACGATGCCGTTGTTGGCGATGTGTAAGATGCTGGTGAGCACGATGTTGCGTGTCTTGAAGTAGATGATTCCGAAGATGATGGCGAGGGGTAGGGCGTAGAGTCCTTGTGCGAGGTTGAGGTGTGCGAAGCTGAAGGTGACTGCTGGGACGAGGATGGCTGCCGCTGGTGATGCTCCTCGGCGGAGCATTTCGCCTTCGATGCCTTCGCGGAAGAGGAGTTCTTCGCATACGGGGCCGACGATGACGAGCACGAAGAGGCCGAGTGTGTTGCAGGACATGGCGAGGAACATCTGCTTCATGGCATCGGGGAGTTCCATTCCTTCGGCGAGGATGGACGTGCCGATGGCTGCGAGTATGCCTGCGGCCAAGGCGGGGAGTGCCGGAAGCCAGTGGATGGCGGCGGCGTCGAAGGCGGTGCGGAAGCGGATGTAGCGGAGGATGAGGTGGCAGAGGAGCACGGCCAGGAGGTTGACGGCCAGGAGTGTGAGGGAGAATCCTGTGACGTCGGTCGTCCCGAAGATGAGGGTGGGGAGGGCGCCTGCTGCCTGTGCAAGCAGGAAGACAAGCAGGACGAGGAGGGCGGGGGTGAAGGTTCTTTTTGACATCGGAGTCATGTTTTTCAACATCGATTGACACGAATCTCAGGGGCGGGAGGCTTTGCTGTGTCGTTGGGAAAAGGCTTTCGGGAGGCTTGGCGTGGGCTTTGCGCAGGAAGCCTGCAGGGTTGTGCCGGCAAGGGCACGGGGTTGTGTCGATAGGGGCACAGGATTGTGGGGACAAGGGCACAGGGTTTGGGCGGAAGGGGTGGGCGTCAGTATTCCACCTTGTCTGCCTTTTCTTCCCAGAGGCGGAAGGCCTGGAGTGCATCCTCGCGCATGATTTGCTCAGTGGGCACGGAGCGTCGGTCGATGGGGCGGTCGATTTCCTCGTAGATGAACTTGTCGCTGAAGTGGATATCCTCGGCGTCCTGCTTGTTGCAGCCGAAGCATATACGGCTGATGCCTGCCCAGTAGATGGCACCGAGGCACATTGGGCACGGCTCGCACGAGGTGTAGATGGTGCATCCCTCGAGCTTGAAGGAGCCTTCCTTCTGGCAGGCGGCGCGTATGGCGGAGACTTCGGCATGGGCCGTCGGGTCGTTGTTGGCGGTGACGCGGTTGGTGCCGGTGGCAATCACCTGTCCGTCCCTGACGATGACGGCTCCGAAAGGCCCGCCGCCGTGGGCTACGTTGTCTTTGCTCAGGTCGATGGCCTGAAGCATGAAGTGCTTGTCTTGAGAGTTCATAGTGCTTATATGGCTGATAAGGCTTATGGTGCTTGTTGGGTTAATATGGTTTGTTTGTCTGAAGGGCTTTCGGTGGCTGCTCATTCCTTCTTTCCCGAGCCGACGGGAGGCTCTTTGCCATCCTCGATGGCTTGCTTGCGTATGGCTTCGTCGAGCAGTTCTTCGAAGGTCTTGATGCGCCCCAGCTGCTCGTACTCCTCGAGGATCTTGCGGTCGCGTGCATGTTTGCGGTCGCGCTTGCGGTCCTTGACGGCGAAGGGGTGCAGGATCATGTCGGTGGCCTTGCCTCCGATGACGTCACTCACGGACTTTGTGCCGATACGCCTGCCCGTTGCCTGCTCGAGCGACTGGCGAATGGCTTCGTTGACGCGCAGCGTGGTGTCGCCACGCACCTCCACTTGCTTCAGTGTGTCCACGCGCACCGTGTCGTCGGCAAAGGCATCGCTCGCACCCAGCGTCAAGGCCGTGAGCAGTAGAGAGAGAAAGTGTTTCATGCGATTCAGTGTCTTTTTCGCCACAAAAGTACGCTTTTCTTTGCAAATGACCAAAGATTTACCGAACTTTGCACTTGTCATTTAACACATATTATATTTATAGTAAGGATGAAACGCCCAGCAATCATTTGTCTCGCCCTCTGCACAGCCCTTTGCAGCACGGGTGCCGATTACACGAAGTACGTCAACCCTTTCATCGGAACGCAGACCGATGACACCGGAGCCCTGAGCGGCAGCACCTTCCCCGGCCCTACGATGCCCCAGGGAATGGTGCAGCTTGCGCCAGAAACGGAGCAGTATGTCACCTGGGACCCCTGCTGCGGATACGACTACAACCGCGACTCTATCTTCGGATTCACCCACACTCATCTCAGCGGAACAGGCTGCACCGACCTCATCGACGTCTCGCTCATGCCCACGGTGAAGCACGTCACGCCCGACATGCTGCGCCAAGGCATCTTCGCCCTGCCGTTCTCCCATGAGAGAGAGAGCGCCTCGCCCGGCTACTACTCCGTGGATTTGCTCGGCGGAGAAAGCATCCGAGTGGAACTCTCGGCAACGGTTCATGCAGGCATCCACAAGTACATTTTTCCCGATGGAATGGAGCAAAATGTGATACTCGACCTCGATAGGATGACCTACCGCGGCGATGCCTACTACACCGGTCGGCGTGCCTATCAGATCATCCAAAGCCAAATCCGAATACTCAACGACAGGACCATCGAAGGCTTCCGCGTCGTCACCGGATGGGCAAAGCTCCGCAAGGTCTATTTCCGCCTCGAGTTCTCCCGACCCTTTGAGAGTCGCATCCTCATGGACGGCGGACGCAACGCCGGAGGCAGCGACGTCATCAACGGACGCACACTCCGTGCCGCACTCCGATTCCCTAATAATAATAAGGAACTGATGGCCAAGGTAGCCATCTCCGCCGTGGACAACGACGGCGCACGCAGGAACATGCAGGCCGAAGCGCAGTCGTGGGACTTCAACTACTACCTCCGTGCCGCCCATGACGCTTGGCAGAAAGAACTCTCAACCATCGACATTGAAGGAACCGACGAACAGAAGACCATCTTCTACACAGGGCTCTACCACGTCCTCATGCAGCCCAATACGGTCAGCGACGTTGACGGTCGATACATGGACACCAACTTCGAGATAAAGCAAATGCCCAAGGGTCAGGCCTACCACAGCACGTTCAGCCTCTGGGACACCTTCCGCGCTGCGCATCCACTCTACACCCTTCTCTATCCCAACCTTGCCGTCCAGTTCGTGCGCGACATGGTCTTGCACCACGACACCTACGGCTATCTGCCCATCTGGGACCTCTGGGGACAGGACAACTACTGCATGATAGGCAACCACGCCATTCCCGTAGTGGCAGATGCCATCATGTCGGAACTGCCAGGGCTCGACGTCAAGCGCGCCTACAAAGCCATGGTGGAGAGCAGCACCCGCACCCATCCCAACTCACCCTTCGAGGTTTGGGAAGAATGCGGCTTCATGCCGCAGAACAGGCAGAACACCAGCGTGAGCATCACCATGGAGCAAGCCTTCGACGACTGGTGCGTGGCTGCCGTAGCAAAGAAGCTCGGCAAGCAACAGGACTTTGAGCGATTCAGCCGACGCAGTGCCTTCTACAAAAATCTCTTCAACCCCGCCACAGGATTCTTCCAGCCTAAGGACGACAAAGGACAGTGGGTGGAACCCTTCGACCCACTGAGTTACGAGAATCCATGCTTTGTGGAAGGCAACGCATGGCAGTACATGTGGTTCGTACCGCAAGACCCTCAGGGACTCATCGACCTCTTCGGCGGCGTGAAACCCTTCCTCCGAAAGCTCGATGAGAACTTCTCGCTGACGGAAACGAGTGGCGAGGTGAACGGCAACGCCAGCGGTTTCATCGGACAATACGCACATGGAAACGAGCCAAGCCACCACACTGTCTATCTATATAACTTCGCCGGAAGGCCTTGGCGCACGCAAGAACTCGTGGAGCAAGTGCGAAGCCAGTTCTACAACGCTACGCCTTGCGGCTACGCAGGCAACGATGACTGCGGACAGATGTCGGCTTGGTACATTTTCTCTTCGCTTGGTTTCTATCCATTCAACGCAGGTTCGGCCGAATACGTCATCGGTACGCCATTATTCCAAAAGGCTGTCCTGCACATGCCTGGTGGCAAGGACCTTGTCATCAACGCCCCGCGGAAATCGGACAAGGCCATCTATGTGAAAGGCGTCAAGCTCAACGGAAAAAAGATAACAGACTGGAAGATTACGCACCGTCAGCTCGTGGATGGAGGCACACTCGATTTCACGATGAGCGAAAGGAAGTGAGGCAATGAAAAACGTCGCGTGCGATGATGGCAATCTTCGCGTGCGGCGTTGATAGTTTTCGCGTGCGACGATGCCCATCGTCGCACGCGGCGTTTTCACACTTCGTGTTTTCAGAGAGTGCCTTGCTTCAGCTTCTCGACAAATTCATCTACGCGTTGCAGCTCACGAGGGATGTCGATTTGTTGCGGACAATGACTGACACATTCCCGACACTGAATGCAGTGGTTGGCCTGACGCAGTCGGGGTACGCTCCTATCGTAGCCGATGAGGAAGGCTCGACGTGCTTCCTGATAGTTCTTGGCCTGTTGGCTTTCCGGCACATTGCCTTTGTTTACACATTTATTATAATGTACAAAGATGCCAGGGATGTCGAGTCCGTAGGGACAGGGCATACAGTATTTGCAGTCGTTGCAGTCGATGGTGGGATAACTCTTGATGAGTGTTGCCGTTTCCCCTTCGAGCCATTGCTGCTCTTCCTCCGTCATGGGTTCCAGCGGCGAGTACGTCCGGAGGTTGTCCTCAAGGTGTTCCATGTAGGTCATGCCGCTCAAGACGGTGAGCACGGCAGGCTTCGAGCCGATGTATCGGAAGGCCCATGAGGCCACGCTGTCCTCCGGCTTGCGCTGCTTGAAGTGCGCCACGACGTGGTCAGGCACTTTCGACAGGCGTCCGCCCAGCAGCGGCTCCATGATGATGGCAGGGATGCCTCGCTTCTCCAGCTCCTCGTAAAGGTATTTCCCCGAACGACCCTTGTCCTGCTCGTTGTTCCAATCCACATAGTTCGCCTGTATCTGCACGAAATCCCAATGGTATTTCTCGTGTTGCGACAGGGCCCAATCGAAGACAGCCACGTCGCCGTGGAAGGAAAAGCCAAGGTTGCGGATGCGCCCCGCCTCGCGTTGTTCCACGAGCCAATCGAGGAGTCCGTTGTCGAGGTAGCGTTGGTGGACAGGATTCATGCCCCCTCCGCCGATGCTGTGCAGCAGAAGGTAGTCGATGTAGTCCGTCTTGAGGTACTGAAGGCTGCGTTCGAACATGGCTTTGCCTTCTTCGAAGCTGTACTGAGAGGGTGAGAAGTTCGACAACTTGGTAGCGATATAGTACTGACTACGCTCGTAACCACTGGCTTCGAGGGCTATTCCTAAACTTTCTTCGCTCTTTCCTCGACAATACGCGGGCGACGTGTCGAAGTAATTCACCCCGTGGTCCAGGGCATATTTGCAGAGGTGGTTGATCTGATCCTGGTCGAGGGCATCGTTGTTCGTGTTCTCTTGTGTGCGTGCGCTGCCGTTCTTGACGGTGGGGAGACGCATCCATCCGTATCCCAGCAAGCTGACTTTGTCGCCATTGTTCGGGTTGGTTCGGTAAGTCATCTTGTCGGACGGAACGGGTCCCGTGTGGTGTCCCATGTAGTCCACCTCGCCGTCGGCGTTGTTATCCTGTATGCCGCAGGAAGCCAGGGCAGCGGTTGCGACTGTTGTGCCTGAGACTTTGAGGAAGTCTCGCCTGTCGATATGTTTTTCCATTGTCTTGTGTTTCGTTATGACGTTATTACGGTATAACGGCGGTTGTGAAATTATATTTCTCGGTGCACCTCGTGTCCTTCAACGCAGATGGCGCTGAGGGGACTGGACGGGCAGAGGTTCTCGCAAGCGCCGCAGCCGATGCATTTCTCTTCGTTGACGACGGGGATGAGGAGCACTTTCTCTCGCGGAATCTCGTTGTTGTCTGCGTCGCGCCAGCGCCAGCCATCCTGGTGAACGCCTGCCTGCAGTGGCACCATCTGTATGGCCTGTGCCGGGCATTTGCGTGCGCAGAGTCCGCAAGGCTTGCCGTCTTTGACGGGGACGCAAAGGTCGCGTGTCCAGACGGCGTGTCCCACTTGTATGGCCGTGCGCTGTTCTTTGGTGATGGGCTGAATGGCAGATGTGGGGCAGACCTCCGAGCATCGTGTGCATTCGGGCCGGCAATATCCGCGCTCGTAGCTGACTTCGGGCTGCATGAAGCGGTCGAGACTGCTCGAGGGGCGCAGGACGTCGTTGGGGCAGGCGTCGATGCAGAGCTGGCAGGCCGTGCAGTGGGTGCGCAGGTTGCGTATGGATAGCGAGCCCGGGGGCGTGATGAGTTTCTCGCGGACTGGTTTCTTCTTCTTCGTGATGTCGGCCAGTCCGCCGTCCGTCGTCTTGGGTTCCACCTTACTCTGCGCCTTTGCGATGGCAGAGCCTGCAAGGAGGGCGATGGAGGTGAGTGCGGCGCGGCGGGAGGTGCCTTCCTCTGTCGCCTTCTCGGGCGTGGCAGTCCGTGCTGAGGGACGGCCATTGGCGGTGAAACTCATGGCTCCGAACTTGCAATCCTCGAGGCAGTTGCCGCAGACGACGCAGCGGCTGTGGTCGATGGTGAGTGTGCTGATGTCGATGCAGGCGGCCTTGCAGTTGCGTTCACACTTGCGGCAGTTCTTGCACTTGTCGGGGTCGATGTCCATCTTGAAGTAGGCATGTCGGCTGATGAGGCCGAGGAGTGTGCCGACAGGGCATACGGTGTTGCACCAAGTGCGTCCGTTTCTCCAGGCGAGTACGGCGATAATGGCCCACGTCGCCAAGGCTACGGCGAGGCTGGCCACGCTCTTGAGCCAGACGTCCACTTGGTAGAAGGCATAGCTGCCGTAGTGTTCGGCGATGGCTGCCAGGCCGTTGTTGGCAAGCTTGTAGAGGGGTGCGACGATGTTGGCAACGATGCGCCCGTAGGTGCTGTAGGGGAAGATGAGTCCGCCGAGCCATCCTATGCCCAGGGCAAGTGCGGCGCAGGCGACGACGAGCACCGTGTAGCGCAGCGTCGTCTTGGCCGGCGAGTAGCTGTACTTGTTCTTCTTGCGGCGAAGCCAGGCGATGGCGTCCTGCATCACGCCCAGCGGACAGATGACGGAGCAGTAGATGCGGCCCAGGAGCAGGGTGAGCGTCAGGACGAAGAGCAGCGCCCCGATGTTCACGGCCAGCAGTGCCGGGATGAACTGGATTTTTGCCATCCATCCGAGGTAGGCGTGGGCCGTCCCCGTGAAGTCGACCAGGAGCCATGTTATCAGCGCCCAGAAGACGATGGCGAGTGTCAAACGGATTTTTTTCAGCATAGTCAGAAATGATTATTTAGGGTTGAATTTCCATGCAAAGATACTAAAAATGAGTGAAAAGCAAAGCATTGTGGCGAATTTTTTTGCGCAAACGTGCCGTTTTGCACTTCGGCGTTTCCCGTGAGGGCGTGTCGGTTTTTCTGCGGGGCCATGTCGGGGCGGAAAACTCCGGCTGCGGGAATCGGAATCGCCGCACGCGACGATTGCCGTCGCCGCACGCGGAGATTTGCATCGCCGCACGCGGAGTTGCCGGAAAGGGCACGCCCTTCCTGTCACAACGGCACGCTTTTCTGCCCCTAACCCTGCACCCTTATCGCCACAAGGGCACACCCTTATTTCCGCAACTTGGGCAGTAAGGGAAAAAATCCTGCATCCAAAGGTACAACCAAAGCTTTTTTTTAGTATCTTTGCACGCAAAATTTATATATTATAGTAAGGATAAGGATATGGTATCATTTATTGCAGACAAAATTGTGATGGACGGACTCACCTACGACGACGTCCTGTTGGTTCCCGGTTACTCCGAAGTGTTGCCCCGCACTGTGTCGCTCGCCACGAAGTTCTCGCGGCACATCGAGCTGAAGATACCCTTTGTGACCGCCGCCATGGACACCGTCACGGAGGCCACGATGGCCATTGCCATTGCCCGCGAAGGCGGCATCGGCGTCATCCACAAGAACATGAGCATCGAGGAGCAGGCCAGGCAGGTGGCCATCGTCAAGCGCGCCGAGAACGGCATGATCTACGACCCCATCACCATCCAGCAGGGCAGTTCCGTGCGCGACGCACTGGCCCTCATGTCGGAATACCACATCGGAGGCATCCCCGTCGTCGACGATGAACGCCATCTCGTGGGCATCGTCACCAACCGCGACCTACGCTTCGAACAGAACACCGACCGCCCCGTCGACGAAGTGATGACCTGCCGAAACCTCGTCACCACCCATGTGCAGACAGACCTCGTGGGCGCTGCAAAGATACTTCAGGAGAATAAGATAGAAAAGCTCCCCGTGCTCGACGACGCAGGCAAGCTCATCGGACTCATCACCTACAAGGACATCACCAAGGCCAAGGACAAACCCATGGCCTGCAAGGACGAAAAAGGCAGACTGCGTGTGGCTGCCGGCGTAGGCGTCACGCCCGATACGCTACAACGCATACAGGCCCTTGTGGAAGCCGGCGTGGATGCCATCGTCATCGACACCGCTCACGGCCACAGCAAGTTCGTCGTCGAGAAACTCAAAGAAGCCAAGCAAGCCTTCCCCGGCGTAGATATCGTCGTGGGCAACGTCGCTACGGGCGAAGCCGCCAGGATGCTCGTCGAAGCCGGAGCCGACGGCGTGAAGGTAGGCATAGGTCCCGGCAGTATCTGCACGACCCGTGTGGTGGCAGGCGTCGGCGTTCCGCAGCTCAGCGCAGTCTACGACGTGGCCTGCGCACTCCAAGGCACCGATGTCCCACTGATTGCCGACGGCGGACTCCGCTACAGTGGCGACGTGGTCAAGGCTCTTGCCGCAGGAGGCTACAGCGTCATGATAGGCTCCCTCGTGGCCGGAACAGAGGAAAGCCCGGGAGACACCATCATCTACAACGGACGTAAGTTCAAAAGCTACCGCGGCATGGGCTCCCTCGAAGCAATGGAGTGCGGCTCCAAGGACCGCTATTTCCAAGGAAACGTGAAGGACGCCAAGAAACTCGTGCCCGAAGGCATCGCAGGACGAGTGCCCTACAAAGGCTCCGTGCAGGAGGTTATCTACCAGCTCATCGGCGGTCTGCGCAGCGGCATGGGCTATTGCGGCGCAGCAACCATACAGGACCTCCACAACGCCAAGTTCGTTCGCATCACGAATGCCGGCGTTCAGGAAAGCCATCCCCACGACGTCACCATCACAAGCGAGGCTCCCAACTACAGCCGTCCGCAGTAATACCTCAGAAGATTCAGATAAACTCCGATAACTCAAATTACTCCGATAACTCAGAAAACTCCGATTATTCAGATAAACCCAAAAAGATGAAGAAGATAATCTTAAGCCTATCCCTGGCAGCCCTCAGTCTTGCGGCTGCCGCACAGGAGGATCCCATCGTGATGCGCATCAATGGCGTGCCCGTCACCCGCAGCGAGTTTGAATACAACTACAACAAAAACAACGCAGAGGGCGTCATCGACAAGAAAAACGTGGAGGAATATGCCGAACTCTTCGCTAACTATAAGCTCAAGGTGCAGGCCGCTCTCGACGATCACCTCGACACGCTGAGCAGCTACCAGAAGGAATTTCGCCAGTACCGCGACCAGCAGATACGTCCACTCCTCGTCCCTGAAGGAGCCAAGGAGCAGGAAGTGCGCAAATACTACGACCAGATGCTCGCCCGACTCGAAGGCAAACAGCTCATCCAGCCTGCCCATATCCTCATCCGCCTTGCACAGGATGCCACCGAAGAGCAGAAGGCTGCCGCCAAAGTCCGCATCGATTCCATCCACCAGGCACTGAAGGACGGCGCAGACTTTGCAGAGCTGGCACAGAAAGTGTCGCAGGATCCCGGCACAGCCCGACGCGGCGGCACACTGCCATGGATAGGGCCCAACCAGGTGGTCAAGGAGTTTGAGGACGTAGCCTACTCCCTTAACGAAGGAGAGATGAGCGAACCCTTCCTCATGCCGTTCGGTTACGACATCGTCAAACTCATCGGCAAGAAAGACCTCGAGAGCTTCGACGAACTCCACGACAGGATTCAGCAGTTCCTCGAAGGCCAAGGCATCGAGAACCACATTGCCCAGCAGGTGCTCGACTCCATCGCTAAAGGCGAAGAGAAGACCATTGAGCAGATTCTCGACGAGAAAACCGAAGAATTCTGTGCCAAGGACAGCGAACTGAAGTACCTCGTGCAGGAATACCACGACGGATTGCTCCTCTTCGAAGAGTGCAACAGCAAGGTATGGGAACCGGCTGCCAAGGATACCCTTGCCCTCGAAAACTACTTCAAGCAGAACAAAAAGCAGTATGCCTGGGACGTTCCCCACTATAGCGGCATGGCCTACTACTGCAAGGACGAAGCCGACGTGAAGAAAGTGAAGAAGCTCGTCAAGAAACTCCCGCAGGATGAATGGATGAACGCCATCCGCGAGACCTTCAACAAGGACAGCATCATGGTGCGCGTGGAGCGTCGCGTCTTCAAGAAAGGCGACAACCCCAACGTCGACCGCCTCGCCCTCAAGGACAAGAGCGCAGAGCTCAAGCCCGTCAAGGGCTATCCCCATGTGGGTATCTTCGGCAAGGTTCTCAAGAAAGGCCCCGCCCAGTGGACCGACGTCAGCAGCCAAGTCGTCAGTGACTATCAGCGCCTCAAGGAAGATGAGTTCGTGGCAGAGCTTCGCAAGCGCTACACCGTAGAGATAGACAAACAAGTGCTTGCCACGGTAAACAACCACTAAGCGCATGAAGCGATATACACTTTGCCTCCTTGCCGCACTCTCCTGCCTGCTCTCCCAAGCACAGAAGAACGTCATCGACGAGGTCGTGTGGGTCGTCGGCGACGAGGCCATCCTCCGTTCCGACGTGGAGAAACGCAGGCTGGAATACGGCTCGCAGCTCAAGGGCAACCCCTATTGCGTCATCCCCGAACAGCTCGCCATCCAGAAGCTCTTCCTCCATCAGGCCATCATCGACAGCGTGGAGGTCACGGACAACGACGTCAATCAGTACGTCGAACAGGACTACAACCAAAAGCTCCTTGCCGCCGGCTCGAAGGAAAAGCTCGAGGAGTACATGCGGATGCCGTCGGTGCAGATACGCGAAGAGCTTTTCGACCAGTACAAAAACGACCTCACGGCGATGCGAATGCGGGAACAGCTGACAGCCGACGTCAAGGTGACGCCCGCCGAAGTGCGTCGCTACTTCAAGGACTTGCCCGAGGACAGCCTTCCCCTCATCCCTACACAGGTAGAGGTGCAGTTGCTCGTGCTTCAGCCTCGCATCCCCCAGAAGGAAATCGACCGCATTAAGGAACTTCTCCGCGACTATACCGAGCGAATCAACAGCGGCGAGACATCCTTTTCCACTTTGGCTCGTATGTACAGCGAAGACCCTGTCTCCGCACGACAAGGCGGCGAGATGCCATACATGGGCAAGGCTGAGCTCGACCCAGGCTTCGCCAACGTCGCATTCGGACTGACCGATGCCAAGAAGGTCAGCAAGATAGCTCAGAGCGAGTTCGGCTTCCACATCATACAGCTCATCGATAAGCGCGGAGACAAAATGAAGTGCCGCCACATCCTCAAGCGTCCAGAGGTGGCACAGGCCGACATTGACAGCGCACTCGTCGTCCTCGACTCCATAACAAACGACATCCAGAGCGAGAAGATCTCGTTCGAAGATGCCGTACGCTATGCCTCCGACGACAAGGACACACGCAACAACCGCGGCATCCTCTCGAACATCAACCGCGAGACGGGCGAGACGACCACCAGATTCCAGATGAGTGAGCTCTCAGACCTTTCTCCCGAACTGGCCAGGGTAGTGGATACTTTGCAAGTAGGCAACATGTCGAAGCCCTTCACCATGATCAATTCCAAGGGAAAGACAGTCTGTGCCATAGCACGACTCAAGAGCCGCACCCTCACACACCGTGCCAGCATCACCGAAGACTTCCAGGTGATGAAGGACATCGTCAGGAACAAGAAGGGGGAAGAGATCGTCAATAAATGGATAAGGGAGAAGCAAAAGAGTACATACATTCGCATCAATCCCGACTGGAGAGACTGTGAATTCCAATACGACGGGTGGATAAAGTGAAAGGGCAGCGACTATACACCATCGGCGCGTCCCTGTTCTTCTGCATCTGCATCCTCTTGGCCGTAACACCGGACCGCAATCCTGCCGGAAAGCGCACGCCTTCCGACAGCAAGGTTCACTTGCTCCATGCCGACCGCCTTTACTTCGACGAAAGACTGCACCGCACGGCACAGATACTCGTGGGCAACGTCCGCTTCAGCCACGAAGGGGTGCTCATGAATTGCGACAGCGCTCTCTACTACGAAGCCACAAATTCCTTCGATGCCTTCGGGCATGTCCGCATGAATCAGGGTGACACGTTGCTGCTCGACAGCGAGGTTCTCTACTACAACGGACTTGACCGACTGGCAAGAGCCCGCTACGATGTCGTGCTCAAGCACGGCACAATGACCATTTTCACCGATAGCCTCGACTACGATCGGCTCTACGATTTGGGCTACTTCTTTGAGGGTGGCAAGGTGCTCGACCATGACAATCAGCTGACGAGTGACTGGGGTGAGTACAGTCCGGCAAGCCATGAGGCCGTATTCAACTATAATGTTCGCCTCGTAAACCCTGCCCCGCCAGCCCAACCGGAGACGGTGCTCATCTCCGACACACTTCATTACAACAGTGAGACCGCTATCGCCCACATCGTGGGGCCTTCGAATATCGAGAACGGAGAGAACCATATCTACAGCGAGCTGGGCTATTACGACACACAGGCCAAGCACTCCCACCTGCTGGAGCGAAGCATCCTAAACAACAACGGCAAGCGTCTCGTGGGCGACAGCGTGGTCTGGAACGACGATGTGGCTACGGCTGAGGCTTTTGGCAACGTCGTCTATACCGACGTCGTCAACAAAAACATGTACACCGGCGAATACATCTACTACGAAGACAGTACGGGTTATGTCATGGCCACGGACAGTGCGCTCGCCATCGACTACAGTCAGCAGGACACAATGTATGCCCATGCCGACACAATCAAGGCCTTTACCTATAATATAGACACGGATTCTGCCTATCGCATCGTTCATGCCTATTATCACATGCGGGCCTTCCGGCGCGACATACAGGCTGTCTGCGACTCGCTCGTCTACGATTCCCGCGACAGCGTGCTCTTCATGTACCGCGACCCCATCATCTGGCAGCAGGGACAGCAGCAGCTTGGCGAGGAGATACGCATCTTCTTCAGCGGGGAGAACATTGACAGCATCCAGGTGCTGCGGCAGGCTCTCTCCGTAGAGAAGCTCGACGACATCCACTACAACCAGGTGTCCGGGCAGGAGATGCACTCCTATTTCAAGGAAGGCGAGCTCTATCTGTCCACCTCCGAGGGCAATGTCTTTGTCAACTACTATCCCTTCGACGAGGACAGCATCATGGTTGAGATGAACTACACCGAGACTTCCCTGCTCAAGATGTACGTGAAGGACAGGAGGGCAGAACGCATCTGGATGCCGGCCGCAACGGGTGTGATGTATCCCATCCCCCTCATCCCCACCGATAAGCTCTATCTGAAGAACTTTGCTTGGTTCGATTACATCAGACCGCTCGACAGGTTCGACCTCTTCGAGTGGCGTCCGAAGAAGGTGGGCCTTGCGCTCAAGGAGAGTGTGCGGCACTCGGCGCCCAAACAGAAGTTGAGCGACATCAAGAAGAAGAAAGGAATCGTCGCAGCCGGGGATGAGAAACGCCGCGTGCAGGAAGAGCCGATTCCGCAGGCGGCGTTGGACAGCGTCGGCAGCGAAGTTCTCAACGACACACAGGAAACCGAAAAAGAACAAAAGACAGAGATATGAAACTCTTCAGCACAAGGAAGCCCAGAGGCTTTCGCCGAGTGAGCATCTACACGGATGAGTCGCGCGAACGCTTGCAGAAACTCGTCGACGAGGTGAAGCGCGAGCAGGGAGAAGCACCTGCCCAGGAGGAACAACCCTACGACCCTGACAAGTTTCGCGGCACGTTCAGTAACTACACGCCCCGCGCCCAGAGGCACAGGGAAGCTGGCTCCAAGCTGGGATGGCCGCTCATCATCCTGCTCATCTTTGCCTGCATCGTGATGTGGCGCTTCCTGTTGTCGGGGACAAGATAAAGCCTCCTCCCTGCCTCCCTCCGAGGTGGAGGAGAAAAGAGAACACCGTGAGCCGACAGACCGACCGCCAAACCGTAAATCGTCAAACAGCAAACAACAAAGTGGACATCATTCATCTTCTTCCAGACTCAGTCGCCAACCAGATAGCCGCAGGCGAGGTTGTGCAGCGACCTGCATCCGTCATCAAGGAACTGATGGAGAATGCCATCGATGCCGGTGCCTCTACGGTCGATGTGCTGGTGCAGGATGCCGGAAGGACGTCCATCCAGGTCATCGACGACGGGAAGGGAATGAGCGAAACGGACGCGAGGATGGCTTTCGAGCGCCACGCCACGTCGAAGATAGCAAGGGCCGAAGACCTCTTCACGTTGCAGACGATGGGTTTCAGGGGCGAGGCTTTGCCCTCCATCGCTGCCGTCTCGCAGGTGAAGCTCACCACTCGGACGGCATCGCAGGACTTGGGTGTGCAGCTATGCCTTGAGGGTTCGCGCGTTGTCTCGCAGGAGGTCTGCTCCTGCTCCGTGGGTGCCAACTTCGAGGTGAACAACCTTTTCTTCAACGTCCCGGCGCGCAGGAAGTTTCTCAAATCGAATCAGACGGAGCTGAACAACATCGTTCAGGAGTTTGAGCGCATCGCTTTGGTCAACCCGGGCGTTTCGTTTTCCCTGACAAGCAATGGGAATCGGATGATGCAGCTGCCTGCGGGCGGAAACTTGCAACGCATCGTGGGCATTTTCGGCAAGAAGCTGGGCGAGCAACTGCTGCCCGTGCAGGTGGAAACGTCGCTCGTCAGGATAAGCGGCTTTGTGGGTAAGCCCGAGTCGGCAAGGAAGAAAGGCGCGTCGCAATACCTCTTTGTCAACGGACGCTTCATGCGTCATCCCCGTTTCCACTACGCTGTGATGGAGGCCTTCAGCCATCTCATCCCCGAAGGCGAGCAGGTGCCATACTTCATCGCCTTCCATGTGGACCCGGCAGGCATTGATGTCAACATACATCCCACGAAGACTGAGATTAAGTTTGAGAACGAGCAGGAGATATGGAGCATTCTCCTGGCAGCGGTCAGGGACGCCCTGGGCAAGTTCAACGCCGTGCCTACCATCGACTTCGACGTGGAGGGACGGCCCGACATCCCGACCTATGAGGCAGACAAGCTGGTGGGTGTCAGGGTGCCGCGAGTGCAGTTCGACGTGCGATACAATCCCTTCGACAGCCATCGCGAGGGCCGCAGGCCACCACGCCAGTGGGAGAAGCTCTACGAGAGTGTCCAGAATGGCCTGAACGCTCAGGGTTCTCAGACTACTCCGAGCGCTCCGAACACTCCGGGCACTCCGAACAATCAGGAAGCTCAGACCCTTTTTGCTGAAGGCATGGAGATGAGTTCCCAACACTTCCAGTACAAGGGGCAATACATCCTGACGGCTGTGCAGTCGGGCCTGATGATTGTGGAGCAGCGACGCGCTCACATCCGCATTCTCTACGAACGGTATATGAAGCAGATGCAGGGGCAGAATGCTGCCACGCAGGGGCTTCTCTTCCCCGAACTGCTGGAGCTTTCGCCGTCCGACGCCACGCTTCTCGGCGGCATCCTTGGCGATGTGCGTGCCCTGGGCTTCGACATCAGGCCTCTCGGCGGGGGCAGTTTCTCCATAGCCGGTGCGCCTTCGGGACAAGTCAATCCCCTTGCCGTCGTGCAGCAGATGGTGGAGTCCGTCAAGCAGCAGGACAACATCCAGCCCGAAGCGGTGCATCACCAGTTGGCCCTCGTCATGGCCCGCGCGAGCGCCATCGATGTGGGCGAAGTGCTCACGCCGGTGCAGATGGAGGCACTCATCGGCGACCTATTCCAGTGCGACAACCCCAATCTCTCCCCGAGTGGGCAGACCATACTCACCATCCTGCAGCAGGAACAGATTGACAAGATGTTCAAGACCCCCTAACCCCCTTTAGGGGGAATAATAGCGAAATGTGGGAAGAAAGAAACAGTAAACAGTAAATCGTTAAATAGTAAATGAAAAAGATTATCCTTACAGGCGATCGCCCTACGGGCAAGCTCCACATCGGGCACTATGTAGGTTCGCTTCGCCGCCGCGTCGAGCTCCAGAACTCAGGGCTCTACGACAAGATTTTCGTCTTCGAGGCCGACGCTCAGGCGCTCACCGACAACATTGACAACCCGGAGAAAGTGCGCCAAAACGTCATCGAGGTGGCCCTCGACTACCTCGCTGCGGGCCTGGACCCTCAGAAGACTACGCTCTTCATCCAAAGCCAGATTCCCGAACTCTGCGAGCTGTCGTTCTACTTCATGGACCTCGTCAGCGTCTCACGCCTGCAGCGCAACCCGACGGTGAAGACGGAGATACAGATGCGCGGCTTCAGCGGCGAGAGCATCCCCGTGGGCTTCTTCACCTATCCCATCAGCCAGGCGGCCGACATCGCCATGTTCAAGGCGACAACCGTGCCCGCCGGCGACGACCAGGAACCGATGCTCGAGCAGTGCAGGGAAATCGTTCGACGCTTCAACAACATCTATGGCGAGACACTCGTGGAGCCTAACATCCTGCTGCCCGAGAATGCTGCCTGCCTCCGGCTGCCCGGTACCGACGGCAAAGCCAAGATGAGCAAGAGCCTGGGCAATTGCATCTACCTCTCAGACCCTGCCGATGAGGTGAACCGAAAGGTCAAGACGATGTACACCGACCCCTCTCACCTGCAGGTCAACGACCCTGGTCATCTGGAGGGCAACACGGTGTTCACCTACCTCGATGCCTTTGCCACCGACGAGCAAGTGGCTCGCTACACGACGGACTACGCCACGCTGCAGGAAATGAAGGACCACTACACGCGCGGCGGACTGGGCGACATGAAGTGCAAGAAGCTCCTCATGGCCGTGTTGCAGGAGGTGTTGGAGCCTATCCGACAGCGTCGTGCCGAATATGAGAAGGACATCCCCGCAGTCTATGAGATTTTGCGCCAGGGATGCGAGGTGGCTCGCGCCGAAGCCTGTGCCACGATGGACGAGGTGCGCCGCGCCATGAAGATAAACTACTTCGACGACCGCGCACTCATCGAGGAGCAGGCGCTCAGATTCAAGAAGTAATCCTCTCCCATCCTTTCCCGAGGGGGAGGAAACCTTGTTCGTGCGGACCAGCCGGCCCGCACGAATTGTATAAAGTATAATGTTGCTGTTCGCTGAAAAAGTAGACGTTCATCAGAGGAAATGACAAGCTGCCGTAGGGGCGCGCCCAATTCTCATCAGCTGTGCCTTCACTGCATGTAGGGACGCGCCGTGGCGCGTCCGCCCTCCGCGGCACATTCTTCTCCGCCATTACTTCGCTGCAAACACGGACGCGCCACGGCGCGTCCCTACGCGGCGGGTTCGTCTTCCCTCTGATGAACTGCCTTTTTTCTTAGCAGCCTGCACGAATCGTATATAGGGGCGAAACGCAAGGAGGCTGTGCCGCGGAAAAACCGGCACAGCCTCCTTTGCTCTGTAGATGGTTGGCGAGTCCGACGGGCAGTTTACCAGTCGATGGTGTGCTCCTTGACGGAGAACTCGCCGTCGTATTCTTCGTCGGTCAGGGTGACGTCCTGACTGTCGGTGTTGGGTTCGGTAAAGTCCTCGGGCCGCGGCTCATCAGTATGTTCGTAGAGGAAATAGTCGGCCTGCGGTGCGGCAGTTCGGTTGAAGCCGAAGGAGGGCGCAGAAGCCACGCCTGCCGTGGCAGCGAGGTCGTCAGTTCCTTGGGCAGAAAGCGCAGTGACGTCGTCTCCGCTAAAGCTTCCGTAGATAAAGACGGGAATGACGTCGTCCCTGCCGGCGAGGAATTCCTCCAGGGGAGCCGTGAAGCGGCTGTCGTAGTAGCTGTCGGTGCTGGCAAACACTTCCATGAGCGATGCCTTGCGCTCTTTGGCTTCCTTATATATATATATAATGTAGTGCTGACAGAGTCGTCGCCATAAAAAAGTCTCAAAGTGCAAGAAAAAACGGGAAAGATGTAATGAAGTGTAGAAAGAGCAAACGCCTTTTCCAGCAGGCAGAAGCAAAGAATAAAAACAAGTTCACCCAAGCATCCACAAAAAAGCACGAGTGGATATGTCGAAATCCACTCGTTAGTAAATGACAATCCACTCGTTAGTAAATGACAATCCACTCGTTAGTAAATGTCAATCCACTTGTTAGTAAATGACAATCCACTCGTGGAAAAAAGAGTCGCCCTGTAGGGAAGCGTCGTAGAGCGTCCGCTCAAACAGTTCAAACAGCTCAAACCGCTCAAACAACCCAACCCGCCGAAACCACGTCAGTTCGGTATGTTTCCATTGTTAAATATGTCGGAGTTTATTGTCGTAATGGCATGATTGCAATCTGATTAACAAACTTTAACGCTTCGAAAGCCTTCGCCATTCACAAAAAGATGTACCTTTGCCCCGCAAGTCGTGCGCCTTCAGCGCAAGCAGGGCACGCGGCCGTCGTCTGCTCAGCCTGCAGCAATCATCTGCCCAGCCTGCAGCAGCGCCAATCCTTCAACAGCCACAGCGGTGGCCCATCTTCCGACAAATAAATTATTAACTCATAACAAATCAAGACAATGAAACAAAAACTAACTCTTTTACTCCTCGCCCTCATCGCGACGATGACCGCCTGGGCTTATTCCACTACATCAGTGACAAGTGCCCAAGACTCTAAGGGCAATGCCTTGTTTAGTGGTGGATTCTACAGAATTCTTCTTCCGAATCGTGGAGCCAACGTAGCTTTGAAGACTGCGGATAACGTCTATGTTCAGGCTTATAATGGCTTGGGTGTTTTGGGCTATATGTGGAAGATAGAGGAAGATGCCAACGGCAAGGCAATCATATCAACTCCCGCTGGTGGCTATTGGAAATTCATGGAATATGCTGCAGGTAGATCAAAGCTCCAGTCAAGCGGAACGGCTGAGGATTGTACTCACTTCCAGCTTGCGTGGTATAGCAGTTCCAGTAAAACCTTGAACATGTTTGATAACAGCGTTGAGGGTAGTGGATATTCATATGATGGTGTCTATTGCGGTTATGTGTTGAGTAACCATGGTGGCACAGGGAATTACATGGGCATCTATAATAATATCAGCGACGCAGGTTCTATTTTCAAGTTTGAACGCTTTTACCAGACGCGGTTTGTAGTAGATGCCACAGACGCGAATGGCGTGACTGTAGAGGGCTATCCCTCTACGGTAACTATCAATGGGAATATCACAACATCTGAGTATTACACGAATTCAGACAATCAAATCACAAGTTTTTCCACAGCCTATGCTGCAACATACTACATCGGTGGTGTGGAGAAGACAGCAGATGAGGTGAAAGATGCCATCAATACTAATACTGGTACACTTACTGTTACTGTAAAGCCTCAGCCATTTGTGGCTTCCACAAATGAAGCTCCAACTTATTATGCGTTAATAATTTCAACTAATGCTAACAGTTGGCTGGAAGGTAGTGGCACTGATGTGAATTGCGGGCAGAACAGAGCTCTTCCTGGCATTACTGGCAGAACGAACTGGATGTGGCAACTGGTGCAGGACGGCACAAATGGCTACAGAATCTATAATGTTGGCACAGAAAAATACATTGGTGGTCGTGCGGCTACAGGTGGCTATCTGACATTGGTCGATGCTGCCTCTGCAAACTCTTTTGTTTCTGTGTATAACAACGCCACAACCATTAAGTTTAAGGATAAAACAAACAACCTTTGGATTGATCGTTCAGGCGGCAAAACCTACGCCCATACGAGTGGACAGCAATTCACGTTCAAACGAATGTATAAGGTTACGTTCAGTGAAGCAGTGGCGGTAGATGGCGGTGACGCAGTGTCTACTATTTATGTAGCAGCAGACGGAAGTGATTCTTTCACTCTTCCCAGTGATAAACTCTATGGCATCAATGGTGCAGAATCCGTTGGTCACGCCGAAGCCGAAGCCGCCATAGCAACTTGCAGTTCCGACCTCACTGTAACAGTATCTGCGAACACCACTAAGAATGTTACTTATATTCTCAATTGGAGTGATGGTACTGTCATCCAAACCGTTGAGAATGTCACAGCGAGCCTTCTCTCCCCCTCCTCTGACTTCTTGCCTGATGGGTTTGACAGTGATTTTGTTACATTGAGCTATTCTCCTTCCGAGATTGGAAATGAAACGACTGAAGTCATTGTTACTGCAACTTGGAATGGTCCGTTCCAACTCTCTGACAGCTATGCTGAAGCCAAGTGGTACACTGTGGGTATTCACTCAGCACATGAGGATGCCAACCATATCTGGAAATATGACAGTGGCAACTCTGATATTATTGCTACTGAAGCTGTTGCTACAAATGCTTATGCTAGCTTGTCAGACAAGAATTACTTCTGTTTCGTTGGCAATCCCTATGATGGTTTCCGCATCTACAACAAGGCTGCAGGCAGTGGCATGACTTTGTACAAGAGCACAACGAACGCAGAACATGCCAAGATGGCTGCAGAAGGAAGCCTGTTTATTCCGGGAGCTTCCAGCGAGAGTGGTAAGACTATAGCAAACGGATATGCTTGCTTCATCTTGAAGGACGGTTCGGTCCGTCTGAACTGTTATGACACCGATTCCTACAATGTCAATGGATGGACTGATTCTGGCAATGGCAGCACCTGCTGGTTCAAGACTCCCAGTTCATATCCTCTTAATTATCTTAACACACTTGTGCTTGATGCTCCTGCTGGTTCAGTTGGAACTGTGGATGTGGCAGCAGATGTGTTGTCTGCAGGAAAAGCTTTAAAGGATTACTTTGCTAGCTACCCATTCTATTTTGCGACAGCCGATGCGGTTGAGATGAATATGGTGCTCCAGACATTAAACAAATTGAACGAAGCATCTGAAATTACACTTACTGAAGGCTTCTACCGCGTTGTTAGTGCAGTTGCTGGTTTTAATGCTGCTGCCGCATGGTATTACAATCCCGCAGTAAGCACAACTAACATCGTTTGGGCAAAGGCAGCGACCACAACGGAACATCAGGTGAATTCCATCTTCAAGTTCACCGCAAACGGTGATAAGTGGAATATCTATAGCCCCAATGCACAGCAATACATTACTACAGGTAATGGTCAATGGGATGTTCAGAATGCTGCATTAGGTGTTGCTGCAGGTCTGGAAGTTACTTCAATAGGTGCTGCACAGTATACACTTAAGCAATCGAATAATGCACAAACGTTGCATGCTGGTGGTCATGGAAACGGATCAGGCACTAGTGGTAATTTGATTACGTGGAATAGCAATAATCAAGGTGAACCTTCCACATGGTACATCGTCAAGGTTGATGAACTTCCCCTTACCCTCAACGATGGTGGCGACGGGTACTATTACGCTACTGTTTGCCTGCCGTTTGATGTGACGCTCTCTGCGGCTTGTGCCTACACGCTGACGCTGAATGCCGGCAAGACCGGTCTGACCATGAGCGAAGCGACAGACAATGTGCCTGCCGGCACTCCTGTAATGCTTCGCCATACAAAGGGAACTGTTACTGCTTCCATTGCTAACAACGCTGCAACAAGTGCTCCTCTGACGACGACAGCTCTTACGGGAACCTATGTTGCAAAAGCCGTAACAACGGGCAGCACTGACTATTTCCTCGGTATGGCTAACGGCAAGGTTGGCTTCTACCACTGGGACGGCTCAACACTTAGTGCCAACCGTGCTTATCTCGAAGCATCGAAGCTCAACAACAGTGGTGTCAAGGGCTTTGCTCTCGACTTCGAGGATGATGCAACCTCTATTCAGACTATTGACAACGGACAACAGACAACAGAGGGTGCTATCTATAATGTCGCTGGTCAGCGCATGAACAAGATGCAGAAAGGTATCAACATTATTAACGGCAAAAAGATTCTTAAGTAACATGAAAAAGACATATATTTCCCCCGAGTTCATACTCGTTGAGTTGAGCGGCAGCGGCATTCAAATGCTCGCTGAATCAGTTCCTGTAGATGATAATACAGCCTCTGGCACCAATGGCGGTTGGGTCAAGGAAGAAAGTACACCCCTCACCGACAAGAACCTTTGGGATGAAGAATGGTAATCTTTGTCGCCAAGGCAACAAATTAGGGAGATGCCTATGAAGGCACCTCCCTTTGCTCTCTAACATTATTATATATATTATTAGGAACAAATACAAACCAACATGAAACAAAAACTTTTTCTATTACTCGCCGCTTTGCTTTGCACAATTAGTGTGTGGGCAACGGAGTACACTGTGACCTACGGCACTGGCACTGGCTCCTACACGGCTACCAATGCCGGCGGTACATGGGCCAGCAAGTGGGAGAGCACTGCTACGAATCCCAAAGTGACGCTGTCCACGACAGCCAACAACATCGCCGTCTCTACCGGCTACATCTATTCCGGCGGCTCGGGCTGCACTTACACCCTCACGGCTCAGGCTGGCTATATCATCACGGGCTACACCATCACGGGCAAGGCCCAGGGCGGTGCGCAGACGCTGACACCGGCCGAGGGAGGCTCAGCCCTCTCGTTTGGCACCGACAAGGACTACACGCTCGCCGTGACCGGACTGACCGTGTCGAGCACAACCTTCCAGCAGAGCACGCCCAACCAGGGCATTGCCATCTCTTCCTTCACTGTCTCTTTGACGGAAGACCCCACCTGCCACTGGACACCAAGCCTGGCAAGCAACCTGCTCATCACGTCCTGCACGAAGGTGACCGACGGCTCTCTCACCACCGCAACTGAGGCTGCCGACAACAGCCACTGGTACATCATGACGCAGGTGCGCAATGGTGAGTCGGCAATGTACGACTCTGGCACCACACCCGTCAAGCGTGCCGGAACGACCTACACGGCCGACTACTTCGTAGGCAAGAAGGCTGCCGAGAACGCAGCTTACCTCGTCCGCTTCATCGCTACGGAGACGGACGGCATCTACAACATTCAGTTTGCCACAGGCAGCTTCATTTCCGCCAGCCTCGGCTCGACTAATGAGGCCAATGCCGGCAACTATGCCGTCTATTTCACCGACGGTGCCAGCGCCGTGGCGTGGAATCTGAACAGCAAGAGCGGTTCGCGCGTCGACAACAACGGTGCCGGCAACGGCCTGGCCTTCTGGGGTAGCGGCGAAAACACCGCCACCAGCGGCAACAACATCTGGACGCTCTATGCGGCAGAAGTCATCGTTCCCAGCTTCAACGAAGACCTCGCGCTCTCCATCGCCCAGGCTCGTTCCCTGATAGCCTACGGCATTCCCGCCGATGCCCCCATCGCTGACCTGCAAGCGGCCATCGCTACGGCAGAAGGCAAGGTGGGTAGCGCAACAGCCGAAGACGTCGCCGCCATCAACGCAGCCATCGACGCCTTCAACACTGCTCTCTCCGGCAACACGAGCAACAGCCTCTATCTGCCCGACGGCTACTATTACTTCAAAGGAATGGAGACAAGTCGCTATCCCTACCTTTACAGCAACTTCGCAGGCAAGGAAACTGCCGCCACATTCCATCACTCTCCCCTCGCAGGGCTCAACGGTGAGGTCTGGAAGGTGAAAAACAACGGCACGAGCATCACCGCCACCAACGGCGAAGGCTTGCCCCTTACCATCGGCTCCACAGCCTATGAGACACTCAACTTCGGTGCCTACAACGGACAGGCAGGCATCTATTTCACCGAAGCCATCAACCTCACCAACTGGGGCAACGATACTCAACTCACCACATGGGCAGGACATGTCACGGCAACCGACAACCGTTGGACCTTCGAGGACGCTGACATCAGCGCAGGCATCTACGACGTCGTCATCACCGGGACAGAGGAAGGCTACGTCACCTTCAACGGTCAGAACGCCAAGAACGGGGGCTTCTTCGTGGCAGAAAACATCGCTGCCGCCGATCTCACCGCCGCTTCGGTGCATGGCTACGAGCCTTCCATCGCCATCGAAGGCCGTACCATCACGGTAGCCTATGCCCAAGTGCTCGCCATCACTACGGTTACATGGGACATCTACAGCGATGCTGCCAAGACAGAAAAGCTCGGCTCCTACAGCAAGAGCGGAGTTGTGGAAGGCACGGAAGTCACCTTCGACGGAACGTTCGCCTATACCACCATCAACGCTGAGCAGGAAGGCATCACAGTCACCGGCGGTGCAGCAGACCAGACCGTCGATATCGTGGCAACCGTAGGCGAAATGCCCTTCACTTCCTCGGCCGATGCCGAAAATGCCGTGTGGTTTACCATGCGAAACGTCAGCCGTAACCGCTATCCTTATTATAATAGTGAGGACGAAAGCTTCGTTCCTCTTGCAGCAAGCCTTGTGGCCGAGGACAGCTACCTCTGGGCCTTCGTCGGCAACCCCGTGGCCGGCTATCAGATACTCAACAAGGCTTCGGGCAAATCGCTCTTCGTCGCCACTGCTGGCAACGCAGAGATCATCACATGGGGCGAGACAGGTTCAGTCTTCACCCTCGTGGAAGGCACCGATGCAAGCAATTGTGGATTCCAGATAGGCAACTTCTATCTGAACGATTATGCAGGCAATGGCAAGATGAGCTTCTGGCAAGATGGACCGGCAAGCGACACGGGTTCACGCTGGATCATCAGCACTATCAGCACAGACGCCATTAAGCTTGCCATCAATGTGACTGGCGAGACGGAAGCCGAGAACAACCGTGCCGGCAAGATCACCGTGACGCTCAACGGCGCAAGCTCAAGCACTTTCCTCTATAACACCGACACCGAGGGCAAAGACCTTGTGGGCTACATTGCCGAAGAGTTCACCGCTACGGCCACAAGCTACAGAGGTTACGACTTCACGGGCTTCTCCGTGGACGGAACGGACTACGGTACGAGCATCGAGGCAGGCGAACTCTCTGCCATCCCTGCAGGTTCCACCATCGTGGCCAACTATGTTGCCTCTACAGGAAACGGCCTCAACCTCTGGTACGACTATAATGATGAGATGACAGACGCTTATCGTCTGCCTGCCATCATACGCACCATGAGCGGCCGCATCATTGCCTTTGCCGACTATCGGCCCGGCAATACCGACGTAGGCGGTGGCCCGACGAGCATCGAGCGACGCTATAGCGACGATGGAGGCGAGTCGTGGAGCCCGGCCATCCGTGTGGCTCAGGGCAACTGGGGCGTGAATACTGAGAATGTCATCGAGTGGAGTTACGGCGATCCTGCTGCCGTGGCAGACAACACGCCGGGCAATTCCGGCAACGACGTGCTGATGGTTTGCTGCGGAGGCAACAGTTTCTGGACATCATCTGTATATAATCCCGACACATCGCAGAGGCAGCAGGGATGCGTGGCATGGCGTTCCACCGATGGCGGCGTGACCTGGGGCAACTATGAGTACATCCAGCCGGCGTTGATGCAGGCCTTTGTCGATGCAGGCATTCGCGCTGCCGACGGAAGCAGCGGCATTGTCCGCTCGTTCTTCACCAGCGGTCGCATCATACAGTCTGTCCGTAAGGCCGAAGGCGCACAGTATAACCGCATCTACAACGCGGTGGATGTGAACGGAGGCGATGTCGTTGTCTATTCCGACGACTTCGGTCAGACGTGGAAGGTGTTGGGTAATCAGATAGCCAACAGCGGCGACGAGGCACACGTCGTTGAGTTGCCCGACGGAGACATCCTCCTTGTGGGCAAAGGCAGTCAGTCGCGCTTTGTCAACGTCTTCAACTATGCCGACTTCGACACGGCCGAAGGCACATGGGGCCCCACGGGTCAGTGGAACAACGCTGTGGCTACGAGCTGCAACGGCGACGTCGAGATGGTTGAGGCCTACGATTCTTACGGCGTGAAGAACACCGTCATCGTGGAGACCGCTCCCATGACGAGCAGTCCTCAGCGCCGCGAGATACAATACTACTTCATTGCTCTGCCGAAGGCTACGGGTTTCACCACAGCCGACTTCTCTACCGTTGGAGGCGCAAGCTGGACGCAGGGTATGAACGTGACGCACAACTGGGGAGCCTACTCCATCCTGCTCGGCAACGGCGACGGCACCATGGATATTCTCTTTGAGGAATGTGCCAAGGACGAGACCAAGCATCCCACGGGCTACTGCCTTATCTATCAGAAGAACCACGACATCAAGGACATCACGATGGGTCAGTACTACTTCGACAAGGATGAGGCTGAGGCAGAGGCTGTGAAGATGCCGCGCCCGGGCCACTTCTATCGCTTCAAGGGTTCGGCCTCCGGCGCTTACCTCACGGCAAGCGGCACCACACCGCTCACCACTACCACTGCCACCGATGCCTCTACCATCTGGTACTACAGCACTGAGGGCCTGATATCCTATTCGACTGGACTCTCACTCAACGGCTCGACGAAGGCACTCTCCACCGTCGGCACCAGCTACAAGGCAGCCATCGAGCCGAACACTTATCATGAAGGCAAATATGCCATCAAGTCGAACGGCTACTACACCTACGACAAGGACAGCAACAACACGATAGACCGTGGCTCGTCGTACAACAATGACGTGCGCTACGCATGGGATGTGGAGGATGTCAGCGTGCTCCCCGTCACCATCAGCGAGCTTGGCCTGGCCACACTCTACAGCCCTGTCGGTCTCACCGCTCCCGAGGGCGTGAAACTCTATGCAGCCACCAAGAACGAAGCCTACAGCTCCATCCACTTCGACGAGGTGGAGGCCGTGAAGGCAGGCACAGGTGTGCTCGTGGAAGGCACGGCCGGGACGTACGACTTCACCGTGGAGCCGAACGAGACGGACTACGAGAGTGACCTGCTGGGCAGCGAGCGTACGCTCTCAGCCAGCAGCGTTGCCGCCACAGTCTATACCCTGCAGAGCGGACCCGCCTTCAAGAAGTACACCGGCGAGAACCTCACCGGCTTCCGCAGCCACATCGAGGCTGAGGAGGGGGCTGGCGTCAAGGCCTTCGACGTCCTCTTCACCGACCCGACAGGCATTGACAACCTCGAGGAGACCAAGACTCCCGACGGCGCCATCTACAACCTTGCCGGCCAGCGCCTGCAGAAGGTGCGCAGAGGTGTCAACATCGTGGGTGGAAAGAAAATGGTAGTTGGTAAATGATATAAAGCGTAATTTATGAGAAAGACATATATTATCCCCTCCGTCAGAG
>CAMVDV010000029.1 GCA_947166305.1 uncultured Prevotellaceae bacterium | reverse complement strand
TTTTCGCTAATCACCAAATTTATAGACAATTATATTTCATCGAACTCACGTTAAGGTAAATTCCCGAAAATATATCCGTGCAACAAGAGAGAGTGACTTGATATTACCAAAGGGTGATTAAGAGATTTAGATAATAAGAAAGGCGGCGGGCTGGCTCCAAAGGGGGAGCTGGCTTGCCGATTTTTTTGCTTGTAGGGACGCGCCGTGGCGCGTCCGCCATCCGCGGCACATCCTCTTCCGCCGAGCGTTCGCTGCATACACGGACGCGCCACGGCGCGTCCCTACGCAGGCAGGGTCGTCTTCCCTCTGATGAACTGCATTCTTTTAGCGGATAGCATTAGTTTGTGATGTTTTTGCGGGATTACAAATCCCTATATTCTATGCGTGCGGATTGCAAATCCGCACGAACGGGGTGGGTGCCTTTTGCTTGTGATGTTTTTGCGGGATTGCAAATCCCTATACTCTATGCATGCGGATTGCAAATCCGCACGAACGGGGATGGGAATCCGCACGAACGGGGATGGGAATCCGCACGAACGGGGATGGGAATCCGTACGAACGGGGATGGGAATCCGCACGAACGGGGCTGACGGACGATGCGGCAGGCGGTGTTGATTGCTGCATCATGATGAAGCAATTGCAGGGTCATGATGCTGCAATTGCTTTATCATGTATAAGCAATGATAACCCTGCTGGGTTCTGGGCGGAGGGGTGCGTCGAAGGCGGTGGAACCCTGTTGGGTGTGGACTGACGGCCTGTTGAGTGTGGACTAACGACTTGTAAGGTGCGGATGGACGGTTTGCGAGGTGTGGACTGACGGCCTGTTGAGTGTGGGCTGACGGTCTGCGGGGTGTGGACGGACGGTCTGTTGAGTGTGGATGGATGGCCTGCGGGGTGTGGACGGATGGCCTGCGGGAGTTGTGGAAAGTTGCTGTTTCGTGGGCGAAAAGATGCAAAATGGTTGGAAATGTTTGGCAATGTAGATTTTTAGAGCTATCTTTGCAGGAAAATTTCGACAAGCCAGTTCCGATGGATATATTCTTGAGGTCTAACACGCAGGCGCTGAGGGGCATCGCTGCCCTGGGCATCCTGTTGTTCCATGTTCTGCTGGGGCTTCGGCTTTCTCCGCTGGTGAATATGTTGGGAGGGCTCTTCGTGGCGGTGTTCCTGGTGTTGAGTGGCTTCGGACTGGAGGAGTCTTACAGGCAGAGGGGGCTTGGCGGTTTCTGGCCGAAGCGCTTGGAGAAGGTGGTGCTGCCCACGGTTTTCTTCGTTTGCGCCTACAATTACCTGTTCTCATTCCTGCCGCTGGGGTGGGACACGTCGGCGGGAGCCGTCATGCACAAGTGCCTCGACGAGCTCCTGTACGTTCGTCCGCTCTTCTGGTTTATCTTCTTTATCCTGAAGTGCTATGCCGTCTATTGGGTGGGCACGCGCTTCCTGGGTGAGCGTTGGCGCTGGCTGCTGTTTGCGGCGTGTGCGCTGCTGTGCCTTGGCACGAAGAGTCCGAGCGGCCACCTCGAGGCTGAGCAGTCGCTGAGCTTCTTGGCGGGCGTGGTTCTCTCGCGCGAGAAGGAACGACTCCGTGCGCTTTCTGAGCGGAAAATGTTGTGCCTGTCGGTGCTTCTGCTGCTCGTGGGCGGTCTGTTTTTCGTGCTGAAGCAGTTGCCGCCGCTGCATGCGCTGAAGGGGAGCGTGGGCTATCATTTCCTGCTTTGCCCTTTCCGCCTGACGACGGGGCTGGCGGCTATTCCGCTGCTCATGCTGCTGCGTCCCGGACGGTCCGGTCTGTTGCAGACGGCGGGGAAGTACAGCCTGGAGATTTACATTGCCCATATTCCGTTCATCGGCTTGATGAAGGACGGTCGCGGCACGCTCCTTTTCCTGGCTTGCAGTTTGCTGAGCCTTTGCATCCTCTTGGCTTACAGACGTTTTGCTGAGCGTCGGCTTGGCGTGGCGGAGGTGCTGTTCGTCGGCATCAACGCCGTCTTCGTGGCGAAGTATTCGTCGCGGCTGTCGGTCGTCCTTGCGCCGTTTGCCACCCTCGCTGCCGTCGGGTTCTACTATGCCCTGTTGCGTGTGGTGGAAGCAAAGGGGAGGGGACTAATAATTCAAAATTCAAAAACCAAAAATCAATGCGCCGAGTCGGGAAATAGCAGCGTGCGAGACGGCGAAGCGGACGGCAGGCAATGTCGGGAGGCTCGTTGCGGACGCGCCGCGGCACGTCCCTACAGGGAGGTTATCGCGTTGTTCTGCATCGTGGCCCTGGCGGGAATGCTGGCGATGCAACTTGCCATCGACCCGTACAGCCTGCAGGTGGACCGCTGGTCGGCACTCCATTTTCCCATTCAGAACCTTCTGCACGGCATCTATCCCTACGGCGCGACTACGCATCTGGGCGGCAATGCGTCGCCTTTCCCCGTTTGGCAAGTGCTCCACATCCCCTTCTTTCTGCTTGGCAACGTAGGGCTGTCGTTCTTCGTGGCCGCAGGCTTGTTCCTCTGGAGCAGCAGGAAGGTGCTTGGTCCGGAGCGTGCGGCGGCCATAGGGCTGTTGCTCGTCTCGTCGGTCGGCGTCTGGTATGAGGCGGCGGTGCGCAGCGACCTCATCACCAACATGCTCCTCGTGGCCTCCCTCGCCTGCCTCTGCCTGCCCCGCCTCAGCCCCGGGTGGGCCAGACGGCACGGCTGGCAACTGGCTGTGGCAGTGGGTCTGCTGGCCTGCACAAGGGTGATAGTGCTGTTGCCCCTCGGCCTGCTGTTCTTCCCCCACTTGCTGAAGATGGGCCTCAGGCGAGCCTTCCTGCTGACGGCGTTGGCGGTGGCCGTCTTCGTCCTCACCTTCGTCCCCTTTGCCCTCTGGGACTGGCAGCAGTTCTTCCATTTCCATAACAACCCCTGGGCGCTGCAAACGCGTCAGGGCAACCCGTCGGACTTCCTCCTGTTCCTGCCCCTTGCGCTGTATCTGGCACTGAACTGGAGGGGCATCGCAAAACGGTACTACCGAAATTCAACCGTCATGCTTACCGTTTTTGTGGTCGTCACGTTCGTCCACAATATGTACCGGCTGGAGAATTGGGACCTCTTTTCCTCCACCTTCGACATCACCTATCTCAGCACCGCACTCCCCTTCTGCCTGCTCAGCATAGGGGAAGAAACAGGAGGCTGTGTGACAAAACATTAGGAAAGTTTAACATTTTATAGCATTTGAGCAATAAATCGTCCGCCCCATTCGTTATATTATCGTAAGTGCTTACGATAACAGACATCCCGACCTTCGTCGGGGCGCACTGCGCCGACGGCCGGGTGGACAGAGCCAACGTAATGATAACAGCATCGATAGTAACATACAACAACAACCTGCTCGACCTGGAGGGCATCCTCCGCAGCCTGCTCATATCGCCCGTGCAGAAAGTGTGGATTATCGACCACAGCGACACATTCCAGGGCCTTGAGGACGAGCTGCAGGAGTACATGCGCAAGGACGAAGAATACCTCAGACACGAGGGCCGGGGCTTTCGTATGGAATACATCAAGGAAGCCAACAGAGGCTATGGCTGCGGCCACAACGTCGCCCTGCGCAAGGCCATGGACGAGGGCAGCCAGTATCATCTGGTGGTGAACCCCGACGTTTGGTTCGGCGCCGAAGTCATTCCTGCCCTCTGGCGACTGATGGAAGAGGACAAAACCATCGCCCAGGTGATGCCCAAGGTGCTCTTCCTCAACGGATCCGTGCAGTGTCTGGCCAAATTGCTGCCCACTCCGTTCGACCTCTTCTCTCGCTTCTTCCTCCCGGCCAAGCTCATTGCCAGGAGAAACAACCGCTTCGAGCTCCGGCACTCCGGCTACGACAAGCAGATGAACGTGCCCTTCCTCTCCGGCTGCTTCATGTTCTTCCGCGTGAGCGCACTGAAGAGCGAAGGCATCTTCGACGAGCGATTCTTCATGTACATGGAGGATGTGGACATCACCCGCCGCCTCCATGCCAAGCACAAGACACTGTTCTACCCCTCGGTGAGCATCTATCACCGCTTCAGCCGCCTCTCCTACCACAAATGGCACCTCTCGCTGGCACACATGTTCAGCGTGGTTAAATACTTCAACAAGTGGGGCTGGATCTACGACAGCGGCCGCAGACGATACAACAAAAGACTCCTCCGGGAACTGAAAAACAGCAGTAAGGAATGACCATACGCGCCGCCATAATCACCCTCCTGTGCCTCTGGCTCCTGCCTCAAGGCCTTCGTCCACAGGCCAAGCGTCTCATCGAGGACGTGCAGTACGGCGCAAGCCTTCGCGGCACTTTCGGCGACGGCGACAGAGCACCCTTCTGGTTCACAAGCAACCGGTATGGCCTCGGTGCCCTCCGCAACAACACTTTCCTGGCACGCACCTACATCAAGCGCGACATCGAGTCCGACTCGCTCCGCAACTGGCGCATCGGCTACGGCGCAGACCTCGCAGCAGGATACGGCAACCATAGCGACTTCTGCCTTCAGCAAGCCTTCGTGGACCTCGGGTGGAAAATGATTAGGCTCTCGCTCGGGCAGAAGGAACGCCCGTCGGAACTGAAGAACAACGAACTCTCCACCGGCGGAATGACGCTCGGCATCAACGCCCGACCCATTCCACAAGTCCGCATCGAACTGCCCCACTTCTGGGATGTGCCCGGCACGAAAGGATGGTTTGCCGTCAAAGCACACATCGCCTACGGCTTCTATACCGACAATAAATGGCAACGAAGCTGGGCAGGATCCGGCAAGAATCTCTACACGCGCAACAGCTTCTTCCATTCCAAAGCACTCCTCATGAGGATTGGCAACGAAAAGAAGTTCCCGCTCACGCTCAAGTGGGGCATGGAGATGGCCTGTCAGTTCGGAGGCAAAGGCTACAACGTGGTGTCCTACACGGGGCAGCAGCTTGAACAAGACATCAAGCTCGGCGGAAACATGTGGAATGCCTTCGTGCCCGGCGGAGGAGATGTCAACGACGGCGACGCCTTTGCCAATGCCGTCGGCAACCACGTCGGCTCCTGGCACGTCCGTCTGGACTGGGCAGGAAAGGGCTGGAGCGTGGGAGCCTATATGGACCACTTCTTCGAGGACCACAGTCAGATAGGAATGCAGTACGGTTTCTGGAAAGATATGCTCCTCGGCGTCGAGATAAACCTGCCCCGCAACCGCTACGTCAGCATTATCGTCTATGAGCACAACGGCACGAAGAACCAGAGCGGCCCTCTCTATCACGACGCAACGCAAGAGAATCCGCAGCAGATAAGTGCAAAAGACAACTACTACAGCCATCATGTCTACGGCTCATGGCATCATGGTGGCTTCGTCATAGGCAATCCTCTCCTTCTCTCGCCGCTCTACAATTCATATATGGGAAAAGGCACCTCGATGCTTTGCTACTTCAGTCGCCTCAACGCGCACCACGTCGGCCTCAAGGGAAACCCTGCCGACTGGCTGGCATGGCGCGCCCTCTATACCTACGAGAAGAACTTCGGCACATACGACGACCCTGTGATGGACCCTCTGAAGGGACATTTCCTTCTCCTCGAAGCCGTCTATAGACCAAGACAAGTGAAGGAGCTCAGCATAACGGCAGCCTACGGACACAACAGCGGCACGCTCTTGGGCAGCAGCAACGGTGCCATGCTCACCGTGGCGTGGGACGGATGGCTCGGCAAGAAACGTCAATCACTCTGAGATGACAGACATGAAGACAAGATACATCATAATGATGCTCGTGACTGCGGCAATGCTTCTGGCAGGCTGCAACAAGTGGGACTGCAATGGCGACCTCGACGGCATGTGGCAGCTCACTGAGTGGCGCGACAAGGACAACAAGGTCAAGGCCACAAAGCAGAACATGATCTTCTATAGCTTCCAACTGCAGATGGCAAGCTTCCGCAGGCAGAAGGGCGGAAGGCTCTACAGCCGTTCGTCTATGAAAGCAACGCCGGAACAAATCACCATCTTCGACCCGATAGAATACGCAGGCAGCGGGCACGACAACATCCTGCCCATGTCTGTCCTTGCGCCTTTCGGTGTTCCTGCCGACGGCATCTTCCATGTCCAGACTCTCACTGGCAGCACGATGATGCTCACGACGAACAATCAGGACGTGCTTACCTTTAGAAAGTACTGAAAAAGTTAAAAAGTTAAAAGGTTAAAAAGTTAAAAAATTAAAGGCCTGTAGGGACGTGCCGTGGCGCGTCCGCTAAAACGAAAGGTATATATAATAAGGTATATATATAATAAGGTATAGGAAACAACATATCGTAAACAATAACGAAAGGGAGACTTATGAACAGCACTGTTTTACCACTCATTGCATCCTTTGTCTCGGCAGTGATTGTCACGGCCGTTGGATTGCCTATCATCATCAAGACCTGTCTGCGTTTCAAGTATTTCGACTTTCCCGACGAGCGCAAGGTGCATCGCATTCCTGTGCCACGCCTTGGCGGAATGATATTCATGCCTGCCGCCGTGGTGGGACTCTTTGTGGCTTCGCAAGTGAGCGTGCTTAGCGGAGGCGAGGAATATGTGTTCGGTGTGTCGACGATTGCCATGACGTGCGGCGCGCTGTTGATATATCTGATAGGATACATCGACGACCGCTATGGCATGAAGGCGACCCACAAGTTCATCATTCAGACGGTTGCTGCCTTCATCCTTCCTCTGTGCAATCTTATCATCCGCGACCTCAATGGCATCCTTGGCTTGCACGACATTCCTTTCTGGGCAGGTTATCTGCTGACGGTGGGGATAATACTTGTCATCGTGAACGCCATCAATCTCATCGACGGCATTGATGGTTTGTCGTCCGGGCTGTGCATACTCATCTTGTCGGCCTACACAGTGCTGTTCGTCAAGAGTCAGCCTATTGCCGCGCTTGATGCAGCCATCGTCGGCTCGCTGGTGGTCTTCTGGTGCTTCAATGTCTTTGGCAAAGTGGGAGGAATGAAGATATTCATGGGCGATGCAGGCAGCCTTTTCCTCGGTTATGTGTGTGCCTACATGAGCATAAAGAGCTTGATGCGCCCTGTGGCTCCCGAGAATTGTGGAGAGAAGCAGATGCTCATCTCCATCACGCTGCTGCTCATCCCTGTGCTCGACGTGGTGCGTGTGGCGCTGCAGCGTCGCTTCACCGGTCACGGCATCTTTGAGCCGGACAAGACGCACATCCATCACATCCTGATGAAGACCGGTCTGTCGATGCACGCCACGCTGGTCTGCATCATTGCCCTCTTCTTCATCCTGTGCGGCATCAACTATGCGTTGTGGCGGTGTACGTTCCCCTTGTGGTTTATCGTAATGATGGACGTGGCCATCTACTTGCTGGTGTGGGGCGTGCTGATGCTTGCCGGCAAGCAGGGCAAGGAGAGTTGAAAAGTTGAAAAGTTAAAAAGTTAAAAAAGTTAAAGAGGGGAATGTAGGGAAGCGCCGCGAAAGCGTCCGCCACCCACGCACATTCTTATCCGCACCATCTTCGCAGCAAACACGGACGCTTTCGCGGCGCGTCCCTACGCTCCTAATCTCTAATCTCTAATCTCTAATCCGTTCATGCCACCAGAACGGGCCTTCAGTCGAGGGCTTCGTATTTAGAGTGCCGGCTCTTGAACTCGGGCACGATTTCTTTCATTATCCTGACGATGGCCATATCGTCGTAGCTGTAGCTGGCTTCGAGCAGACGTTCCTCGTTGCGTAGCGCTTCGTCGTAGTCGTACTCGCGCACCTTGGCAATCATTATCTTGGGGTGGGGTGTAGGCAGTGTCTGCTCTGCATCGTTGAGCACTTCTTCGTAGAGCTTTTCTCCGTCGCGCAGTCCGGTGAACTCTATCTTGCAGTCCTTGGCTCCGCTGAGTGTAATCATGCGTCGGGCGAGGTCGACGATGCGCACGGGTTTGCCCATGTCGAAGACGAAGATTTCTCCTCCCTTGCCCATCGTGCCTGCTTCGAGCACGAGTTTGCAGGCTTCGGGGATGAGCATGAAGTATCGGATGATGTCGGGATGCGTGACGGTGACGGGTCCACCTTTGGCTATCTGTTCCTTGAAGATGGGTATGACGCTGCCGTTGCTGCCGAGCACGTTGCCGAAGCGAGTGGTGACGAACTGTGTGGTCTGCTGCTTCTTGCCAAGCGCCTGACAGTAGATTTCGCAGATGCGCTTGGAGCATCCCATCACGTTGGTGGGGTTGACGGCCTTGTCTGTTGAGATTATCACGAACTTGCGAGTGCCGTACTTGACGGCAAGGTCTGCCATGACGCGTGTGCCGAATACGTTGTTTTGCACCGCGATGGCAGGATTGTCCTCCATCATTGGCACATGCTTGTAGGCGGCGGCATGGAAGACGTACTCGGGCTTGTGCTTGCTGAAGATTTCCTCCATGCAGGTCTGGTTGGTGATGCTTGCCACGATGGTCTGGCTCTGGATGTCGGCGAACTGTGCCTGCATCATGCGCCGGATGTCGTGCATAGGCGTCTCGGCCTGGTCGATGAGTATCATTTCCCCCGGTCGGAACGCTGCCACCTGGCGCACTATCTCGCTGCCGATGCTTCCTGCCGCGCCTGTGATGAGGATGCGACTGCCGCGAAGCAGGCGGCCGATGGCTTCCATGTCCACCTCTATCTTGTCGCGCGAGAGGAGATCTTCGATGTCCACTTCGTGCAGCTGGCTGTAGCGCAGTTCGCTCTTGCCGTCCCATTCTTTTGCCGACGAAGGCATCATCATGATCTTGATGCCTGCGCCGACGAGGGCGTTCACCAGTTCTTCCTGCTCGCGGAAGTGTTCGGTCTGCAGTGGGCTGACCATGAGAATGCCGGCGTTCTGCTCTTGCATGAGCGCCACCACGTTTTCCTTCTCGCTCCAGACGTGCAGTCCCATGAGCCACTTCCCGCTCATGTTCTCGTCGGGACTGATGAAGCCGCGCACCACATAGCGGTTGGGCGTCTCGTTGCGAATGCTTTTAGCCAGGCTTATTCCGCCGTCGTGAGCGCCGTAGATGAAGATGCGTTTGCTGCCGGAGCCGACGCGGAAGAGGTCGTAGAGCGTCTTGACGACCACGCGCGCCGCACACATGAACGAGGTGGCGAAGAGCAGAAGCAGGATGAGTCGCGGCAGATGCTCCAGGAAGATGTTGTGTTGCTGCGGGAAAAGCTGGTATCCTGCGAAGGCCAATGCCGAGCCGAGCAGCATGGCAAGCGCCAGACGGCCGAGGTCGACGAAGCTGCTGTAGCGGAAGATGCCACTGTAGGTGTGGAACACACGGAAGGCAATGGTGAATGGGATGAGCATGATGCACAGGTCCCACAAGATGGACCAGAAGTGACGTGTCACCTCCTCGCCGCCGTTGAAGAGATAGTAGGCCAGGTAGCCGCAGAAGATGATGGTGAGGTAGTCAAAGATAAGTATGCACCAGTAGGGCAGGGCACTGCGGGTGAAGTACCAGTTGATGAGTCGTGAAAATATGTTCATGCCGTCGATGCTTTTACTTGTTTTACATTTCAAAGGTTTGGTTGTCGGCTTGTCCAGGAGCGGACGCTTTCGCGGCGCGTCCCTGCTTACCTTTTTTAACCTTTTTACTTTTTAACCTTTTAACCTTTTTTATGATGTGCGCCGACAAAGTTAGCAATTTTTTCTATAGTGAAGAACAAAAACGTGCAAAAAAGCTTAAGAAAAGTACAAAAGCGGAAGAAAAGCACCTTTTCGGCAAGGGTTGTCCGTGTCCAAGTCCGACAGTACATCCCGAACTTCTCACGATTCGTTTCCGAACTAACCACGTTTAGTTTCCAAACTATCCACGTTTAGTTTCCAAACTATCCACGTTTAGTTTCCAAACTATCCACGTTTAGTTTCCAAACTATCCACGTGTAGTTTCCAAACTATCCACGTGTAGTTCCCAAACTATCCACGTGTAGTTCCCAAACTATCCACGTGTAGATATTGAAAAATCCACGTGTGAATATCGAATGATCCATGTGTGGATTACAAACATCGAACAGCGAGTGAGGCAGTACGCCCGTGTGCGAACCGTCGGCGGACCGCATCGAGATTGCCTTCGGCGCGTGCCGAGGGAGCAGTTCTGACATCGGATGCCGGCTGCGTTGACACTTTTTTGTCGTTATCGGCAAACATCCTCACACTTTGTTTCTCACTTTCGCAAATTATTCGTAACTTTGCAAACGAATCATCTTAATTCATCGACAATGAAACGGACATGCTTGCTATTCATCGCTTTTGCCTCTCTGCTGACGGCGCGCGCCGAGTTTGCCTTCCAGGAAGGACTCATCTCGGACATCACTCCTAAGGGCTGGCTCCTGGAGTTCCTGCAGCGACAGAAGTCGGGGCTCACCGGACATCCCGATGCCCTCTCCTATCCCTACAACACTTGCCTCTGGGCCGGTGAGATTCCGCGCAACGGCAACTACGGCGAAGACTGGTGGCGCTACGAGCAGACGGCCTATTACACCGACGGACTGCTCCGCCTTGGCTATCTGCTCGACGACCAAGAACTCATCGAGAAGGGCGAGGCAGGCATCACATACACTCTGGCTCATCAGCAGTCCAACGGCAGAATTGGCTCCTCGGTCATCAGCAGCCTCTGGCCGCAAGTCGTCTTCTGGCGCGCCTTCAAGGCCTATGTCGACACCCACGGGCTGACGGCGACGCTCAAGGGCAAAATGCGCAAGAACTACAGCTCCATGAGCGTGGACGACCTCACGAAAGGCCGACGCCACATCCTCAACCTCGAGGGCTTGCTCTGGCTCTACGGCGAGACGGGCACACGCTCCTATCTGACCAAGGCCGAAAGCGCTTACAAGAAAGGCGGATTCGAGTTTGACGCCACCGAAGCCGGCTGCCCGGACCTCACGCATCTCCACGGCGTCACCTACTGCGAGATGCTCAAGGTGCCCCTGCTCCTCTACGCCTACACGGGCAAACAGGAGTACCTCGACATCGCCATGAACGCGGAGCGAAAGCTCGAACGCGACCATCTGTTGCCCGACGGCGTGCCCACCAGCGCCGAATACACCATGGGGCGAGACATCGACATGGCGCACGAGACGTGCGACATCACGGACTACACCTGGTCACTCGGCTATTTCCTCGCAGCCACGGGCGAGGCAGAGTGGGCCGACCGCATAGAGCGCGCCATCTTCAACGCCGCGCCCGGAGCAGTCACCGCCCAGTTCGACGCCGTGCAGTACTTCTCGTCCGTCAACCAAGTCATCGCTACCGGCAACTCCGACAACAACTTCTTCAAGCGCGGCTCCACATGGATGGCCTACCGCCCAACGCACGAGACGGAGTGCTGCGCCGGCAACATGCACCGCATGATGCCCAATTTCGCTTCACGACTTTGGATGAGAGGAAAGGACGATGCCATCGTGGCTGCCATGTACGCACCCAGCGAAATTGACTTCAAGGTGGGCGAGACGCAGTGCCACATCGCTGAGGAAACCTACTATCCCTTCAGCGGCGACATCACGTTCCGGTTCGCTCTACCGGCACAGACAAGCTTCCCCTTCACCTTCCGCATACCGGGATGGTGCAAGGATATACTGCCCTCCTCTGCCTCCACTCAAGGAGGAAAAGCCCAGCCTGGCTATACTATTCTTCTCAATGGGAGGGACATAACAGCGGACGTCAGCAGCACCCAGGCACTCCCCCAAAGGGGGAGCGGGGAGGGGGCTTCTGCTTCCTTCCTCACCATCGAGCGCGAATGGAGCGACGGCGACGTGCTTTCTCTCTCGCTCTCGATGACACCGACGGTCGTCGAAGCGGCCGACGGACAAGGAAAGTATGTGGAGTGCGGTCCGCTGCTCATGGCATATCCAGTCCCCACCACCGTCGTCGAGGACACAAAGACCTATGGCAACATGAACGGCAAAGTGCCGGGCGACGGCTTCAAATGCTGGAGCATGACCCCCGACGGCCCGTGGAACTATGCCATGGACACCGATGCGGAGACGCTCACGCTCAACATCGACGAGGAGAAGCTCAGGAACCGCTATCCCTTCGACCTCGACGGGACGCCCATCAGCGTCAGCCTCCCCGTCCGCCCCATCGTGTGGACACTGGAGTCGAACCGCTACAACCCGGTCCTGCCGGCCTCGGAATACCTCACCTTCAACGGCACAAGTCAGGACATCAGCCTCGTGCCCTATGGTGCTGCCAAGCTTCGCCTCACCGTCTTTCCCGATGCACGACGCACAGAACGAAAGACACTCACCGACAGCCTCCTTGTCAATTCCGACTTCGAACTCACGTCGGCCCTGCAAGTCAACCGTGGCGGTCAGGAAAAGAAGACCTATCTCCCCTATGGATGGAGCGTGCAGGGGACGCTTTCGGGCAACAGCTATGGCATCAACCACGATGCCGCCAATCATCATGGCGAAAACGTCTGCTGGTATCGCACCCTGCCTTTCCCGCTCGACTTCCAGCTCTATCAGACCATTCCTGCCTCTAAGCTCAAGGCCGGCACCTATCGCGTCTCGTGTCTCCTCTGGTGTCAGAGCGGTCACTTCGGCACTTGCGGACTCTTCGCGGGCAACAACATTCAGCTCTACGGCAAAGAGAGCGACTACGGAGACAACCTGCCCGCAGGTGCCTTAGTCACCTTTGCCGGATACAGAGGCACAGGCGGCTCGCCCTTCATCCTGCAGGAGATGCAGGTGGACGTCACGGTGAAAGAAGGCGAAAACCTCAGGCTGGGCATCTGCTCCGGCTGCATGAAAGCCGACGGCACACAGGCGCCGTCCAGCGACCCCGCAGGATGGTTCAAGGTGGATCACTTCCGCATCGAGCGCATCGGCGACGAAGCGACGGCAATCAAAGCCATTGACCATTCGCCATTGACCATTGACCATTCGCCATTGACCCTTGACGGTTCTGTCTATAATCTTGCCGGAGTGCCCATAAGCCACGACTATTGCGGCATCGTTGTCAAGAAAGGAAGAAAAATCTTAAAATACTAAACACACCCTCACAACCCTTCAATTGACGGACATACCACGGCGCATCCCTACATCCCCCCCCTTTAACTCTTTAACTTTTTAACTTTTTAATTTTTAAACTTTTCAACTTTTATATGAAGCACATCCAGTATCAGACCGAGGGCACCTGCTCGCAAGTCATCGACGTGACCGTGGACGACAACAACGTCATTCAGCAAGTATTCTTCGTAGGCGGCTGCAACGGCAACCTGCAAGGCATCAGCCGTCTCGTGACGGGACAGAAGGCAGAAGACGTCATCAAGCGGCTCGACGGCATCCGTTGCGGCACGAAACGCACCTCCTGCCCCGACCAACTCTGCCGTGCCCTCGAAAGGCTCACAGAACACAGTTGACCCCAAACCGTCCTCCCCGAGGGGAGCTGAAACGCCGCCTGCGGAAATCACAATTTCCGCAGGCGGCGATGCCAATCGTCGCACGCGGAAAACGCAATCGCCGTACGCGACGTTTTTTGACACCGCCAGTCATCAATTCCAGCGCCCCGCTTCCTACTCTCAATTTCCCGTTCTGGCGGATTTGAAATCCGCCAGCAGTGAATATAGTCATTTGCAATGACGGCAAACAAGCATTGCGGGAATATCAAGCACTATATCAGTTCGGTCGGATTACAAATCCGACCGAACCGCTGAGGGCGTGCCTTAGGGAGGCACGCTTGCTCCTGCCCTCCGAAGCACCCCTGGCAGGAAAGGTATGAGGTTTTATTGGCGTCCGCTAAAACTTTTCATCCCCTCATTCCTTCATTTTTTCATTCTTTAATTACTTCCTTCCTGCCGTCCTTGATGAAGATGCCGCGCGGCAACTTACTATTTGTCCATTTGCGGCCGCTGAGGTCATAGACGGCATCTTCCCCATTCTTCATCCTTAATTCTTCATTCTTAATTTCCTCGATGCCTGTCGGGTCCTCGCTCTTGAGGTAGCCATAGACGGCAAATTCATAGATGCGCGTCGTGTAGGCATTCTGCTCGCCCTGCACCATTTGCAAGCGGACGCGAGTGGTCGTGACGGGATTCTTGAGCGTGCGCACCACTTTGTTCAGTTGGTTGTCCGTCACGATGTCTGCATCGACCCACGAACCGTCGTCGCTCAGATACTGCAGCTTGAAGGATTTGGCAACATAGTCACCGCTCTCGCGGGCAGCACCGAGCACCATCCAGCGGTCGATGACGACCGTGTCCTTCATGATGTACTGGAGATAAGGCGTCTGGCTCTGCGAACTTGTGGCACACCATTTGGTCGTCGGGTCGCCGTCGTTTGCCTTGCTGCCCGACTCGCTGGTGCCTGTCTGATGCGAGGCAGTGGCTGTGCGTGGCACGAGCCGACCATCGTCCCATTTACTATTTGACGATTTACCATTTACCATCTCATTCTCCCTAAAGGGGGTTAGGGGGTCGAAATCCACAATGTCGTCCGTTTGATTGGCAGCCATGGTTGCTGCGAAGAGGAAGGTCTTGCGGTCGGACGAAGAGAGTGTGACCTCTTCGATGCCTTCGGGAAGCTCTATACCATATTTATATATATAAAGCATCTGCATGACTTGGTTCGATTTGTCGGAAACCTTGTGTGCATGAGAACAAGCCAAGGCGACGTCCTGAGGACGATAGTTCTCTCCGACGGAAGTGCAGGAGAGTGGTTCGCAGACACGTCCGCTGAAGTAGGGCACGCTGAGGATGGTTTCTTCTCCACCTGCAGCGATTTTCACCTCAGAGCCTGCCTCGGTCGGGCTGGCAAGGAGCAGGTAGAGTTTGTTGTGGCCTTGCTTTCTGTCCAAAGCAATGGCCTGCGACGACGTGAGGCGTAGCACATTCTTTGCATTATGCTCGCGCGGACCCATGACGAAGCCTATGCCATCGCAGACAAGTGTGTCGGGAATGAGTTCGGCAGGGTAGGCGTAAGTGTAGGCAGTTGTGGCGTTTCCTCGTGCATCATCAAAGCTCATGAGGTCGATGTTGAAGGGAAGTGAAACACTTTCAAAAGCCCCTTCGGTCCCCTTTTGAGGGAGGTCTTCTCCATCTGAGCCTTGCCCTAAGTCTCCCTCTGAAGAGGGCTGGAGGGTCAGAGCCTGCAACCTTACGGCAAAGGTCTTGGGCTGATAGTGACCGATGCTGAAGACGATGGAGCTGTCGCCGACGTGGATATCATCGGAAGAAGCAAGCTCCTCTTCGATGCCATTGACCTCGCGGGCCGACACGATGGGGGCTGGGAAGGAAAGACGCACGTCGTGCTGGTCCTCACCCGCCCATTCGTAAACACGAACGATGAGCTCGTCGGTGTCTTCAGCCTTTTTCAATGCCTTGATGCTCACTTGGTCTGTGCTGAGCGCGGCGAAGGGCAGACGGCGACCGAGCGAGCCGTTGTGCCTGGGAGCGACAAAGGCTATGAGCGGCTGGTTGAGCTGACTGGCCTGCATCTGTGTGTGCTGGCTCCATCCACCCTCGTGGGGGAGCAGGGCATAGGTGAACCTGTTCGGCCCGATGTCCATGTTGGCCTGGTGAGAATAGTTCTTGCACGAAGGCGTATGCAAGAGGGTGAGGCGGAGAGACTTATCGTTAGGCTTGTCCCAACCGTACTTGCAGTCGCTGAGGATGGAGACGCCGTAGGCACCGCCAGGCAGGCTGTGGTCGGCCCATTGGTGTCCGCATACTTCGTATTCGTCGCTCGTTCTGACGCCGCGGCTGATGGTTCCGAGCGAGATGTCGTAGGTGTCGGTGCTGTTCGCAAAGTTGAAGGGGAAGTTGACCTTCAGCATTCTCTCTGGCGTCTGCCAGTCCACCTCGTTGAGGCACTCGATGCGGTCGTTCAGAGCGTTCATGCGTATGTACTGCACGAAGGTGGAGCCTTCCTGCCGGCGCGTTATCTTGAGCGACTTACGGAGCGGCCCGTCCTCCACAAGCTCGGCTTCCATGTTCTTCGAGACGAAGGATGATGGCGTGCGGCACACGTCGGTGTAGCTGATCTCCCAAGCCGGCCAGGTATCTTCGTGGTCGTATATGAGCTGTTGGCGCACGGGTGTGCTGATGAGGGTCTTGCTGTTCTGGAGGTCATAGAGGTTGGAGATGTCGCCATTGCTGTTGACTGTGACGCGAAAGCGGCCGTTGTTCATCTTGCGGAGGTTGCCGCTTTGCTCAAAGGCGAGGTCGGATGTGAGGGAGCACACCTCGCCTATCCTGGCTTCAAAGACGGCAAATCCGAGCGAAGGCACTGTGGCTGCGAAGATGAAGTGGAGGCGTCGGGCGACAAGGTCGTAGCGTGTGGGCTGAGCGAGCACTTCGTTTCCGTCGGGACCAAAGACGCGTATGGCTTTATGGTTCACGTCGCAGGGGATGGAGCCTTCCACGATGTCCGTACGTTCGTGGCTGAGTGGGTTGAAGACCACGATGGGTGTGCCCTCCACCTGTGTGTCCATGGCCTGAACGACAGCCCCTGCGCTCGTGCGGAGCTCTCCGGCAAAGGCTTTGTGGGCAAGGTATGACTCGTTGTAGGAGTATTCATTGGCGGAAAGGATGCTCGTGCCGGGCAATCCATCATGGTGCTGTTGCCAGAGCTGGCGCACCCATGCGTCGCGAAGCTGCTGCGAGGGATAGCTGCGAAGGCCGAGCCAGGTGGCAACGGAGGATGCCTTTTCTGCCGCATCGGCCAGGAGTTCGTTCTTTCGGTTCCAGAGTTTCAGTGCTCCCCAACTTGTGTAGGCCCCCACGCCGTGTGTCCGCATGGGCAGTTCGCTGTTCCATACCTTGTACTGGCCCTCGTCGTGTTCCTCCATATACTGGAAGAATTCGTCGGGCGTGGCGAGGCGTACCTTGAGGCTTCCGCCGTCCTTCTCTGCGTTGTAGCAGAGCCAGTAGGGCGTATTCTCTCCCTCTTTGTCGGGATTGTCTTGGAGTGCACCGCCGTGGTCGCTGCGTGGGCCGACGTATTTCACTGCCACGGGGAGTCCGCTCTCGTTCGTGTTTGCCTGTATCTCGCTGAGGATGCCGGCATCGCCGGTGAGGTCTTTGTTCCAACTCTCGTGGGTGTCGTAGGCACCGGGCTTGTAGATGGCGTAGACTTGGCTGCCGTCCACGCCTTGCCAGACGCCGAAGTTGGGCAGTTTGCTGTAGGATGCGGCGCCCCAGCCAAGTTTTGCCGTGTGGAAACCGCGTTGTCCGGCATGGCGCATGAGGGAGGGCAGGGCGTAGGAGAAACCGAAGCAGTCGGGCAACATGACGTCGTGTCCGCCGCGCACGCCGAACTCTTGCCGGTAGAAGCGGTTGGCATAGAGCATACTGTGGAGTATGCTTTCGGCCGAAGACATCATGACGTCGCTGGCATCGACGGACATTCCGCTGACGTGCCACTGGCCGTTTCCGACGTAATGCTTGAGCCTCTCGAAGTCCTCGGGGTAGTATTCCTTCATCCACATGTACTTGATGGCGCCTTCATAATTGAGGCGGAAGCTCGGATACTTGTCCATGAGCGCCATATTGTCGGTGAGTGTGTGCTGGACATACTGGGAGATGGTGGTGCGGACGTCCCAGTTCCACTGTGTGTCGAGGTGGCTGTTGGAGATGAGGAAGAAGGTCTTCTCCTCCTGGGCCTGCAAAAGGCCGGCTCCAAGGAAGAGGATGCCGGCCAGAAAGCCTTGTCTGTTCATGTTTTTACCTTATTTCTTGTTCAATACCTTTTCGAGGAGTGCGGCGGTGCGGCTCGTGGGGAAGACGTTCCAGAAGTTGTCTGCGCGGTAGGTGTCTACGGCGAAACGGTCCACGAGGTCGAGGTTGTTGCAGAGTTCCTTAATCTGTGAGCGTGTGATCTGAAAATGTGGATAGGCGTAGAGGCGTGCATCGCCTTCGCCCACGCCCGGGATGTGGTTCATGCCGGTGTAGGACTGTGCCAGACATCGCTCGCTCACTTCGTCGGGGTCGCCTGCCACGGGATAGGCATCCACCACGTTCTCCAGCAGCATGACGGTGTGTCCCAGGTTGTCGAGCACGGTGAGTTTCCTGCCGGCGGCGTATTCGTCCACCACTTTGTCCATTTCCACGGGCAGGATGAGCGCGAAGAGTGTGTCGTTCATCTGTTCCACCCATGCCTGCATCCTCACCTCGTCGCCGTTGTAGTGCCCGCATATGAGGTGGTCGCTCCTGAGGATGACCTTTGCCGTGGCGACGTATGGCGAGGTGCGACGCTTTTCCATCGTGACGCGGAAGGACGCCTTGCCGAGCATCTTGTGCGTGAATGTGCGGTAGCCAGGCGCATAGAACTGGAGGGAATTGCGTATGTCGCGGACGCGGAAGGTGAAGAGTCCGCCCTGGTCCGTCGTGGTGTGTCCATAGACACGGTGGTTGGCGTCGATTTCCCTGACGGAGACATTCGGGATGACCCCATCGGGGCCCTTCACCACGCCGCTGACGTTGTACTTCTGTGCCCAACCTGCCGTGGCACAGAGAAGCAGGAGGAGTGTGACGATTCTGTTCATAGTCCTGAAGTTTTTTGCAGCCGGACGGGTCGGTCCGACAGGGTTAGACGACAGGGCAGATGCGCCCGGGGTGCGGAGGGGTGCGTGCAGGGTGCGGAAACCCCGCGTGCGGCGATGACGAACTCCGCGTGCGACGATGGCCATCTCCGCGTGCGGCGATGACCATCCCCGCGTGCGGCGTTTTTGCACCTCGCCGCAGGGGTGGAGACCTCTGCCGCTATCTCTTCATTATCTTCTTGCCGTCGATGATGTAGATGCCGCGTGGCAGTTTGCCGTTGGGCCATTGGCCGTTGGACGATTGACCATTGATTATTGACCATTGACCATTGTCTATTCGGCGTCCGCTCAGGTCGTAGATGGCTCCGCCGTTCTTCGTTCCGGGCTCTTCAGTCTTGATTTCAGTGATTCCCGTCGGGTCGCTCTCGGGGTCGAAGCCGCAGATGTCGCGGTAGTCGCCACGGTCGTACTGCCACTGCAGGATGGGGTATCCGTTGCCGGCCGTCGGGTTTCTGTACCACGGAGCGCCCCACTTGGCTGCCACTCCGCAGAGGTCCTCGTGGCTCAGGCCTTCCTCCACGGGCTGACCGTTGAGGAGCATGTCGGCAAACGTATAGATGCCCGAGAGGACATCCAGCTCGATGGTAGCGCCAAAGGGCAAGGCCGTGGTGCCGTCCACCAAGGGGTTCCAGGCGATGACCTCCGTGAAGGTGCTGCCCGGCGTGGAGGAATTCTGCCCTCCGGCCACGATGCCGCCGGCGATGGGCGATGCCACGGGAGCAGCCGCATAGCAGCGTTCCATCGTCAGACTCGTGCGGATGCGCCCCACGAGGCCGCCGCTGTAGTTGGCCGTCGTGCCGTTTCCGGTCACGCTCGCCGCGCTGTAGCAGTTCCTGATTAAGACGGGTGAGTTGCCCAGCGTGCCGCCTATGGCGCCGACATAGCCTTTGCTCGTGACAGAACCCGTCACATAGCAGTTCTCAATGACCACGGGCAGGAGGTTGCCCTCAGCGTCCTTGTAGGTGCTGTGGCCCAGCGTGCCGCCAATGATGGCAGCGCCCGAAGCGGTTCCGTCCACCAGCGCATCCACGAAGCCCGTGTTCCGTATCTCGCCACACATCGTCCCGAAGAAGCTCGGATAGTACTTCGAGCCGTTGGGCGTAAGGTTGCGGATGATGTGACCCTGTCCGTCGAAGTTGATCCAGTAGCGGTAGCTGTTGGAACTCGTGTTGAGTTGTTCCCAGTCAAAGCCAGCCATATCGACGTCGGCACCAAGCACGAAATAGACCATCTCGTCCTTCACCAGCACGTCGTGCATGTGGTCCAGCTGCTCGGGGCGCATGATGACGTAGGGATTCTCCTGCGTTCCGTCGCCCTCCTGATAGGCATACGTCATGTCCCTGCCCACGCTTTCCAGCTGAGCGATGAGCGTCTTGACCTCCTTGTCCCTGAGCAGTCCGCCGTCGAGCACTTGCCTTCCCTCGGCAAGGGCTTCGGCGGCCTCCGTCGTGGCGTAGCCTCCGGCCTCGGCCACCACAAGCTGCGAGTCGAGCTTCTGCACGGCTACGGCAAGCTCGGCATAGACATCGATGCTCGACTGAATGCTGTCCAGCGTGCGATGCACCTTCTGCAGCTGCTGATAGCGCGTCAGTGCCTGGTCAGTCCCATCGGCTATTTCCTTGTAAGCGGCTATCGTGCGGTTGTATCCATCATAGTATAAGGCACCGCTGGCCTTGAGGTTGTCGGCCATGGCGTAGTAGCTGTCGAGCACCGAGGCAAGGGCCGTGGAGTCGGAGTCAGCGTTGCGTCCGCGATAGATGACCCGGATGTTGCCCACCGAGAAACGCTCCGTGGACGAAAGCGCCTGCCGTGTGCGCATACCGAACGTCAGCTTTCCGCCCACAACCAGTCCATAGACGCTCTGCCCGAAGCGGCCGTTGAGGAAATTGCTTGACGTGACCGTTTCGGACGAAGGAGCCGTCGTGCCGTTGTCGGCAGGACAAAGCACCGGCGTGGCAACCTTTCCTACATAATACTCCACACTGTGCTCCGTGTCGAAGCCGTTCACTTTCATTTCATAAAGTCCGTCGGTGATGCTCGCCGTGACGGTCTGCGAGATGTCGAACGTGCCGCCGTTCCTCACATAGCCAAAGGGCATGAAGGCCGAGCCCTTGCCTGTGCCGTGAACGCACTCGTCGCTGATCTGGGCATCCCAGCCCTTCCAGAGACTTTTGCTCAGGTCGGCATTGACAAGCTTGTAGGTGATGTTCGCGCCATTGCCGCTGTAGAAGACAGGAGCGTCCATCTCGCCGCTGCTGGGGTAGCCGTCGTTGATGACAGGCCAGTCGTTTCTGTCCCAAGTTATCTTGTCCAGTAGCATGAGACGCCCGTTGAAGTTGTTGTTGCGGTCGTAGCTGTGATAGAGAAGCCAGTCCTGTCCCTCGTCATCGGTGATGATTTCGCTGTTGTGGCCAGGGCCTTTCCATCGTCCGTCGCTGCCCTCGTTGCCCTTGATGATGGTCGTATAGTTGTCGCTCACCATTTGTCCTCCCTGCTTGTTGACGTAGGGTCCGGTGAGTTTCGTTGAGCGTCCCACCACAGTACGATAGCTGCTGTTCTCGCCTTCGCAGCAGGATCCGACGCTGCAGAAGAGGTAATAGTAGCGTCCGCGCTTGTAGATCATGGCGCCCTCGAAGGCTCCTCCGGCAATTTTCGTGACGCCTGCATGGCGTTTCCACGAGCCGTTGGGCTGAGGATTGTTGATGGGGGAGAAGTTCTTGATGGCGAGTGCGTCGTCGGTAAGCTCGGCGATGCAGATGTCGTTGAAGCTTCCCCAGACGATATACTTCTTGTCGAATTCCTCAACGTAGCAGGGGTCGATGCTGTTCTTCACGCCAATCTCGGTGCTTCGGAAGAGCTTTCCCTTGTCGGTGAACTTAGTTGGCGAGTCACCCACGGCGACTCCGATGCCGGTGCGAGAGCCGTTGCCCCACAACGCGGAAGCATAATAGCAGATGTATTTGCCGTCCACATAGTTGACGTCTGCCGCCCAGAGGCTATAATAGTCCCTCGAGCCGTCGGCCTTGGTGCTGTCGTTCCATGTGGGACGTGAGATGACGCCCGACACGTCGCTCCAGTGCACGAGGTCGGTGCTCTTCTTGCACTTGCAACCTGTAGCGTAGGCATAGAACGTGCCGTCGAGTGCTCGCTGCACCGTCGGGTCTGGAAAGTCGGAACCGAAAACAGGGTTGGAATACTTCTTCTGTGCATTTGCCTGCAAGCAGCTTGCCGCGAGGAGCAACGCTGCAAGGATAGTTTTCTTCTTCATACCTTAATTATATGCTAACTTGACATTTTGCCCGACAAAGATAAGAAAAAATGCCGAGAGTTCAATGTCAATGCGCACAGAATTTCCTTTTTAGGGAGATTTTACATAATTTTGGTTTTTGAAACTCTCTGTTTTGAATTAAAAGTCGTACCTTTGCACGCAGAAAAAGACAAGAGAGAGATACGGAATGAAACTTATTCTGCTCACCTGCCCCGAGTTCTTCGTCGAAGAGGACAAGATTCTGACTACGCTCTTCGAGGAAGGGCTGGACATCCTTCACCTCCGCAAGCCCAATTCGGAACCCGTCTTCTGCGAGCGTCTGCTGAGCCTCATCCCCGAGCAGTATCGCCGCAAGGTCGTGGTGCATGACCATTTCTATCTGCGCGACGAGTTCGGGCTGATGGGCATCCACCTGAGCAAACGCCACCCGGAGGCCCCGCCGTCGTATGACGGACCCATCACCCGCACTTGCTACGACCTGGAGAGTGTGACCGAACAGAAGGCGAAGAGCGAATACATATTGCTCAGGAATATCTTCGACAGCATCTCGGAGAGCGAGAACAAAGCCTCCTTCACGCCTGACGAACTGCTTGCGGCGGCACGACAAGGCATCATCGACCGCAAGGTGATTGCCGAGGGTGGCGTGTCGCTTGCCGGCATTGAGCAAGTGAGGGAATGGGGATTTGGAGGCGTTGCCATCAGAGGTGACCTGTGGAACCACTTCGACATTCACTCGCAGCAGGACTACAAGGAGCTCATCGCCCACTTCCGCAAGCTGAGGAAGGCTGCCTCGGCCTAAGGTTCAGGAAACTTGATACTATTAAATAAAGCAATGGAAGCAAAGAAGTCATTCAAGGTGTTCACCGGCACCAATTCACGTTATCTGGCCGAGAAGATATGCCAGCAGCTTGGTTGCGAGCTTGGCAATCTCTCCATCACGCACTTTAGCGACGGCGAGTTTGAGGTCTGCTTTGAGGAATCAATCCGAGGTCTCGACGTCTTTCTGGTTCAAAGTACATTCCCCAACGCCGACAATCTGATGGAGTTGCTCCTGATGATTGATGCGGCGAAGCGTGCCTCGGCACGAACCATCAACGCCGTGGTGCCTTACTTCGGCTGGGCTCGTCAGGACCGCAAGAGCAAGCCTCGCGTCAGCATCGCGGCCAAGCTCGTGGCAGACATGCTGAGCGTTGCTGGCATCACGCGCCTCATCACCATGGACCTCCATGCCGACCAGGAGCAGGGTTTCTTCAATGTTCCCGTCGACCATCTCTTCGCTTCCAGCGTGCTGTTGCCCTACATCGAGAGCCTCAAGCTGGAGAATCTGGTGATTGCCACGCCCGACGTGGGTGGCTCAAAGCGTGCCAGCAACTACAGCAAGTACCTCAACTGCCCGCTCGTGCTCTGCAACAAGACGAGGAAGAGGGCCAACGAAGTGGCCACGATGGACATCATCGGCGATGTCTTTGATGCCGACGTGGTGCTCATCGACGACATGGTCGACACGGCTGGCACCATCACGAAGGCTGCCGACCTGATGAAGCAGAGCGGCGCAAGGAGCGTACGTGCCATTGCAAGCCACGGCATCATGAGCGGACCGGCCAACGAGCGCATTGAGGCTTCGGCCATCGAAGAAATGGTCTTCACCGACAGCATCCCCTACACGGGCCATTGCAGCAAGGTGAAGCAGCTCTCCATTGCACAGCTTCTGGCCCACACCATCCAGTGCGTGGAGAACAACGAAAGCATCTCCAAGCAGTATCTTCTGTAGATACGCTCAATTCCCATCCTCCCGTGGCTTGCGGTCAACTGAAAAAGCTGTTCCTGCCGTTGCTCCTTCTCTGCCTCTCCTCCCGATGTATGGGGCAGAGCGAGGACTCGCTTCTGCACGTCATTCAGCAAATCATCACGTCCGACAGCCTCATCCGCGAGGAGATGAAGTTCGACCGCGAAGGGGCTTTCTTGCCTTTGCGCGGACTCATCCAGACTTTCACCCACCGCAGTTTCAACAACCTTCCCGGCCCCTTCCGCCCCAACAACCACCGCTGGGAAGACTATGGTGTGGCTGCCACGCCCTTGGCTGCGGCATGGGTGCTGAAGGCTTGCGGAGTGAAGTCGCGCAGCACGACCCGCCGCATGATTACGGCCAACGGCATGGCGCTGGGGCTGACCGTGGGACTTTCACAGACGCTCAGATGGACCGTGACGGAGGAACGTCCCGACGGGCAAGGCTCGAGCAGTATGCCTTCCTTCCATTCGGCACTCGCCTTCATGGGTGCCACGGTGCTGAGCCGCGAGTTCGGGTACATCAGTCCGTGGATTAGCATCGGCGGCTACACGGCTGCCACGGGCACACAGATGCTGCGCATCGGTCATAATGCCCACTGGGTGAACGACGTCATCATGGGTGCAGGCATCGGTGTGGTCAGCACACAGCTGGCCTATTTCCTCACCGACCGCATCTTCGGCCGCAAGGGAGTGCGCCCCATGCTGCCGAGTGCTTCGGAGATGGCACAACGGATGGCTTGGGAAAACAAACCTTCGGGCTTCCGCCTCATTACGGGCTCGGAGACCAACGGACGCAGTCTGCTGGTGGCCGACTTTGCCGAAGCGGCCGAGGGCGTCGACCTGACCGACGTGCGCCTTCGCTCCAGTGCGTCCATCACGGCTGGCTTCGAGGCGGAATGGTACCTGACGCACCATCTCTTTCTCTCAGCCATAGCGCGCTGCACGATGTCGCAAGCCAAGCTGGAGTTCCCCAGCAATGCCGTCACGGCATGGGGCGAGCAGATTCATCTCTACCACGGCAACGTGGCAGCCGGCTGGTCGATGCCGCTGTCGAGAGACACTCGCGTGGGCGTGCGAACCCTTTGGGGCGTGCGCTACAACGAGGGTGTCACCTTCAGCCGAGTGGCTAAAGGCAGGCAGATGGGCGAGAGGCTCCTCAGCATCAGTCCGCAGCTTCGGCCCACAGGAGGAGCAGGCATCGAGGTGGACATACTGCAGAGCCGCAACCAGACGGTGGGTTTCTCCGTGGATTATCTCCACACCTTCGGCACACGTTTCCTTGCCAACCGATGGATTTTTGGCTCCTCCTGGAAGGCAATGTTCTGAGGCCGAAAGGCCACCCCTTGCACGGATTTTCACAACCGCACGTGGTTAGTTTGGCAACTAAACGTGGATAAATCGGAATCCACACGTGGATAAATCGGAATCCACACGTGGATAGTTTGGCAAGACTTCCTGTAGGGACGCGCCGTGGCGCGTCCGTGTTTGCGGCGTGTTTGCGTCCGCGTTTGCAGCGTCCGTGTTTGCGGCGGGTTTTTGGCGGGCGCGGCGGGCGGACGCGCCACGTCGCGTCCCTACATTGCGGGTTCGTCTTCCATCAACCACACGAGGATTAATCAAAATCCACACGTGGATAAATCGGAAACTACACGTGGATAAATCGGAAACTACACGTGGATAGTTTGGCAACTAAACGTGGATAGTTTGGCAAAGGCTTATTCCGACACTCCACCGCCTGTAGGGACGCGCCGTGGCGCGTCCGCGTTTGCGGCGTGTTTGCGTCCGTGTTTGCGGCGGCGGTGCGGCGAACGCGGCGGGCGGACGCGCCACGGCGCGTCCCTACACGCGGCGGGTTTGTATATTCGTGTCCGCATGAAATGCCCCTTCGGGGTGCTTGCGGCTGACATCAACACAGGTCTTTAGCGTCCTCAAAAAAAGGAAGCCCCCGCAACTGTTGCGGAGGCTTCTTTCTTTCTTCTCCCTCCTAAAGGGGAGGCCACAATCTCGCTTAATAGGGAAGCGGCGGTGGCTGGTGGAGCACTCCCCCAAAGGGGGAGCGGGGAGGGGGCTTTTATACGATGCCTTGCGCCATCATCGCGAAAAGTACTTGGCTTCGCTTCGCTCGCCGAGCTTTCCGCTATACGATGCCTTGCGCCATCATAGCTTTGGCAACCTTCATGAAGCCAGCCACGTTGGCACCCTTCACGTAGTTGACATAGCCGTCGGGCTGTGTGCCGTACTTCACGCAGTTCTCGTGGATGTTCTCCATAATCCAAAGTAGCTTGGCATCCACTTCTTCTGCGCTCCAGCTGAGGCGCTCGCTGTTCTGCGACATCTCGAGACCGCTGACGCTCACGCCGCCGGCATTCGATGCCTTGCCCGGAGAGTAGAGAATCTTTGCATCCAGGAACACGCGGATGGCACCGGGAGTGCTCGGCATGTTGGCACCTTCGGCCACAGCAATCACGCCGTTGGCAACCAGAGCCTTTGCCTGTTCCTCGTTCAGCTCGTTCTGCGTGGCGCAGGGCAGGGCGATGTCGGCCTTCTCGAACCAAGGCTTAGCGCCGTCGCCGACGTACTTGGCCGTGGGATACTTGTCGACGTATTCCTTGATGCGTCCGCGATAGACCTGCTTCAGCTCCATGATGTAGTCGAGCTTCTCGCGGTCGATGCCGTCGGGATCGTAGATGTAGCCGTCAGAGTCGCTCATTGTCATCACCTTGCCGCCCAGCTGCAATACCTTCTCGGCAGCATACTGAGCCACGTTGCCAGCACCGGAGATGAGCACCTTCTTGCCCTCGATGGTGTCGCCCTTTGTCTTCAGCATGGCGCGCAAGAAATAGACCGTGCCATAGCCTGTTGCCTCGGGACGGATGAGTGAGCCGCCGAACTCGAGGCCCTTGCCCGTCAGCACGCCGCTGTACTCGCGTGTCAGCTTCTTGTACATGCCGAACATATAGCCAACCTCACGACCGCCTACGCCAATGTCGCCAGCAGGCACGTCGGTGTCAGGACCGATGTGGCGCGTCAGCTCCAGCATGAAGGCTTGGCAGAAACGCATCACCTCGGCATTGCTCTTGCCGCGCGGAGAGAAGTCGGAGCCGCCCTTGCCGCCGCCCATAGGCAGCGTGGTGAGCGAGTTCTTGAACGTCTGTTCGAAAGCCAGGAACTTGAGGATGCCCAGGTTCACGCTCGAGTGGAAGCGGATGCCGCCCTTGTAGGGACCGATGGCATTGTTGTGCTGAATGCGATAACCCATGTTCGTCTGAATCTGTCCCTTGTCGTCCATCCACGTCACGCGGAACTGATAAACGCGGTCGGGGATGCAGAGACGTTCGATGAGGTTCACCTTCTCGAACTCTGGGTGTTTGTTGTACTCTTCTTCGATGGTGCCCAGCACCTCTTCTACTGCCTGATGATACTCGGGTTCACCCGGGAAGCGTCTCTTCAGGTCTTCCAAGACTTTCTTTGCGTCCATAGATAATAATGATTAGTTAAACTAATGGTTATTCTTTGTTATCCGAGTGCAAAAGTACATCAAAAAGCACAATCTTGCAACTTTTTGTAAGAAAAAGTTATAAAATAGATGCATTTTGTCACTTGCGGCGCATATATATGTTATGATAACCTTTTTCCCATCTCTATTCCGCAGACAGCCGGCGGACGGCGAAGGCAGTCAGTAGTCTCCGGCAAAGGCCAGCGGGAAGATGCTGACCTTGGCACTCTCGTCGGCCTCGTTCAGTGCCTTAGCGCAGGCGGCGATGGTGGAGCCTGTCGTCATCACGTCGTCCACGACGACCAGCCTCTTGCCTCGCCACTCGTCGGGAACCTCTGCCCGGTAGATGTCCTCGGCATTCTTCCTCCGCTGTTCTCCGCTGAGCCTTGTCTGCGACTGTCGGCTTTTGGTGCGCCGCACAAGGTTGACCACCGGCAGTCCTGTCACCTCAGCCATGCCCCGGGCCAGCATTTCAGCCTGGTTGTAGCCGCGTCTCAAGCGTCGCCACCAAGTGAGCGGCACAGGCACCAAGGCATCAGCTTCCTCCCAGAAACCCTGCTTGGCGGCCTCCATCGCTGCCCAGTAGCCCAGCCTGCGGGCAAGGTCGCTCATGCCGTGGAACTTGAAGTCGATGACCAGACGATGGTAGGGCGAGTGCGGATTGTAGATGAGGAACGTCGTGGCACGCTTCACGTCGGCCCTGTCCCACACCATGCGCAGCAGCAGATTGTCCTCGAGCCGGACCACCCTGTAGCGCGGCAACCCGATGGCACAGAAGGCACACACCACGTCCTCGCCCTGCATCAGCAGCTTCCCGCACACCGGGCAGAGCCTCGGCAGCAACAGTTCCTTCAGGTCGGACAGCAGGTTCATCTTCGCGCTATATATATATAATAATGTATAAGGGCACTCATCCTTCTTCCTGCAAAGTTAGATAAATTTCCCGAAATGCAAGCCAGTTTCAATAAAGAAATTCATTTTTCTTTAGAGGAAAGGCAAAGACGGGCGGCAGCAAGCAGAAGCAATAGCTCCTGCAGCAGTACCGCCGCGTGGTAACAAAAAAGAGGATGTGCCATGACACATCCTCCTTGTTTTCCCAAAAAGGGACAAGTTACTTCATCAGAACCTTGACGGTCTTCTCGCCCACCTTCACGAAGGCGATGGAGCCGGCCTGCAGGGAAGTGCTCAGCGTGGCGATGCCCTTGTCGGCAACTGCCGTGCCTTGCAACATACCGTCTGAGCTATAGACAGAGATGGCTGTGCCGTCGGCTGCACCTTCCACTGTGATGCTTCCGCCCTGTGCCTGTATCGATACGTTCTGCAAGGCAAGTTCGGCTATTCCGTTGCCGCTCGCCACGATGAAGACGCTCTCCACGTTGTCTGCTTCGTAGTAGTTGCTGATGTTCGTCTCCGTCAGCTTCATGTTCCTCAGCAGAATCCTGTAGTTGCCGGCAGCGATGTTCTCGGCAATCTTGACCTTCACGGTGGCAATCTCGCCGTCCGAGCCGCTGAATGTCTCGTCGTAGAGCGAGCTGCAGAGGAAGCGGATGGCACCGTCGGCCTGTTCCTGTACGGTCAGCGTATGCTCGTCATCGTCCGCCAAACGTGCACGGGTGAGCGATGCACTGATGCGTCCCTTGGCATTCTTCACGACCGTGAAGCCCTCGGGCAGGTACATGTCGAACTGGAAGCCACGGATGGGAGCCGAGTTCTTCATGCAGAGGGACAACTCAACCTCAGCGCCGCGGGCATCCGTTATCGGCATCGATGTGTCTTGCACAATGATGTAGTTGTCCCCGTAGTCAGCAGCCTTCCGCCTACCGCTCTCGGGCTTCACGTTGTTGCTGGTGCCATAGACGTTGCCCGTCATGATGAGGTTGGCAATGCCCGTGTAGTCAGCCACGTCTATCTGGCCGCTGTTGTCCACGTCGGCAGCTTTCTCCACGAAGACGTCCTGTGCGATGCCCACGATATGGTTTGCCACGCCCGTGTAGTCCAGGATGTCTATCATCGTGTCGCTGTTCACGTCGCCAAGCATGTAGGACGTGATGCTCAGCGTGCTCTTCAGGTAGTCCGTCTCATAGAAGTTGCTGATGTTTGTTTCCGTCAGCTTCATGTTCTTAATGACGATGGGGTAGTCGCCGTCCTCCATGTTGTCGGCAATCTTTATTTGCAGCGTGGCAATCTCGCCGTCCGAGCCGGTGAAGGTCTCGTCGTAGAGTGAGTTGCAGAGGAAACGTATGGCGCCGTCGGGCTGCTCCTGTATGGTCAGCGTGTGCTCATCGTCCTCCGGCAGACGTCCGCTGCTGAGCGCACCCTGTATGCGTCCCTTGGCGTTCTTCACCGCCGTTACGCCATCGGGCAGATAAAGGTCGAACTGGAAGCCGCGAATCGCCGCCGAGTTCTTCATCTGGAAGGGCAATGTCACATTACTACCAGCCAGCGACTCGGTCTTCTCAAGGTAGATAATATTGTCAAGCTGTGAAATATCGGTGTCTGGCCCGTCAGAAGTATTTCCTTCAAGTTCCAACTTGACAACAGGACGTTCGTTATAGTCTGAGTATCCCTTCGAAGTATTTGTTACATCTGCACAGCTTGTATCTTCGTCGCTTCTGCGGTACAAAACATAGCCTGTACCACTATAGCAATCATACGTTAACGATTTCGTGTAGCTTGATGCTTGTCTTGTTACTACAACGACGAGGTTGTCAGTTCCATTGTATTCAAACTCTCCTTGGTTGAAGTCCAACTTCTCCCACCCTGTGGCTCGTCCTAACGTCGGTGCACCAGAGTAAACCAAAGTCAAATTACTGCTCACATAATCGGTTGTTCCGGAGAAAAGGTCTGACTTGTGCCCGAGATATACTTTCACCTCTGATGTAGAGTGAGAAGTAGCATTTGCCACCTTAAAGGCGATACTCTTTATTGTGCCGCTTCTGCCGATTTCTCTTGGTGTGTACAGCATTTGTGTGGTTGAATACTTGTAGTAATTGTTGTATGGCACCGTATTAAAGCTGCCATCTACGTTTCCTTCACCTATAGTCACTAATTCTGTATCAGAATCACCCGGCTCGTCACCATCAATAGATACTATGCTCCCAAATTTACTCCATGGCTCAGTGGTCTGATATTGTTGTATTGATGATGCAGGGACGTGAAGTGTGGCAGAAGCGATTGTTTCATCATCAAATACCTCCCAGCTTGTCGATGGTACATTTCTTGCATAACAAAACACATCTGTCAAGTCATAGTTCTGGCCAAAGGCACTGTGGTCAATGCTGGTCACACTCTCGGGAATGGTGACAGAGGTCAGACCTTTATCCACGAAAGCGTATTCACCTATATTGGTCACACTGCTTGGGATGGTGGTATTCTTACATCCCTCGATTAATGTGTTCGAAGCGGTTTCGATTACGGCGTTACAATTATTACGGGAATCGTACTTCGAGTTACCTGAAGCGACCACAATAGAAGTTAGGTTGTTGCAGCCTTGGAAAACATTGGACTCGTAGTTCGTCATGCCACTACCGATGGTGACAGATTTCAAGTTGTGGCATTCACAGAATGAGACAGGCCTGATTTCGGTTACGCTATTGGGAATTGTGATGGAAGTGAATCCACATCCTTCGAATCCACTATAGATTTTCTTTACACTGCTCGGAATGGTGATGGATGTCAGGTTGGTGCAATCGGTGAAACCACATGGGTATTCAAAGCTGGTCAGTCCTGTGAAATATTGCAGTTCGTTGAAGGACGTGATTTCTTTATTACCGTTGAATACTTCACCCAAATCTGTGACTGCGGCGGCTTCTGCCTCGCTCAGTCCGCCATCACCATTCGTGTCCCAATTGGCGACACAGAGGGCTTTAACCTTGGCATCGGCAAACTGAATCCCAGGAGGGCTTGTCACGGTTACATAACAAAGGAAATGAACGTATTCTTTTTCTGTTGAACCAGACAACCATCTCCATACATTTAATTGAATATAACCAGTTCCTTCACGAAGCCCGGTAACATATGCTGTCCTTCCACTTATTTTAACGTCAATAGCATAATTGGAATTATTTGGGGCGAATGTATGATCTGTATATCCACCTCCATATTCCACTGTAACAGCTTTCGTCTCTCCTACCTTAAGTTCAAGTTCCTCCGGAAAACTTGCCCATTGTGCATGGCTCACTTGAACAGTTACTATAGTCATGAGCATCCATGCCAAGCATACTTTAAGTAAAAATCTTGTTTTCATTTGTTTCTTTGTTTTAAGAAACGAAAAAGGCGTGAAACCATTCGGATGCTTATTTTCATTCTTTGGTTACCGCCAAGTGACCATGCTACATAAACAAGCAAGAACAGTTCACGCCCTCAAGCGGACGTGAACCTTCTGAACTGCTTGCTCTCATGTAGCGAATGTTTGGCGGTATTCAAGAATGAGAGAACAAGAGCAGAAAGCTCATGTTATCGATAAGACTGCGAACGGGACTTCAGTCGCACTTCTTCGTCTGTGTTAATAGATTTGAATTAGTGTTGTTTGTCCCGCGGGAGCGCCGCACCTCGTGCGCCGGCTTCCCAGTCTTTTCCTGTTACTTCATCATAGGCTGTCTTGTGTTTGATTTGTTGTTTTGTCTGTCTGCCAGCGATATTTCTTTTCTTCGCTTCGCCTGCAAAGGTACGAATTTCTTTGATATGCACCAAGGAATCGTGTGTGATTTATTCTGGTTTGCGGTGCAGGCAGATGGTCAGTGCGACCAAAAGACCTGCCCCACGCGGTCGATGTGGCATCCTATAGGGGTTGATTTCTTTTTGTTGTAATCTATCAGGTCTACTTTGTAGAGCAGCCCGAGGTCGTCGATGTCCGAGCTTACCTGCATGAGTTGGCGGAAGGTGATGCCGTCTCCGCAAAGGGCCAAGTCGATGTCCGAGCCATCGTGGTAGTTCCCTTTGGCTCTTGAACCGAAGATGACGACCTTTTCGAGGTTGTCATAGCGGCAGAATACGTTTTTCAGGTCTTCCACAACCTGTTCACTCAGGCCATACATGATTATTGTTTTTCCAGAAGTTTGCCCAGACTGCTGTCTAATTCTTTCATGAGGGGTGCATAGACATCAAAGATGTCGTGTACGATGCCGAGGATGTCCTCCTCGTCGTAGGTGTGGGCGGTCATGGTACGGGCCTTAGCCATAGCTCGCCATCCGTCGTGGTTGGTGATGATTCCATCCTCGAGAGCCTGCTGAAGCGTACCATTGGGTCCTCTGACGAAGTCGTAGCCTTTGAATAGCATTAGGTCTTGAAGAACTTTCCATGCAAGTTCGAAAGTGTATTCAAAGCGCTGCACGAGACCCTCAAGTTCCAAGTCTGTGTAATCATCAATGGCCTTGCTTCCATTGACGGTTTCTTGAACCCTGAGACATGCTCTGTGGTAGTTGTCGTAGCGCTGAATCCAGCGAATGTCGTTGTTGCTTTCCATCGTCAGTATGTTGTATGGCGGAAGTCATCGTTCTTGCTTCCTGCTGCAAAGGTACGAATTAAATCCATTCATGCAAAGGAAAAGGGCTGGAAAGTTTTGTGTGGTTTGCTTTTTTCTTTGTACAGGAAGCCTTCCGGGAGGGTAGGTGAGGGGAAGACTATGCCGGAAGCTTTGCCGAGACGATGCTGACGAGGCGGGCAAGGCTCTCTTTGTTGTTGGCGGCAAGAACTCCTGACGGCTTGGTGTGGTCCAGCGGATGTCCTTTGAGGTCGCAGAGCACACCGCCTGCTTCTTCGAGGATGAGCGATGCGGCAGCAAAGTCCCAGGGCGAGAGGATGTACTCGAAGTAGAGTTCGTAGAGCCCCATGGCAAGATAGCACTGCTCCGATGCGGCCGAGCCGAAGCGACGGATGTCGTTGCACTGCATGTAGATGTCCATGATGATGTCGGAGCAGAGCTGTGCGTTCTCCTTGTGGTAGAGCGAAAGGGCGGTGCACATGATGCCTTCGCTGAAGGGACGCTCCGACACTTTGAGCTTGCGGGAGGGCTTTCCCGATACAGGATGATGCAGGAAGGCTCCCTTGCCTCGTTCGGCAGCAAAGAGCTCGTCGGTTCGTGGCATATAGACGATGGCCTGCTGCATGTGCGTGCCACGTCTCAGCCCGACGCAGATGCAACATTCGCGTATGCCGCGTGCATAATTTGCCGTGCCGTCGATGGGGTCGACAATCCAAACGTATTCGTGTGCGAGGTCGTGTGCGTCTTCTTCTTCCATGAGGAAGCCGCAATCGGGCAGGAGGGCAGCAAGTCGGCTACGCAGGAACTCCTGCACCGCTACGTCGGAAGTGGTGACGATGTTGGCGACGCCGTCTTTCTCGGTAATCTGGAAGTCGTCGGTGAGCATCAGGGCTGATGCCTCGACGACGATATCTATGAGTTGTTGTTGCATGTTCATTTTGTCCATACGCGATAGGCTGTGTCCTGGCATCTATTGGCAATCATGTAGAAGGGGATGGCTGTGATTTGTCCGTCGGTGCTGCGAAGTGGTGTGACGCCAAGGATGGGGTGTTCGGCATCAAGGATGTAGGTGCGGCCCGACAGGTTGAGGTTGTCCCAAATGGTTTCGTTGTCTGTCTTCTCCATGCAGTACACGAAGGGGCCGCTTGCCAGGGAACGGAGTCCTCGGAGCTGCTCGACATTGTCGTCGGCCTTGACGATTCGCGGAGAGACGTCGAAATTGAGGCGGATGTCGTTCGTGAGGTTCTTGTAGGTCCGGTATGAACCCCCGTTCCAAGACCCCCCATCCCCCTTTAGGGGGAGTCTTTCGCGGCAGGGACTCCCCCTAAAGGGGGATGGGGTGTAAAGTCCGAGGGGAAGTTCTTCGCCGCTTTCCCAGCATGGGATGCGGACGTGGAGGCGCAACTTCTTTGCTTTCTCCGACTGAAGCCGAATGACAACTTCTCCTGTATTCCAGTCTACCTGCTGACTGATTTCGACTTCTCCGACGCCAGGCACTTGCAAGTTGGCCGTGCTGCCGATGAAGAGGTTGACGTAGATGTCCCTGCCGCTCACAGCGTAAATCATGGAGGGCAGCAAGCCGGTGAACTTGAGGAGCATGGGCGGGCAGCAAGGACAGTCGTGCCAAGGCCAGCGATTCATCTTGTCGGCGTTCAATGGGTTCTGGTAGGTGTAGTTCTTTCCGTCCATCGAGACGGCAGTGGGAATGCTGTTGAAGACGATGCGCTCCAGCACATCCATGTACTTGGCCTCGCCCGTCAGTTCGTTCATTCGCCACGAGAAGAGGCCTGCACCGATGGCGGCGCACGTCTCGAGATATGCGCCCGTGGGAAGGAAATAGTCGGGGCCAAACTTCTCGTCCTCGTGGATGGCTCCTACGCCGCCTGTGATGAACATACGTCGGCCCACCATGTTTTCCCAGATGCGAGTGGAGGCATCGGCGTAGCGGCGGTCGTCGGTGGCCAACGCCACGTCCGTCACGCCTGTCCAGAAGAGCGTGGCACGGACGGCATGACCTTCTATGGTCTTTGCCTCGAACACAGGTTCTGCATCCTGTGCGTATGCTTCCAGCGGCCGACGCCCTTCTGTATGCCCGCGCTGGTCAATCCAGAACTTGGCAAGGGCAAGGTAGTGTTCGGCGGGGACGGGCACGGAGAGTTTCTCTGCAAGCTTTGGCTCAGACTTATAGAGATGGTAGAGCTGGATGAGTGCATCCTCGGGGAGGGCATGACCAGGCACAACGTTGTGGTTCGCTCCTGCCATGTAGTCGTACATATAGTTCGCCAGCCGAGTCGCCACCTCCAGAAGTTGTGTCTTGCCTGTTGCTTTATAATAATGTACGCCAGCTTCCACGAGGGCACCGCTGTTGTAGACGTCGTGCTGCCATCGCAGGTTGCCGCCGTTTTCGCCCCAGCGGTGATTGTTCTCCTGCAGCGTCGTGTAGGTGTTGATGTAGCCGTTCGCATCGGCTTTCTGTGCGGCAGCGATGCGGCGGATGTATTCGTCGAGGCGAGCCTCCATGACCTTGTCGGGGAATTGAAGCAGATAGTCGGCGATGCCGGTGATGGTCTCGTAGATCAATCCGTCGAACCACGGGAAGCCGAAGTGCCCGCCGTCGGCCACATGTCCTTCTGCCACAAGCTCGAAGTTCCTGAGCGTGTTGTGTGTGCGGCTCTCGGACGTTTCTTTTGCCACACGTCCGCGGTCGGGCGACCAAAAGGCATCGTCGTCCTTCTCTATGCGGTCGATGTGCCGTCCCTCGAACTTGTCGAGCACGTCGGGGATGGTGACGGTGCGCGTGCGCTCAAGGATTGGGCTCCACATCTTGTCGGTTATCTTCACCCTGTTTGGAGCAGGATATTGCATCTTAGGCTTTGCCGAGAGGGAGGGAGAAAAAATGAAAGAATGAAGGAATGAAAGAATGAACGGGATGAGGAGTCGCTTCGTCATGGTTTGCTTGTTAAAATAATGTTTACGCTTGGCAAAGATATAAAAAACTTTTCCTCAACAAAGAAAAATCAACACAAAAATAACTTTTATTCGATTTATTCGTACCAGAACATACCAGTTTAGCATAAAAACTTGTATCTTCGCGGCATGAAAGGTACGATATTCAGCATAGAGGAGTTTGCCATCAACGATGGTCCGGGCATCAGGACGACGGTCTTTCTGAAAGGCTGCCCGCTGAGGTGCGAGTGGTGCCACAATCCCGAAGGCCTCAGCCCTAAGCCACAACTGATGAAGAAAAGGGACGAGACGGTGGTGAGTGGCGAGGAAATCGACTCGGGCGAACTGGCAAAACAACTGTTGCGCAACGAGAAAATCTTCAGGTTGAACAAGGGCGGCGTGACCTTCACTGGCGGCGAGCCCCTGATGCAGGCAGACTTCCTCCTGGAAGTGCTTGGCGAGATTCGTCCGCACATCCATTGTGCCATGGAGACAAGCGGTTATGCCGGCGAAGAAGTGTTCAGGAAAGTCCTTGACAACCTTGACTTTGTGCTCTTCGACTGCAAGCAGACGGACGATGAACTACACAGGAAGTACACGCGCGTTAGCAATCGTCCCATCCTCCGAAACCTTTCAATTCTGAAGGAAAGTGGCAAGGATTTTGTCCTGCGCATACCACTCATCCCAGGTGTGAACGACACGATGGAGAACTTCCGTGCTGTTAGCGACCTCATCAAGGACGCACAGCATCTCCAAAGGGTGGAGCTGTTGCGCTACAACAAGATGGCGGGCGCAAAGTACAGCATGGTGGGAATGGACTACGAACCGAGTTTCGACACCGAGGCCGAGCCCCGTCTGCACACCGATATACTCGAAGAAGCAGGGGTGGAAGTGCTGGTGCTGTAGAAAACATGTGACGTCGTAAATCCGAAACTAAGCGTTTGAAGTCTGAAAACCACTAATGAGTAAATGACGATTTACTAATGGGTAAATGACCATTTACTAATGGATAAATGACCATCCACTCAGTAGTAGATGAAAAACTCTTCGCGTGGATTAGGTGAAAAGCACGCGTGGATTTGACGAAAAGCACGCGTGGATTTGACAAACTCCTCGTGTGGGTTTTCGATTTTAATGTTGACCGCCCGTTTTGCCTGTATGGACGCGCCGTGGCGCGTCCGCTGTCCGCGACGTATTCTCTTTGGCTGTACCTTCGTGGCAATGGCGGACGCGCCACGGCGCGTCCCTACGGGCGGAAAAGGTCACTCCACATTATATCTGCAAACACAGCACGTTTAGTTCGGCAACTTAACACGTTTAGTTTGACAACTAAACACGATTAGTCTGCGGGCTTTCCTGCATTGTTTCTTACCACGAATTACGCGAATTACACGAATTACGCGAATTGCACGAATTTTCTGTAAGCTTCAAGGGCGTGGCCAATTCGTGAAATTCGTGGTTGAATATATTATGAGGTAATTGTTTCCAATTGCTTATAATGTATGAAGTCGTGTCTTGTGGCAGGGGAAAGATCAGATCGACGATCGGATGTTGAGGCACCAGGGATTGCGGACTTGTTCGATGCCGGGCTTGCCGAGGAGCGATGCCAAGGTGCGTCCCATCTGGCGGAAGTCGGTGGAGAGCGTCGTGATGCCGCCGCAAAGCACCTCCTTGAGTGGCGTTTCGTTGTAGGAAATGATACCGAATTCCCTGCCGGGCACAAAGCCTTGGCGTGCCGACTGCTTGATGATGGTGACAAGGTCACGGTCGTTCACAAGGATGAAGACGTCGCCCTTTTGAATGCGTCGGTTCTCAATGCTGTTCAGATACTTACATTCAAATCCCTGCTCCATGCAGAAACGTTTCAGCCCGTTGTAGCGTTCGTAGGGCTCCTTCGCCTCGTTCTGCACCATGATGAAACGCTTGTACCCTGCGAGATGCTTGATGCCGGAGGTCAGGGCATCGTAGGTATCCATCTCAAAGTCTTGTGCCACGGCAGAATACTTGCCCCGAAGTTCTTCCTCGAAGTGGTCGAGCAGATAGACGCGTCCGCCAAGAGAGTTGAGCAAGTCCTCAGTGCCCAGGAACTTACCGGTCATGACAACATAGGTGGTGTATTTCCCTTTGGCCTCAAGAAGCAACTTTTCAAACACCTCCCGATTGTAGTTGTGAAACTGAAGGTTGACCGAGTTGCTGCCCTGGTCGATGCTCTCCATGAAGGCATTGTAGAGGTCTTCCTTGAATTCGTTCAGCTCGTTGAAGAGCAGGAAGATGTTGTGCTCCGACTGGAAGTTTGTGCTCACCACATAGTAACCTTTGCCCTGTCGGGACGCGATGATGCCCCGCGACTTGAGTTCCGTGATGCCGGCAAAGACCGTGTCGCGCGAGAGATTGAAGATATGTCTGAATTCGTTGATGGAAGGAATCCAGTCGCCTTTCTGCAGTCTGCCTGCCGTGATGCCTTCCTCCACGAACCGCACTATCAGTTTGTACTTTGAGTCAGTGTTTAGCATACCTTTTTAGGTTTTGCGGCTGCAAAGTTACGACTTTTTGAGGGAAAAGTGAAAAGCGAAAAGTGAATAATTTGCTTCCGCCTCCGAAAAGTTAAACATTAAGCGACTAAAAAGCAAATAATTACGTTTAACATGTTTAACAACATACAAAAATTTATGCTACTGGTACGAACTGGTACGGATAAATAATTGTATATTTGCAGCAGGAAGAGAAAAGAAATTAAGAATTAAGAATGAAGAATGAAGAATTTGCTGCCGCCCAAATGGTAAATGGTAAATGATTAAATCGTAAATAAATCGTAAATAGTAAATCGCAAAATAGTATATTACTCGATAAATTGTAAATCGTAAATAGTAAAATAGTAAATGGTACGATGAACGAAAGAATCAAACGACTCAGACACTACATCTTCACGAAGCAGCATCATCCCCTGCGCCGGACGGCAGAAGAAGCCGGTCTTTCAGGCATGGCCGAGGAGATGAAGGCCGCAGGCATGAGTTTCCAGATGCGCGCTGCCATCCGACTGAAAAGGATGCTGGAGGCAGAGATGCCTGTCCTGCTGCCCGAGGAACGCATCGCCGCGACGCGCACCATCATGGACATCCCCTCCATTTATACTAAGGAAGAGTGGGACGACATCCGCTCCAGCCACTATCTTCACGAGAAGGGCGACCTCTGCAACATCTCGCCGAACTACGAAGCGATGCTCCGAAAAGGCTTGGGACAGATGCTCCGCGAAGTGAAGGAACGGCAAAAGGACTCTGACCTGACGCCCATGCAGCAGGAGTTCCTTGAGAGCGAAGCCGTCTGCCTCAGGGCCATACAGGACTTCATCCGCCGCTATGCCGAGAAAGCCGACGCAGAGGGTGACACTAAGCTTGCAGAGACATTCCGAGCCATCACGAGCGATGCGCCCCAAGACTTGCGGCAGGCTCTCCAATTGCTCCGCGTCATGCACTTCTGCCTCTGGGAAGCCGGTCACTATCACAACACGCTCGGACGCTTCGACCAGTACATATATATATATTAACGTGAGTTCGACGAAATTGATTCAGAAGAGAGTAAGCTGATTATCAAGCACT
>CAMVDV010000028.1 GCA_947166305.1 uncultured Prevotellaceae bacterium | reverse complement strand
CCGGGGTTGTTTGATTAGTATTTAACTCGTCCCAATTTTAACGGGACACTAATGTTATTATATTAATAATGTGTACTCACTCTCGTCGGCGTCCTGCCATCGGCCGTATGTCCCGGCCGACACCTTGCCAAATTCTGCACAAAGATACAGAGAAACGCCTGCAACGTCAGTACCATAAATGCAGAAACCACTTTCAAAAATGCAGAAATGCACTATTCATGGCCTTTTTGAGGGGAAAGAAGCGTACGGAGCGACAGAAAGAGGGACGCTCGCCGGAGAAACGAGGCGCGCAGGATGCCTGCAGGAAAGCTGAAGGGTTCTGCGATAATCCTTCGCCGTTCGGGGCATAAAGGCACAGCCTTCGGGCCACAACCGTGAAGGATTATTCCAGCCGCCCCACAGCGTCACCGCCAGGCAGCCGTTCTCTTACGAGGAAATCAGAAAAGGGCTTTCACCAGATAAAAGACGACCGGCACGAGGAGGCTCGGCAGGAGATTGACCGTCTTGCAGTCCCTGATGCCCAGTATGCCGAGGCCCGAGCTGAGGATGAGCACGCCGCCCACGATGCTCAGCTCCACCCTCATCGGCTCAGGCATACCGCCCGAGCAGAAGTAGCCAACAGCGTAGAAGAAGCCTTGCCAGCAGAAGAGCACCGGCGCGGCGAGCATCATGACCCACCCGAACGAGGCAGCAAGGACGGCAGAGCTGACGAAATCGAGCGTAGCATTGGTGTAGAGGAACGTGTTGGCTTGTTCGTTCCACGCCCAACCCGCCGTCGGTGAGAGCGCCGAAAGCACGGGCCCCACGATGGAGAACGTGCCGATGCAGTAGAGCAGGCAGCCCGTCACGAGCCCCTGGACAGGCCCTTGCCCGCTACCCACAGCCCCCTCCCCGCTCCCCCTTTGGGGGAGTGCCTCATTTTCGTTGCCCCTTCCGTGCTCTTTTTCAGCGGCTTTGCAGCACTCCCCCAAAGGGGGAGCGGGGAGGGGGCTGTGGTTAGCGGGGAGGGGACTTTTTCTGATGCCAGCATTCAGTCGGTCTATTCGCCCCGAGAGGTTGAGTTTCGTGCCTATAAGCCCGCCGATGGCAAGACTGAGGATGAAGAGTACGGGATATTCGCTCTTGCTCATGTTGGGCAACGAAGCGTTCATGCCGAGCACAAGGCAGCACAAGCCAAGTCCATCGAAGAGCACTTTCTTGTATTTCTCCCCGATTCCCGTCCGCAACAGCGCGCCGAAAGCACTGCCGGCCAAGATGGTTGCCGTGTTGATGATAGTCCCTAACACCCTTTTGTATTTACGATTTGACGATTTACGATTTACGATTTATTTACGATTTAGAGACCCTCTCCAAACCTCCCCCTCTATGGGGAGGCTTTCTTCACCTGCTTTCTCCCCCTTAAGGAGGAGTCAGAGGGGGTCTTTCCCCCTTAAGGGAGTTAGGGGATCCTTTACGATTCTGCCCTATCCCCGAAGCCTTCCGGCGGGAAAGCGGAAAGCCATTCGCGGAGTTCGCCTTCGCTGGTTATCATAAAGCGGAAGGTCTGCGCCCGACTTTTATTGTACTGTTCCTCGATGTAGCGCAGGGAAGCGTCGGTCGAGCCGTCCTTCAGGTGCTGCAGGGAAGCGTCGCTGATGACGAGGACGTCCGTCGTGTCGTCGATATAGGCATTGGCATAGATGCCACGGTTGCCGAGCTTCTGGTAGAGGTCGGGCTGCGTGTCGGGCGCAAGGAAAAGCTCCTTCGTGTAGAGAGGATTAAGGCTACCGTCGAAGCGAAGCCTACATTCGAGATAATGCCGCAGCGTGAGGTGCAAGTCCTTCTTCGTCTGCTCCGGCACGGCGTAGGCTCCGTAGTGTCCGCCAAGGATGTTGTCGAGGTCGGCCTCCGTCAATATCTTAGGACAGTAGCCGTGGAAGGCAAGTTGGGCAAGTTTCTCCTGCGTATCGGCAGGAACATTCTGCCCCAACACTGCATAGTGGAGGCCGCGACTCAGTCCCTGTTTCATCTCTGCGCCAAGCCCTTGCAGCTTCTGGCGCAAGGTCTTGGAGGCCTGGCGGAACGTGCCGAGCAGACAAATGGTGCGTCCTGCCAGCGGCAACTCCTGCTCGAAGTCGGCATCGCCGAAGAGTTCGTACTGCATAGGGCTTCTATTCTTCTTCCTTCCGGGCAGGAAGTTGACGGATAATGATGTCGTTTTTCACCACACCGCTTGTGAGTTTCAGCTTCGCCTCGCGAGCGTTTTCGGTGTCGAGGTTAGGCTGGAGCGTGAGATGGACGCTGTGCTTTCCCGGCAAGCCCGAGCGTTTGTCGGCGGAAAGCCACTCCGGGAGCTCGCCAAGCAGTTCCCAGTTGTTCTCAACGCTGAAGCAAATGGAGTCAGCCGTCCAGTGTGCGCTGTCGAGAAGCTCGTAGTGTGCCGTGGAGGGGATGTGGCTTTGCGCGTCGAGGAAGGCGTCGATGGTGTACGAGGGGTGCGATATGTTGAGCAACCCCAGTTGCACGAAGGGCGCGGAGTAGGCGTAGTCGTACGACTTGACGTGGACTGTGCCCTGCCGCGACCTGCCCGTCGTGTTGGGAAGCAGGTGGAGGAAGACACGGCAGAAGTAGCGTGTCTGGTAATCATAAGCGACGTCCATCTTTCCGTCGCCTTCCACGGTGATCCACTCGGCCTGCGATGTCACCGTCCAGGAGTCGTAGGTATAGAATCGGAGCGAGTCGAGCGTCTGGTCGGCGTAGAGGATGATGCGTTGCTCCACGGGCGTCAGTTCGTGACGCTCAGGGTCGCCCGCACAGGAAGCCAACAGGCTGAGCAGCCCGACGGCGAACAGAAAAAACTTAACTTTACACATTATATATAATAATTAAACGTTCGGAAGTGCAAAGTTACTAAGAAAAGTTGGAAACATGAAGCTTTGGGAGGCTAAATTTGCCGCTGTCTGGTCTTTACACCCTTATTTTTTGCATTTCACTTTCCTCTTTTGAGTTTTATTTGTAACTTTGCGCAGAAAAGTCTATCTTTGCAGGGTGAAAAACATCTACCATAGGGACATCATAGAAATTCTGCTGGCACACGGGCGCGACGGCCTGCGCATCAAGAATATTGCCCGACGCATCTACAACAAGCACGTTGACTTCTTCGTCTCGGACATTGACTATGGCGAACTTCGCAACAGCGTTGGCCGCTATCTCTGGGAGCAGGCGCGCAGGATGGAGTCGCCTTTCGTCCACACGCACTACGGCACCTATGCCATCAAGCCGGACTTTGCCATACAGCTCGACCTCTTTCTCGACAACGCCATCCGCGCCGACATCAACAAGCCTGAGCAGACAAAGCCCCGCCCCCACCCTCATCATGTGCAGCTGGAGCTCTTCTGAGAAACTCTCCGCTGCCGTCTGCGGCGCCGGAAATTGTCGCGTGCGGCGACGGACGACTTCGCGTGCGGCGATGCCCATCGTCGCACGCGGCGTTTGCCATCGTCGCGTGCGGCGTTTGGGAACCCCGCCAGCGGCATCTCCGCACGAGCCACAGCCCGTGGGCCTTTACGCCTGCTTGAAATAGTAGATAAACGTAGCCAAGCCCTCGAGGGCCTTCTTGCCCGTTTCCTGAATTTCGATGGTGAACTTGATGGTGGTCTTGATGGCACCTCGCAGGTTGGCCAGTTCCTCGAGCTTCGTCCGCATACGGATGTGCTGTCCGCTCAACACGGGCATGGAGAACTTCATGCGGTCCATGCCATAGTTCATCATGCGCTCCAGGTTGTGTACCTCCACGATTTGGTCCCACAGATAAGGCAACATGCTCAGCGTGAGGTAGCCGTGGGCGATGGTCTGGCCGAAGGGACTCTCCTGCCTGGCTTTCTCCGTGTCCACATGTATCCACTGGTGGTCGAGTGTGGCGTCGGCGAACAGATTTATCCTCGCCTGGCTCAGCTCCACATAATCACTCACGCCCAGCTCCTTTCCCTCGTACTGCTGGAAGTCCTCGAAACAGTTGATTACCACTTTACTCATTGTTCGCTTGTTTTTTTTGCATTTCCAGTGCAAAGATACGAAAAAAAAGTTAAAGAGATAAAGAGTTAAAAAGTTAAAATGTTTAGAGTCAAGAATTATTTCGTATCTTTGCAGCCATGAACATCAAAAGCACCATCTTATCCGCCCTCTTCCTCCTGATGATTTGCTGCTCTGCCGTGGGCCAAGACTCGTCACAGCGCACGCTCCGCGACTTCCGGCGAATGGGCCTGCCCATCTACGAAGCGACGGAGATGAAGCTACTGCCCACGGCTACGGAGAAATTCCGCGACCTCTTCGGCGAAATCGACAAGGCCGAGCGCTACATCCTGCTCGACTACTTCAAGTTCCAGCAGGACAGTATCTGCGGTGCCCTGCTCGACAAGCTCTACCGCAAAGTGGCCGAAGGTGTCGACGTACACATCATCTTCGACAGCTTCGGCAACCGTCACAGCGACATCCCACTCTCCGACACCCTCATGCAAAGCATCCGCAGCCGAGGCATCCACATCGAAGCCTTCGACCCCGTGCGCTTCCCTTGGATAAACCACCTGCTGCACCGCAATCATCACAAGATAGCCGTCATCGACGGCCGCATGGTTTACACCGGCGGCATGAACGTTGCCGACTACTACCTGCACGGTAAGCCCAAAATAGGTCAGTGGCGCGACATGCATATCCGCATGAAGGGCCCCATCGTCCAAGCCTACGAAGAGCTGTTCTGGAGGATGTGGGAGAAGGAACAGACCGGCCCCTCCACCGGACTCCCCGGACCCACCCCCAACCCCTCCCTTGTAGGGAGGGGAGAAGATACATCTGGGAAGCTATATACTCCCCTCCCTACAAGGGAGGGGTTGGGGGTGGGTCCGATGGGTTCGGAGGGTCCGGAGGTTGTCGCCTTCGCTTCCCGTTGGCCTAAGGAGTCGCCTGCCATCATGCGGCAGACCTACGTCGTGGCCATCGACAACGCAGACCACCTCGTACAAATCGTCAACCCTTACGCCATGCTCTTCGGCGAAGTGCGCCAAGCCCTGCGCCGTGCCTTGCTGCGAGGCGTCCGCGTGCAGTTCATGGTCTCCACCAAGAGCGACGGCAAAGCAAACGACGACGTCATCGGACTCGAGATGCGCAAGCTCATGAAGCAAGGCGCAGAAGTCTATTACTACAACAACGGCTTCCACCACAGCAAGGTGATGATGGTGGACAGCCTCTTCTGCACCGTAGGCACCACCAACCTCGACGCGCGCTCCCTCTGCTTCGACTATGAGGTGAACGCCTTCATCTTCTCTCCGGGCATCACCCATGAGCTGCAACGCATCTATGCCGACGACATACGTCAGCACTGCACCCAGCTCACACCCGAAGTGTTCAAGGAGCGTTTCCCGCTGCGCCGCCGCATACGTTCCCGCTTCTTCACCATAGCCAAACGCCTCATGTAAATCCATCCACTATGAAACATACTCTCCTCCTCCTCGCCATGATCATATCCCTCGCAGCAAAAGGTCAGAACAAGAATGCCCCTGTCAACTACGACGAAAGCCTCGTGCCCGCCTACGAACTTCCCGACGTGCTGACTTGCCAGGACGGCAAGCGCGTCGCGACCCGCAAAGAGTGGGAACGCAAGCGGCGGCCCGAACTGCTTCGGCTGTTCGCAGAACAGGAATACGGCGTCGCTCCTAAACATCCTGGCACAAAGGTTTCCTACGAACTCCTCGCCACAAACACCGACGCCCTGGGCGGACTCGCCACGCAGAAGCAGGTGCGATTCACCTTTCAGGACACGGACGGACACCAGAAGGAAGCCCTGCTGCTCCTTTACCTCCCTGCAAAAGCAGAGAAGCGCGTGCCCGTCATCATCGCCTACAACTTCCACGGCAACCAGACCACCACGCTGCAACCGGACGTTCTCTTCTCCCCGTCGATGGACACGATGAAGGACGCTGGCTCCGACGCATGGGGACGCGGACAACAGCAAAGCCGATGGAGCTACGAGATGGCCTTGGAGCGAGGCTACGCCGTTGCCACCATGTGCTATCACGACATTTGTCCCGACAAACCTTCGTCTCCCACGGGCACCATCGGCACATGGGCTTGGGGCTACAGCCGCATTGCCGACTACCTGCAGAAGCATGAGCGCAGGATAGACGCCGACCGCATGATCGTGATGGGCCACTCGCGCTTGGGCAAGACGGCGCTCTGGGCAGGAGCACAGGACGAACGCTTCAAGGTGGTTATCTCCAACAATTCCGGCTGCGGAGGCGCTGCCCTCTCCAAGCGCGTCTACGGCGAAAACATCGCCCGCATCACGGCAGCCTTCCCACATTGGTTCACCCCGGCCTTCAACGCCTACAGCGAGAATGAAGCCTCCCTGCCTTTCGATCAGCACGAACTGCTGGCACTCATCGCCCCGCGCCACGTCTATGTGGCCAGTGCCAAGGACGACCGTTGGGCTGACCCCAAGGGAGAATACCTGAGTGCGTACTACGCAGGCCCCGTCTTTGAACTCTATGGCATGAATCCTCTCCCAGGGCCACCAGCTTTTCCTTCGCTCTCCGAAGACGAATCGGGAGTGAAACTGCACTACGACGTGGCCTATCATCTCCGCCCTGGCGGTCATGACGTCACGCCCTACGACTGGCAATGCTACCTCGACTACTGCGACAAAGTGCTTCCCTCCGTTCAAAAGAAAAAGGAAAAGCGTGCCTCGACAACAAGCGAACAAGCCACGGATGGGAGCGACGGCGTCAGGACAACCTTTCAGACCGCTGGGCAATGGAAGCCTTCGACGGACGTGAGGGCAGATGCCGTGATGGTGTATGGCGTACGCGACAATCAGAAACATCCCTTTGCCGAGCGCGTGAGGTCGTGGCGCGAACGCGGCTACACGGCGCACTTCATGACGGGCATTGCCTGGGGGCAGTACCAAGACTACTTCACCGGCGAGTGGGACGGCCAATGGCACATGGACGAAGGACAGAAGACGCAGCGCGGCGACACCATCATGCACGGGCATCTCGTGCCTTACATCGTGCCGACACGGAATTATTTGGCCTACTTCAAGGAGAAGCACGTTCGCCCCGTCATCGACCAAGGCATTGATGCCATCTTCCTGGAGGAGCCGGAGTTTTGGGCAAGGGCAGGCTACAGCGAAGCCTTCAAGCGCGAGTGGCAGGATTTCTACGGCTTCCCATGGCGGCCGCAGCACGAGTCGGCAGAGAACACCTACCTCTCGAACAAGCTGAAGTACCATCTGTATTACCGTGCGCTGGACGAGGCTTTCACCTTTGCCAAAGCCTACGGAAGGGAAAAGGGACTGGACGTCAAGTGCTACGTCCCGACACATTCGCTGCTGAACTACTCGCAATGGCAGATCGTCTCGCCCGAAGCGTCGCTGGCCTCCATGCCATCGTGCGACGGCTACATCGCGCAAGTGTGGACCGGCACGTCGCGCGAACCTAATTATTATAGTGGAGTCCGGCGCGAACGTGTCTTCGAGACAGCCTTCCTCGAGTACGGTTGCATGGAATCCATGACGCGGCCAACAGGCAGGAAGTGCTTCTTCTTGACCGACCCCATTGAGGACAGGGCAAGGGACTGGGAGGACTATCGGCGAAACTATCAGGCGACGTTTGCCGCCCAGCTGCTTTATCCGCAGACCAACAGCTACGAGGTGATGCCTTGGCCCGACCGCATCTACGAAGGACTCTACCGCGTCTCGCCCCAGAGCGAGGAGCGTGCCCACATTCCTCGCTTCTACTCCACACAGATGCAGGTCATGATAAATACATTGAACAACATGCCTCTCAGCGAGAACCGCGTCGAAGGCTCGCAAGGCATCAGTGTGGCAATGGCAAATTCGCTCATGTTTCAGCGCTCGCCCGGGGCCGTTGAGGGCTACGACGACCCCCAACTCTCCAACTTCTACGGGCTGGCCCTGCCGCTGCTCAAGCGAGGCATTCCATTGAGCATCACGCATCTGGAGAACACAGGCTACGAGGACACTTGGAAGGGACTCCGCGTGCTGCTCCTCTCCTACTCGGCCATGAAACCACTCGAAGCCAAAGCGCACGAAGACATCGCCCGATGGGTTCAAGCAGGCGGCAGGCTCATCTACTGCGGACGCGACGACGATGCCTTCCAGCGCGTGAGCGAATGGTGGACAAGTCAGGGCTACACGGCTCCTTCGGAGCACCTCTTCGAACTGATGGGCATGGGCCGCAGACCTGCCGAGGGCTCCTTCCTTTACGGCAAAGGCAAGGTCTATGTCCTGAGGAGCGACCCGAAGGAGTTCGCAATGCAGGCCGACGGGCACAAGAGGCTGCTCGACGTGGTGCGCGAGGCTTACGGAAAGCTCGAGGAGAAGAACTCGCTGCTGCTCAGACGCGGCTCCTACGTCATCGCTTCGTGCCTGGAAGAGAGCACCGACTCCACGCCTCTCTTCCTCGAAGGGAGCTTCATCGACCTCTTCGACCCCACCCTCCCATGTATTCCGGGGAAGACGGTCCGTCCGGGCGAGCAAGCCTTCCTTCTTGACCTCGGAGAGGTGAAGCAGCCGAAGCGCCCACAGGTGCTGGCAGCCGCCTCTCGCCAGTCGGACGAAGTCAGGAGCCAGCGTAGCTACAGCTTCACGGCGAAGAGTCCTGCAGGCACCGCCGGCGTGATGGTCATCCTTCTGCCGTGCGAGCCGAAGGACATTGCCGTCGGTGCATCGACGTATGAGACACAATGGGACGCCAAGCACCATCTGCTGCACCTCCGCTTTGAGAACTCCCCCGAAGGCGTTCCCGTCAGCATCAGCTGGTGAGAGGACTCTTTGCTATTCCTGCTCAATTGCTTCCGTTTGCCCCGCCTCTCATTTCTTCATTCTTTCATTCTTTCATTTCTTCAACCTCTTTCGTCCATCCTTGATGTAAATGCCTTGAGGCAGTTTGCTGTTTGACAATTTACCATTTACTATTCTCCCGTTGAGGTCGTAGATATCCTCTCCCTTTAAGGGAGAGTTAGAGAGGGTCTTCAATCCCGTTCCATGGTCGTGAAGAACAATTTGGAGCTTCTCTGCCGGGGCTTTCGTACCGCCGTGGCTGTAAGGGTCGTCCCAATGGACTTGCAGGAAGGCACGCAGGGCACCGACCTTTAGCTTGTTGTCCGAAAGAATGCAGTCGGGAGTCGCGTCGATGATTTCGAAGTAGAAGCCTTTCTTGCTCCTAATCTCCTCCTTTTGGTATGTCCCGATGAAGCTGACACCGTCGATGCTGACCGTGTCGCGGCTCAAGCCGTTCAAGTCAAGCGTGCCATGCTCGATGCAGAAGTCCTCGCCCGGCACTATTATATAAGGTATATGTGCGCGAGGCTGAAGCTCCTGCTCAAAGATGATCTCATTTCCTTCGACTCTGTCCAGTCTGTAATACTTCCCCCTGCTTGCTTCCGGCTCAGTCGGCAAGACAATCGTCGCCATCTGGCCTTCGGTGAAGGCAACAGGTTCGGTGTATTTCTCCAAAGGAAGAACTTCTCCGGCAAAGATACTCTTGTAGCGGTCAACCTCTGAAGCAGGGACATATAGCTTTGATGTCTCTTTTAGGCAACGAAGGAGGCTGCCCGACACACTATGTTCGTCAAGATGTCCTCTTATTATCATTATATCAAGCTTGCAATTCCAGAAAGCGTTAGTACAGATTGTTTGTATGCTCTCGGGCAAATCAATTTTCGTAATGTCGGCATCGGCAAAAGCATATATTCCTATCCATTCGACACCCTGAGGCACTTTATAACTTTTCGCCTTTATGCCCGCAGGATAGCAATACAACCTTGTCCCCACCTTATTGAAGAGGACACCTTCTGCGGATTTCATGTCTGGATTGTCGCTGTCCACTTCAACAGCTTCGAGAGAGGTACACCCTCTAAACGGGTTCATCACGTCAGAAGAAACGAGTACTGCTTCGACATCTCCTCCGTCAGGATCATTAGGATAATAATGCATAATCGTATCAAGACTCTTGGGTATCCTCACCTTTGTGAGCTCGGTGCAGTCGTAGAACGCTTTCCATAGCATTCTCTTTACGGCATAGGTCTGCCCATTGTTGCTGACCTCCGACGGGATGACCAGCTCGCCGCTGCATTTGTTACCATAGCTAATGATTGCCTCATGACTTTCTGCAATCAAAGAGTAATTCAGGTCATCAATAGTCACCCTCATCGCATTTGCAGAGATAATGGCACCTAATGCAAAAAGAAATAAAATAAATCGTTTCATAATACATAATTTGATGTTAACAAATGAATAATGAAAGGAAAATATCTATATATACAAGGGTTTCATGGAGACTATTCTATTTTCCCATCCTCCACTATCACTTTTGCTCCAACTTGCGCCTTAAAACCATTTCTGGTTTCCACTATACCACCATTTTTAATATATAAAGATGAATTCATCTTCAACATGATTTCTGCGTTTGACAGCTTTCCGCCATTTATAATGAGTTTACCACCAGGCTCTACAATTATGCAACCATTCCCCATCATCTCAATATCACCTTGTATATTTAATTGACCTGTACTCTTAATTCGTATGTTTCCATAGAACTGCTCATTCATCATCATTGTTCGCGCAGTGGGTATGATTAGTAAACCTTCCATAGTCTGTACACCAAGTCCTATTGAGTCTAACCAACAGCTCATTCTTCTTTGTATACTGTCATTGCCATTGCCAATCCAGGAAACGCTAATTTTCCCGTATTTGCTGTAACAAGACGTTCCATTGCAACCTTGAGAGCTCCCACCATGAAGTTGTCCGATAACCCTATGAGACGCATTCAGTAGTGGAGAGCCGGAGGAACCCTCTTGCGTCGTCCCATGTCCATTTTGTGTCGCCTTCCATCTTACTCCCCAATGCGAATTCGGGTATTGATACTGACCGCTCCAATACGTTGACTGGGGTTGGGCATTAACCGTGGATATTTTCTTAACATCAGCCATAGGATGGTGTATACATACTCCTGGGGCCCCACTCTCGCCTGAAATGTCCCAACCTAAATAATAGGGCGAAAAATTAGGGAGGCTTTTAGGGTCTTCTGTTAGACGAAGCAAGGCGAAGTCCGTTACATTATTATTAGCAAGAACTATCGCTCCGCATGTAGTGTAATAAATAGGCCTTGTGCTATTAATACAGCCTGGGGCTTCATAGTTCCAGTAGAAGATTGTGTTGTCAAGATTAGAATCTTCTGCAGCGTCTTTCTGAACATCTTTTACAGCATGATTAGCTGTCAAAAAGTAGGGGGTTTCACTGAAGTCTGTTGAATTTATTAATGAGCCAGAGAGAGAATAAGTATCCTCTAATAGGATACGGGCAATAGCATTTTTCTCGTTTTGCCAATTTTGCCCTTCCTCGCAGTTTACATTTACCATACATTCTCCAGCATCACCAAAACTTCTCTCTTCAAAAAGAACATGTCTATATCCATGAATAATGTTTCCAATAGATATAATGGCATTTGTTCCAACTTCCTTGGGTTGATAGTATTCCAATATAATATCACTTCCGTAAATTAGTTCTGTCGCAAAACCTCGAATATTAAGGTTGTCACCTTTGTTATTTCTTGAAGTGAAAGCACCGATAGTTTGCTTCCTGTCTTTGGAATAAACAAAGAACTTGCCTCCTTCGGGAAGCCAGAACTGGTCATAGCTTAAATTTATCGACAATGCATTAGGACAAATGATTTCCAATTGCCAGAGTTTGTCGCCATTAGGAAGTTTGTACCATACGCCAGAATTATTGAGATTATAGTTAACACTATGTCGATAACCAAAACGTAATAGTCTCTCTCTTTCATCGGCTATTTCATCTTCCTTCTCTATCTTTGTCATATCCAGCGGAGGTGTGGTAACAATAGGATTGACACTTCTTTGTACCATCTGCATTCCTGCCTTTATCCCAAAGCTAATGGGTTTCTCATTTGTACTGAGCTGTGCGCAAACATCCATATAAAAGCACAACCAGATAACGACCGTAACCGCCTTATAGTATTGCATCTGTTTCATAATTTCCTAACTTAAAGTTACTATCATCCTTCTTGTCACGGTTGCCTTGCCGTCGGCAACGAGTGTGTAGATGTACATGCCTGCTGCGAGGTCGCGGGCATAGACGGTGATGTCCGTCTCGCCGCGTTCGCTGACAGGAAGGCTCTGCACTTGCTTGCCGCTCATGTCGTAGATGAATATGGTGGCCGTCTGTGTCTCTGCGGGAATGTTGAGCGCAATGACTGTGCTCTCGCTGAAGGGGTTGGGCTTGTTCTGGTCCATGCGAACTATGTCGATGTCGGAAACGGTTTCTTCAATGCCTGTCGCCTCTGCTTTCTGTTCCCTTGAGGCGGACGCGCCGCGGCGTGTCCCTACAAGTTCGGCCAGCTCCTTCTTCAGCTCGTTGATGCTCTGCACAAGCAGGGGAACCATTTCCACATAGTTGATGCTGACGTTGCCGTTTGCATCCTCATAGACAAGTTCGGGATAGACGGCTTTCAACTGTTCGGCATCAAGGCCGTACTGAACAGGCGAGAGGTAACGCTCGGGCTCCACATCTCCTATTGCCTTGGCAAGGGAGTCAAGCTGACTCGACGACATATTGTCAATGTCAATGTCATTGGGAACGGACGCGCTGCGGCGCGTCCCTACTTCCTTTGTCGGGTCGTAGCGGAGGAACTGCACCGTCTGCACTTGGCTCAGTTTGTCAGTCACGCTCTCGCCTCTTTCACTTTGGATTGGCGCGACACAATGCCCGGCTGCTTGCGTACTGGCTGTAGGGCTGAGAAGCGTAGCATAGATTCCATTCGTCACGCGCACCTTGCCCTTAAAGTATCCTGCATAAATGCCAGGAAAATCATAGAATGTAGGAAAGTATGTGAATGTCTCTGAACCATAAATGCCAGCAAAGTTGACAGGCGTGAAGGCATTATAGATCCACTTCGTGCCCAAAACACCCACTGATCTATTCGAGCGGTCGGCAAATCCAGACAATCCTACTGAACACTCAGCCGCCACCGAGCCACTGCCTCCTTGGGCGATTCCTATTCCTGCATGGCCTGCTCCTATGGCATTCGTCACACTGAACTGCCCGCCGCAAATGCCAACAGGAGAGTCTGAATGGTTGTCGAGTCTCAGCCCATAGTTATTTATGTCTGTCTTAAAATATATGCAGGTTTCTTCGCTGCCTGATGCGCCAATACAGAACATTGACTGCGGCGTTTCTGTCCCGATGCCTACGCGGCCGAGGGAATCTACTACGAGTTGCGCGTTGATGGTTGTAGCGGCAAAGGCCATACAAATAGAAATGAGAACTTTTTTCATGATTTAAATAGTTTTAGTTGTTGAATTATGTTTTCTGCCGCAAAGTTATGCCGTTTTATTGTTTTTGCCAAAAAAAAGCACTCCCAGGTGCTCCCAACTCGAAAATTTTGCCGTTTTGGGAGTAAATGGGAGTGACTTTTCTTGCTATTTAAGGAGAAAAAGACTAATCTTTGCTGCGATGCTTTGCCTGCTGACGATGCATTCCTGCAGGGAGGCAAGGCATGGAGGAGGCTCTTCAGCTGGCTGCGGAAGCTCTGCGGATGTGGTGTTTTTCCTGTATTTGCTGACATAAAAAACCCCTTTTGTAGGACAAAGTTACGAAGTTTGCATAATAATTCCAACTGTTGACATACTTTTTCTTTAGGGAAAAGAGGAAGGCGGTGAGGGCATGACGTTAGTCTTGCGGCTAAGGCCTTGCCGTGCCTCCGGGAAACGACTCGTTAGTAAACGCCAAACGACGCGTTAGTAAATCGGCATTTACTCGTTAGTAAATCGGCATTTACTCGTTAGTCATTTCCTGACTGTGCGTGTCTTATTCCCGGAAAGTCAGACGCACGATTTGGACGATTTAACGCGCCGTAGGGACGCGCCGTGGCGCGTCCCTACAAGGCAGGTTCGGCTCTCATCTGATGAACTTCACACAGAAAACACAGAAAGCACAGAAAGATGATGTCGCGTTCGTGCGGATTTGTAATCCGCACGCAGGGAGTATAGGGATTTGCAATCCCGCTATAACTGGTTTATCGCATTGCAAATGCTTATATTAAATGCTGTCGGATTGCAAATCCGACAGAACGGGTTTAAAAGGTTTTTCTTTTACCACGAATTGCACGGTAACTATTCAGCGGATTATATTAAGGAGTGCCCTATCGGGCAGAAATCCAACAAATCGATTCAAATCTGTCAAATCTTTATATTTATTGCTATAGGGATTTGTTTGATTTGAAAAGATTTGAAAGATTTCTCGCCGCAGGCGACTCGGAAAAAGGTAACTATTCAGCGGATTATATTAAGGAGTGCCCTGTCGGGCAGAAATCCAACAAATCGATTCAAATCTATCAAATCTTGTTCGTGCGGATTTGCAATCCGCACGCAGGGAGTATAGGGATTTGCAATCCCGATATAACTGTTTTATCGCATTGCAAATGCTTATATTAAATGCTGTCGGATTACAAATCCGACAGAACGTGTTTAGTTCGACAACTAAGCGTGTTTAGTTTGCAAACTAAGCGTGCGGGCTGGAGTTACCGGACATGAAGAAGGCAGTTCTCCCGCCTGTGGAGAGAACTGCCTTCCTTGTATTGCTGGGGCAGCGGAGTGCTTTCGGAAGCTCCGGCTGCCTCGGGGCGTCGGTGTTATTCTTCGCCCCAGATGTCCCAGTCGTCGGATTTTTGTGTCAGTGCCTGCGAGCCGTCGACGGTCTTGTCGCTGACTACGCTGAGGCTCTCGGCCAGCATCGTGGCTGCCTCAGCCTCGCTGATTTTGATGATTGGCTTAACGTACTTCATATTATTTCAGTATTTTCTTGCCGTTTACGATGTTGATGCCCTTTTGAACCTTCTGGAGGCGTTGGCCGGCGACATTGTAGATGGCGTCATTGACAATTGACCATTGACCATTGACCATTTCAATTCCTGTGGCATCGTCGCCGTCGAAGAGATAGGCCTTCACGCCGCTGGTGCTCTGATAGTATGCCTTGCCTGCCGGGATGGCTGTGCCAACCGTGGCCTGATAGAAGCCCACGTTGTCGCTTTCTGAAGCCAGGATATACTCGTTGCCTGTGGCAATGAGGGCAGAAGCGGTGCCGAGGAGGTCGTTCGAGCCAGTGATGGCGGGAGCGGACTCTGTAGGAACAAAGCTGAAATAGCCTTCTGCGCCCTTCAGCACGACGGCTGTCTCGGCAGGAATGGTGCTCTGCTGCTCGGTGAGGCTAACGAAGTTTTCGCCCTTGACGCCTGTATAGACGCTGACATTAGAGGAGAACGTGCCGGCTGTCTCAGCGTTGTAGAAGGTGGCATAGCCTGCCTCGGTGATGGGATAGACGATGCCGTGCGTCTGATCGAGCTCGGGATAAGCGTCCTCGCCGATGGTCTGACGGAAGGCACTGCCAAGCTTGTAGGTGATTTCGCCAGAGGCTCCTTGCTCGGCAGTCACGCCGGCATAGCTGTTTTCCTGTGAGCCCTCCATGGGATAGTCGCAGGAGATGGTGGGCAGCGTCGTGTAGCAGTTGTGGAAGTGTCCGCCTGCCGTCTCGCCAGCCAAGGCGTTCTTCTGGGCATGTGTCGTGACAAATTCGATGTCGCCGCGTGCGTAGCAGTTGTCCATCTGTGCGTTGTCGTGGTGTTCGCCAGCGATGGCGCCGCAACGCAGGCCTGCCGTGCTCTCGATGTAGGCGTTGATGAGGCCGAGATTGTATATCTTTCCGCCTCGTGTGCGAGAGAAGAGTCCGCCTTCACATTCGGTCTTCACGTAGAGATTGCTGATGACGTGGTTGTTACCATAGAACGTTCCCATGAAGGGACGCTGCCATGAGCCGTCGTTGTTGAGGCCGATGGGCTGGAACAGGTCGCTGTATTCCATGTCGATGTCTGCCGTGAGGGAGCCGTTGGCGCCTTGCTCGCCGCCGTTGACGATTTGCGAGAAGCGGATGAGCTGGCCGAGGTTGCCGATGGTGTAGGCGCCCAAAGTGGTGTCATAGCCAGGCTCTTCGTACTCATCGCAAATGCTGCAGATGCCGTTTACGAAGACGTGGTGACAAACATAGTCGTCGGTCTGGATGAGACGCACCTTGGCGCTCTTGTCGGCGGTGCCGTCGCATTCGATGAAGAGGGCGTAGTCTCCGTCCACATCCACCACTTGTGCATAGGTGGCATTCTTGCCGGTGAGCTCGAAGTAGTGAGCCTGTCCGCCGTCGAATCCTTCTTCCATGACGACGGTGGGGTTGTCGTCGTCGTCATACTCCGTGAGCTTGACGTTGTCGATATACACGCTGTGGAGGAGTCCATTGGCTGCGTCGACGCGGATACCCACCTTGCCTGGATTGAGCAAGGCAAGGTCGGTCATGTCGCACTGCGTGAAGGTGTCGACGAGTCTCTCGTCGATGTAAGTGCGGACGACGTTGGCATCTACTTCAATCATGACGTGGTGGTTGACGTCCCAGAAGTCGATGGCTTCGGTGTCGGGGTAGCGGGGTCCGCCTGCATGAGCCTTCCAGTTTTCGTTACCATAGTCGAGATGATAGTAGTTGTTGACGCTGGTGTCGTTGTAATAGTTGGGAGAAATCTGCCACATATAGTTGCTTCCGCTCTCGGTGAGGCCGAAGATGAGGGAAGCGTAGCCGCTGACGATGTTCATATCGGCCTCCACCGTGTAGTGCATCTTCACGGCGTCCTTGAACATATTGTTGGGGAAATACTTCACTTCCGAGAGGTTGCGGCCTTCCGTCGTGATGGCTCCGCCGGCCCATGTCGGGTCGTTTTTCCAGTCTCCGTTGGTGGCTTCGAAGTCTTCGCTGTAGAGCACCTCGCCGGTCTCATTGGCGGTGACGAGGAAATAGTCGTAGGAGGCCGACTCGTTGGTGTTGCCGTCGTGGTCCTGACGTGTGCCCACCATGCCGAAGCGGAAGTTGCCGTCGCGCGAATCGATGAGGACGAAGTCGGTCTGGTCAGCGCGACGCAGGTAGGTGTTGGCGTGGGTGCCGTCGTTCGTGACTTCGATTCTGGTCACGAACCAATCGGTGGTGTTCAGTGTGACGCCTTTGTCGGCGGTGTTGATCTCGGCGAGGAGGATGCCTCCCACCTTCCAGTCGTGCGGACGGAACAGCGACTTCGAGCCGTCGACGCCCACGTTGAACTGCCACATACAAATCTGTCCGCCGAAGCCTTCGTAGGTACGGAAGGCGATGCCGGCGCCGATGGCGTTGATCTTGAACTTGGTCTCGATGGTGTAGTTATCGGTAATCCGATAGCTCCACGCTTGGATGCTGCCAACCATCAGGGCCAACAGCATCGCTGCAAATCTCATTCTTTTCATTTTAAGTTAACTATAAATGGTTGTATAATAAATGATGATATATTGTTTCCGTGTCTGTCCTTCTCATCGCCGGCCGGGGTGTCTGGAAACGCAGCGTGCGGAGATTAGCATCGCAGCGTGCGGCGTCGGGCATCGCAGCGTGCGGGGATTGGCTTCGCAACGTGCGGCGTTTTCCGGGGCCGTCAGCGGGAGAGGGGGAGGTCAGCGTCGCGTCAGGAACTTCTTCCCTTTCCTGACGATGATTCCCCACGGCGATGGAGTGCGCGACTGCCCGCCGTTTGCTATCTTCTGGCCGCTCAAGTTATAGACAGCCGCCTCATTTTCACTTTTTAACCTTTTAACTTTTTCATCCTCAATGCCGTCGGGTGCGTCCTCAAGCCAGGCCAATATGTCGCGCGACATCTGCCCTGCCACGCGCAAGCGCCCGGAGCGGATGGTGCCGTCGCTGAAGGGATTGGTGCGAGAGAAGTCCTCCGAGAAGACGAGCTCGCCGGTGGAGAAGCGGACACTCACGTCGTCGAACCAGGCTATCTCGGTCTTTCCGTAGGCATCGTCGTGCGCCTGGCGGAAACCTATCCTGCCGAAAGCGAAACTGCCGCCGCGCTCATCCACCAGCACGTCGTTGATGTAGGTGCGCAGGTAAGCCTCGTCGTCCACCTCGAGCCGCACCCTGAAGGGCTGTCCCGTCTGTATGGCGGCCTCGGCAGGCAAGTCGATCTCGCCCAAGAGGGAAGCCGCTCCGCCCATCCAGCGATGGGGTCGGAGACGAGGATGCTGGGGGTCGGAAGCATTGAACTGCCACATGTAGTAGTTCCCTGCGTCGCTGACGGAGAAACAAATGCCTGCCGAGAGCTGTTCCACCTCCGTCTGCATCTCAATCGTGTAGCTCAGCTTCTCGTCGGAAGGGCTGTCGATGGTGCCGTTCTGGAGGAGCAAGTCGCTGTCCACCACGAACATCGACTGGCAGGGCCGGAGCGTCAGGCTCAGCTCCACGGTGCCGTCACTTTGAATTTTTAATTTTGAATTTTGAATTGTTTCCTGCTTGCCCGTGTGAGGATTGAGCATGGAGAGCTTCTCCGCCGAGGTTTTCAGCCGAATGGTGTTCGTGGCCGACGTGGCATCAATGTTTCCAAAGAACCAGACGTCGCGTCCGTCGATGACTTTGTGCAAGTAGTTGAAGGGATGCGTGCCGCCGGAGAAACGGACATCGCGCTCGGGAAGACACTCCTCGAGGGCTTCTCCCAGCGTCTCGGCCGTGGGCGTGGGCAGGAAGACCGCCGCGTTCTCCTCCGCTCCCAACATTCGGGCCACGATATTCTGCACTTCGCTATTGCCCTCATCGCCGTCGGCTGCAAGCTGCGGATACTGCGTCGTGAAGATGACACGCACGCCCTGTTCCCAGGCATCGGCTATCTTCTTCATGTTCGACAGCGAGATAACCTTCACTCCCGGAAGCACGATGGCGCGGAAATGCTCGTGGTTGACGGCATTGTTCATGTTGAGCAAGCCGTCGGACACCGTGCAGCGGTCGTCGATGACCTCCGGGTGGAGGTAGGTGAAGTCAATGCCGAGGTCGTCGGTCAGGTAGTGCGATATCTGCGGATAGTCAGTGCCTGGCACTTCGACCCCTCCTTCGTAGTAGCCCTTAGGCCCGTCGAAGACATGGCCCGCATACTGCGTCTGTATGGGATAGAGCACAGCCACATCGGCCACATGGCGTCCGGCGCGGGCCAAGATGTAGTTCAGGCGCGACAGAAAGGCGTTGAACGATGGCAAGTCAGCGCTGTAGAGAGGGTTGCGCCAGGACAGCTCTGGCAGGAACGTCACGTCCTGATCGTTGTACCACACCGCGTGGGGAATGAGATGATTGATGCCCTTGGTGTACTGTTCGATGGCCACTTCGTAGAGCTTTTCCACGGAGATGTTGCCCATGGCGCCGTAGGTTTCGGACATCACGAAGGTCTTGTCCCAGTTGTTGGCCGAGGATGAAACCACTTTATAGAAGTCCTCTGTGGGCCTTCCGCCGCCAATTTTGTCGATGCCCGGCATGGAGAGGTGCTTGCCCACGAGCATCAAGTCGCCGCTGACGCTGGTGGGATTGGCTATTTCCTCCTGGTCCTGGTGGCCAGTGGCAAGGATGTTATGCTCGGAAGCCCAGTCGCCGATGGTCTTCATGAAGCCCTCGCTGTAGAGCGTGGAGTGCATGGAGAATAGGAGGTTGCGGGCATAGGCTGTCTTGGGGCCGATGTCGTACCACAACGCGGGATAAAATTCCTCCGGAGAGAAACCGTAGCGCGCCTCGAACTTCTCGTTGAAGTCGCCCGTCCACATACGCCCCGATGCACGGTACATCGTTGGCTCATCGAAGAAAGTGGACACGACGGTGCCTCCGAAGCTGTCGGGGAATCGCTGATAGTATGCTTCGTGAGTGTCGTGGATGAACAGGCTGACGGCCTCCGGCGAGAGGTAATCGACGTTGGGGTCGCCGTCCTTCACGCATTGGCACACCATGATGTGCCAGCCACTCTGCTTCGGTGCAGTCCACGTCAAGCGGCCTGTCGCCTCGTCGTAGCTGTCGCGCAGGGGGACAATCTCCTTCGTGTTGGCATTCCACGCCACCACCGACATGAGTTTCCCCTGAAGGGCAATTTGCCTGTTGAACGTCGCGCCGCTGCCCACGCGGTACTCCGTCTTGTCGAGCCGCTTGACGGTATGGTCGGGATGGTTGTTCATGAAGGTGGTCACGCCCGACCCATTGATGGCTCCCATGCTGCCGCTCGGGAAACCATACTCGTCATATATGGACATATGGGCACCGAGAGAATTGGCTTTCTCGATGGCCTTGCCGTAGAGACGGAAGTAGTCGTCGGAGAGATAGCCGGGCTGGAAGCCTCCGCCGAAAGGCAGGATGGCACAGCCGCCGTAGCCGTCTTTCTCCACCATCTGCTGCAATTCGTTCAGCAGCGACGCTTCGTTCACACTGGTATTGTTCCAGAACCAAAGCGGAATGGGACGCCACGACATGGAGGGCCGAGCAAACTCCTTTGTCTCGAAAGGCACGCCTTCGCCTCTCGTCTGACAGCTCAAGCACCACAGGAAAAGCAGAACAACTGCGGAGCGCATGGCATATTTACCCATTTCCTTCATTTCACTGCCACTTTCTTGCCGTCGGTGATGTAGATGCCACGGGGCATTTGATAACTTGACAACTTGCGATTTGGCAATTGGCGCCCGCTGAGGTCGTAGATGACTGCGGCCTCATCTTCATTATTGAACTTTGAATTTTGAATTCCCCCGATGCCTGTCGGCTCATCTTTACTGACACGGAACTCATAGGAGCCTGAGCCTACCTCGAAGCTGGCAAAGCCATCGGCCGTACCCGTGTACTCCACGCCCTCGGCCTCCTCTGCAAGGGACAGTCCTTCGTAGACGTAGAGGCCGTCGCTGACGGGGAGTTTCACCGTTGCCGTAGTGCCGGCAGGGATGGTGACGCGGTAGGTCATCTCCTTCGAACCGTCGCATTGCCACTCAGCCTTGATGCTGCCATAGTCGGAAGCGAAGTCGGCATCAACCGACGTGATGCGCTTCTGGCTGTAGCGAAGAATGTTGCGCGTGTCGGGATAGGGTTGCAGGAAGAAGTGCTTGAAACCCGGTTGTGCCTCATCGGGAGCAATGCCTGCCATGTGATGGAACATCCATTCTGCCACAACGCCGTAGGCATAATGATTGAACGAGTTCATGCTGACAGGACCATAGCCGTTGGCTACCGTATAGGAGTTCCAGCGTTCCCAAATAGTCGTTGCGCCTTGATCGACACTGTAAAGCCACGATGGGTCGTTACGCTGCAGCAAGAGCGTGTAGGCATCGTCGTTGTAGCCATTCTCAGTGAGCGTCTGGTTCAGGATGGCTGTACCGAGGAAGCCGGTATTGAGTTTGAAGGCATTGTTAACGATGGCTCGATGCAGATAACTGCGAGTGCGGGTAATGGACTGTTCGTCGGGCAACATGTTGTAACGGAGTGCCATGAGGTAGCCACACTGTGTGGCTTGCGTCGGAACCTTCGACGTGGTGAGGTAGCGGCCTTGCCATTCTGTCTTGATGTTCTGGCAGAGTTGCTCATATTGCTCGGCCTTCTGGCTGTAGGTGTCACCTTCCTGTTCGGAAAGGGCACGGCAGATGCGGGCCATGAGGTCGGCTGTGTAGGCATAATAGCAGACACTTATGTAGCGACCTTCCGTCGGGACGTAGGCCACCCAATCGCCATGGATGGGATCGGAGCCGTTGTATTGGTAGCCACCCCCAGCCTTCGTCGTGAGGAACTGCATGTAGCGTTCGTTGGCCGCGAAGTTGTCGCGGAGGATATCCTTGTCGCCTGTCATCAGATAGACGTTCCATGGTACGATAATGGCTGCCTCCGACCATCCCGTCGAAGCGTACTCCACGCCCCAATGGTAGGGAGCGATGACAGGATAGGCACCGTCGGAGCGCTGACCTTCACGCAGGTCGCGCATCCACTTCTTGTAGAAGTTGCGGGTATCGGCGTTGTAAAGGCCGGTAATGGAGAAGACTTGTGTGTCGGCCGTCCAGCCCATGCGCTCGTCGCGCTGCGGGCAGTCGGTGGGAACGCTGACGAAGTTGGAGCGTTGTCCCCACATTATATTACTATATAGCTTGTTTACATCTTCGTGACTCGTGCTGAATGAGGACTTTTCCTCAACGGCGCTGGTCACAGTCTCGCCTATGACGTCCGCCAACTCAACGTCGGCCGAGGTCGTCACCTCCATGTATCGGAAGCCGAAGTACGTTGTGGTGGGATGGAAGGCCTCGCCTTCCTCTGTTCCCTTCAGTGTGTAGTAGAGCGTAGCCTCTGCCGAGCGGAGGTTTTCGGTGTAGATGGAGCCTGCAGGACCATCGTCGCCACGGCTGCGGTCGCCTGTCGTGTTGGGCATCTCGCCGAAGCGGAAACGCAACTTGGTGCCGCGTGCGCCCTTTGCCTTAAAGCTGACCCAGCCGGAAGCGTTCTGGCCGAGGTCGATGACGGCGGTCTGTCCTGCCTTCAGCGTAAAGTTGTTTTGGCCGTTTATCTCTTCCACAACATTGATTGCGCCGTAGGTTTTGCCGTTACTCTTAGTGCCCTCGTATATTTGTATGCTCTGAGGATAACGACGAAGAGCCTCGACTGCCATGATGGCCGGCCCTTCGAAGGCACGAATCACGCCTTTGAAGTCGGTGGACACAGCTGTGGCGAACCAGTCGCTGTCATCGTAGTCCGGCGTGAACTGGCCTGCCTCGAGGCGCGCATCGTAGGTCTCGCCGTTGTAGATGTCACCCTTTCTCAGCGGTCCGTTAGTGTTGCAGAGCCAGGAGAGGTCGGTGGGGATGGTCATCGTCGTGCCGTCTTCCATTTCAATCTTCAGCAGAGCACGGAAGGCATTCGGTTTGTTGCCGTACATACCGTGCACGATGGCACCGTTCCACCAGCCGCTTGAGAGCTGCGCGCCAATGGCATTCTTGCCTTCGCGCAACAGGGCTGTCACGTCATGCGTAGTGTAAAAGACGGTTTTCTTCATTTCGGTAGCGCCGGGCTTGAGTTCGTCGTAGAGCGTATTGCCGTCCTCGTCGGTCTGTCCCACACGTTCGCCATTGATGTAAACGTTGTAGACGCCGAGGCCTGTGGCATAGAGACGGGCACGACGGACACTGCTGCCAAGCTGGAAAGCCTTGCGGAACATGGGCATTCCGGCGATGATGCTGCCGTCTTGCTGCATGAGGCGTTTGCTGCCACCCACGGCGGCTTCCATGTAACACTGTCGGCTGCCATTGTAATCGCGAATGTCGGTGGCATTGAAAGCATTGCCTGCGCCCTCGAAGTCCTCGCTGAAAGTCGTGGTGCCGTTGCCTTCGGAATCATAAACGGTCATGGTGATGTTGTCGAAGTATGCTTGCTCACGCTCGCTTCCTGTGGCGCTGACACGCACACCGAGGTCGCCCACGGCAAGGATTCCTTGCGTGTCCTGATAGGTATCCACAAGCACATCATCTATATATGTACGGATGTAAGGCGTCTCACACTCGATGACGATGTGATGTTGCTTGCCGATGAGGTCGGCCTTGGAGAAGGCTGTGATGGGTGTGTCGCTGTAGGTGAGGTTGCCATTCAGGTAGGCATGACGGCGAACGACGGGCTGGCTGACTTCAAACGTATTGATGGCCCACATCATGTATGTGTCGTTGGAAGTGGCACTGAAGCAGATGCTGGCGTTATCCTTCATGAGTGTGAAGTCATACTCCACGTCGTAGCGGACGGGAGCGGCCAGTTTTTGTTGCCAAGCATAAGTGCCGGGGCCGGTGACATAGAACTGTCCGTTCTGCAGAGTGCCGCTCTGGAACATGCAGCTGGCGCCTTCGAAGTTCTCTTCGAGGAGCACCTTTCCGTTAGCAGTCACCTTGAAGTCGTCGAAGTATGCCTGCTCTGGCTGGCTTCCGTTGTCGTAATCTTCGCGGAAACCGAAGTCGCCGTAGGTAAAGTCGCCAGTTCTCGTGTCGACGAGCACGCCGTCGATAAAGGTGCGAGCCACGTTGCCTCCGGTGACGTTGACTGTGAGTGTGTGCCATTCGCCGTTCTTGATGCTGACACCCGTGATGGCACCTTCGGAGAGAAGGGCTGGATTGCCGCCGCTCCAGCGGTGGGGACGGAAGCGAACGCTGCCGTTGGTGTTGACTTGCCACATGTAGTAGTTGCTGTGATCGGACGCGGCGAAGATGAGTCCGGCAGCGAGTTGCTTCACATTGAACTTGACCTCCACCTTATAATCCGTGACGGAGGCTTCGCCTTCGCTGCCCTGTTCGTTCGTACTGGCCTTGATCCATTGCGTTCCGTCCCAGCCGTCGGGAGTCATAAGGCCAGTCTCGAAGTAGGCTTTCTCTGTGCTCGTTGCGGTCTGACCCTTGTTGTCGCTGACGGTGACGCGCCAGTAGTAGCGGGTCTCGGCGGCAGGGGTGAAGCCTTTAGCCTCTACGAAGACGCATTGATCGGACTCGGTGTTGCCGGACGACCAGATGATGTTTCCAAAGTTTGCATCGCTGGCCACCTCCACATTGTAGGCTGTCTGCAGCACACCGCGCTGCTCGCTCTGGAGTTGCCAAGAGAAGTGAATGTTGCTACGGTCGATGCCGATGGGATTAAAGTAGTCCTCGGTGCGCAGACCGACCACGTCGAGTGCAAAAGCAGGAAGAGCCATGATGCACGACAAAAACAGAGAAATAACTGATTTCATAGCACTAAATGTTTATCATTTTGCTGGCAAAGATCGGATTCTTGCACTATAATATAAATAATGAAATGATTTTTGAATATAAAAATTTGACATTTCAATACTTTTTCCTTAACTTTGCCATGCAGATGAAAAGGTGAAAAGGTGAAAAGATGAAAAGGTGAAAAGGTAAAAAGGTAAAAAGGTGAAAAGAAAAAGAAAGCAAAAAAAGATATGGCCAACAGCAAGTATTTGATACCGAACAAAGCTGACCATCGCTGGGGCATCACCATCCGTACGGTGGGACTTCAGGACGTTCCGGCGGGCAGCAGCTATCCTATAGGCGAACATCCCGACGACTATATCTTTCTGACGGAAACGGGGCGCGTGCTTCGGGAAATACAGATTATCTATATCACGCGTGGAGGAGGATGGTTTGTCTCCAGCCATCAGCCGCGCACGGAGCTGAGGGCGGGCGATGCCGTCGTGCTCTATCCGGGCGAATGGCACAACTATGCGCCTCACCCCGAGACGGGATGGACCGAGGCCTGGATAGGGTTCTCGGGACAGAACGCTGAGAAACTCATCGAACAGTTCTTCCCCGACAAGACACGCCCTGTGCACCACATCGGACTGTCGGAGGAGCTTATCTCGACTCTCGAGAAGGCCTGCGAGGTGGCCGGCGAGCAGTTGCCGGCCTATCAGCAGTTGCTGGCGGGCTACGTCGGACTCATCCTCAGCCTTGTCTATGCAGGGGAAAGGCAACTACCCTATCGGGATAATCCCGACCACGACGGCATCATGCAGGCCGTGAAGCTGATGAGGCAGAAGCTCCACACGATGCTCAACATGGAAGACGTGGCGCTGGCGGCAGGCATGGGCTACTCTAAATTCCGAAAGCTCTTCAAGGACTACACGGGATTCTCGCCGGCACAGTACTTCCTGCGGCTCAAGATGGAGCGCGCAAAAGACTATTTGCTCGGTTCCGGGCTGTCGTGCAAGGAGATAGCCTTCAGGCTGGGCTACGACTCGGCCTCCTATTTCAACAAGACGTTCCGCCTCTATCAGAAGCAGACGCCAATGGATTTCAGGGCAGGAAAAGTGAAAAAGTGAAAAAGCCCCCTCTTTTCATTTCTTCATTTCTTCATTTCCCGACTTTCATCTCCGCCTGCGACGATGTCCATCGCCGCACGCGGAGATACAAAACGCCGCACGCGACGATGACCATCTCCGCGTGCGGCGTTTTTATTCTTTCAACTTTTCAACTTTCACCCTTTCCCTCATCACCTTCAATTGGCGGACACGCCACAGCGCGTCCCTACACTCCGCCTTATATTTTTTACCTTTTCAACTTTTTACCTTTTCACCTTTTCTTCAGAATCGTCCGCCTCGGCCACCGCCGCCGCCAAAACCGCCGCGGCCGCCACCTCCACCGCCGAAGCCATTGAAGCCAGCCTCGCGCGATTCCTTGTCGCCGACAAGGTTGAAACGGTAGATGAGGTGAACCATGACGTAGCTATGGATGGCGTTCGTCCAGGTATCGCTGCGGTTCGTCGCACTATAGTTGCGGCTGATGCTCGAGCGGTTGCGCAGGATGTCGTACCACTGGACGCTCACCGTCATGTTCTTCTGCCTGAGGAAATTCTGGCTGAGCTGAGCGTTCCAGATGAGTTCGTTGGTGTTCATCGAGGCATCGTCGTAGCCTCGGCGACTCTGCTGCGAGATGTCGCTGCTGAACTGCATGTCCCACGGCATGTTGACGACGACGTTGCCTCCGTAGTTGAAGAACCATGTGTCCCTGTTGCCTTGCTTCTGCATGGCGTTGCGGGCGTGCTGATAGTTCATGCCGCCGTTCACTCCCACCTCCAAGAGGTCGTTGCGATAGTTCAGACGCAGGTTCTCGCCCAGGTCAGTGCTCTTGGTCGTGGACTTCTGCAAAAGGTTGTTCGCGTCCATATAGCCGAAGAGTCCGCTCATATCCACCTGCGGCAGGAGGAACTGCTGCGCGCCCTCGTCAATCTGACTGCTGATGTATCCCACGTTGTTGGCGTGCCCCAGGTTCTGATTCCAGTTGATGTTGAAGTGCTTGGCTTTGTCGAGAGCGGTGTTGAAGCCCATCCATGTCCTCAGATTCCACCCTCCGCTGATGTTCATGGGACGGCTATAGGAGATGCCCGAAGCAGTGTCATAGATGGTGGCGTTGGAGATGGCACGTCGAGTCATGCCGCCCCACAGCCCGGCATACCAACCCATCTGCTTGTCGGCAATGTAATTGTTGTAGTCAAGGTTGAAGTTGTCGTTCCACGAGCTCTTCAGTCCGGCATTACCCGTACTGATATAGAGGGGATTGCTGTTGTCCATCACCTCGATAAGGTTAGTCATCGACGGCTCGGACATACGTCCGTTGTAGCGCACACGCAGTTGGCTGGTGTTCGAAATCTTCCAGCGGAAGTTGAGCCTGGGTGCCCAGTTCTGGACGTGACGCACGGTGTCGATGCGCACACCGCGCTTCTCGTAGTCCATAGCCGTGCGCTGTGGCTCGAAGTTCACACCGGCGTTGAAGTTGATCTCCTGACCATTCTCCATCTTACTGTTGTGGCGAAGCATGAGATTGACACGCTGATTGAACTCCTTGTAAGTGGCATACTGGCTGTTCTCCACGTCCTTCGCCAAATCGTCGAAGTTGATTCCGAGGTTTTCAAACGCCACGCCGCCATGCGTCCCGTTGTATAAGTCGAGGGCAGTAACGTCCTCCAGTCCACGATCCTTCAGGGCTTCCTCCAGTTTCTCATAGACCATCATCTCGCGGTCGCTGTCCTGGAAGCGATACTGGCCTTGGTAGCTCACCTGCACGACCGTCCCTTTCAGTATTGGCTCCGTGTAGCTGATGCGTCCACGCACGCTGTAGTTCTTGGAAGGCGACGTGGTGTTCTGATAGTCGGCATTGAGATTGTCGTCCTCCCGCTGGTAGTAACGGACGATGCTGCGGTTGAAGTTCTTGTTGTCGCTCTCGCTGTAGGAGCCTTCCACGTTGAGTGTGAGGTTACGACCCGGCACAAAAAGCCTGCGATTCACTTGCAATTCGGCCTCAACATTATTATTATAGTTGTTTCCACTGCTGAGTCGTTCGTTGCCATTCACGCGGATTCCGTTCGCATCGGCCCACACTTTGTACTCCTCGACGGGGTCTGTCAGGCCGGCATCAAAAGGGTTCGAGTTGAACGTCACGCTCCGATTGTTCGAGAAGCTGTTCCCGTTGGAATGACTGAAGTTGGGTCGGAACAGAATGTTAGTCATGCTGTCGGGGAACCACTCAAGGCGGAAGTTGGCATTGACGTTTTGATTCCAGTTCGTGCCCATGTTCTTGGAGTTGGAGAACTGGCTTGTTCCTGTGGGAAGGAACATCTCTTGGTTTGTCCTCGACTGCGATTCGCTGTCGCTGCTGCTGTATCGAACGTTGCCACCGAGTTTCAATAGTCCGGCGGTGTACTCCTTTTTGCCATTCTCCCAAGCGAATGTGACGCCGCCCATCGTGCTTGTGGTGATGCCACCGCCGCCTCCTCCGCCCCAACGGCCGCCGAAGTCGTTGACATTGTTGCGGCTGCCGATGATGGACAGATAGCTGTTGTCCATGAAACGGTTCACGTTGGCTTTGGCAGAATAGCGGTCTTCAGTGCCATAAGCACCGTCGAAATTGCCAACCCATCCGTCCTTCATGCCTTTCTTCACGGAGAGGTCGAGCACAGTCTCTTCCTCGCCGTCGTCGATGCCCGTGATGCGGGAGTAATCGCTCTTCTTGTCGTAGGACTTGAGCTTTTTGATGAGCTTGGAAGGCAAGTTCTTCATGGCCATCTTCGTGTCGTTTTGGAAGTATTCTTTCCCGTCGACCATGATCTTGGAGACGGTCTTTCCGTTGATCTTGATGCTGCCATCGTCGGCTATCTCTGCGCCGGGGAGCTTCTTGACCAGTTCCTCGAGCATGGCACCCTCGGGCATTCTGTAGGCATCGGCATTGAAGATGACGGTGTCGGCCTTCATCTCTACCTGTGCAACCTTGGCCGTCACTTCGGCTTCCTTCAGCATCTTGCTGTTCTCCTGGAGCACGATTTCGCCGAGGTTGATGCTCTTGTTCTGCTTGGAGAGCGTGATGTTGCGGAAATAAGTCTGGTAGCCTATGAAGCTAATGCGCAGGATGTAGTTGCCAGCCTTGACGCTCGGGAGCTTGAACTTGCCTTCGAGGTCGGTGGAAACGCCTGCCGCCTGCGCGCTGTCCTTAGGCTGCAGCAGCACGACAGCCGCGCCGGGCATGGCCTCGGAGAGCGCGCCGTCCTTGACAAGTCCGCTCACGGTGATCTTCTGCGCCACGGACGAGAGCGTGCAGAGGAAAAGGATTAGGAGAGAGAGGTATCTGTTCATTGGTTTTGGGATACGTTATCTCTTTGACAATCTTCGGGGAAAAAGGTTTATTCAGCAGTCGAAAATAACGCTTTTGCCTGCGGGTGAGGATGGGAAGCCTGTGCCGTCCCAGACGAGACGGCCGCCCACCCATGTCCGTTCCACCTGCCATCCGAGCCTTCGGCCTTCGAGGGGACTCCAGCCACACTTGCTCTCGATGCAGTCCGTCGTCAAGGTCCAGGGCTTGCGGCGAACAAGGGTGAGGTCGGCACGGTAGCCTTCGCGGACGAAACCTCTGTCCCTGACGTGGAAGAGGCGCGCGGGGTTGTGGCACATCAGCTCTACGATGCGCTCCAGACTGAGCACGCCTTCGTCGGCAAGCGTGAGCATGGCGGGCAGGGAGAACTGCACCATGGGCATACCGCTCAAGGCCTTGAGCGCCCCACCCTGCTTCTCGGAGAGCAGATGCGGCGCATGGTCTGTGGCAACGGTGCGTATGCGGCCAGTGGAAAGGGCCTGCCGAAGGGCGTCCCGGTCAGAGAGGGTCTTGATGGAAGGGTTGCACTTGATGCGCGCACCGAGCGTCGCGTAGTCGGCATCCGTGAAGAGAAGATGCGGCAGACAAGCTTCGGCCGTGATGCTCTGGCTGTCGGGTTCGAAGAGTTCCAACTCCTGTGCCGTCGATATGTGAGCGACGTGAAGCCTGGCACCCTCTTCCTGAGCCAGCCGGACGGCAAGCCGAGTGCTGCGGAGGCACGCTTCGTGGTCGCGGATGAGGGAGTGCAGACTGACGGGCAGAGCCTCTCCCGAGCCTTCCGAAGGAGAGGGGAATGGCTGATTACCGGGCGCTATTCTTGAATTTTTAATTCTTTCAATGTTCTCATTTATCCTTGCCGTGTCCTCGCAATGGGTCATGATGAGGGCAGGCGAGCAACGGAATATCTGCCGAAGCTGTTCTTCCCTGTCCACGAGCATCCCGCCTGTGCTGCTGCCCATGAAGAGCTTGACGCCCGGGCACGACGTGGGGTCGAGCCGACAGATGTCGTCCAGGTTGTCGTTCGTGGCACCGAGGAAGAAGCCAAAGTTCACATGGCACCGGCCCTCGGCCAAGGCATATCGCTCGGCAAGCAAACGGAGCGAGGTGGTCTGCGGCACAACGTTCGGCATGTCGAACACGGTGGTTACGCCCCCACGGGCAGCAGCCCTCGTCTCGCTCTCCATGGTGGCCTTGTGCGTAAGGCCAGGGTCGCGCATGTGGACATGCTCGTCGATGATGCCGGGAAGCAAAAAACATCCCATTCCATCGAGAGTTTTTGCATTCGCAGGGGCCGACGCCTCCCTGCCTCGCGCCACTTCGCGGATGCGCCCGTCGGCAATGCTTACGCTTGCCTCGAAGCGTTCTCCTTCGTTCACTACTGTGACGCCATGGATGACATAGCAGTCCTCGGTCATAGACATAAAACTTTGCGTAGGTTTTTCAAAAGCGCTGCAAAGGTACGAAAAAAAGTGAAAAGGTGAAAAGGTGAAAAGGTGAAAAAATTATAAGTGCAGCGAAAAGGCGAAAGGGTGGAAAACGAAGACTTAAATTTTCGCCTGCGACGATGGTCATTTTCGCGTGCGGCGATGCAGGTTTTCGCGTGCGGCGATTGGCATCGTCGCACGCGGCGTTTTCATCCCCCTGCTCGGCGCCCGCGCGTCAGGGCACGAAAAAGGGGTGCATCCGCATGGCAGACGCCCCCCCTTGCTGTGGGACAAACTATTCTTCGGCCAGTATCTTCTCGAAGGCTTGGACGAGGACGTTGGCCATCATCTGCATCCCTGCATCGTTGGGATGCAGGGCGGTGTCGTAGCTGAGGTAGGCGAGTTGGCGCTGACCGCCGCACTCTGCGAAGAAGTCAGCCACGGGGAACGACTCGTAAGCCGCTATCTGGCGCACCATATCGGCGTACTCCTGCAGATAAATGCCGTTCTTCGCGTCGTACCAATGGTCGGGCAGATAGCCGCCGTAGCCGTAGGCTTTCCTCGGAGTGCAGAGGATGACACGTGCCTTGGGGTTGCGTGCGAAGATGCGGTCAACGACCTGTCGGTAGTAAGCGGCAAAGGTGCCGTTCCTCGTGTTGTTGATATAGTCGTCGATTGTGCCTACGGGAGTGGAATGCCCCCAGTCGTTGATGCCATGCTCGATGGTGTAGTAGTCGGCACGGACCACGGCGCTGATGGCCGAAGAGATGGTGCTTCCGTTCACCGCCGCGTTGGTGAAGCTTTTGAAGGCAAGCTTCTCCATGACGCGCGTCTGGTAACCTTTGGTGATAGGATAAGAGCCTGTCTGGTCGTTGAGCCAAGAGATAGACGTGCCGAGCGAGCACCATCGGCCTTTCACCTCGCGCGGTTTGGCAGCATAGGCAGGCGCCGGACCGGCACTGAAAACGATGCTGTCGATGTTGGCGATGTTGAATCCGCTGTTGTCGTCCTTCTCATAGACGGTAAAACTCTGAGCCGTGGCAACAGATGCCACGGCGCAGAGGATGATTGTCAGGAATGAGTGTCTATTCATGCTGTTATTTCACTAAAATCTTCTTTCCGCTGACGATGTTGATGCCCTTCTGCATCTTGCTGAGACGCTGTCCGGAGAGATTGTAGATGGCTTGGCCGAAGGCAGTCGGGCCGTCGGATGTCTGGACTTCACGAATGCCGGTGTAGATGCCATCGCCAACCTCGACGACAATGCCATGACTCTCTTCGAGCACGGGGAACGGGTCCTCTCCGATGTTTTGGAACCAATGGATGTCGCTCTGGGTGCCGTTGAGTTTGTAGCAGACCTCGCCGTTCTGGAACTGCTCGAGCGTCATCTGCGTGCCCTGGGCAGAGCCTATGGCATTGAGGTAGTAGCAGTTGTTCAGGCTCAGCGTGCCGCGGCAGAAGGTGTAGCAGTAGTCGGTGCTCGTACCCTCAGTGAGCGAGCTGGCGGTATAGCAGTTGTTCAGCGTGGAAGAGCCTGCTCCGGCGTATGCCACGAAACCGCAATACATCGAACTACCCTCGCCTCCCATCGCGCCAAGGCTGGCGCAATAGTTGAACGTCACAGGGCCTTCCAGACGTCCCACCATGCCTCCGTCGCCGGTAACGCCACTGCGAGCGCCCGTGATGGCAACGTCGGTGATGACGTTCTCCACCAGCGTTGTGCCATTCACCCAACCGGCCAAGGCACCAAAGTGTATGGCCGTCACCGTGGCCTCGCCCTTGATTCGCAGGTTACGGACCGTGGCTCCGTTGAGATAGGAGAAGAGTCCGCCGTAATTGCTGTCCACCGTGTAGCTATAGGTCACGGAGTGTCCCTGGCCGTCGAACGTTCCGGCAAACTGAGCGCCCTCGGTTCCCACCATCAAGTTCGGGAAGTCACTGTCGGTGAGGTCAATGTCTGCAAGCAACTTGGCATTGATGTCTGTGCGTCCACCCTCGACAAGTCCGGCGAAGACACGGAGGTCCTTGGCGTTGCGGAGCAGATAGTAACCGTCCTCGACCTCGGGCAGGAAGTTGATGGCTTGGCTGATGTCGATGGCACGGGCTTCCTCGGCCGACATCGTGCCGAACACATATCCGTCGACAAGCATTGAGTAGAGGTCCTCTATCTGGTTGAATTCGTCGTCGGAAAGCATGTCGATGAAAGCATTCTCGAGGGCATTCAGCTCTTCGGCCATGTCCATCAGACCAATATAGGCTTGCTTGCAGTCGTAAATCTTCAAGAAGAGTTCCGAGAACTTCTCGATGAGTTTGTACTTTTGGGCTGCCTCGGTGGTCGTCGGAACAGCCTCGAGCGTCTGCCTCAGCTCGTCCTTTAGGGCCTGACTGAAGTTAGGATAGGTGGCATAAGCGTCGTTTATGTCCTCTTTATATACATCTAATATAGTACGGGCGCGTGCCGATTGCGACTCCAGGACACGGTCGAGGCTTACATCAGCCTCGTCCATCTCGCCATAATAGAGCACCTTGATGCCGCCGAAGCCAAGCCAATCGGGTTGCTGGCCACTGCCCGGCTGACGGATGCCAATGGTGAGCGTGCCGTCGGTCACGTTGCATAGAACATAATTGGGATAGCGTCCGGCCTGGAATGCATTGGCACAACCCACGACACCCTGCATGGTGTAGCCGATGACGTTCTCGTCTTCGTCCGTAATGGCGAAGTCTGCAATCGGTCCGTTAATGTTGCAGTTCACACCATCGACGGCGTCTTCGGCACTAATCATGTCCTCTATGTTCGCCTGGAAGAAGTTGTGAATGCCGTTGGCGTACAGCGTTGCAGCATAGTTGACGTTGTAGAAGTCGTTGTAGGGATAAGGCCTGTAGGCACCATTCACTTGCAATTCGTAGATACCGTTTGGCAATCCGGTGACAGTCTGGTACATATCCATCGTATTGTTGAAGCATTCTGCCCCGACGATTGGGCTTGTCTCGGAGACACCAGTGCCTGTTCCGGGCTTACCTTCCCAGCCTTCGAACTGCTGCTTCAGGTCGATGTTGGTGAAGAGCATCGACACGTCGGTGCCAACGGAAGGCGCATACGTGACAGCCTCGAGGAGTTTCTGCTCAACCAGTGTTATCTCTGCGAGGATTTCCTCTTCGCTGAGGAGGCGGACGGTGAGGATGTATTCTGCCGAGCCGTTGGGATATTCTGCATCGGCACTGGCTTCGTTGTAATCGGTGAGGTATGATTTCAGGAGGTCAACTTTCTCATTGTCAAGGTCTGGGTTGTCCTCGAGATATTGCTTTGTCTCCTCCACCTTGGCGATGTACTTTTGGTAGGCTTCGGCACTGCTCTTGATGGCCTGACGCTGTGGGTCGAGCTCGCCATAGGCAGTCATGAAGGCGTCGATGTCTGCGGCGTTGCTCAGGCCTTCGAGTGCTTCAAGGTAGGCATCCACGAGGCTTTTCTGTGCTATAAGCTCTGCCATGCGTTCCTTTTCGCCTTCGATGACGAGGGAAACGAAGTCGCCGAAGCTGGCATCGTCGGTGATATTCATGAAAGTCTTGCCTGCTCCATAGACGCGGAGATGGGAATTGAAGGGCAAGGGGAGTTCGTCGTCGGTGAGTGTCTGATACCATTCTATCTGACTCTGGTCGCCGTTGAGGAGATAACAGAGTTCGCCGCTGGCGATTTGCTCTTCGGTTATCTGACTTTGGCTTATGTTTTCTCCGGTAAGCACGCGTCCCACGACGTTGAGGTAGTAGCTGTTGTTGATGGTGACGGAGCCTCCGACGTGCGTAAGGGTGAAGCAATTGCCAGTACCCGTGCCTTCCGTGAGCTTACAGGTGCTGTAGCAATTGTTCAACGTTGTGGATGAGTTGCCGTCGGACCAGCCTGAGAAGGGGCTATACATTGAGCTTCCTTCGAATCCCATCTCGCCGAGAGTGGCACAATTGTTGAAGGTTAGCTGTGCATAGTTTGCTCCTACCATTCCAGCGTCGCCCGTTACCTGTTGCATGGCACCGATGATATTGACGTTTGTCACGACGTTCTCGACGAGGACTGTGCCGTCGGCCTTGCCCATGAGTGCGCCGTAGTGAATCTGGGTGACGTATGCGCTGCCTTCGACCATGAGGTTCCGCACGGTGGCATCTTTGATGAAAGCGAAGAGGCCACGCCATTTTTGGTTCACCTCGTCGTAATCGTAGTGAATGGTGTGCCCTGCGCCGTCGAAGATGCCGGAGAACGGCCGTGGTTCCGTGCCGATCATGAGGTTAGGGAAGTCGCTGTAGGAGAGATCGATGTCGTCGGTGAGGAGAACCTTGAGGTCTGTGGCTCCTTCTGCCACTTTGAGGTTGACCCAATTGAGTTGCTCTGCGTTGCCGACGAGGTAGTATCCTTCTTCATCCTGCGTCACTGCATTGGGGTCTGGCGTGCCGCAGACGGTGCAGATGCCGTTGGTGCCGAACTGATGGTCGGGCTTTGTGGGGTAGCTCTCCGTGTTGGTGTAGGTGAGAGGCATGTCGTCGAGCTCTGCACCGTCGCAGCGTACGGTGCCGGAGGCAAAGACGCGCGGTCCGTCGGGGTTGGGGATGGGAGCGGGATCCGTGTCGATGGCTTGTGTCCACCTAATGTCCGACTGGTCGGAATTGAGTTTGTAGCAGAGCGAACCGTTGGCTATCTGTTCTTCGCTTATCTGCTTGCCTTGCACTTCTCCTATGGCATTGACGTAGTAACAGTTGTTGAGGATGTGTGTTCCTCTGCAGAATGTGAAGCAATAGTCTGTGCCTGTGCCTTCGGTGAGGCGGCAGGCTGTGTAGCAGTTGTTGAGGGTGGAGGTGACACCTCCCGTGGCGAATGCCACGAAGCCGCAGTACATGGAGCTGCCTTCGTAGCCCATTTCGCCGAGCGTGGCACAGTTGTTGAAGGTGATGTCGCCGTAGAGTGCGCCTATCATGCCGCCGTTGCCGGTGACACCGCTGCGCTCTCCGATGATGATGACATCGGTGATGACGTTCTCGACGAGCATCGTGCCGCTGCCATATCCGATGAGTGCGCCGTAGTGGATGCCACGGGTGACGACGTCGCCCTCCACGCGTAGGTTCCGGATGGTGGCTCCTGCGATGAAGCTGAACAGGCCGCAGTAGTTCTGACTGAAGTCGTAGCTGTAGGTGATGGTGTGCCCTTGTCCGTCGAACGTGCCGCGGAAGGGTGCGGCCTCCGTGCCTATCATCTGGTTGGGGTAGTCGCTGTCGCTCAGATCGATGTCGGCTGTGAGCACTGCATCAACGGCCGACCCGCTCTCCACGAGTACGGCGAAGTTGTGGAGGTCGTCGGCCGAGGCTATCTCCATCACTTCGTTTGGCTCGGAATCCTGAGCCGAAACGCCCAGGCTGCTGCCTGCCAGACATGCCAATGTCAGCAGGAACGAGTGAAGTAATCCTTTTCTCATGATAAAAACTTGTTAAGGGTTAATTATAAGGTTTGTTAGCTTAATTTTCATTGTTAGTCCTCGCAAATATACTTTTTTTATCGGAAAAAAGAAAACAAAACGTGGAAAAAATTGTGAAAGGGGTGCGATTTTTTGTCTGTTTCACCGCAGAGGCCCTGTTCTGTGCATGCTATGGCTGAAGAGTTGACGGGCGAGGAGCAAAACGCCGCGTGCGGCGATGGCAATCGTCGCGTGCGGCGACGCCGGTTTTCGCGTGCGGCGACGGGCATCGTCGCACGCGAAGTTTTCGGCACCGCTCTCGGCACCCGGGAACGCCAAGCAAAGATTTTTCACTTTTCACTTTTACCTTTTACCTTTTTTTCGTACCTTTGCAGGCGATTTACTTTACCCCACACATCAACCATGCAGCAACAGAAAATAATCATCCTCGACTTCGGCTCGCAGACCACCCAGCTCATTGCCCGCCGACTCCGTGAGCTTGACACCTTTTGCGAGATTCTTCCCTACAACAAGTTCCCGCAGGACGACCCCGACATCATCGGCGTCATCCTCTCCGGAAGCCCCTACAGCGTCTACGACCCCGAGGCCTTCCGCGTCGACCTCAGCCTGTTCCGAGGCCGTATGCCAGTGCTGGGCATCTGCTACGGCGCACAGTTCATGAGCCACACGCTGGGCGGAAAGGTGGAACCCGCCGGAAGTCGCGAGTATGGCCGTGCCAATCTCACCGCCATCGACCAGAGTGACCCGCTCTTCAAAGGCTTCGACGAGAACAGCCAAGTGTGGATGAGCCACGGAGACACCATCACGGCGCTGCCACAGGGCTTCCACGCCATCGCATCCACCGAGAAGGTGCGCTTCGCAGCCTACGCCGCCGACCAGGAACCCATCTGGGGCGTGCAGTTCCATCCCGAAGTGTTCCACTCGCTCCAGGGCACCCTGCTGCTCAAGAACTTCGTGGTTGACATCTGCGGAAGCCGACAAGACTGGTCGCCATCCAACTTCGTGGAGACCACCGTCCGCGAGCTTCGCCAGCAGATAGGCGAGGACCGCGTCATCCTGGGCCTCTCGGGTGGCGTGGACAGCAGCGTTTGTGCCGTGCTCCTCAACCGTGCCATTGGCGACCACCTGACGTGCATCTTCGTCGATCACGGTATGCTCCGCAAGGACGAATTCCGGCGCGTCATGAAGGACTACGAATGCCTCGGCCTCAACGTCGTAGGCGTCGATGCCAGCCAGCGCTTCTTCTCCGACCTCCAGGGCGTGACCGACCCCGAGCAGAAACGCAAGATCATCGGCCGCGACTTCGTGGAAGTCTTCAACGAAGAAGCTAAGAAAATCATCAGCCCCCTCCCCGCTCCCCCTTTGGGGGAGTGCTCTTGCGGAAGAGGCGAAGGCACCCAGGCACTCCCCCAAAGGGGGAGCGGGGAGGGGGCCTGGTACTTGGCCCAGGGAACCATCTACCCCGACCGCATAGAAAGCCTCAACATCACGGGCAAAGTCATCAAGAGTCATCACAACGTGGGCGGCCTTCCCAAGGAGATGAACCTCCGGCTGTGCGAACCGCTCAAGTGGCTCTTCAAGGACGAGGTGCGCCGCGTGGGCCGACAGCTCGGCATTCCCGAGCATCTCATCGGGCGTCATCCCTTCCCTGGGCCTGGCCTGGCAGTCAGAATCCTCGGCGCCATCACACCCGAGAAAGTGCGCATCCTGCAGGAAGCCGACGACATCTTCATCCAGGGACTGCGCGACTGGGGACTCTACGACCAGATATGGCAGGCAGGAGCCATTCTCCTGTCCGACGTAAGGAGCGTCGGCGTGATGGGCGACGAACGCACTTACGAGAATCCCGTAGCGCTCCGTGCCGTCACAAGCACCGATGCCATGACCGCAGACTGGGCACATCTGCCCTACGACTTCCTGGCCAAGGTTTCCAACGACATCATCAACAAGGTGAAGGGCGTGAACCGCGTCTGCTACGACATCTCGTCGAAGCCACCATCGACCATCGAGTGGGAATAATTATGAGGCATTTTCAAGACCAAGTTGACCAAGTGCAGACTTGTTAAAACTGGTTGGGAAAGTTCACCATATTTGCAAGATTACCAATAGTTTAAGACCACAATTCAGATATTTTGGTGTCTGGGTTGTGGTCTTACTGTGTTTAGGTGTTATTTGGGAAAAGTAACACCTTGTAACACCTAAAAATGACACCTTTTAACACCTCTTCATGCAAAAAAGTGTTTCATTTACTATTGGTAATAGTTGCAAGTATGAGTTTAACAATTAATTTCAATTTGAAGTCCCCATCCAAGGAGCATTCTTTACTCTTTGCAATCATAAGAGTGGATGGTAGGCAGTTAAGAGTTAGCACACAACAGAATGTGCTTACTGCAAGTTTTGATAAGGTAAAGCAGAGGTGCTTTACAAGTAAGGAAAAGTTCTCTATGAGAGAGAATAAGCATAGTGAAGAGGTGAATAAAATCCTTGATGATATTGTCTCCATAGTAAGCAGAATATACAACTCTTCTATCCCTGATAGTGACTTGTTTGGTTCTATCCATTCTGCTATTTCTGACTTAACAGAGGTGAAGAAGAAGGAAAAAGAAACATTGCAGATGTCACCTATTGAGTTCTTCTCTTACTACATTGAACAGAAAAGGGTTGATAGTCACACTGGCAGATATATTGGAGAAAGGACAAAGATACATCAGAGGACAGTCATCAAAAGACTTTCATGTTTTCTTGAAGACAAGAAACTGCCAGATACCTTTGCTACCTTTACATCTAAATTGTTTGACCAGCAGTTTACAGATTGGTGTTATGGCACTAAAAACTACAAGCAGAATACAGTATATGCTACCTATGGGGTATTGAAACCTCTTTTGAATGCAGCAAGAGCAGAAGGTTTTGAGTTTGGTGATGCTTATAAAACTCTAAAAGGTAAGTGCAATGATACTGATGCCATCTATCTGACAGAAGATGAAATAAGGAAAATATATCAACTTGATATACCATCCCTTATGGAAGCAGGAGAGATAGATGCTAAATCCACTATTGAGATAACAAGAGACCTTTTCATTATTGCTTGTTGGACTGGTTTAAGAAGAAGTGATATAAACAGACTTGAAAAGGCAACATTTGATACTGATACAAAGACAATTACAATCACCACAGAGAAAACAAAACAGCAAGTTGTTATCCCTATGCATCCAATGGTGCTTGCCTTATATATTAAATATAATGGCAAGTTTCCTTATCTTTGTGACAAGGGGAAGGCAAACAATCATTTAAGAGAGTGTGGCAGACTTGCAGGTATTGACAATGATGTAAGAATGGTTGAGAATAGGGGAGGGATGGTCTCAACCCTTGCTTACAAAAAGTACCAACTTATTGGTATGCACACTGGCAGAAGGTCATTTGCAACCAATATGTATAAGAGGAGGTTTCCAACCATAGCCATTATGAAATTGACTGGTCATACAACAGAGAGTAATTTCTTAAAATATATCAAAGTAACTCCTGAGGAAAATGCTTTGATGATGGCAGAGGAGTTCTTCAAGATACAAAAGCCATTTGAAGAAGACACTGTGTAATGCAGTCAAATAACACCTAAACACAGTAAGACCACAACCCAGACACCAAAATATCTGAATTGTGGTCTTAAACTATTGGTAATCTTGCAAATATGGTGAACTTTCCCAACCAGTTTTAACAAGTCTGCACTTGGTCAACTTGGTCTTGAAAATGCCTCATAATTATTCCCACTCAATTAAGAGTGTTTCTTGATTACCAATATGTTTAATGTCTTTA
>CAMVDV010000027.1 GCA_947166305.1 uncultured Prevotellaceae bacterium | reverse complement strand
GTGTAAAGACGGTGACGTCAAAGCCGAGCCTTACTAATTGCCCGAAACTTTCCTCCGCACGTCGGTTATACTTGCAGCTTTTTGGAAAGAAGCGCATTGCATTTGCTTTTGCCCAAATATGTCGCCTTATTAAGGTGGTTATAGTGGCGGGGTTCCACCTCTTCCCATTCCGAACAGAGAAGTTAAGCCCGCCCGCGCCGATGGTACTGCACACCCGTGGGAGAGTAGGTAGCCGCCGTTTTTATTGAGGAAGCCCTCCGAGAGCAATCTCGGGGGGCTTTTTTGTGTTTTGCCTCTCCCGAGCTTTCCCCCGAGGGGGAGGGGGAAGGGAGGGAATGATGGGAGGAATGGGAGGGGATGGGAAATGATGGGAGCTAATGAGAACAATGGGAGGTAATGGGAACAATGGGAGGTGATGGGAATGATGATGATGCAGAAAGTTTGCTGAGTGTTTGGTGGGAAAGGTAAAAAAGCTGTATCTTTGTGCTGTAAATGTCGAAAAAGTCTGGGAACTATGAGAAGTGTGATGTTAAATATGCTTAAGACTTGCGCCGAAAGTTGCACAAGTCAGAGAAAAGTTTACACACACACACACACACACACACACACACACACACACACACACACACACACACATAGTCTCTCTTAAAGACTTCTTACATTATATATAATAACGCGCGCGCCCGTGCGAAGGAGAAGGAATTCTCTTTCGTGCGGGCAAGCTGTTTATAAATGAAAGAATGAAAGAATGAAAAAATGAAGAAAGAGAGGAAGAAATGAGGGAATGAAGAAATGAAAGAATGAAAGAAAAAAGAAAACAACAAACAATAACTCAATCAAACAAACTAAAAACAAGAAACAAAATGAGAATGAAGAGTATTTTGGCAGGCTTGTTGCTGGCAGCGGCGGGCGTGCAGATGGCATGGGCATAGAGTGCCATGCGAGTGTGGCGAGGCGGCAGTTTCGAGCTGTATCGCGTGAACGAGGTGGACGAGGTGGACTTCGTGAAGCTCGTGAGCGAGATAAAGCTCTCGCAGGAATCGGCGGAACTGGAGAAGGGACAGACGTTGCAGCTGACGGCGACGGTGCTACCCGAGGACGCTGACGATAAAAGCGTGACGTGGGAGAGCAGCAACCCGATGGCGGCGAAGGTGGACGAGAACGGCCTGGTGACCGGCACGGGCAGGGGCAATGCGCGCATCATCTGCCGTGCTGCGGATGGCAGCGAGGTCTGGGCTGAGTGTCAGGTGAAGGTGAATGCTGTGATCGTTCCCGGCAATCACGAATATGTCGACCTCGGGCTGCCGAGCGGCACGCTTTGGGCTACGACGAACCTTGGGGCGGACGCTCCCGAGGAGTACGGCTTCTACTATGCCTGGGGCGAGACGGAGCCGAAAGACGACTACACGTGGGCCACTTACAAGTGGATGACAGAAGGATACAGTGACTGGCAAGGGGTCAACAAGTACACCTTTGCAGACGGTCAGACAGGTACTGCTTGGTATGACGAAGGTGGCAACTTCATTGGTGACGGCCTGACGGAGCTGCTTCCCGAGGACGATGCCGCCACGGTGAACTGGGGCAGCCAGTGGCAGACGCCAAGCATAGCACAGTTCCAGGAACTGATAGATAATACTACGCAAGAGAACAAAGAAATAAATGGTGTTTGGGGATATTTATATACCGGCACCAACGGCAACAGTATCTTCTTGCCTTATGCGGGAGTATACGAAGGAACATCTCTAGAGAACTTCATTCGTTATTGGACACGCGAGACGCAGGAATGTAGCGACTATGGTGGCTATTACGAATTCGCCGGGATGAATCGTGGTTCACGCTATCGTGGCCATCCCATCCGGCCTGTAAGGAAGCCTTGAAAGGAAGGGGATTTAGAAAATTAGAAATTTAGAAAATAAGAAAAGCGGGAAGAGAATAAGAAAATTAGACAATTAGAAAATAAGAAGGCGGCGGGCTGGCTCCAAAGAGGGAGCAGGCCTGCCGCTTTTTTGCTTGTAGGGACGCGCCGTGGCGCGTCCGCCATCCGCGGCACCTCCTCTTCCGCCGAGCCTTCGCTGCATACACGGACGCGCCACGGCGCGTCCCTACGCAGGCAGGGTCGTCTTCCCTCTGATGAACTGCATTCTTTTAGCGGACAGCATTAGCTTGTGATGTTTTTGCGGGATTGCAAATCCCTATATTCCATGCGTGCGGATTGCAAATCCGCACGAACTGGGCAACAAATCCGCACGAACAAGGATGGGAATCCGCACGAACAAGGCTGACGGACGATGCGGCAGGCGATGTTGATTGCATGGTCATGATGCTGCAATTGCACGGTCATGATGCTGCAATTGCATGGTCGTGATGCTGCAAACGGAACCCTGTAGGGTTTTGAGTCGCTTCCTGTCCCGTGTGGTGCGGAAGGGGGTGGGGGAGGATGTGGAATGACGTGGTCCGGGAGGCGGTCGGAAAGGATGAATGTGCGCGACTTTTGTGCGTCGGTTGAATTTTTTGCAGAAAAAATTGGCTCCTTCTTTTGTGGTTTTTGGAAAAGTCCGTACATTTGCACTCGAAAAACAAACTACGATGTCGGATAACTACTGCATAACTCAGGCGTGTGAGGGGATGGCGATGCCATCGGGTCAGCACGTCTGTCTGTCCAAGATAAGAAGCCACTCTCGCTGTCACTCTTAGCGAAAGTGGCTTTTTTTTTAGCCTCCAGACCCCCTGACCCCCTTTAGGGGGAATAAATGAAAAAGGGAGGGGGAATAGATAGAAAAAGGAAAATGAATAAATAGTAAATGAGATTATGAAACTGAAGAAAGTTCTCGTATTAGGCAGCGGTGCGCTGAAGATTGGTCAGGCTGGTGAGTTCGACTATTCTGGCAGTCAGGCTCTGAAGGCACTGCGCGAGGAAGGCATCTACTCGGTGCTCGTCAATCCCAATGTGGCAACCATTCAGACCAGCGAAGGCATTGCCGACAAGGTTTATTTCCTGCCCATCACTCCGTATTTCATCGAGGAAATCATCAAGAAGGAGCGTCCCGACGGCATCATGCTGGCTTGGGGCGGTCAGACAGGCCTGAACGTCGGTACGGCACTCTACCAGAATGGTGTGCTGGAGAAGTACGGCGTGCGTGTGCTCGGCACGAGCGTGGAGGCCATCATGAACACCGAAGACCGCGACCTCTTCGTGGGTGAAATGAAGAAGGCTGAGCTGAAGGTGCCCACGAGCCATGCCTGCGAGACGCTCGAGGAGGCCGTGGCCACCGCCCGCCGCATCGGCTACCCCGTCATGATCCGTTCGGCTTATGCCCTCGGCGGCTTGGGAAGCGGTGTCTGCCCCGATGAGAAGACCTTCACGGAGATAGCCGAGAGTGCCTTCACCTTTGCCCCTCAGGTGCTGGTGGAAGAAAGCTTGAAGGGATGGAAGGAGATAGAATTTGAGTGCATCCGCGACGCCAACGACCATTGCTTCACGGTGGCCTCGATGGAAAACTTCGACCCTCTTGGCATCCACACGGGCGAAAGCATCGTCGTGGCACCCACTTGTTCCTTGACGGACGAACAGGTGAAGATGCTTCAGGACATCACGATTAAGTGCGTCCGCCACCTTTGCATCGTGGGCGAATGCAACATACAGTTCGCATTCAACGCCCTGACGAACGACTACCGCATCATCGAGATCAATGCCCGCCTGTCCCGTTCGTCGGCACTGGCAAGCAAGGCCACCGGCTACCCCTTGGCTTTCGTCGCTGCCAAGATAGCCCTCGGCTATACCCTCGACCAGATAGGCGAGATGGGCACAACGAATAGTGCCTACGTCGCTCCCCAGCTCGACTATCTCATCTGCAAGATACCGCGTTGGGACCTGACAAAGTTCACCGGAGTCAGTCGCAAGATCGGCTCAAGCATGAAGTCTGTGGGCGAAATCATGAGCATCGGCCGCTCTTTCGAAGAGATGCTTCAGAAGGGACTCCGCATGATAGGCCAGGGCATGCACGGCTTCGTGGGCAACGACCATGTGAAGTTCGACAATCTGGACGACGAGCTTGCCAACCCCACCGACCTCCGTATCTTCGCCCTGGCACAGGCCTTGGAGGAAGGATACACGGTGGAGCGCATCGAAGAGCTCACCAAGATCGACCCATGGTTCATCGAGAGAATGAAGAACATCGTGGACTTCGAGCACAAACTCCAAGGCTATCATGCCATCGAGGAAGTGCCTGCCGACGTAATGCGACAGGCCAAGGTGCTTGGCTTCAGCGACTTCCAGATAGCACGCTGCGTCCTGGACGCTCACACGGGCAACATGGAGAAGGAGAACCTTGCAGTCCGTGCCTACAGAAAGAAGCTCGGAATACTTCCCGCCGTGAAGCGTATCCCCACAGTTGCCAGCGAACATCCCGACCTGACCAACTACCTTTATATGACATACGCCGTGGAAGGCCACGACATCAACTTTTATAAGCACGAGAAATCGGTCATCGTTCTTGGCAGCGGCGCCTACCGTATCGGCTCGAGCGTAGAGTTCGACTGGTGCTCGGTCAACGCCATACAGACAGCAAGGAAGCTTGGTTACAAGAGCATCATGATAAACTATAACCCGGAAACCGTGTCGACGGACTACGACATGTGCGACCGTTTGTACTTCGACGAACTGTCGTTCGAGCGCGTACTCGACGTCATTGACCTCGAATCGCCTCGCGGTGTGATAGTCAGCACGGGCGGTCAGATACCGAACAACCTTGCCATGAAGCTCTACAGGCAGAGTGTTCCCATCCTCGGCACGTCGCCCGTCAGCATTGACCGCGCTGAGAACAGGGGCAAATTCTCTGCCATGCTCGACAAACTCGGCATCGATCAGCCCCGATGGAGTGCGCTGACAAGCATGGAAGACATCAGGCAGTTCATCGACGAGGTGGGCTATCCCGTGCTGGTTCGCCCGTCGTATGTTCTCTCAGGGGCTGCCATGAACGTCTGCTACACGGACGAAGAGCTGGAACGATTCCTGCAGATGGCGAGCGAAGTGAGCAAGGAGTATCCCGTAGTCGTGAGCAAATTCATGACAGAGACGAACGAAGTGGAGTTCGACGCCGTTGCCCAGCAGGGCGAAATCGTGGAGTATGCCATCTCGGAGCACGTGGAATATGCCGGCGTCCACTCGGGTGATGCCACGATGGTCTTTCCTGCTCAGCAGTTAAGCTTTGCCACGGCGCGCCAGATAAAGAAGATGAGCCGCGCCATCGCCAAGGAGTTGAACATCAGCGGCCCCTTCAATATACAATACCTGGCAAAGGGTAGGGACGTGAAGGTCATTGAGTGTAACCTCAGAGCCAGTAGGTCTTTCCCCTTCGTCAGCAAGGTCTTGAAGCGCAACTTCATTGAGACTGCCACCCGCATCATGCTCGATGCGCCCTATACGAAACCGGATAAGAGCGCATTCGACATCGACCATATCGGTGTAAAGGCCAGCCAATTCTCCTTTGCACGCCTGCAGAATGCCGACCCGATCCTCGGCGTTGACATGAGCTCGACGGGCGAGGTGGGCTGCCTGGGCGATAGCTTCGAGGAGGCACTGTTGAACAGCATGATTGCCACCGGCTACCGTATTCCGCGCAAGGAGAAGGGTGTGATGATAAGTTCGGGCGGCACGAAGGAGAAGGTGGCCATGCTCGACGGTGCCCGAATGCTAACGAAGGCCGGCTACACTATCTATGCGAGCGAAGGCACTGCCCAGTTCCTCAACGAGAACGGCGCCAAGGCCATAGCCGTGAGCTGGCCCGACGAGGATAAACCAGGCATGGAGAACGTGATGAAGATGATTGCGGAGCATAGGTTCGACCTTGTGGTGAACATCCCGAAGAATCGTACCAGCCGCGAACTGACCAATGGCTATAAGATAAGGCGTGCTGCCATCGACCACAACATTCCTCTCATCACGAACGCCCGCCTTGCGAGTGCCTTCATCGAGGCCTTCTGCACGCTGGGCATCGAGGATCTCAGCATAAAGAGCTGGAACGAATACTAAGACAATGCACATCCTGGAGCTTCCTTCTTTCTTCCCGCCTCACGGGGGCCTGTTTTGCCTGGAGCAGGCAAAGGCCTTGAAGCAGGCAGGGCACGAGGTTCGCATCGTGAGCATCGTCGAACTGAGTGTCACGACGGACCGTTGGCTCTACCTCACTGCGCCTTGGCGAGAGGAGAGAAGGGAGATGGATGGCATCGAGGTGTTCGGCCAGTACATGCGGGCTGTGCCGAAGGAGGTGCATCGCAACGTCCATCGCTGGATAAGCCTCTGCTGCGAGGCGGTGGAGCGCTATGTGCGTCGCTACGGAAAGCCCGACGTTCTGCACGCCCATTGCTGCAAGAGCGCAGGAATGGCGGCCCGTGAGCTTAGCCGGCGGCTGGGCATCCCCTTCGTCATCACCGAGCATATCCCCAAGGGGCTCTTCGAGCGCGACTTCGGCGAAGGCTGGCAGCGACACCGATGGCTGATGAACGAGATGAAAGAGGCTTACGAGGCGGCCGACAAGGTAGTGCCCGTGAGCCGCGAGCTTGTGGACGACCTCACTCCCTTCTTTGGCCGAGCCTATCAGTATCAGGCCATTTCGAACATCATCGACACGGATTTCTACAGCTACCGTGAGCGGACATCGCTCGCGGGCCGTCCCTTCCGCTTCTGCTGCCTCGCCGTGGCCGACATCCATCGCAAGGGGTACGACGTGCTGGCCGAGGCGATGAAGCACTTGGGGGACGACGTGGAGCTGCACATCGCAGGCCAGGGCACCGACGGACGTGCTCTGCGGCAACTCTTTGCGAACAGGCAGAACGTCCGTTTCCACGGAGAGCTTGACAGGTCTGACGTGCGCCGACTGCTCTTGGAAAGCGATGCTTTGGTGCTACCCAGCCGTAGCGAGGTGCAACCTCTCGTGTTGCTCGAGGCTCTCTCCACGGGCATTCCTGCCGTGAGCACAGAGTGCGTAGGTCCTTCCGCTCGCCTTGCCGTGGGATGCCGCTATGTGCCAGTGGGCGATGCCTGTGCCTTGGCGGAGGCGATGAGGGCGACGATGCGCATCAAGCCAAGCCCTGAGTTCTCGGAGGCCGTGCGGAGCATTGCCTCGCCGCAGGTGGTGGCGAAGAAGCTGACTGCCCTCTTCGAGGACGCCATCGGCAGGTATTCTTCTTTCGCAGAGAGAATTTGATGAACACCGGCAGCCGGACCAAAAAATTCCGCAGGCGGAGATCGCCATTTCCGCACGCGGGGATTGCCATCTCCGCACGCGGCGTTTCCTGTCTTCGCAGGCGGAGTTTTTTTTCTCCGTGCGCTTAAACCTTTTCCGCCCTATTCGGTCTAATAATTAACGACTGATTGTCAAGATAACTATAACCCCAAAAAAACTATATTACAATGAAGAGAACTCTACTCATCTTCTGTCTGGCACTCTGTGCCGTACAGACAATGCTCGCCCTCACCATTGAGAGCGGCCAGTACTACACCATCGTGAACCGCAACGACCTGAACCTCTACGTCAAGGACACAGGCGATGACATCCTCCAGATGGGCAGTTTCGACGACGCTTGCTACTGGCAGTTCATTGCAACCGCCAACGCCGGCTGCTACTACATCAAGAACAAGAAGACGGGACGCTACGCCCAGCAGTGCAATGCCTCGGCCGAGGTGAACATCACCATGGGCTCCGACCCCGTGGAATACCGCGTGAAGGAGTGCACAGTGGAGGGCACGGATATGTTTGGCTTTGCCTCTACCAATCTCAGCAACACAGAGTTTACGGCAGGATGCATCGGCTGGAACTGGAAAGGCGACAACACCGTGCAGACCTACGCCGCTGCTGCCGGCACCAACCACCGCTCCTTCTGGAGGCTCACCCTTGTCACTCCCCCCATGCAGGTCAGCAGCAGCAAGGTCTATACGCTGTCCAATCGCAACGACAACAACGTCTATATCAAGGACAACGGCGGTGAGCAACTGGCAATGGGCAGCTTGGATAACGCCAGTCTCTGGCAGTTTGAGGACGCAGGCAGCGGACGGTTCTATGTCAAAAACGTCAAGACGGGACGCTACGCCCAAGCCTGCGCCACCTCGACCGAAGTGCCCATCACGATGGGAACGACGCCCGTGGCCTACGTCGTGACGAACTGTAGCGACCAGGAGGGGCAGGACTGCTTCGGCCTCACCTCGGCCGACATGAGCAACACCGCCTTCACCACCGGCTGCATCGGCTGGAACTGGCGCAACGATAACATCGTCCAGACCTACGCAGCAGCCGCAGGTACCAACCATCGCTCCTTTTGGAAATTCACAGAACTGGAGCCTCAGTCCATCACCTCGGCAGGCTATGCCACCTACTGCGCCACGGAAGATGTCCTCATCCTCGGTGCCCAGGCATACAAGGGAGAGTTGAACGGCTCCTACATCAGCCTGGAGGAAGTGGCCGACGTGCCTGCCGGCTCTGCCGTCGTCCTCAAAGGTAGCCTCTATGCCACCGCCAGCCGCACGGCAACAAGCAACATGGATGGCAACGAACTCCTGCCCTCCGACGGCATCACCTCCGATGGTTCACAGTATTGTCTGGCGCAGGTTGGCGGCATCACAGGCTTCTATCGTGTGGCCAACGGTACAGCCATCCCCGCAGGGAAAGCATACATCTCGGCTCCGGCCAGCGTCAAGGCATTCTTCTTCGACGACGATGCCACCGCCATCAGCGAGGCATTGAACGCAGAAACCGAGGCCTCGGCGCCTGCCTACGACCTCGCCGGACGCAGAATGCCCAAGGGTAAGCTCCAGCGCGGCATATACATCGTGAACGGAAAGAAGGTCCTCTTCTGACACATTATCTATATATAAAGAAAGAAGAAAGCTATGCGACGCAAGTATCACAGCGTGCTGTCGCTTCTGCCCGCACTTCTGCCGGCCGCAAGCTCAGCACAGCAGGCACAGAGACCCAACATCATGCTCATCGTCGTCGACGACATGGGTTACTCAGACCTCGGTTGCTTCGGGGGAGAAGTGGACAGCCCTAACCTCGACGCCCTTGCCGCCACCGGCATGCGCTTCACACAGTTCTACAACTCAGGCCGAAGCTGTCCGTCCAGAGCCCAACTGCTCACGGGCCGATACGCACAGACCGTGGGCATCACCGGCATGGGCTTGAGCCTCACACACGACTGCATTACCATCCCCGAGGCACTCCGTGAGGCCGGCTATCATACAGGCATGAGCGGAAAATGGCACCTCTCGCTCACCCAAGGGCTGGGCAACAGGGAGGATCAGATGCGGTGGCTTTCCCATCAAAGCTACTTCGATGGCCGCCCCTTCGCACCCCTCGACACCTATCCATGCAACCGTGGTTTCGACCAACACTGGGGAACCATCTGGGGCGTCACAGACCATTTCGACCCCTTCTCCCTTGTCCACAACGAAGAAGCCATCTTCACGGACAGCATCCCCCAAGGCTTCTACTACGCCGACTTCGTGGCTGACAAGGCCATAGACATGATGGATGAGATGACAGCCGACGGCAATCCCTTCTTCATGTACGTTGCCTTCCAGGAACCACACTGGCCCGTGCAAGCCAAACCCGAGGACATTGCGAAGTACAAGGGCAGGTTCGATGACGGATGGGACGCCTTGCGTCAGCGTCGATATCAACGGATGCTGGAGCTTGGACTCATTCGTTCCGAGCAGACACCCAACGCTCCGAATGCTTCCGGCCGACAGTGGGAGAGCGAGACGGACAAAGCCTTCCAGTCGGCAAACATGGAGGTTCATGCCGCCATGGTGGACTGTGTGGACCAAAACGTTGGGCGCATCGTGGCCGAACTCAAGCGCCGTGGCATCTTCGACAACACGCTTATCATCTTTACCTCTGATAATGGAGCGTCGAGTGAAAACTACACTATCGGTGAATTCGACCGCCATGACCGCACACGAAGCGGACAGATGGTGGTGAGAAACGCTCCTAATCCGGGCGGACAGCTCACCTATAACTATCTTCACAACGGCTGGGCGGGCGCTGTGAACACTCCCTTCCGCTACTGGAAGACTACCCAGTTTCATGGAGGAACGGCCGCTCCCACCATTATCCATTGGCCTGCCGGGATGCAGGAGGACAGGGAAGGCACCATCTCGGCACAGCCTTGCAGCTTCCTCGACGTGATGCCAACGTGCCTGGAGCTTGCCGATGCCGACTATCCGGCGTACTATGGCGGCAACAGCATCAAGCCTCTCGCGCAGGAAGGGCGTAGCCTGGTGCCTCTGCTCCAAGAGAAAGATGGCTGGGACGACGAGCGAATCATGTTCTGGGAGCACGAGAATGGCAAGGCCGTCCGCAAGGGTGACTGGCGTCTCACTGCGCTCTCTGGCGGCGGATGGCAGCTCTTTGACCTTGCCCACGACCTTTCCGAGACCAACAACGTGGCGGCTGAGTACCCCGAAAAGGTGAGGGAACTGAAGGCTCTCTGGAACGGTTGGGCCAAGAACGTAGGGCTGAGTGTGACGGAAGACATCACGGACACGAAGACAGAGCTTATCTTTCATTACCCCTTCGACGGCAATCTCACCGACGCATCGCCTTCCGCGTATGTCCTCACGCCCAGCGCTGCCGGCATTTCCTACGGGGCTGGACGAGTGGGACAGGCCATGCATCTGGACGGCAACGCGCAGTATGTGGACCTGAACCAAACGGGTATCTTCGACACACGCACCACGCAGACCACCTTCTGCGCGTGGGTCTTCAGCGAGAACACTGTGGCTCCGGGTGCTGCAGGCCAACAGGAGGGCGGCAATTACTTCCGCGACGAAGTCATCCTGGCGCAGAAGGATAATGCCGGAACGGGACGCATCTATCTCTACGGACGCGCTGAGGCTCCCACCTCGGGCGGCACGCCTACGTTCTTCTTCGACAACTTCTTGGGCGGAAACCAGCATCGCTCCACGGCCGGGGCGTACAGGCCTGGCACCTGGCAGCACGTCGCCGTCGTCTCAGACCCTGTGGGTCAGAGCGTCACATTCTACGTCGACGGTGAGCGCGACTGCACCGTTGCCACCGGAAGCTTCGAGGCGTGTACGGGCGGATTCCGTATCGGAGGACACAAGGCGGGCAAGGATTACTTCAAGGGTTACATAGACGATGCCTGGTTCTTCAAGGGCATCCTCTCGGCCGAGGAGATTCGTCAGATACGTTCCGGCACGTTCGATGCCACGAAATACTATCCCTCGGGCGGCGACGACGAACCGACTGCGGGCGACTGGCCACTGAAGGGGCGTGCCTATACCATCCGCAATTTCAGCAGCACGCCAGCCTATATGGTCGATAACGAAGAGGAGGACAACCGCATCACCTGCGAGGGGAGCATCGGCGAGGCAGCCTGCTGGGTCTTTGTGCCAACGGCCAATGCCCAGTGCTACTACGTCCGTAACCTCCAGACGGGACGCTATATCCAGGGCTACGCCAAGGAGTCCGGCACGGCAGTCAGCATGGGAACCACTCGCGTGGAGTACCATGTGGCGCCGCAGACCACGGAGGGCGGGCGATATGGCTTTGCCTGTACGACGGTCACGCCGCACGATTTCTCCTCCGGCACCATCGGGCTTAACCTGCGTGCCGAGAGCAATCAGGCCGGTTGCCTCGTGCAGACCTACGCCGCAGCCGCTGGCACTAACCACCGTTCCTTCTGGACTCTGGAGGAAGTGCCCGATGAGATAGCCACCGGCATCTCTGCCGCAGTCGTTCCCACGGCAGTGGATGTGCCCTACGACCTGCTGGGGCGTCCGGCCTCGCGCCACGCCTCGGGCATCCTCGTCCGACAGGGCAGGAAGTACATCCGCAGGTAGTCATCGGGAAACATCAACAGGGTTCCTGCAATAACCGTGAGGGGTTATGGCAGGAACCCTGTTGCTTTGTGGCGACAACCCCGAAGGGTTTCGCCGTAGCCCTATGCCCCGGGAGTCAGAGCTTAGGGAGTTTCCATCTGCTGGTCTGTTTCTTCAGCTCCTTCGCCACGCAGACCGTGTCGCGCTGCCAGACAGGTTCCGGGAAGGTGGCCGCCGGGGTGAACTGCATCTCCAGCTGGGGTATCTCCTCGATGCCATCGTCCTCCACGCGGTAAGGCACCTGGAAGGTATGAATAGGCGTAATCTCCACCATCGAGAACCCGGCACGGATGATGTCGAGCTCGCGCGCTGCGGCACGGCTCAGGTCGAGGACAAAGCGCTTGGAGTAAGGGCCTCGGTCGGTGACACGCACGATGACGGTCTTGTCGTTGAGCGGGTTTCTCACCTTCAGCACCGTGCCGAAGGGGTACTTGAGGTGAGCGCAGGTCATGCTGTCCTTGTGGTATATCTCTCCGCTGGCAGTGCGCCGGCCGTGGAATTTGTCGGCATAATACGATGCATTGCCCGTGATCATCTTCTCCTGAGCCGTCGTCGTTTGACCGAAGACAGAGAGCAAGGACAAGAGCAGGAATGGCTTGATTATACGCATTGAAGTGTCTGTTTTAGCATCATTCGGGCTGCAAGTTACCGTTTTCTGTCTGATTATTGCAAGAATGGCAGTTTTTTTTTCACTATCTTGCTGAAGTCTGACATTTTTTTACTAATTTTGCGCCCAAAACGTATATAAATAAGTAATGAAAAGGACAACGACTTCGCTTTTAGTCTGCGCTCTGTGTATGGGGCTGACGACTTCCTGCATCTCGAACAAGAAGATGATTTACCTGCAAGGTGCCACACAGGACTATGCCCTGCCGCATGAAATCAAGGACTACTTCCAGCTGAAGATACAGCCCGACGACCAGCTTGCCATCTCCGTGGCAAGTAAGGATGGCGAGCTGCTGATACGCTTCAACAACAACACCCTCATCGGCGGCGGCAACAACTCCACGACGGGTACCAACACGGTGAACGTCTCCTCCGGCGTATCCTACTTCAAGGTGAACATCGAAGGCAACATCGAGTTCCCCATCTTCGGCACCCTCCATGTGGGAGGACTGACCACCGACCAGGTATCCAAGATGATTCAGAAGAGAATGATTGACGAAGGCTACATCAACGACGCCGTGGTCAACACAAAGATAATGAGCTTCAAGGTGACAGTGCTCGGCGATGTCAAGAATCCCGGCACGCAAACCTATCAGGGCGAACGCCTCACCATCCTGGAAGCCCTCGGCAAGGCAGGCGACCTCACCAACAGTGCCTTCCGAAACAACGTGCTCGTGGTGCGCGAAGAGAACGGACAGCGCAGAGCCTACGAAGTGAATCTGCTCGACAACCAAGCAGTCTTCAGCTCCCCAGCCTACTACCTGCAGCAGAATGACGTCATCTACGTCCAGCCCAACAAAAGCCAGCGCGTGAAGGGCAGCACAAGCTATACATGGCTCTCCGTCGGCAGTACCGTCGTAGGCATGATCGTTTCCATCGTATCCCTTATCGTCGCACTCAAAAAGTAAACTGTAAGTCATGGAAAATAGCAGCAAAAACGGCGCTACAGCCCGTGTCCGTCGCCGGGGAAATACAAGCATTGAGGAAACACTCACGCTCCGCGACATCCTCGACACCTTCGTCGGCAACTGGTTCTGGTTTCTCCTCTCCGTGATAATCTGCCTCGCGGCAGCACGACTCTACCTTGCCACCAAGTCGAACGTCTATCAGCGGCAGGCCGTCATGCTCGTCAAGGACGACAGCGGACAAGGCGGCGGCAGGCGTTCTGCCATTAGCACCGATGCCCTGATGCAGCTCAATGGCGTGCTCGCGGGAGCAAGTGTCAAGAACGAGGTGTACATTCTCCACTCATTCCAACTTGCCCAGGAAGTGGCAAAGAAGCTTCAGCTCGACGTGATGTACAGCATTCGCGTCGGCCTCCGCAACATCTCCCTCTACAACGACCGCCCCTTCACCATCAATTTCGTCACCGAGTTCGCAGGCCCGGCAAGCTTCATGTTCACCATCGACAGCAACCGAGGCGGCACCATCCACGACGTCATTTGCGGAAACCCCGCGCAGGAGAGCACATTCACCGCTAAGGTAGAGTGGGGAAAGGTCGTGAAGACACCCTTCGGCGACTTCGTTGCAACGCCTGCCACCGAGGCCCAAGCCTTCGAACCCTTCGTCGGACAGACCATCAGCGTGCAGCGCGTCAGCATGGAAGATGCAGCCATCATGCTCTATAACAAGGTGCAGAGCAGCGAAATAGACAAGGAAAGCACCCTCGTGCGCATCACTTGCACCGACACCAACATACAGCGTGCCGACGACATCCTCAGCGGTCTGCTCGAAGCCTACAAACGTAGCATCATCGAGGACAAGAACCAGATAGCCAAGAGCACGTCGGAGTTCATCGAAGACCGCATCGCCCTCATCCACCGCGAACTCAACGAAGTGGAAGGCAAAATGGCCCAGTTCAAGCAGAGCAGTGGCCTTGTGGACATCAAGGCAAGTAGCGACGCCTTCATCAGCCAAGGCAATGCGGCACGCCAGCGCACCGTGCAGGCCGAGACGCAATACTCCATGGTGGAATACCTCGTGGACTACCTGACGCAAAACGTCAATGCTGGCAACCTCATCCCCACCATGGGCGGCATCAGCGACCAAGGCATCACGACGCAGATTGCCAATTATAATAAGATGATGCTTGAGCGTAACCGTCTTGCGGCAAACACTTCGGGCAACAGCCCCACTATCCGCGACCTCGACAGCAACCTCGAACAGATGCGGACCGCCATCCTCGCTTCGCTCAAGGGCTATAGCTCCAGCCTCAAACTGCAGGTGGACAAGGCCAAACGCGAAGAGGCCGGCATCATGGGCAACCTTCATGCCGTGCCGCAAAAGGAGAAGCAGGTCATCGACATCACGCGCCAGCAGACCATCAAGGAAACGCTCTACACCTACCTCCTCAACAAACGCGAGGAGACAGCCCTGCAGCTCGCCATCACTGAGGCGAACATCCGCGTCGTGGAGCAACCGTTCGGTAGCCGCTCACCCATCGCGCCTCGAACAAAAGTCATCACCCTCATGGCGCTGCTCATGGGTCTTGTCGTGCCATTCCTCTTCTTCCAGCTGCGCAAGCTCTTCGACACTACGGTGCATGGACGCAAGGATGTGGAGAAATACACCACGATTCCCATCCTGGGCGAAGTGCCGCACAGCAAGGCAAGCATCAAGGATTCCGAGATTATCGTGGAGGAAGACAAGGACGACGTGCTCTCCGAAGCCTTCCGACTCATTCGCTTCAATATGCCATTCATCAACAAGGACGCAAGAGTCATCATGCTTACGAGCACAATGCCCGGCGAAGGCAAGACGTTCATCAGCGGTAACTTCGCTGCAACGCTCGGCCTTACCGGCAAACGCGTCGTCCTTATTGATGCCGACATACGCAAGCGCACCCGAAGCCACCTGTCTGAAGTGTCGGACAAGCTGGGCCTCACCTCCTATCTCTCCGGCAACAAGGACGATGTGTTCGAACTTATTGTTCCCAAGAGCAAGGATTGCAACCTCGACCTGCTGCCTGCAGGTGTGCCGGCGCCCAATCCTACCGAGCTACTCATGAGCAGCAGACTGGAGGAGTGCATTGAGCAGTTGAAGACACGCTACGACTATGTTGTCATCGACAACGTGCCTGCACAGGTTGTGGCAGACGCCGGCATCGTGAACCGCGTGGTCGACCTCACCATCTACGTCCTTCGTGAGACGAAAGTGGACCGTCGTTACCTGCCGGAACTGGAACGCTTGCATCAGGAGAAGAAGTTCAACCACCTCTGCATCGTCCTCAACGACAGCCGACTCAAGAGCAAGAAGTACGGCTATGGCTACGGCTATGGCTATGGTTATGGCTACGGTTACGGCTATGGCTACGGTCATTCGGAGAAGAAGAAGAGTTTCTGGCAAAAGCTCTTTGGCAGCAAGAAACACAAGAAGTCTTCTCACAGGAAGAAGTAACTCTCAGCGAAGATAGTGAAAGGCGCGCATTTCCCATCGGGAGTGCGCGTTTTTGTTAAGTGCACCCCTTCGCCGTTCCTTCGATGCAAGCACGGACGGACGCGCCATGGCACGCCGTGGCGTGGACTCGTGGCTAAGGCTTGTCCACGAAGACGCGCTTCACGGCATCGAGGTAGCCGTAGCCATAGACGTTGTCCGGCTGCAGGTAGCTCGTCTCGGTCCACTCGTTCCAGGAGTTAATGGTGATGAGTGGATGCAACTGCGGACGGGCATCAACGTAGGCTTTCGCTTTGCGGAGTGCCTGCTCGAAGTTCTCCGGCGTGTTGTTCCTAACGACGGCACTCTGGCGAGTGCGCGGACTGTTGTCCCACCCCACGCTGACGTGCGGATAGTAGGGGATGCTGAAGTCGCGCTCCAGGCGTTCCCATTCCGCCGCAGCCTGCTCCGCAAGGTGCGGATATTCATCGTCGACATTGAGGAAATGGCAGAACTGATAGTGGCTCGAGCTGTCGAAGCCAATGCGTCGCACAAAGGCGTCGTGCGGCTTGTCGCTCCTGCCGGCATCGAATCCGCTGTAGTTCAGGTTGGGTCCCCACATGGTCAGTTGCAGCTCGAGGTCGGGGAAACCTGCCTTCCTGACCTGCCTTCGGAACCACTTCACCGCGTCGGCAGCCTCGTCCATGCCGCCCAGACCGTCGATGAAGTTCTTCACGTCGTAGATCATCAGCACGGGCCGACCGTCGATCTTGTAGTAGTTGGGCTGACGGAAGAAGTGCTCAATGTAGCGCAGGCACACTTTCTCGAACTCCTTGCGGCTCACGGCCCCTCGCCAGATGACGTTCTCCTCGCCCAGGTGAGCAATGCGTGTGTCCCAGTAGTTGAGCACGTCGTGGTTCGCCCACATGAGGTAGAACTGCATACGGTCGCGGTTTCGGGCGCGGAGGAAGCCGTTGGTTAGCGTCGTCTCCATGAACGGACGGCCGTCATACCAATACCAGTCAAAGATGAAGACGTTCACGCCGTGGCTGGCAGCCTGTTCTATCTCCATCTCCATCACGGCAGGGTCGGCCTCGTTCACATAGCCCCAAAGCGGCCATCGCCGCCAGTAGTGGCCCGGATTGCGCTGCTGCATCGTCAGCACCGTCTCCCATTCTCCCATACCCATCGGCCAGAACGGGCGCAACCGCGCATCGTCGCTGACATAGGCCGGATAGACATACGCCGCCACATCGTAGCGTTTACTGGCCAGCACTGTCGCCTGCACTGTCATCAGCGCAAGCAGCAGGAGCACATTCTTCTTTGTAAAAGCATTCATAGATACTCTTGTTTTATGTTTTTTAGTCCGAATGGATTCCATTCCGACGGCAAAGTTACGAATTTATTCCCTCCGACGGAAGCTTTTCGGGAAAGTTTTTGTGCACAGCCCTTGGAGGATATGGAATAAAAGCGTAACTTTGCAGCGAATACCTATATACAGTTTGTGCTTTATGTCGTGTCCGTACGCCACAGAATCCTTCGTTCCTGCCACGCTGCCTCAGTGCGGCGAGGTCGTAACGAGCGGCAATAAGGCATAAATTATCTCCCCTATTTAACTTTTCTTTACACCTCGGCGCACCTGCCGAAACACCCTATGGCGGCGCATGTCGTTCCCTCCGGAGGAATGGCGTGCGCCGCTTTGCGTATAACCCTATGCCCTTATGCGTATAACCCTGCACCATTGTGTCCGGAAAAGCATTGACCTGCAACAAAAACCCCATAGCATTATGAAAAACATCTCTACACTTATCCTGTCGCTTGTGATGCTCTTTGCTGGCACGCAAGCGTTCCATGCGGCCTCATCACTGGCGTGAAAGCCATTGACCAATCGTCATTGACCACCAGCCATTCACCATTGACCATTGACCAATGGTTCGATCTGAGCGGACGAAAGCTCGGCGCTCGGCCCACGAAGGCAGGGCTATATATATATAAAGGTAGGAAGAGCGTGGTGAAATAGCAGGCTCATCGCGGTCGCCCCGGGGCGTGTGTGCCGACACACCCTCGGCTGCACTGTGATGGGGAACATACGCATCGGACTCATCCTTCGCGCTGGCGGATTAAACGGATTTCACGGATTGTCTTCTTTGCAGACGATTCGCGTGGCATCAATCCGTTTAATCCGCTCAGTCCGTTGTTAAATCCATCCCCCTCAATTCGTGTAATTCGTGCAATTCGTGGTTAAGACATAAAAAAGAGTGTGTCCGTTCATTCTGACACACTCTGTTATGGATGGTGGACTTGTGGCTTTGGCTACTGATTCTACCAGATGTCCTCGGGAGTCTCTGGATTGTCGTAGACTTCCTTTGCGCAGTATTCGAGGTAGTCCATGTAGAAGAAACGTGTTGGGTCGTCCATCACGGTCTTGAAGCGGATGTAGTAGGTGACGTCGGGGTCCATCGTTTCGCGCACGATGATGCGGCGAATGCAGACGTTGGACGTGCGCATCATGGTGGATGAGCCAGGACTTCCGGCACAATACTGGTTGCATCCTTTCATGAAGCCATTGTTGCGCAGGCGTTTGTCGACTTCTGCGTTGAAGTCATCGTCGTCGGTGTCGCGCTCGTAGCCGATGTCGCTCGGCACGTCGCCGCCGCTGGTGTGGAGTGTGTTTTCAGCCGTTTGGCGCAGATCCATCGGGATGCCCATCGCTGCGAGCTTTTCCTTGTTGCTTCCCCAGTAGAACTGTACCATGCCACGTCTGTAGCCTCCGCTCTGGATGGCAAAGCGAAGTTCGTAGGTGCCTCGGCGAGGTACGGGCGGCAGACGCATGGTGCAGTCGAGGAGGCCGCGGATGGACATTTCGTCGCCTTGCATGTTGGCCCAGCCGTTGCCGCGTCCTGTCCAGTAGAAGAACTGTGTGTCCTTGGAGATGTCCACGTCGTCGAGGTACTTGTATTCCTGGTCTGTGGGGATATAGACGTTCTTGTGCTTGTTGTCGGTTATTTCGGAGCAGCGAATGTCGTTGTTCATAAACTCGGGCCACATGCTTGGCACGCTCCAGCGGATGCGGTTTCGCTGCAGGTTGTTGCGCGTTTCGTCGCTGTACCAGAGGAGCTTTTCGATGGGATAGATGATACCGTTGCGTATGTTGTTCTCGCCTTCCTGGTTGGGCTCACCCACGGCGATGCCTTCCCTCTCAGGCGGGCAGGACAGCTCATGGTAGGTTCCCTGTCGTCCGTTGTCGAGGATGGGGAAGCGATTGAGATAGACTCCTTCGCTCTCGCGGCTCTCGAATATCTTCAGGAGTCGGCGTTTGCCCATGGTGGTGTAGAACTCCATGACGGCCACGCTGGGCACTTTGCGGCTGATGTCGTAGCCCTTCTCGTTGTAGTGGAAGACGAGTTTGTCGGCACTGAGGCGCTCGGGCAGCAGGTGGTAGGTGATGAACTGATAGAGCAGGTTGTCCTCCGACTCATAGTTCTCGTCGCGTTTGGCTTCGGGATAGACGCCTTGGCTGTCGAGGTAGTCCATGACGTCCTGCACGGTGATGTCCTTAGGCTCCTTGCCGATGGCCTCTTTCCAGAACTGGTCGGTCTCGGCGAAGAAGGTGAAGCCGAAGTAGCGATGCTCGGGGGTGTAGAAGACTTCGGTGCCGCCGTCGCCAACGCTGGTGCTGCTCTTTGCTACCTTCTCGGCCTGGAACCTCGACTCGTATTCTTCGTCGCGATTGGCAGAAAGTGTCTTGAAGAGGCCGCAGGCTTGCACAAGCTTGGCGGAGACGTGGAAGCCCGACGTGCTGTCCTCGATGTACCTGCGGAGCAGGATGTCCATAGTGTTGTTGCTTGGCGCGATGACGCCGTGCATGGCATGGATGACGCCGTTGATGCAAAGGATGTCGCGGTTGTTGGCATCGATGGCACAGTCGCCCACGAGGATGCTGTCCGACACATTGGTGTACTGCACCACAAGTTTGCGGTCGTTCATGTTGGGCAGCGGAATCTCCACACTGTTCGACGTGGAGTTGGGCACGGGCAGGTTGCTTATCTGGTATTCGCTGTAGTCGTCGCCGCTGTCGATGATGCTGTTGAAGACGATGATGTGCGCGATGGAGTCGCGTTTGTGTTCGTCGGGGAAGGCATCCCACGAAGGCTCGGGGATGAGCCCTGTGCGGCAGAGCGAGTCGAGATAGAGCTGAATGGCCTCGTTGGTGGGCGCAAAGATGGTGTAGTGTCCGCGTGCCGAGAGAAGCTGACGCACGTTAGTCTGGCTGATTCCCGACACCATCACCTCGCCCAGCAGTCGGCAGTATTCGCTGTACTGCTCATGCTTCTCGAGGTAGCCGGTTATGGTTTCTTCCTTGAACACATAGCGCGAGGATGTGTCGATGTCTTCGGTGCAGCCAGCCGTGATGAGGGCAAGGACTGCAAGGATTGTAGAGAGGTGTTTCTTCATGTTTGAAAGTCGGTGGGAGGAAGGGTCAAAAGAGGGCAGGCATGACTCGCTGAGGTGTTTGGATTTCTCACGCGTGGGAAACGCTTTTCTCACACATGAAAAATGGTTTTCTCACACGTGGGAAAAAGGAACACAAAGCGTAGTGTTTCGTCTTTTCTCATTTTGGCACATCCTCCTGTTGTTAGTTAATTTGTGCAAAGATACATAATTTTCCCTTTGCCTCAAAGGATTGTGAGGGGTTTTTTGCTCTCATGGGCTTTATTTTCCTCCCTTTTGCCAATTATACAATGAATTTTCATTCACTCAGCCTCATAACTAACGTGAGTTCGACGAAAATTATCCAGAAGAGAGCATGATGAATGTCAGACACTCTGACGACCCGTATTGATGGTTCCTCGGGAAGTGGCAGCAGGTAGCAAAGTTGCAAGGCAGACCTCTGCCCTGAGCGTTCAATCTGTGCGATGTCCTTGAGCTATGGCAAGGCCTCTTTCCTGCCATTTCGTGGGCATCGAGACGATATTTGCCAAACATACGTCAAAAAACTTTGTGAAATGCGTCTGTCATAAAGAAAATTTCAGTAACTTTGCCTTCGTGAACATAGCGATTGTTGGTTGTACTACATTGTGTTTGCGCCCTATAAAGATACAACAAATTTCGCTAATCACTATACTTATATATATAATTATATTTCGTCGAACTTACATTAAAATAAGAGTACCATGGAAGAAGAAAAGAGTCTAAACCAAGAAGTGCCACTGGAAACCATATACCGATATACTCTGAAAGAGAATGCCAAGCTAAAGGCAGAGACCGAGCATCTCAAGAGTAAGATAAGAAGGCTGGAAAACTCCATCAAGGCATTCAAGCAATGGCAGAAAAAGGTGGTAGAACGTAACTATGAATTTTGGATTCAGAATGCGAAAGAAATGATAGGAGAAGGTGTCGACAGGCAAGAATGTAAGGAATTATTAAGTTTCTTCCAAGCATACGAAGCATATAATGGATCGATAAATTCACTGTTGAGGTACAGGGAAAAGATGGAAAAAAACGCAGAGAAACTGAAAACGAGATATGGCATACAATAGATTTGAGCAGACAGAAGAAGCCCAGCGCGAAGAGCTAATACAGAAGATTGACGCATCAGTAAAGAGCATGTCTTTACGGGAATTAGAGGCCCTGTATTATGAACTGAGTACAAAGAATTATATAAGCGAACGACTATGATTTTAACGACAACCCCACAGATTGAAGGCCATCCCATTCGCGAGTACAAGGGATTGGTGACAGGAGAGACAATAATCGGCGCAAACGTAATCAAGGATATCAAAGCCAGCATCAGGGACTTCTTCGGAGGACGTTCCGGAAGTTATGAAAAAGTTCTAATTGAGGCAAAGGAAACTTCCTTGAAAGAGATGACGGAACGCGCTCAGAGGGTGGGAGCCAATGCCATCGTAGGCATAGACATAGACTATGAGACTCTTGGCGAGAGCAACTCCATGCTCATGGTAGCCACCAGTGGCACAGCTGTAGTTATCTGATTTGACTTCAATCCATGACGTTTCGCGAGGAAGTTATGGCTGGCAAAATCAACACCAATTGTGTGAAAGATAATGATGGCGTGATTGAAATACGTGCAGATTTGGTCGCAAATGATAGCATTTGAAAGCGAACCTTATTGTAATGGTTTTAAGTACAAATTAACATTTCTATAAGATATGACTAATGTAGTGTTTGATAATATCGAGGCAAACATCGTCAACCAACTTATGTTGACGCAAAAATCTATAAAAGTTGCGGTCGCATGGATTAACTCGAAGGATATACTAGGCATCCTTTGCTGGAAACTAAAGGGAGGCGTTGATGTCGTATTGGTTTTGCAGTATGACGATATAAACAATGGGGGCAGAAATTCTCTTGATTTTAGTGAGTATAAGAAACTTGGAGGCAAACTGTATTGGGTAGAAGAAATGAATTCAACGATGCATACAAAATGTTGTATCATCGATAATAAGATTCTACTGCATGGCTCATGTAACTGGACTTATCGCGGATTTAACAAGAATGTTGAGGCTTTCAACATGACTTACGATGAGCCATCATTGATAGAGGAGTATTCCGTGCATTTCGAAAGAATTAAAGTAGGGACGCGCCGTGGCGCGTCCGTGTTTGCCGAGAAAGTGCCGCGGAGGAGAAAGTGCCGCGGATGGCGGACGCGCCACGGCGCGTCCCTACCTGGCGAGTGTGTCAATCCTCGTGTGGGTTTCCCCGGAAAAAGGAGAAGCATCGGACTCACGCAGTTTAGTTGGCAAACTAACCACGTTTAGTTTTGGAATCAACCACGTTTAGTTTTGGAATTAACCACGTTATGTTTGCAGATACTGGCAGACAGACATGTTTTTAAATATTGGTGTCCGCTAAACCTTTTTATTACCAAAGAAATGTCTTTCAATCGTTGATTATATGCGATTGTGAGTTTCCTTTTTCAAAGGTAAGCCCTCTCAGACGAAATGTGGCGTGACTCGTCTTGCTTGTAGGGACGCGCCGTGGCGCGTCCGCCAGCCGCGCTACATTCTCATCTGCTGTACCTTCGTTGTGAACACGGACGCGCCACGGCGCGTCCCTATTTAGCCGAACGGAAAGACATTATTCTTATAATTCGTTTTTATTTTCATTCCCAAAAGATTTTTAGAAACGAATGAGAATAATTATAATAAACACAGCGGCAGGAATTATTTCAATTATTCCCATTTGTTTCTAAAAAGAATTGTTTCCAGATACTGGCAATTCGTTTCAGCTTCGTCCGTGCGGATTTGTTGGTACCGCCGCAACTGTTTTGTCGCATTACAAATGCTTATATTCTTACCTGTCGGATTACAAATCCGACAGAACGAGAAGGAGTTATTTCAGTTATATGTTTATAACTCCGGAAACATCAATTAGTGAAATGCCAATTACCAACACGTGGATTTCGATTTATTCACACGTGGATTTCGATTTATTCACATGTGGATTTCTGTTTATTCACACATGGATTTCGATTTTAATATTGTCCATTTGTTTTTTCAAGCAGGGACGCGCCGCACAATCTCACAATCTCACGATTTGACGATTTGACAATCTCACAATTTGACAATCTCACAATTTGACAACCTCACGATTTGACGATTTGACGATTTGACGATTTCACCTTTTAACTTTTTAACCTTTTATGTTTCATTCTGGTGCAGCTTAGCGCTGCAGCCTGCCTCGTCCGGCATCGATGCGGAGGAAGATGAAGAGCAGGATGGTGAAGCCCCAAAGCGACGAACCGCCGTAGCTGAAGAATGGCAGCGGGATGCCGATGACGGGGGTGAGGCCGAGCACCATGCCGACGTTGATGAAGACGTGGAAGAGGAAGATGCTCAGCACGCAGTAGCCGTAGACTCGGCCGAAGGTGAAGGGTTGTCGCTCTGCCAGATGAATGAGCCTGAGGATGAGTGCAAGGAAGAGCGTCAGCACGACGGCACAGCCGATGAAGCCTTCTTCCTCGCCCACGGTGCAGAAGATGAAGTCGGTGTCCTGCTCCGGCACGTACTTCAGCTTGGTCTGTGTGCCGTTGAGGAATCCTTTTCCCTCGAGTCCGCCTGAGCCGATGGCTATCTTAGCCTGGATGACGTTGTAGCCTGCGCCTCGCGGGTCGTCCTCCAACCCGAGCAGCACACGGATGCGTTTCTGCTGGTGCGACTGCATCTTGCTGAGCATGAAGTCGGCAGAATAATGGAACGTCATGCTTCCCAGCGCAAAGAGGCCCATGAGGAGATAGGGCAAGGAACGGTCGCGCAGGGAGAGGTAGAGCAGATAGAGCGTCATGACGGCGCAAGCTGCCACCGCCAGCCATACGGCATTGCAGGGATAGATGTATCGTGCAAAAAGCACGGCGGCGGCATCGATGGCCAGCGAGTAGGACACGATGCGGCGTGCCAGGCCTCGTGCCTCGGGCTTGTAGACCCAAAGGAGGCCTGCCGTGAACATCTGGATGAGGAGCATCACAAGTCCGTGGCCAAGACTCATTTGTTCTACGCCAAGGAGCGGGGCATCGGCAAAGCGGACGCCCACGACGAAATAGACCACGGCAGAGATGGCGGTGAAGAGCAGGCTGCCAGGCATTCCCTCGCGGTAGAGCATCAGGAAGAGCGCACTATAGACCAGGGCACTTCCCGTCTCTTTCTGCAAGATGATTAGCGCCATCGGCACTACTATCAGGACGAAGCAGATGGCGAGGTCCTTCCAGTTCCTCACGTCGAAGCCGTAGGTGCTCATCACTTTGGCAAGGCAGAGCGACACGCCGAACTTGGCAAACTCGGCGGGCTGCACGCTGAAGCTTCCCAACTTAATCCACGACATGGAGCCCTTGATGTCGTGAGCCAGTAAGGGTGTGATGAAAAGCAGCCCTAAGAACCCTATATATATAATGTAGGAAAGCGACTCGATGAGGCGGTCGTCGGTCATGAGGATGAGGAAGGCGAGCAGGAGCGATGTGCCTATCCACACGATTTGCATCCCGCTGCGGGTAGAGAAGCTGAGGATGCCGTCCGTCTGGTCGAAGTTGTAGCAGGCACCGCACACGCTCATCCAGCCAAGTGCCAGTAGCACTATGTAGATGAATATCGTGAACCAGTCAATCGAGCTCCATAGCGTCGGAGCCTTCTTCTTATTCTTCGCCTGTCTCATTGCCAAGTTTGTAGAGGTGTTTGTTCTCAAATGATTTGGCTTTCGCCTCGCTTGCTTCGGAGAGCTTGCCCATGATGTACTGCTCCATCATCAGCGCTCCGATGGGCACGCCGTAGGTTGCGCCCCATGAGCCATTCTCCACATAGACGCAGATGGCTATCTTCGGCTTCTCCCGAGGAGCAAAGCCCATGAAGACGCTGTGGTCTTGCCCGTGAGTGTTTTGAGCCGTGCCCGTCTTGCCGCATACTTCGTAGAGAGAGGTGTTTGCCACTCGGCACGTTCCTCCCACCACGGCTTGCCGCATTCCCTGCACCACCGTCTCATAGTGCCTGCGGTCCACAAGAGTGCGGCGCGGCTTAGTGTAGAGCGTGTCGAGGGGTAGGCCCTGCACTTCCTTCACGACGTGCGGCACGATGTAGTAGCCTCGGTTGGCAATGGTGGCTCCAAGGTTGGCAATTTGCAAAGGCGTCAGGTTCACCTCGCCCTGTCCGATACTGATGCTGATGACCGTCAGGCCGCTCCAGTCGTTCCGATAGGCCTTGTCGTAGTATTGTGCATTGGGTATCATGCCACGGCTCTCGCTGGGCAGGTCGATGCCGAGCTTGTAGCCGAAGCCCATGCTCACCATGTAGTCCTTCCATGTCGTCATGGCATCTTGCACCGTCGGGTACTTCTTCCTGTTGCCGAACATATAGTAGAGTCCCCAGCAGAAGTAGCCGTTGCACGAAGTGGCGATGGCAGGGACGAGGGGCAACGGCGACCCATGTCCGTGGCAACCCACCTTAAGCCCGCGGAAGTGGAAGCCATGGTTGCATGGGTAGGCAGTCTGCGGAGTGATGATGCCTTCCTGCAGGAACGTGAGGGCTTGGCTCGTCTTGAACGTAGAACCAGGAGGGTATTGTCCCATGATGGCGCGGTTGAGCAGCGGCTTGTGAGGGTCGGCGGCAAGTGCCTTCTGGCTTTTGCCTCGCTGCCTGCCCACCATGATGCGAGGGTCGTAGGTAGGGCTCGACACCATGCAAAGCACTTCGCCTGTGCTCGGCTCGATGGCAACGATGCTGCCCTTCTTGCCCTTCATCAGGCGTTCGCCGAGAGCCTGCAGGTTGATGTCGATGCTCATCGTGATGTTGTGCCCAGGGACAGGCGCTTCGTCGAACTTGCCGTTCTGGTATCGTCCCTTGATGCGTCCGCGAGCATCGCGCAGCAGCACTTCTTTACCCTTCTCGCCTCGAAGTGCCACCTCGTAGGAACGTTCCACTCCGAGCTTGCCGATGTAGTCGCCGCTCCGATAGTAACTGTCGGCTTCGATGTCCTTCGGTCCCACCTCGCCCACGTCGCCAAGGATGTGTGCCGCATAGGGATAGTTGTACCTGCGGATGCTTCGTTTCTGTATGTAAAAGCCGGGGAAGCGGAAGAGCTTCTCCTGGAAACGGCTGAACTCCTCGGTGGAGAGCTGGCTCATGAAGAGTTGCTGCGTGAAGCCGCTATAGCCTTTGTTGCGCGTCGTGTCCTTTATTTCTACCATCCTTCGCTCGTACCAGTCGCGGGTTATGCCAAGACTTTCGCAGAGGTCGAGCGTGTCGATGCCTTCTTGCTCCGACATGATGACCATCACGTCGTAGGCCGGCTGGTTGTAGACGAGCAGTTTGCCGTTGCGGTCTGTGATGGCACCTCGGGCAGGATACTGTATGCGCTTGAGGAAAGCGTTGGAGTCGGCACTCTGCTTGAAGTCCTCGCTCATCAGCTGAAGGGTGAAGAGGCGTATGAGATAGCAGACTATGATGGCGACCGCCGCCCCGCCAATCACGTATTTGCGTCCTGCCAGCTCATAGTTGGCCTTCAAGGTGCCTTTCTTCTCGTCCATGACGCAGTATTACTTTTGTGGGTTGCGGATGCGCTCTGCTAATATAATAAGGAATAGGGAAGCCACATAGCTCACTCCCATGCTTATGGCAATGTCTTTGATGAAGAAATAGGAGAATCCTTCGAGGGCAAAGTAGACAATATGGTGGAGCAGTAGCAGCAGACAGATGAAGCGCAGATAGTTCCATCTTCCCATAGAAGAGAAGGAAGGCTGAAGTTCTTCCTCCGAATCGCGGGGCGCCATGAACTCAAGCAATGGAGGCTGGACGAAGGCAATGAACGTCAGTGCTGCCGAACTGATGCCCGATGTGCCAGCAAAGATGTCGGCGATGAAGCCCAGACCGAAGCCCCAAAGCATGGCAGCGATGCGGGATGTTCCCAAAGGAAGAGTGATGACAATGAGCGGGCACAGCAAAGGTGCGCCGTAGCCCAGAGGATGAATCTGGTCGAGGATGAGCACTTGCACGAGCAACAATGTCAGTGCGAAGGCCATTCGCTTCAGTATCTGGATAATCATTGTCTCAGTAGGGAATCAATTTCTTCTTTGCCTTGGTCTGCAATGACGTTGACTTGCCTGATGTTCGACAGGTCAGTGCTCAGCAATATCTCAAGCTCGTAGGCCAAGCCGTCGCTGCTGTTCTTTATCTGTGCCACCTTGCCAAGGAATATGCCTGCGGGGAAGACGGCCGAGAAGCCGCTGGTCTCCACGATGTCGCCTTTCTTGATGTGGGCATGTCGAGGCACGTCGTCCATGTATGCCCTGAGCGGTCTGCCGCCCTTCCATTTCAGATAGCCGAAGTATTCTGTTCCGCGCAGGCGGCAACTGATGCTGCTATGGCTGTTGAGGATGGACATGACGAGAGCATGGCGTGGCGTGACGGCGCTGACGATGCCCACGACACCTGTCCCGCTGACGACTCCCATCTCCGGAGCCACGCCTTCGTTGCTCCCGACGTTGATGACAATCATGTTGTCGCGCTTCCTGATGCTGTTGCTCGCGATTTGTGCGGGAATGAGCCTCATGCCTTCGAGCAGTTCGGCCTGCTTCTTCTCGGTCAGCGATGTGTCGGCTCTTGCGATGGAGAGTTCGTGCCGGAGGACATCGAGCTTCTGCTGTAGGATAACATTCCTGCGGACGAGGGCTGCATTCTCTGCCGGCATTCGCAGATAGGCGAGCACCCCTGCTTCCCAGTCGTGTACTGTCGCGGCCACGATGTTGGCTTCTGTGAACCAGACGCTGCCTTGATAGTGGTTGTACTGGAAAAGCAGGAATCCACTGAGCACTTCCAGCAGAAGGAAGATTGCCCAGTGGACGTAGACTGATATGCGCTCGATAAAATCGTGCACGGATTACATCAAGAATGCAAAGTTGTTGATGTTCTTCAGAGCCACGCCGGTTCCCTTTGCCACACTGTGCAAGGGGTCGTCGGCAACGTGAAACTCGATGTTTATCTTTTCCGTGAGTCTTCGGGCCAATCCTCTGAGCAGAGCGCCTCCGCCAGTGAGCCAGATGCCGTTCTTCACGATGTCGGCATAGAGTTCGGGCGGCGTTTCCTCGAGAGCGCTGAGCACTGCGGTCTCAATCTTCACGATGGTCCTTTCCAGGCAGTGGGCGATTTCCTGATAGCAGACGGGGACTTCCATGGGAAGAGCCGTGATGCGGTTGGGGCCATGCACGATGTAGTCTTCGGGAGCGTCTTCCCCGAGGTCGGTCATGGCAGCGCCGACGTGTATCTTGATGCGTTCGGCCATGCGTTCGCTGACCTTCACGTTGTGCTGACGGCTCATGTATTCCTGGATGTCGGCCGTCAGTTCATCGCCGGCCACGCGCAGGCTTTTGTCGGCCACGATGCCTCCGAGCGAGATGACGGCAATCTCTGTGCTGCCACCACCAATGTCGACAATCATATTACCTTCTGGTGCGAGCACATCGAGGCCGATGCCTATGGCAGCAGCCATGGGCTCGAAGATGAGATACACCTCGCGTCCGCCGGCATGTTCTGCGCTATCGCGGACGGCACGCAGTTCGACTTCGGTGCTGCCGCTGGGCACGCCGATGACCATCTTGAGGGCCGGCGAGAAGATGCGACTGCCCGAGTGCACCATCTTGATGAGGCCGCGCATCATTTGCTCGCAGGCATTGAAGTCGGCTATCACGCCGTCGCGCAGGGGACGGATGGTGCGGATGTCGGGATTGGTCTTTTCGTACATCATCTTTGCTCTGTCGCCCACGGCAATCATGCGTTCCGTGCGGCGGTCGAGGGCAACGACGCTTGGCTCATCCACCACGATCTTTCCGTCGCAGATAATGATGGTGTTGGCTGTGCCAAGGTCCATTGCTATTTCTTTGTTGAGGGATAACCAGTTCATCTATGTAATTTACTATTTTGACGATTTACAATTTACTATTTATCTACTATTGTGCTACAAAAATTAATTGTTTGCAGCGTGGCAGTAAATTCTTCATTCTTCGTTCTTCACGCTTCATTCCCTGCTTACTTCTGGAACCAATGGTGGATGGCAGTATCGTAGTTGCTGCTGACGCCGAAGGCTCTGGTGGCAAACCACTTGCGGTCTTCCAGCTCGCTCTGTGCGCCCTGCTTCTTGAGGAGCTCGAGCAGCGGCTGGTATTCTGCCTTGGATGGGACGATAACGACGTCGCGGTAGTTCTTGGCGGCAGCGCGGATGAGGCTGATGCCGCCTATGTCTATCTTCTCAATGATGTCGGCTTCGCTTGCACCCGAAGCCACTGTCTGCTCGAAGGGATAGAGGTCGACGACGACAAGGTCGATGTCTGGGATGTCGTACTGCTGCATTTGCCCGCGGTCGCCTTCGTTCTCCCTGCGTCCCAGGATGCCTCCGAAGACTTTAGGGTGAAGCGTTTTGACTCTGCCGCCCAGGATGCTGGGGTAAGTGGTGACGTCTTCCACCTTGCGGCAAGGGATGCCGAGGCTCTCGATGAATGCCTGTGTGCCGCCCGTGGAGAGCAGTTCGACGCCTTCTGCATGAAGAGTGCGCAGTATCTCTTCGAGGCCGTCCTTGTGAAAAACGGACACTAATGCGCGCTTTATCTTTCTTGTTTCCATATCTTTGGGATTTTGTGCGTGCAAAGGTACGACATTTTATTGAATATAGGGCATTGTGCGTCGAACTTTTTTTTAATTATTTTTTCCTACATGCCTGTCGGTGCGGTTCACAGCTTCCAGGGTTTGCGGTAGCGGGGCATGATGAAACGGTCGGCAGCCTTGTTGTGGAAGGTGCGACGCTGGTCGTCGTAGGTCAGAATGTCGTGGGTTCGGGCGGCGATGTTGCCGATGTGTGCGTACTTGGCGCAGAGGCTTCCGTTCTGGATGGTGCAGGCTGTCTGCAGGTCGCGCCTGAGGACGCAGTCCACGAAGTTCTGGGTGTGGTCCAGATGGTCGTTGTTCGATGGCTTCACGGACACGGCTTCTGCCTTGTCGCCCTGCGGGATGACTTCCCAACCCTCGCGGTTGGCGATGAGTGTGCCGTTGGTTCCCTTGAACTCGAGGCCGTAGTTGCGTCCGTAGGGGCCGGACTCTATGGCGACGTTCGACCATGAGATGAGGAAGTCGGGGAACTGGTAGTTGACGTTGAGCGTGTCGAATGTCTCGGCGAAGTTGTCGGGGTAGGCGTAGTTGCCGCCTGCCGCTGCTACGCGCAGGGGCATCCCTTCGACGTTCATCCCCCAGAGTGCCATGTCGAGGAGGTGTACGCCCCAGTCGGTGAGGAGACCGCCTCCGTAGTCCCAGAACATTCGCCACGAGCCGTGGAAGCGTGAGTTGTTGAACGAACGCTCGGGTGCGGGACCGAGCCAGGTGTCGAAGTCGATGCCTTGGGGCACGGGGCTGTCCCCCGCGGGGTTGAGGATGGCGGCGTAGGAGAAGTTGGCCCAGACGTTGACACGCCCGATGTGTCCGAGCTTACCGCTGTCGATGTATTGCTTCATCGCGTGCCATAGTTGGGCGCTTCGCTGTTGCTGTCCCACCTGAACCACGCGGTTGTAGCGCATGGCGGCACTGACCATGGCGTCGCATTCGCCGATGCTGTTGGCAAGAGGCTTCTCGACATAGACGTCTTTCCCTGCTGAGCAGGCATCGACGGTCAGTTTGCAGTGCCAGTGGTCGGGCGTGCCTATGACGACGATGTCCACGTCGTTGCGTTCCAGGACGCGTCGGTAGTCGCCACAGACGGCAGGCCGTCGGCCCCAGTTCTTTTCGGCCTCGGCGGCGCGGGAGGCGAGGATTCCGCTGTCGATGTCGCAAAGTGCCACGCATCTGGCAGCGGGGTGGTGCATGATGTCGCAGAGGTCGTACCATCCCATCGAGCGGCATCCGATGAGAGCCACGCCCAGTTGGTCGCTTGGGGCAACGGCTCTCGGGGCAGAATTGCCTGCCAGGAGCGTGCGGGGCATGACGATGCCGGCGGCAAGGGCGGCAGCCGACTCGCGCAGGAAAGCACGCCGTGAGAGTTTATAATTCATCATTCTCAATTAGTAATTCAAAACTTGAAGCAATTGCGGCAGCAAATTCTTCATTCTTCATTCTTCATTTTTCAAAGTTCCCTTATCCAGATATTGCGGAAGCTGATGGGCTGACTCGGGTCGCCGTGCGACTGCAAGCGGATGGGGCCCTCGGCGTGTTGCTGTGTCTTTGGGAAGCCTATGTACTCGGTCGTGCCCAGTATCTCCGTATGGTTCTGCAGGAGGATGCCGTTCTGGATGACGGTGACGAAGGGTCGGTAGAGGTAGGACCCGTCGGCCTTGAAGACGGGAGCCGTGTAGATGATGTCATAGACGTTCCACTCTCCGGGCGAACGCATGGCGTTGACGAGCGGAGGTGTCTGCTTGTAGATGCTGCCAGTCATGCCGTTCACGTAGGTTTCGTTCTCGTAGCAATCGAGAATCTGCACCTCGTACTTGTCTTGGAGGAACACGCCGCTGTTGCCTCGGGCCTGGCTTTCTCCCTCGATGCCTTTGGGCACACGCCACTCCAGGTGTAGCTGGAAGCTGCCAAACTTCTGCCTCGTCAGTATGTCGCCCTTCGACTTATCCACGGTCATCACTCCTCCCTTGACGGTCCATTCTGCGGGTTTGCCGTCGGGGGCCATCCATGCCGAGAGGTCGGAGCCGTCGAAGAGGACGATGGCATCGCTCGGTGCGGAGGCAGAGCGAGCGTCGCCCGGCGTCACCACCTTGGGCTGAGGCGTCCAATACTCCGACATACCGGGACGCATGGGTTCGGGCTGCGGATAGTCTTTCTTCTCTTGAGTCTGTGCCGAGGCACACGATGTGGCGGCGACGAGCGCGGCCAGCATGAGCATTCTGTTCATAGTTCTTGGTTTTTGTTTACGGATGTTTTGCTTTGCAAAAATACAAAAAAATGCGGAAACCTGTGCCGCGAAACGCGAAAACTTCACCGCCAAATTTCCGAACCCTCCATCTTCCGTCGGCAAAGGGCGGTTGACACTTTGCTTCGATTTCGGCCGTTTCAGCTTACATCCTGCTTTCTGCCGACGGCACGAGAATGGCGCGGAAGAGGCCAAGCCGTGCCGAGGCTGAAAAGAACGCATTCTCGTGAGTCGGGCGTAACGTTTTGTGGCTCCGAGGCTTGCATTTCCTGTGTCCTTTTTCGGTCTTTTTTTTATAGGAAAAACAGAACACTCAGGCGGTGGTTTTGGCTTGTTTTCAAGGCGGAAAACCCGTGTCGCGGCAGCCGGAACTCCACGTTCCTCGCAGCCGAAGTCTGTAGGGTTCGTCTGCGAAGTCCGTGTCGCGGCAGCCCGAACTCCCTTTCGCGGGCTTCCGAAGCGCGTTTTTCTGCCAAAACGATGCCGTTTCTTTGCAAAAAGCGAGGTGTCGTTTTGACAGCAGAATGACAAATCTCCGAGCAAAGTGTCACAGTGGTTTTTGCCGGAAAACGTAGGGATTAACAATCTTTAACAAGCAGATGGGGCCGCGAAACGAAATACTTAGTAACTTTGCAGTGAAGAAAACGTAATCCACAACAAAATCCGACAGCATCGTGAACGCAAGACACCTGCTCCTCCCTCTCTTCTTCCTTGCCGCCTCTGCCGTGCGCGCAGACGTGGACATCAATGCATCGAACTTCCCTGATGCCAGTTTCCGCTCCTATCTCCTCTCACTGACCGAAGGCGCCGACGGCGTGCTTTCCGACGAAGAGATTGCGGGTCTGAGGGCACTTTTCCTCGACGGTAAGGGCATCAGCAGCTTGGCAGGTATCCAGCACTTCACGTCCCTCCGCACGCTCCGCTGCTCCCAGAACTGTCTCACGCAGCTCGACCTCAGCGGTATGGCAACGCTCACCTCCGTCACGGTCCACGACGGACAGCTCGCATCGGTCAGCGTGGAGGGCTGCACCTCGCTGTCGCACATCGGCATCAGCCGTAACCTTCTGAGCGGTAAGGCAATGGACGCGTTCGTGGAGAGCCTGCCCCAAGTGGACGAAGGCCGCCTTGTGGCCTTTGCCGACGAAGGCGAACAGAACGACATGACGCCGCTGCAGCAGGCAGCAGCCAACGCCAAGGGATGGCAAGTCTTCGGCACCGACGGGCTGAACGACTACGCCTGGGAGGCATCGGTCAGCGTCGATGAGGCCACTTTCCCCGACCCCAACTTCCGCAACCTTGTGCTCAGTCTCTACGGAGCCAAAATCCCTGCCGACAGAATCCGTGACATCAACGCGCTCTACGTCGAAGGGCGCAACATCAAAAGCCTCAAGGGAATAGAGTATTTCACAAGCCTCGGCACGCTCTGCTGCCAAGACAACCACATCGCAGAGCTTGACCTTCGGCACAATACGCAGCTCGCCTACCTCGACTGCCACGGCAACTTGCTCGGCGGAGAGGCAATGGATGTGCTCATAGAGAGCCTGCCCGACCGCTCCGATGCTGCAGATGGCGTGATGCTGGCCCTCGCCTCGGACGGCGAAGGAAACCGCCTCACTCACCTGCAGGTCACTAAGGCCAAGGCAAAAGGGTGGACTCCAAGATGCAGGAACGGCTACGCCTGGACGGACTACGACGGCATCTATGAGGACATAGAAATCAACGAAAAGAACTTCCCCGACCCAGCCTTCCGCAGCTATCTCCTCGCACAAAACTACGGAAGGGACGGCCTCCTCACGGCTCAGGAAATACCCTCCGTCACCGAAATCAACGTCAGCGGCAGGGACATCGCCTCGCTCCAGGGCATCGAACACTTCGGCGCGTTGGCCACATTGGACTGCTCTGCCAACCGCATCTCACAGCTCCGTGTGTCGCTCAACACTGCCCTTGTCACACTCATCTGCTGGGGCAACCACCTTTCATCCATCGACCTCTCGGCCTGCACGCGGCTCTCGGTGCTCGACATCTCGCGCAACAGGTTCAGTGAGTCTGCTATGGAACGGCTCGTGCGCCATTTGCCTGTGGTGGAAGACTGGCAGGGCGGCACCTTCAGGGCCGTTTATGGCGAGACGGACTGGAACATCATCACCACCCCCTTGGTGGGCACTTGCAGGCTGAAGAACTGGCAGGTGCAGCGCTATGAGACGGCCCTGGCCGAGTGGCAGGACTTCCTCGGCACCGACCCCGACGCTCTCTCCGACATCAAGGCCGACACCGCTCCTCTCCACATCTGGCACGACCTCAGCGGAAAGGCACTTCCCGGAATGCCCGGACAGAAAGGCATTTATATACAATACGGACGCAAAGTGTTCGTCAGACAGCCTTAGAGCCAGCCCTCATCCCTGTACCATCGGATGCTTTCCTCCACGCCCTGTTCCAGCATCACCTGCGGACTATAGCCAAAATCCCTTATGGCCGGCTCGATGTCACACTGCCAGTTGCGCTGAGAAAGGATGTGGTATTTGTCGTCGTTCAAGGCATTCATCTTGCCCGTCAAACGGCTTATCTTGCCACTCACCCAGCAGACGGCACGCAGAAGGCACAAGGGCAGCTTCAGGTGGAGCACCCAGGGATTGCCCAAATGCTGCTGCACGAGGTCGCTATAGCTGCGGCTCGTATAGACTCTCCCATCGCTCAGGAAGTAGGATTTCCCTTCCGCTTGGGGCGACGTCATGCTCTTGAAGACTGCCTGCACCACGTCGTCGACATAGACAAAGGTAATCTCCTGCGGCGAAAAGCCCGCCGCCACGTCGATGTGACGCTTGATGCTCTGAGCCATGAGGAAGTAGTCGCGCTCGCGAGGCCCATAGACTCCCGTCGGTCGGAGAATAGTCCAGGGGAACAGCCTCTGTGTCTCGAGGTAGTGCTCGGCAGCAAGTTTGCTCTTGCCGTAAGCAGTGTTGGGCTGAGGTTTGTCCGTGAGTAGGATGGGAGAATAGACGGTTCCGGTGGCAGCGCCTTCCCTCACAGGCTTCTCCCTGATGGCTCCGAAGACACTCAGACTGCTCAGCATCACGAAGCGGCGCGGCGTCATGCCCGTCTCGCGCAAGGCATCGACGAGATGGCGCGTGCCGTCGGCGTTGGTGCGGAAGAAGTCTTCGGCATGAAGGCACTTCGTCGCTCCTGCTGCATGAACGACGTAGTCCCAGCCACGCCCTCCCATTGCTTCCTTATATAAAAGGAGCTGCGAGCGCAACTTCTCGGGATTCTGCAAGTCAAGCTCTGCGAATCGGATGCGCTCGTCCTGCAGATATTTGCGGCTCGACGTGCCTCTCATGCCAGCCCAGACTTCGTAGCCTTCCTGCAGGCCGCGTTCTACGATAAAACTTCCAATGAATCCACTGGCTCCAGTGACAAGTATTCGGTAATTCATAATTCAAAATTAGTAAATTCAAAATTGAATGGTTGCCCGACATCCATTCATAGTTCTCATCCCTCCCTTTAGGAAAGAGATAGAGAGCCTCAACTTTTTAACCTTTTAACTTTTTAATTTTTTAATTTTTTCACCTTTTCACCTTTCAATAATCCGCGTGATGGCTTCTTCCAATTGCCTTGTCTTCTCGGGCGAACGGAGAATGTCGCGGAGGGAAACGAGGAGGTTGCGGACGGAAAGGTCGGGCGATGCGGACTGTTCAGGCTCAGGCTTAGGCTCCGGCTCCTTCCCGTCTTCTCCCGAAGGGGAGGGGGCTTGACGCGTAAGCCTCTCCTCTTCGGGTGAGAAGCCTGGAGCGTGAGCGGAGGGACTGGACAGGCTTTCCATGAATGTGCGGAAGCGTTCGTCGCTGAGGAAAATGGTGTCGTCGCCGCCATCGAGTGCCCCTTCGGACAACGATTGCTTGAAGCGTAGCCGCTCTATCATGCTTTCCTCGATGGAATCCTTCGAGACGAGGCTCAGCACCTGGATGGGTGTCTCCTGTCCGATGCGGTAGATGCGCCCCACACGCTGCTCCAGCACGGCAGGATTCCACGGGAGATCGAGATTGACGACGAGGCTTGCGACCTGAAGGTTAAGCCCTGTGGAGCCGGTGTCTGTGGAGAGAAAGACACGGCACTGTGGGTCTTCCTGGAAACGGCGGATGATGTCTTCCCGCTTCTGCGAAGGGATGCTGCCGCTGAGGAACTCGTGGCAGATGCCGTGCCTGCTGAGTTCGGAACTGACGAGCCTTGCCATGCGTTCCCATTCGCTGAAGACGACGACCTTCGTGTAGCTCCCTTCCAGCGCATCGCCGAGGATGTTCATCAGCTCGGCCACTTTCGTGTCGTGATGCTCTTCTGGGTTTTGGTCGAGTACGAAGGTGCTGTCGGCCAACATCCGCATCTGTCCGAGCATAAGCAGCAGGCGTCGCCGCTCTTCTTCGCTCAGTGCGTTGGTGCGTTGCCACTTGCTCACGAGCCTTGCCACACTGCCTCGCAGCTGTTCGTGGCGGCTGGTTTGTTCGGGCGTCATGGGGATGAGCAGGAACTGGTCGGTGCGTCCCGGCAGTTCGAGGCGGACGCTTTGCTTCGTGCGGCGTAGCAATGTCCCGGAAAGCTTCTCCCTGATGTCGCCAAGGTTCTTGTATCCGATGACTTTCCCGCTGGCGGGGTCGGTGGCGATGTGCTCGTAGCGGAAGCGATAGAGAGGCGAGAGGCAGTAAGGGTCAACGAGCTGAACGATGGAAACCAGCTCGTCGAGCTTGTTCTCGAGCGGAGTGCCGGAGAGCAGCACGCTATAGTGGGCATCGATGCGGCGCACGGCCTGTGCCAACCAGGTGTTCCAGTTCTTCAGCCGCTGCACTTCGTCCATGATGAGGAGGTCGGTGGCGATGCGGTCGAGCGTCTTGATGTCGGCGGCAAGCGACTGGTAAGATACAATCTTGTAAGGGGCTTCGGCTTTGTAGAGAGAGGGTCGGCGCGAAGCATAGCCTTCCACGAGCACCACATCCTTTCTGCCCGTATATCTTTCAATCTCGCTTTTCCATTGATATTTGAGCGAAGCGGGACAGACAATGAGCACGCTCTCGGCCATCTTCTGCCCAAGATATGTCTCTGCCACAGCGATGGCTTGCACGGTCTTGCCCAGTCCCATCTCGTCGGCAATGACGGCTTTTCCAGCCTTGAGGGCAAAGCGGACGCCTTGCTTCTGATAGGGATAGAGCGGAAGCGTGAGCAGCAAGTCGAGCATCTGGTCGGTGCAAATGCGGTCCACAAGTTCGGCGCGTGCCAGACGTTCACGCTGTCCGATGATTTCTTCCAGTGCATCGGGATGGCAGCGGAAGGCGGGGTCGATGGCCCGGGCCTTTTCTATGAAAGTATCGAAGCGGAGAAGTGCGTCGCTGCGAAGGACATAACCTTGGTCGAAGTATTCGCTTGCCAGAGAAGTCATCTCGCTCCGATGGTTCGACCCGATGCGCAGGCGGATGCTTCGCTGCCCGTAGTAATTGACATAGACGCAGGAGTAGCCAGGCATCTCGCTGTGTGCCTCTTTTCCTTGTGCTTTGAGCCAAAGCTTCACGGCCTCCACGTGTTTGCATGTCCCGAGTCCCGATGTGCGAAAGTCGGGGCACGAACAATAGTTCCACGGACTGTAGGCACCGTGGTAGGCAACTTCATATTGCCGTCGCGTCCTTGGATTGCGTACACGATATTCTCCAGGGCTGAATCGTTCGTCCGTCTCGCTGATGTCGAACCGTTCGTGCAGAGCCCATAGCCTGCGCAGTTCGGTCTGCCACTCTTCCAGTCCCATGTCGGCAGGCTTCACGGTGTTTGACAGCCTGCACTCGCTGCTGCCAGCAGATGTGTTCATAAGCTTTCCTTTTTTTCGGCAAAGATAAGACAAATAATTCAAAATACAAAATTCATAATTCAAAAAAATGAAGCAAGGCCCGATGCAAGTCAGCAGACAGGCCGCGGAAGCCCAAGATGCTGGCCTCTGTGCCTGCCTTGCGAATCGCACCATATGCAGTCAAGCCGTAGATGTCGTCCGTGCTGTTGGTCTTTGTCACTTGCACCGTGTAGGTGCTGCCGATGGCCAGGCTTGCGTCGGCTGCCAGGGTGAGTGTCAGCAGCTGCCCCGATGTGCCCTTGATGGTTGCCGAGGCGTTGGCGGGGTGGTTTATTGCTGTACTTTTAGGGATTTCTTAAATTCTTCATGGCTTATTTCTTTGAAAATCCCATTCCAGTATCTTCTGACTCTCCATTCTTCATCTTTCATAATTGGCAAGTAGAAACGATATTCTGGCAGCTTTTTTGAACAAGCAAGATAGAGTTCATGCAGTGCCTTCACTTTATTCTCATATTCATTCATGTCTATGTTCAAACCTGCTGCAACATTAACGCTCTTTACCTCGAAGATGTGAATCCTGCCCAACTTGTCTTTCATCACGAAATCCGGGTATGAGGCGTGAATGCCATTGGCATAGTATTCATACTTTATTTCAGAATTTAACGGATAGTTCTTGCCCCAAAGGTATAATTGACTGTCTTCTGCATCGATTCCTGGCATCTCCAGTTCCATGATGTAGCCTCTCCGAGCTAACTTTCTCAGTTCTGAAGCCCATTCCTTCTCTGCATAGCTGTCAAATGCAAATTTGTCCTTCCCATCTTTCCTGCTCCATACCCAGCTCATGTCGTCTTCCTTGTGTTCGCTGTCTGAGAAAGATGAGCAGGTGGGGAAGGAGACCTCTTTGTCCACGACGAGGCTCTTCTCGTAGTCGCAGATATAGGTGTCATATCTTGCCTTGACTTTCTCTACATTCTCTGCAAGCTTATACCAGCGCAGGACATCGCCGTCGGCATACTCATAGCATAGGTTTTGCACGTCATTGGGTGCTTTGCAGAGACGTTTATACAGCTCGAAGATGTTTGTTGCCTCCAGCTTGTCTTCCAGCTTGCTCATAAATCCTTCTATGTCGAACTCTGCTTTTTGCGTGAGTTGTACCAGCTTCGTGGACTTAACTCTGATGCTGTCCTGTATGTCTGTGCCGTTGCCAAACAAGGAAACAGAATATCTTGCTTTCATGCTATCGGGCATGATGCCCCACACCCATGCCGTAGTAGCCAGTTTCTTCTGTTGGTCTGTCAAAGTCTCGAAGTCCAACAGGCGTGGATTCCTTCTCACTCTTCCCAGAACTTGTTCGTCCAACTGCTTGCTATGGCTGTCGCGCACTTGATAAAGCATACAGGCACGCGGAATGTCCCAGCCTTCGGAAATGACCATCTTGAAGATGATGATGTCGATACCTCTGTGCTTTGCATAGTCTTTCCATTGGCTGACAGGCAGCTTACCCTTGATGATGTCGTTGGTGTCGCAAAGGCTGGTTTCGTTTTTCCTTCCCTTCAAGTCAACCATCACCATCCACTTGAGGCCTTGATTTTCCACTTTGTCGAGGACGGGCTTGATACGATTGTTCCACTCTTCTTCCGCTTTCCCTTTGTTGGAGATTTGTATAATCATGCAAGGTTCTACATCGAGTGATATGTATTTTTGCCTTACCTCTTTGAATTTGTTGATAGCATCCTCTACGGTGTCGTTCTGACTCCCGAACTCCACCTTCTTGATGAGGCAAGCCTCCTCTGCCTCCCCGTCGGTAATCTGCACGTCGGGTATCTGACCGCGGCTTCTGTTGGGGGTGGCGGAGAAGTTGATGATTTTACGGAAGAAGCTGTCTGATATCTCGTCCAGATTTGAGGTAAGTTGATGGCATTCGTCCTTGATGAGATAGATTGTCTTGTTCAACCCTTTGCCAAAGATGTCACCCGTCATTGTACGCAGGAAGTTAATCATAGGGCCACGCATCAACAGGCTGTCTTGCTTGAAGAGATCTCGCGGCAAGACATATACGTTATGGTCTGTCGGGATATGCAGGCCCTCCTCTCCCGATATGTCTGTAGAGATAAGGTAAGGGTCAAGCTTGGGGAACACACCCTTGTCGGCACTCTCTTTGAACGACTCGTAGTTCTGCCTTGCGAGGTCGCCTTTGGAGAGTGACGAGACGAGAAACACGACGTGCTCGTTTGCCTCTATCACCCTGTTCATCAGGTCGGCCATCATATATGTCTTCCCGCTACCCGTGGGCGCACGGAAGGTGGTTTCTTTCTTTTTGCCAATGCTTTTGATGAGTCGCTCTACAGCGTTGTTCTGTAGATCTTTAACTTCCTGTAGCATCGCGTCCTCCTTTCCTTACGACTTCTTCCCAGTCTTCGTCGATCTCTATAAACTTTTGAGTATTGGCAAAGTTCTGACACACCCAGTCAATTTTTTCTTTCAGGGTCTTGAACTTCTCTTTTCCATAGAGTGTCTCGTCAATTGCCTCAAATGGAGTATGTCCGTCTGCCGTCAGATGGTTTGGCACACGCTCTATCTCGTAGACATCAAGGTTGCCGCCATAGGGTTCGTTGCCGCTAAGCCAACTTCTATTCCTGCTGCCATCATAACATTGTCCTGTCATAACCCTTTTCAATCGTTTGGAAGTCACATCGTATGCAATTCCGTTGGGGCTTTCTTGTGTCTTCTCGTTGATTTGGCAAAGAATGAAAGTCCTGTTGCCTCCATCTTTATTTAATTCTAAAACAGCATGACCAGTTGTGCCAGAACCAGCAAAGAAGTCGAGGATTACGGAGTTGCCAGATGTTAAAACAGAGTCTATGAGTTGCTTTATCAGTCGCAAGGGCTTTTTCCCATTCTTGAAGGGAACTCCCCCTTCCTTCTCCAGGTTTCCTCCGTCAGATGAAAAACCTTTCCAAAGATTCCCTCTTACCGTTCTTTCCCCAAAACTATTGAAATAATCATCGCACTCGCCGATTCTATCAACATAACGAAAGACATTGAACAAACCCTCTTCCGTTTTCAAGTACCATTTGCTGTCAATGTTGAAGAGGTGGTATAATGGCTGTTTATCTGTTTCATCATTAGGTTTTTCACTGTCTCCTTTACGATATAAGAAATTTGCTATTTCATTGCTATAGAGCCACCTTTTTATCTCTTCGCTTACTATTGAGAGTGTCCCCAAGTTCTGAATGTTAATGGAGAGGTTGTAGGACCTAAACACATCAGATATTACCTTATCGTTCTTTATCAAGTCATTCAATGAGAGAATTCTCCCATTCTCTTCATCAACCCATTTATTATAATGCGTGTCAAAGCCGTAAATATAGTCATATTTCAAGTTCTTCATTATCTTGTTATCCTCACTCTTTGAGTAAATGAGACAGTATTCGGCAGTTTTCACGATGCTGCCCTGCATTGCAGGAACTCGCCTCGGACCAGCTATAACAGAAGTCTCAATAGTTAGGGTTGAAACATAAGAACTTTCCCCAAACACCTCATCGAAGAGACATTTCAGATAAGCATAGTTCTTATCATCGATGCTACAGAAGATTACTCCTTCGTCAGAAAGCAGTTGCTTGGCGAGCATCAGGCGAGGATAGAGCATAGAGAGCAGATTGTCCCTTGTGATGCCGTTCTCGTAGTTTGTCTTGGCAAACTCTCCCATGCTGTCCTTGCCGTATGGTGGGTCTATGTAGATGATGTCAATGCCTTTCTTGTATTGTATGAGCAGGTTTTGCAAAGCTTCGTAGTTGTCGCCGACAATCAGCTTATGCGTTGGTTTGGTGTCGTCCGTGTGGAAGCTCAGGCTCTCATTCTTCTTGAAATAGCGGATGCTGTTGTCCATCTTCTCGAGTCTCTTTTCATAATGGAGTCCCGACTTCTTGTATGTCGTGCCAAGCGACATGATTTTGATGGCCTCGTCGTCGCTGTCTGCCCGGATGATAAGTTTCTCCAGCAATTCTGCATTCGAGCGCTCCAGCACCTTGTCGTCCAAGCGTTGCCGTATCTCTGCCAACATATCCAGTTTCAGTTGAGACAAGTTTTTCCTTTCGTTTGTTTCGTCTTGAGTCATAGCCTTGCGATAGTTTTATAGAGCATACAGACTATATCTTCAGGCTTTGTTAACAGGCAACGCCAAGAACCTCAGGACACAAGAGAAGCGCGAAACATGGCTCTTCTCTCATGTCTTGAGGTCCTCGGAATGTACCTGTACTGCTAAGATATAAGTCATGCCCGCGCTATCGCACAGGCATCGGCTGACTTATTCGAGCAGTACATACTTGAAATTTCCGAGGTTTCAAGACATGCTGAATAAATAGCTGATGCTATTGTTTCCCATAAGATTTGGGCAGACACCTCCGCTGAGGTGTTTTTGCCCGTCCGAGTGCAAAGTTACGAAAAATAATTCTTATTCACAAAAATGATGGCGAAAAAAATATTGAAGCAAAGCCGGAAGCCGCTCCGCCATCCGCAAGAATAAATGTCACACAGAAAAAATGGAAAGCACAGAAAGATGATGCCACGGCTGCTTGTATATGTCACACAGGAAGCACGGAAGATAACAGCGCGGCTTGTTCGTGCGGATTTGTAATCCGCACGTAGGGAATATAGGGATTTGCAATCCCGATATAATAGTTTTATCGCATTACAAATGCTTATATTAAACCCAAATCGGTCGTTAGAAGTGCAATAATCCGTGGTCAGGTTTGTAATATGTTGAGAATAAGTTATTTGCGAAATTGTTTTTCTAATGGCGGTCATTAGAAAATGCAATTCACAAAAGTTTCATAATCATATAGTTACGAAGACAACCACGAAAATGATAATCCTAATGACCGATTTGGGTTAAATGCTGTCAGACCAGCAAATCCGCCAGAACGGGAATGTCACACAGAAAACACTCTAACTTTGCGGA
>CAMVDV010000026.1 GCA_947166305.1 uncultured Prevotellaceae bacterium | reverse complement strand
CTTTTACCACGAATTGCACGGTAACTATTCAGCGGATTATATTAAGGAGTGCCCTGTCGGGCAGAAATCCAACAAATCGATTCAAATCTGTCAAATCTTTATAATTATTGTTATAGGGATTTGTTTGATTTGCAAAGATTTGAAAGATTTCTTGCCGCAGGCGACTCAAAAAAGAGATTCGCTGAACAGTTACATTCCACGAATTAAAGCCAGGTTGATGGTTGTCGGGAGGCAAATTCGTGTAATTCGTGAAATACGTGGTGAGATTCATTAAGGCGGACGCGCCACGGCGCGTCCCTACGAGGCAGGTTCGGCTCTCATCTGATGAACTTCACACAGAAAGCACAGAAAGATGATGTCGCGTTCGTGCGGATTTGTAATCCGCACGCAGGGAGTATAGGGATTTGCAATCCCGCTATAACTGGTTTATCGCATTGCAAATGCTTATATTAAATGCTGTCGGATTGCAAATCCGACAGAACGGGTTTATAAGGTTTTTCTTTCACCACGAATTGCACGGTAACTATTCAGGAAATATGATTAAGGAGTGCCCTATCGGGCAGAAATCCAACAAATCGATTCAAATCTGTCAAATCTTTATGACTATTGCCTATAGATTTGTTTGATTTGAAAAGATTTGAAAGATTTCTCGCCGCAGGCGACTCAAAAAAGAGATTCGCAGAACAGTTACATTCCACGAATTAAAGCCAAGCTGATGATTGTCGGATGGCAAATTCGTGTAATTCGTGAAATTCGTGGTGAGTTTTATTAAGGCAGGTTCGGCTTTCATCTGATGAAGTGTATTCTTTTCTGCGGACAGTAATAAAACAGAAATGCATGTGTGGATGTGAGAAAATCCTCGTGTGCATTTGCCCGAATCCTCATGTGGATTTCGGGAAATCCTCGTGTGTAGTTCGACAACTAGGCGTGTTTAGTTCGACAACTAAGCGTGTTTAGTTTGATGACTAAGCGTGGGCTTGTCAGATTTGGCCTGTTTCGACTTGGCGGACGACGCGCTCGATGAGTTTGTCTTCGTCGTCGGGGCGGTACTCTTTCTTGAGGCTTGCGCGGAAGGTCCAGGCAAAGACTTGGTAGAATGCGGCGCGTGCCGGGCCGAGGAAGGCCTGCACGATTTCGTAGGAAGACTGGTTGCACTCTCTGTCCACGAGCTTTATGAGGAGCTTGCCCTGGCTGTAGGTGAGCTTCTTCATCTGCGGCGTGTACATCTCCTTGATTTCTTTCTCTACGGCGCTGATGTGTGCCTGTTTCTGTTTCTTGGTGGGGAGTGCCTCCAGAGCTTCATAGGTTTCCTCGATGAGGGCGTTGGCTTGCTGGGCGATGGGCAACACCTTCTTCACGTTATATACCAGGCGATTGTAGGCACGGCGCTGTTTCTCGTTCTTGAACTTCAAGGGCGGATAGACCCACAGTTCCGGCAGGAGGTAGCACCACATGGTGTCGCCTTGCTCGATGAGAGGCTCCTTGTAGCGGTACCGTTGCAGCTTGAGTTTGTAGTTGACGGGTTCCTCGGGCAGCAGTTCGTCGGGCTCTTCCTGGCAGAACACTATGGCCGGGAGGAGCAAGAGGGCAGTCGTTATGAAAGTCTTCCGTAGCATATCGCGCTGCAAAGGTACGGAAAAAAGTGAAAAGGTGAAAAGGTGAAAAGGTTAAAAAGGTTAAAAGGTGAACAAGTGAAGAGTCTTTAAGTGAAAAGTGAAGAGTGAAAAGTGAAAAATAATAGTTACCTTAATCGGAAGTTGTTACTTTGATTTTTCACTTTTATCTTTTTACTTTTCACTTTTATCTTTTTACTTTTCACTTTTATCTTTTTACTTTTCACTTAAAAGTTTTTCACTTTTCATTTTTCATTCTTTCTTTTTTTCATTTTTTAGTCGTATCTTTGCAGCACTTATGAGTACAATTATCTATGATTCTCCAGTCTTCGGCCCCGTGGTGAGCCGTCGGCTTGGCATCTCGCTCGGCATCAATCTGCTGCCGAAGGGCGGGAAGGTGTGCAGCTTCGACTGCATCTATTGCGAATGTGGACTGAATCGTGAGCGTCGGACGCACAATCCTTTACCCACAGCCGACGAGGTGGTGGACGCTTTGGAAAGGCGTCTCCACGAAATATGCTCCAGGGCGCTTGTGCCCGACGTGCTGACTTTTGCCGGCAACGGCGAGCCGACGTTGCATCCAGCCTTCCCTGAGATTGTGGAAAGGGTGCGGCTGGTGCGCGACAAGCATTGTCCCTCGGCCAAGATGAGCATCCTTTCGAACGCCACTCAGATACATCGTCCGGAGATTCGCGACGCGCTGATGCACTTCGACAACAACATCCTGAAGCTCGACACCGTCAGCCCTGTATATATAAATAATGTGGACCGTCCGCAGGGACACTACGACGTGGAGGAGCAAATCCGCTGCATGGAGCTCTTCCGGGGGCAGTGCATCATCCAGACGATGCTCATGCGTGGCGAGCTCGACGGCTTCGACCTCGACAACACGCGCGAGGAGTATGTGGGCCCATACCTCGAGGCGTTGGCAAGAATCAAGCCCCGCAGCGTCATGCTCTACACGCTTGCCCGGGAGACACCCGTGGCCGGTCTGCAGAAAGCCGCACCCGATGCCATGCAGGACATCGCGCGCCGAATCCGGGAACTCGGCATCGAGGTGAGCGTCAGCTGCTGAGCCGGCAGATTTATTCCTTTGTCTATCCACCAAAACCTGTTGCTATGACGACATCTCCCCTTATGAGTTTCTGCCCTCGCCCTGCAGGGATGCGACGTGCGGCGACCGCCCTGGCAGCCCTCTGTCTCAGCCTCTTCGGCATAGAGGCTCAGAACATTTCGGGGCGCGCCGCACAGGTCAATCCCTTCATCGGCGCTTCCACCAACACGAAAACCGCCAAGGCTGTGCATGGCCTGGGCAAGACTTTCCCCGGTGCCACCACGCCCTTCGGCATGGTGCAGGTCAGCCCTCAGACCATCACGGGCGGCGACAACGGCCCGGGCTACAGCTATGAACACCGCACGATAGAGGGCTTTGCCATGACACAGATGAGCGGCATCGGCTGGTATGGCGACCTTGGAAACATCATGGTCATGCCCACTACTGGCCGACTCCTTACGCTTGCCGGCAAGGAGGGCACGGAGGGATGGCGCTCGGCCTACGACAAACAGACGGAAAGGGCCTGCGCCGGCTACTACAGCGTCGTGCTCTCCGACTACGACATCCGCGTCGAGACGTCGGCCACCCAGCACTGCGGCGCCCTGCGCTTCACTTATCCCGCCTCCAAACTCTCGCGCCTGCAGTTCGACCTGGCACGTCGCGTCGGCGGAACCTCCACGGAGCAATTCGTCGAAGTCACCGGCGATCACACCATAGAGGGCTGGGTTCATTGTCCACCCGAAGGCGGCGGCTGGGGCAACGGCGACGGGAAAGCCGAGTACACCGTCTACTTCCATGCCGAACTCAGCAAGCCTCTGACGAACTACGGCTTCTGGTCGGCCGAAATCCCCGACGGTACGCCCCGACGCAACTTTGACGTCAGCAGCCAAGCCTATCAGGAGCGCATCGCGAAGGCAAGCATTATCCGCGAAGGCAAGTCGATGGAAGGCAAACACATCGGCTTCTTCACCGAGTTTCCCACAGAAGCAGGCGAACAAGTGGAGCTGAAGGTGGGCATATCCTTTGTCGATATCGAGGGCGCTCGCAGGAACTTCGAGTCGGAAGCCCGCGGCAAGTCGTTCGCCACCATCTGCCAGCAGGCCATAGACACTTGGAATCGTGAGCTGGGACGCATCGACGTTGAGGGAGGAACGCCCGACGAGCAGACCATCTTCTACACAGCCCTCTACCACACAATGATTGACCCTCGCATCTATGCCGACGTCGATGGACGCTACGTTGGCGGCGACTACAAGATACATCGCTCGGATGCCACGTTCACGAAGCGCACCATCTTCAGCGGATGGGACGTCTTTCGCAGCCAATTCCCCTTGCTCACCATCATCAACCCACACGTCGTGGGCGATATGCTTGGCTCTCTCATATCGCTTGCCGAGCAGAGTGGCAAGGAATACTACGAGCGTTGGGAGTTTCTGAACAGCTATAGCGGCTGTATGCTTGGCAATCCCGCCATATCCGTCCTTGCCGATGCCTACATGAAGGGCATCCGAGGCTACGACATCGAGAAGGCTTATCGCTACGCCAAGAACTCTTCTGCCCGCTTCGGCAATGATGAACTGGGCTATACGCCCGGCTCGCAAGGCATATCCCACACGCTGGAGTATGCATACACGGACTGGTGCATCGCCCGGCTCGCTAAAGAATTGGGGAAGAAAGCAGATGCCAAGCTCTACCGGCAGAAGGGTCTGGCCTACAGGAACCTCTTCGATGCCGAAAAGCATTGGTTCCGCCCCCGGAATGCCGACGGCTCCTGGATGGAATGGCCCGAGGACGGAAGGCTCAGGGAGTGGTATGGTGCCGTGGAGAGCAATGCCTTGCAGCAAGGATGGTTCGTCCCGCACGACGTGGAGGGAATGGTTCGGCTCATGGGAGGCAGGAAATCTGTCGTAGCCGACTTGGAGTGGATGTTCAACAATACGCCCGAGGACATGATGTGGAACAAGTATTACAACCACGCAAACGAGCCTGTCCACCATGTGCCTTTCCTCTTCAACCGCCTCGGCGCGCCCCATCTGACGCAACGCTGGACACGTTTCATCTGTTCGCACGCCTATGGCAACCGCGTGGAAGGGCTTTGCGGCAACGAGGACGTAGGGCAGATGTCGGCATGGTACGTCCTGACGGCTTCGGGCATACACCAGATTTGTCCGGGCGACACAAGGTTCGAGGTCACGTCGCCCGTCTTCTCCCGCATCACCTTCCACCTCCCCGGCGGCAAGGACTTCACCGTAGTGGCCAAAGGCAACTCCCCGTCCAACATCTACATAGGCCGTATGTGGCTGAACGGACGGCTTCTCCGCCGTCGCCACATCGACTTCCTCGACATTGCCAAGGGCGGTATGCTCGAGATGGAGATGACCGACCGCTGCCCATGCGCCGGATAGCGGGGGCAGGGGAGTGGGGTTTCCTCTACCAGCCCGGGGGCAGCACGACGTTCTGCAAGTCGTGTGCCGCGGCAAAGAGGGGGGCTATCTCCTCATCCCTGAAGCCTGCTATGCCGCACCCGATGCGTGTGACGAGGAAGGTGAGGTCTGGATGCTGCCCGGCAAAGAAGATGAAGTCATCGACGTAGGGACGTATGGTCTCCACGCCGCCCTGCATGGTGGGTATGGCGTAGCTTTGTCCTTGCAGGCCGACGCCCTGTCCCATGACGGCCCCGAACTTGCGGTAGGCCACGAGTGCCGCGCCGCCGCCATGCATGCCTCTCAGGTTGCTGCCGAAGACGAAGATTTCCTTCGGCTGGAGTGACGTGATGTACTCCGGTGTTGTGCGTTTCTGTTCCATAGGTGTTGGTTGTATTTGTTTCACGAAGCCTCCATAAGGTCTTGACATCGGCGCTTCCATCGGGGAGTAGCCTTCCCAGTCCATGCAGGCGTTCTCCATTGTCCCAGACATGCTCACGAGTTGCAGGTCGGGGTCTATGTCGAAGTGTGCCTTGAAGTAGGGTGTGATGATGTCCTCCTTGAGTCTTTTGTATCGTTGCGACACGGCGGCCGGCGTGATGCCGAGCTTCTCGCCCACCTCCTTGCCCTTGTATCCCTGGAGCAGCATCAGGTCGAGGATGGCCCTGTCCTGCGGGCTGAGGTCCAGATGCTCGCAGAGGTCCTGCACCATGCGGTTGAATTGCAGACGCAGGCTGTCGGCCATGTCGAAGCTGAGCAGGTATTCCTGGTGGGAGAGGGTGCCGTATTCCTTCTTGTACCACTTGAGTGCGTCGAGCACGACGAAGTGGAATCCGCCGATGAGCCACGTCTTGAGGCTCACCTCGGGCGAGTGGTCCTCCAGCGGACGCCAGTCGTGCTCCATGAGATAGAGCGCATATTGGTGGGCAAGCGACATGAAGTCGAGGTTCTCCTTGCTGCTCAGTTGGTACTGGAGGTCGAAGTGTTGGTAGCCGACCTTGCAGTATCCGTAGAAATACTCGCGGATGATGTCGGCGTCGCCCCTGCGGAAGCCTTCGACAATCAAGTCGTCGGGAAGTTCATGGTAGGCCATAGATGGGAATGTTGAGAGTCCGAAGGTTTGTCTTCGGGCTGCTAATTTACGAAAAAAGTTTGGCGTGTGCTTAATTTTTGCCCGAAAAGTTCTTCAAAGTAGTAAAGACGTCGACGCAACACAGTTTATTAATCAACAAAAGACACCCAACGACATGGAAAAAAACAAAGCAAAGAGCGTCCACAACCTCATCGTCGTGGACCAAAGCGGCTCAATGACTGTCATCCGCAAGGAAGCCTTCGAGGGCCTGAACGAAACGCTGAAGACCATCCGCCAAATCGCCGAGAAGCATCCAGAGCAAGAGCAGTTCGTCAGCCTCCTCACCTTCAGCACCCTCGGCACCAGCTGGCTCTACGACAATGTGCCTGCCTCGCGCACCCGTTCCCTTGACTGGGAGGCCTACACCCCCAGCGGCTGCACGCCTCTCTACGATGCCATCGGGGAGGGCATCTCACGCGTCAATTCGCAGATCCCAATGGGAGAACCCGTGCTCGTCACTATCATCACCGACGGCGAGGAGAACAGTTCCAGGGAATGGACGCTGCAGATGGTGCGCACCATGATTGACAAACTGAAGGAGCAGGGCTGGACCTTCACCCTCATCGGCACGGACAATCTCGACGTGGAGTCAATGGCGCGCTCCTTCTCAATTAACGAGCACATGGTTTTCCGCCAGGATACAGAGGGAACACAGAGAATGTTTAGTCTCAACGGCAACTGCATCAGTCGCTTCTACGGCCGTCTGCGCGGAGAGGAGCCCGACATTCCGGAGGGCAGTTTCTTCAGCCCCGGCAGTCCCGACGACGAAGAGAGCGAGTCGAAGTCCCGCTCCGTTCCTTCCGGCACCCTGTAGGGTTCTGTTTGCAGCATCATGACTCTTCAATTGCATGGTCATGATGCTGCAATTGCACGGTCATGATGCTGCAATGAACGCCGCGTGCGGGGTTGGCAAAGAGGGCGAGGGGCGGCGGCAGTCATCGCGAGCGGCAGGGCTCCCCCAAAAATGGGGGAGAAATGGACGGCGGCAGGATTATTTTTCCCTTTTCCCTTTTCCCTTTTCCCTTTTTTTCGTATCTTTGCGGCAGAAAGCGTGGAGGCCGCCGCGGCCATTCCTTCCCCCCAAAAGCAAAACCCTAAACGCAGACAATATGAAACGCCGTCATTCCATCACCCTCCCCAAGTGGGGACTCAGTGTCATCGCCAGCCTCGTCCTGACCCTCTGCCTGCCCTTGGCGGCCACGGCGCAGACCAGTCTCGCCGGCCGCGTCTATCATCATCCCAACATCATGAAGGGAATGACGATGGGGGAGACAGCCGACGTGGACAAAGCGATGGCCGATGCCAAGGCCAAAGCCATCGCCGAGGAGGAGAAGAAAAAAGGCCGGAAGCTCACAGAGAGCGAGCTCTCGGAGGTGAACCAGAAGGTGAAGGAGGCCAGGAAAGTGTTCGATGCCGTGGTGAACAGCTCGAAGGCAGCCGTGACCGTCACCTTCAAGAGCGACACGGAGTTGCTGATGAAGATGAACATGACGACGGACGAGGATGCACTCAAGGCGGCTGGCGTCGGATGGATGAAGCGCAAGGCACTGAAGGCCGCCACCTCCATGGGCTCGACGTCGCAAAAGATGAAGTACAGGCTCCAGGGTAACCTCGTCATCTGCAGCGACGGCAGCGAGAAGGACACGCTCCAGCTCTCGCCCGACGGCAAGTTTCTCTCCGGAAAGACCGACGAGAAGGAGGCTTTCCGCCTGACCCGCACCAAGTAAGGGAAGAGGCCGAGCACAAACGCCACGACCCCTTCCGGACTTCTCCCTCAGACCCTCTCCCCACCGCTCCCTTGCATGGAGAGGGGCAAGATGCTTTCTGCATCTTGTTCTCCAGCCCCTCGCGAGAGCTGCCAAAGGCGCATTTTCGCTTTTTCCCTTTTTAATTTTTCACCTTTTCAACTTTTTTTCGTACCTTGACTTCGTCGAGCTACTATGCGCTCGGAAAAGCAAAAAGAAGAAATTCCCTTCTTCTTTTTGCATTTCTCTCGCTTTTTTCGTACCTTTGCAGCGCATATTGTATATATAATAATAATGTATAGCGACATGAAGATTGAAACAAAGATAACCGAGGCCGTGAAGGCTATCGTGGAAGAGCTCTACGGCGTGGCCGTGGAGGACAAGTTGGTGCAGCTCGGACAGACCAGGCCTGAGTTCGAAGGACAGCTCACGCTCGTCGTATTCCCCTTCACCAAGATGAGTCACAAAGCTCCCGAGCAGACCGCAGGGGAGATAGGAGAACGCCTCGTGCAGCGCCTTCCCGACGTCGTCGCACGCTTCAACGCCGTCAAGGGCTTCCTCAACCTCAGCATCTGCACCGCCCAGTGGGTGGAACTCCTCGCTGAGATACAGGCCAACCCGAGGTTCGGCTTCCAACCCGTCGGCGATGATAGTCCGCTCGTCATGGTGGAATACTCCTCGCCCAACACCAACAAGCCGCTCCACCTCGGCCACGTCCGCAACAACCTGCTGGGCTGGGCACTCGCAAAGGTCATGGAGGCCAACGGAAACCGCGTGGTCAAGACCAACATCGTCAACGACCGAGGCATACACATCTGCAAGTCGATGCTCGCATGGCTCAAGTGGGGAAACGGAGAGACACCCGAGTCCTCGGGCAAGAAAGGCGACCACCTCATCGGAGACTACTACGTTGCCTTCGACAAGCACTACCGTGAGGAAGTCAGACAACTCGTGGCACAGGGCATGGACGAGGAGCAAGCCAAACAGGAAGCACCCCTCATCAAGGAAGCCCACGCCATGCTCGTCCGCTGGGAACAGAACGACCCCGAAGTCAGGGCACTCTGGCAGAAGATGAACCAGTGGGTGTACGACGGCTTCGACGAGACCTACAAGGCCCTCGGCGTTTCCTTCGACAAGATATACTACGAAAGTCAGACCTATCTCGAAGGCCGCGAGAAAGTAGAGGAAGGCCTGGAGAAGGGAATCTTCTATCGCCGCGACGACGGAAGCGTCTGGGCCGACCTCACCGCCGAAGGCCTCGACGAGAAACTCCTGCTCCGCTCCGACGGGACAAGCGTATACATGACGCAGGACATCGGCACCGCCAAGCTCAGATTCCAGGACTATCCCATCGACAAGATGATTTACGTCGTGGGCAACGAGCAGAACTATCACTTCCAGGTGCTCAGCATCCTGCTCGACAAGCTCGGCTTCAAGTGGGGCAGGGACCTCGTCCACTTCTCCTACGGCATGGTGGAACTGCCCAACGGCAAGATGAAGAGCCGCGAAGGCACCGTCGTGGATGCCGACGACCTCATCGCCGCCATGATACAGAACGCAAAAGAGAAGTGGCAAGAGAAAAGGGAGACCCCCTCTAACTCCCCCTCAAAGGGGGAGAACCCAAGCGAAGGGGCTGCAAAGAAAGTCTCCCCTTCAAGTGGAGATTCAGAGGGGTCTGAGGCGCAGGAAATAGCTCGCATCGTCGGACTGGGTGCCCTCAAATACTTCATCCTCAAGGTCGATGCACGCAAGAATATGCTCTTCAATCCCGAAGAGAGCATCGACTTCAACGGAAACACCGGCCCCTTCATCCAGTACACCTATGCCCGCATCCGCAGCATCCTAAGGAAGGCCGGCGAACAGCCTGCCCTCTGTGCAGCACAACAGACGGAGCTTGCCGAGCTGGAAATCAGCCTTATCCAGAAACTGCAGGCCTTCGAGCAGACAGTGCGGCAGGCCGGGCAGGACTACAACCCGTCCTGCATCGCCAACTACTGCTACGAGCTGGCCGCAGAGTACAACCGTTTCTACCACGACTTCAGCGTCCTGCGCGAGGAGGACACACAGAAACGACAGTTCCGCATCGCCCTTTCAGCCGCCGTGGCGCAGGTCATCAAGAACGGAATGGGGCTGCTCGGCATCGAAGTGCCCGAGAGGATGTAAGGAAGCCTCATGCCTCTCTCCCTCTTGGGAAGAGAGATTTCCTCACCGCGAAATGATGAATTGTGAATTATGAACTATGAATTGCTGAAGGACAAGGTGGACTTCAACGCCATCGCCGTGGATGCCGGCTGCAGCGGGAACCCGGGTGCGATGGAGTATCAAGGCGTCTACCTCGGCAACGAGCAGAGGCTCTTCCACTTCGGGCCTATCCCCGGCACGAACAACATAGGGGAGTTCCTCGCCATTGTCCACGCCCTGGCCCTCATCAAGCAGAACGGATGGCAGATGAGGGTGTACAGCGACAGCGTGAGCGGCATGGCCTGGGTGAGAAACCGGAAAGCCAAGACCACGCTGAAGCGCACGCCTGAGACGGCCGAGGCACTCGATCTCGTGGCACGCGCCGAGAACTGGCTCTGGCAGAACCCGCGTCATGCGGAAGTGCTGAAGTGGAATACCGAGGAATGGGGAGAGATTCCGGCCGACTTCGGGCGGAAATGACTCCCAGAGCCCCTTCTGTGGGAATAAACGGTCAGTGCCCATAGCTCAAAAGTCAATGAAATGAAGCAACGCATACACTTCCTGGAGTATCTATACTGCCATTTACTCATCGTCTTCCTGTTGGGCAGGGTGGGGTTCATCCTTTACAACAGGGACGTGGAGGCGCTGTCGCTCATGGATGCGGCGAGTGCCTGCTGGCGTGGCTTCGTTGGGCACGACCTCATGGTGGCTGCCGTGTTGCTCGCCGTGCCGTGGCTCGTGGGATTGCTCGCGCTGAAGGCTCCCGGGCTGAAGCTCAGGGCTTGGCTCATACCTTATTATATAATTATGGGTCTGACCGTGGCCGCCATCATCGTGGCCGACTGCGTGATGTATGAGTTCTGGCAGTTCAAGCTCTCGATGGTGGTGCTGAGTTATGCCGCATCGCCCGAGGGTGCTACCAATAGCGTCAGTCTCGGATTCATTCTGGTGCGGGTGATTGCGTTCGTCGCACTGTTGCTTTGGATTGTCATCCCCTGCGTCTTCCTCACGCCCAAGGCTTTGCCGTCGGGCCGCACGGAGCGCCTTTGGATGCGCAACATCAGCATCATCTGGACATTCTTGCTCGTCTCGGCTTTCTGCTTCATGGAGCCTGGCGACGTCTATACTGCAAAGTCTCACCCCACACAGCTTGCCGACCATGCGGCCGTCAACCCCGTCTATGCCTTCGCACGAAGCATCCGTCTGCGGGACGACTACTCCGTTCGCTACGACTTCTTGTCCGAGGCCGACCTCACCGACTACTTCAAAGGACTCTATCCCGAGCCTGCCGACGACATACAGGACACGTTGCTGCTGACGAGGCGGCCCGATATCCTGGTAGTCTTCGTGGAGAGCTTCGGAAGCCGCTTCGTGGAGGAGCTTGGCGGCGTGCCCGGCGTGGCACCATGCCTGAGCCGTCTCATCCCCGAAGGCGTCTTTTGGCAAAACTACTACAGCAATTCCTTCCGCACGGACAGGGGCACCGTCTCGGCCTTCAGCGGATGGCTGAGCTATGCCGACGTGGGACTGATGAAGCAGGCAGAGACCCACGCCTTCCTCCCCTCGCTTGCCCGCTCGCTGGGCAGGGAGGGATACGAGACAGCCTTCCTCTATGGTGGCGCCATGACGAACATGGGCAAACGAAAGTATGTGGAGGACATGGACTTCAAGGACATCTTTACTCCCGTCCCCGCCGCCCCCGGCGAGCGCAAGACCCGCGGCGACGAGATGCTCTCCATGTGGGATGATGCAGAATGGGAGTCGTGGGGCGTCTGCGACAGCACAGCCTTGCAAAAGACCTGCCAGCTCGTGAAGGGATGGAAGGGCGGGCGGCACTTCATGGTGGCGCAGACGATTTCGAGCCACGAGCCGTGGGACGTGCCCTACCATCGCCTGCCCGACAAGGTGCTCAACGCCTTTGCCTATACCGACCACAGCATCGGCTGCATGGTCGACTCACTGCGACAATTGCCGCAATGGGACAGCTTGCTCGTCGTCATCCTGCCCGACCACGGCTATCTCTACCGACAGAGCTACAAGGACCCTGGCTTCTTCCATTCCCCGATGCTCTGGCTGGGAGGAGCCGTCCGCCAGCCTCGCGCCATAAACGTGCTCATGAACCAGAGCGACCTGCCCGCCACGCTGCTCTCACAAATGGGAATCCCACACCAGAACTTCCCCTGGAGCCGCAACGTGCTGAGCCGTACCTACACCTACCCCTTCGTCTATAGCAACTGGCCTGCAGGTGTGCTCTTTGCCGACAGCACCGGCACGACCATCTGCGACATCGAGGGCGACGCCACCCTGCTGGAGCAACCTGCCGACGGCGGACTGCGAGCCATGCGCGCCAAGGCTATCATGCAGACAAGCTACGACCAGCTCGACGAAAAACTCCGCACGCTGCGATCGCCATCGCCGCACGCTGCGACTGCCAACGCCGCACGCCGCGATTAGCAACGCCGCACGCTGCGTTTCAAAAGACACAACCAAGGAACCCAAAACCAAGAGATGATTAAACAATTCCTCGACATAGTCCGACGCTATTTCCGGCCCTACAAGATGTACATCGTCTGGTCCATCGTGCTCAACTTCGTGGCACAGTGGCTCAACGTCTTCTCCTTCGTAGTGCTCATCCCCATCCTCAACATCCTCTTCAAGATAGACCAGAACGTCTATACCTACCAGCCTTGGACCTGGAAGAGCCTCAACAAAGACCTCATAGTCAACAATGCTTATGCCTGGGTGCAACAGCTCATTGCCAGCCACGGCGCCTTCCTCACCCTCTGCCTCATGGGGGCTATCCTCATCGTCATGACCGCCTTGAAGTGCATCGGCTATTGGGGTGCGGCCAACATCATGATGCCGCTCTCCACAGGCGTGGTGCGAGACATACGCATGGACATGTATAATAAGGTGATGCGCCTGCCCCTGAGCTTCTTCTCGGCCGAGAGGAAAGGCGACATCATCGTCCGCATGAGCACCGACATCCAAGTGGTGGAGAACTCCGTCACCTCGGCCATCTCCACACTCATACAGCAGCCCATCGCCATCATCATTTGCTTTGTCACACTCTTCACCGTCAGTTGGCAGCTCACCGTCTTCGTCCTCGTCGTCACCCCTCCTGCCGCCTGGCTCATGGGCACCGTCACGAAGCGGCTCAAGAACCAGTCCGCCAGCGTTCAGGCAGGCCTTTCAGAAATCATGGCCCAGATAGAAGAGACGCTCAGCGGGCTGCGTATCGTCAAAGCCTTCATTGCCGAAGACAAGATGGCCCGCCGATTCAACTATATAAATAATGAGTTCCGCCGAGGCATGATAAGCATGATGATGCGCATCAACGCTGCCCATCCCGTCTCAGAAACTATGGGAACCATCATCATCGTGGTCGTTCTGCTCTTCGGAGGATGGCTCATACTCGAAGGCGAAGGCTTCATCGACGCCTCCACCTTCATCTTCTACATGGTCATCCTCTACAGCGTCATCAATCCCATCAAAGACCTCACCCGGCAAGCCTACATGATTCCACTCGGACTCACCTCAATGGAGCGCATCGACTACATCCTCAAGGCCGAAAACCCCATCAAGGAGAAAGAGCGGCCGCTGCCCCTCCAGAGCTTCGACCAAGCCGTAGAACTCCACGATGTCAGCTTCCACTACACCGAAGGACGCGACGTGCTGCGACACATCAACCTCCGCGTACCCAAAGGAAAGACCGTGGCACTCGTAGGGCAGTCGGGTAGCGGAAAATCCACACTCGTCGACCTCATTCCACGTTACCATGATGTCAGCTCAGGCAGCATCACCATCGACGGCAAAGACCTCCGCGACGTCCGCATCCACGACCTCCGCGCCCTCATCGGCAACGTCAACCAGGAAGCCATCCTCTTCAACGACACCTTCTACAACAACATCACTTTCGGAGTGGAGAACGCCACGATGGAGCAAGTCATCGAAGCTGCCAAGATAGCCAACGCCCACGACTTCATCATGGAAACAGAGCAAGGCTATAACACCGTTATCGGCGACCGTGGCAGCCGTCTCTCTGGCGGACAAAGGCAGCGCGTCAGCATCGCCCGAGCCATTCTCAAGAACCCACCCATCCTCATCCTCGACGAGGCAACGTCAGCCCTCGACACCGAAAGCGAACACCTCGTGCAGGAAGCCCTCGACCGCCTCATGCAGTCGCGCACCACCATTGCCATCGCACACCGCCTCTCCACCATCAAGAACGCAGACATCATCCACGTCCTCTACGAGGGAGAAATCGTGGAAAGCGGACAGCACGACGAGCTCATCGCCCGCGACGGCTACTACAAACGCCTCTACGACATGCAGCAACTCTGAACCAAAAAGCACGATGAACATACTTCTGGGCACTCACTATCTCGCCAAGACCGGCGGAACAGAGAACTACACCTACGCCCTTGCCATGGAGCTGAAGCGGCTGGGGCACGACGTGGAGCACTTCGCCATCATTCGAGGAGCAGTCTCCACGTTGCTGGAAGAGAAGGGAGTACCCTTCATGTCGTCCGACCATTACGACCTCATCTTGGCCAATCACACTACGGTTGTCGAGCAACTGTGGCCTTTAGGCTACACCATCCAGACCTGTCACGGCCACATCGCTGAACTGGAGCAGCCGTCGCCCTATGCCGATGCCTACGTCGCTGTGTCGGAAGAAGTCAGAAAACACCTGCTGGGCAAAGGCTTCCAGGCAGTAGCCGTCATCGCCAACGGCATCGACTGCAACCGCTTCTTCCCTAAGAAACCCGCCTCGCCGACACTGAAAACCGTCCTGTCCCTTTGCCAAAGCGACATAGCCAACGATTTCATCCGCCAATGCTGCCAGCAGGAAGGCATCCGTTTTCTTCAGAGTAACAAGTTCACAGACAACGTATGGTCGATAGAAGACCTAATCAACGAGAGCGACCTCGTCGTGGGCTTGGGACGGTCGGCCTACGACGCAATGGCTTGCGGACGCTGTGTGCTGGTCTATGACTACAGGCAATACATGGGCGAGTTCCTTGGAGACGGGATGCTCACACCTGAAAGCATCGAAGGCAGTATGCTGTGTAACTGCTCGGGTAGGGCCAGCCGCTTGAAGTATGACGAGCAAGCTTTCATACAAGAAATGCATAAGTACAGCCCCGAACTGGCAGCATGGGGGCGTAAGTACGCCCTTGAGCATCTCAATATAGAGAAGGCTGTCGAGGCCTATCTGGGCATCTATCTGGGCATCGATTTCAAGCGGAAACTCATCGCACAGAAGGCAAAAATGCTTGAAACGCAAGAAGCGAATGCCCGCGAACTGGGAGCCGTCCTCGACAATAGCAAGAGGCTACAGGCACAAATTGCAGAACAACAACAGCAGACGACGAGCCTCCAGACGTACTACGAGGCAAAGAGCCGGAAGCATCTCCGTGCCATTCGGGCCTTGATTTGGCTCTGCATCGCCCTTGCAGTCACTCTGCTTGCGCTTGTCTTTATAAGGTAAAATAGAAGAGTATTAGCTAAACAAAAAGAAATGAAAGTCAGTATTATCACCATCGCTTATAATAACCTCGAAGGCCTGAAAACAACCTATGAAAGCATCCGTCGCCAGACGTTCCGCGACTATGAGTGGCTCGTTATTGACGGTGGCAGCACAGACGGCACGAAGCAGTTCCTCGAGGAGCACGACAGCGAACTTGCCTTCTGGTGCTCAGAGCCTGATAAGGGTGTTTACAATGCACAGAATAAAGGAACGCAACACGCCAAGGGCGAGTACTGCATCTACATGAATTCGGGCGATTCCTTCTATGCCGACGATGTGCTTGAGAAAGTGTTCGAAGAGGAAAGCGATGCTGATGTCATCTACGGAAGCTGGCAGCTTATCTTCGAGGACGGCAAGAAGATTGAAGGCAACGTGCCAGAGGTGGCCGACTTGGCTTACTTCTTCGACGACAACATGTGCCACCAGGCAATGCTGATAAAGCGTGAGGCTGTTCTGGCCAGACCTTACGACGAGAGCTTCCCCATCTATGCCGATTGGGAAGAATGGCTCGCCCTCTACATGCAAGGCAAAAACTTCAAGAGAGTCGATGTGCTTATCTGTAACTTCATGGTCGGAGGCTTGAGCACGGGCGACAATGCGTCTGACGAGCTTAAGGAAAAGCGGCAGGCCGACATCAAACGTATCAACGAAAGGTACTACGCTGAGCCTTGGAGAAAGACAATGAGCCATGTGGCTCCCCTTCTCCGTGAACTTAATGCGCTGAAGAACTGGAAGCCAGACAACGGTAAGACGTCGCTGATAGAAGCAGTCTATGGCTACAAGTTCCTGCAAGAGAAGCGAAGGAAGCACAACAGGGTTATCCGCGTGCTCATCTACGCTTGTGCGTTGTTGCTCGTGACTAACCTTGTGACATTATATATATTGTTGTGCAGATGATAAAGACCAGCTGATGAACAAAGTACGCCCTATAGCATTCTATCTGCCGCAGTTCTATCCGACGCCGGAGAACGATGAGTGGTGGGAGCCGGGGTTCACGGAGTGGACCAATGTGGCTCGCTCTGCGCCGTTGTTCCCCGGGCACTATCAGCCGCGCATCCCGCGCGACTTGGGTTTCTACGACTTGCGTGTGCCGGAGACTCGCGAGAAGCAGGCCGAGCTGGCACGCGAGGCGGGCATCGAGGGCTTCTGCTACTGGCATTACTGGTTTGGGGGAGGCAAGCGGCTGCTGCATGAAGTGTTCGACGACGTGGTGCGCAGCGGGAAGCCCGACTTCCCGTTCTGTCTTTGCTGGGCCAACCATTCGTGGTACTCCAAGACGTGGGACCCCGACCTGCCCGACAAGCTGCTTGTGGAGCAGACCTATCCCGGCGAGGAGGACATCGTGGCCCACTTCAATGCGATGCTGCCTGCTTTCCGGGACAAACGCTACATGAAGGTGAACGGCAAGCTGCTTTTCGGCGTGTTCGACCCCTCGAAGATTGACATCAAGCACATGCATGAGGAGTGGGACGCTCTGGCCCGCGAGAACGGACTCGACGGCTTCCATTTCTTTGCGCTTTGCATCGGTTCCGTCTCCCTCAAATGGTCTGACAAGGGGCATCATTACGATTCGCTCGTCCTCGACCCGTTGCTCGACAGCGTGGACGCCTGGCAGTGCAGCAAGAGCGAGCGGCAGTTGCGCGACAGCCTTATTGCCTCCGGCATTCCCTATACGGTGCGTTACGACGACTATGTCAGCAGGACGCGCGACATCTTCTCGCAGCATCCGGAGGTGCTTCCTTGCATCAATCCCGACTTCGACCACTCGCCTCGGAGCGGTGTGGTGGCCCACATGCTGGTCGATTCCACTCCTGCCGGGTGGGCGCGGCTTTGCGAAATAGCTTCTGAGCACGTAGCCGGCAGGCCGGAACAGGAGCGGCTGGTCTTCATCAAGGCATGGAACGAGTGGGGCGAAGGCAACTATCTGGAGCCGGACAGGCGTTGGGGCAAGCAGTACATCGAGGCTTGCGGAAGCGTCTTCCGCGGTACCGAAGGCCCGAACACGACAGCGGGATGCGGCAATCCGCTGCTTTCCATCGTCGTGCCCCTATATAATAAGGAAGCATACATAGGCAGGACGCTTCGGTCGGTTCTTGCCCAGACGTTCACGGACTACGAGATTCTCGTCGTCAACGACGGCTCAACGGATGGCAGCCTCGAACGTGCTAAGGAAGTCTGCTCCGAGCGCATCCGGTACTTCTCGAAGCCCAATGGCGGTCCGGCCTCTGCACGCAACATGGGGGTACGGAATGCCAGGGGACGCTGGGTGATGATACTCGATGCCGACGACGAGCTGGTGCCCGGCATTCTCGAGCACTTTGCGAAGCTGATTCACGAGCACCCCGACTGCCATTTCTTCTGCGGCACGCATCAGCTGCGGCTCGGCGGAGAGCTTACGCCGAACTCCAACAAGTACCGCGAAGGAGTGCTGAGGAACAATTTCCGGGCTTGGTGTACGGATCGCTTCATGCCCGTTGCCGGCTCGTGCGTCATGTTGCGTAGCCTGCTCCTCCAGCATCCTTTCCGCGAAGACCTGCGTCGCTACGAGGATGCCGAAAGCCTCTTCGGAATCATGCGCACAGCCCGTATCTGGACCACTACTCGCCCCGCCATGATTTACAATCAGGAGAGTTGCTGCGCCAGCAATGTCTGTCCCGACGTCAGCCAGGATTTCATCGGCCATCTCTCGCTGGAGGGGAAGAGCCTCTGGGAGCAGTTTGCCCTGTGGCAGCTCTACCGGCAGGGACGCAAACTCTACCCTCGCGACATGAAACGCCTGTACCGCGGCAAGGGCTTCCACAATATAAAGTTCCCTCTGCTCAAGCTTTGGAAGGGAATAAGATACAGGTAGGGATAAAATTAAGAATTAAGAGAGAAGAATTAAGAATTAAAGGGGAGAAGGATTGAGAGTTATGTTAAGTCTATCCATCATTACCATCAACTACAACAACCGTGAGGGTCTGGCCCGCACGATTGCGTCGGTCAGGGAGCAGACCTTCAGCGACTACGAATGGCTCGTCATCGACGGCGGCAGCACCGACGGCAGCCGCGACCTGATAGAGGCTAACAGGGAACTCTTCTCTTACTGGTGCTCCGAGCCGGACCAGGGCATCTACGACGCCATCAACAAGGGCATCCGCCATGCCAGCGGACAGTACATCTCGTGCATGAACTCGGGCGACACGTACCTCTCTGCCGACACGCTCAGCCAAGTCTTTGCCCGTCCGCTCACGGCCGACATTGTCTATGGCGACTGGTACAAAGTCTATCCCGACAGAAGGGTGCATTGCCGCATGCCCTTCCCCTTGGACTTCTCCATCTTCTACTACCACAACATCTGCCACCAGGCCATGTTCGTGCGCACCTCCGCCCTACAGGCGAAAGGCTTCGACCCAAGCTTCGGCGTCTGTGCCGACTATGCCCGCTGGATGGAGATGCTGTTTGCCGGAGCTTCGTTCCAGCGGGTGGATGCCATCGTCTGCTGCTACGACATGAGCGGAGCCAGCAGTCAGCCCGGGGCAGGGGAGGAAGAGTGCCGACGCATCCATCAGGAAATTGTACCCGACTGGCTGAGACCCGTCATGCAACGGCTCGACCAGTACGAAAGCACCCCCGACCATCTTTACCTCCTCTACACGCTGAAGCGTGGCGGATGGCTACGTTCTGTTGTTCACAACTTGTTGAAACTGATAAACTTCCTCTTTATTCACATCGACCGAAGCCGTGTTTATTTCCACCGCCTCCCAGGCCGTTGTCCCGAGCTTCCGCAGTAGGCCCCTTTCACACTCCACGTTGCATCGGCCTACACTCCACGTTGCATCGGCCTACACTCCACGTTGCATCGGCCTACACTCCACGTTGCATCGGGCGACGCTCCACGCGGCATCTTAGCCCATGCCCTGTGCCGCCTTCAGAAACTCCGTCGGATGGAGGAAATGCTTCTCTACAAGGTGGAGGCAATCATCGCCTTTGTCCCACCATTTCAGGTCGAGGAATTGCCGGACGGTCTCTTCGTCGAAGCGGTAGCGCACCACGCGGATGGGGCATCCCACGGCAATGGCGTAGGGCGGAATGTCCTTCGACACCACGGCTCCCGCCCCGATGATGGCTCCGTCGCCTATCGTCACTCCGTCCAGCACCGTCACGCCCATGCCGATGAACACATCGTTGCCGATGTGGATGCGCTCGCGTTCCCTCACCTTGTCCTTATGGGAAAGCGTCGTACCGTTCTGCTTCATGGTGGAGTAGAACATCGGCGAAGTGCTCACCCCGTCGGTGGGGTGCATCCCATGCCCGCAAACGAAGTTGGGGCCGATGGAGCAGAACTTGCCAATCTCCGCCATCGAAATCCTCGCATTCATCGAGATGTAGGTGTAGTCGCCCACCTTGCAGTCGTACAGATGGTAAGGCGGGTAAATCTTGCACTTCGGCGATAAACGGGTACACTTGGTGTCGTTGAAGTAGTACGCACCCTGCTCAATCAGGCCGCCCAGCTCGGGCAGCATCTTCATCAGCCATTTCCTTCTCTTCTGTCTGAAATAGGTTCTCAGTCCCATAGTGCCATAGAATGGTTTCAGACTGCAAAGATACGACGTTTAATCCACAATTCATAATTCAGAATGCACAATTATGAGACAATTCGGTCTAAAAGGGGAAAAAACTCTAAACTCTAAACTCTAAACTCTAAACTTTTTCGTATCTTTGCGCATCGAACATAGAAGAATGAAACGCATAGCAGCACTTACGATGGTCCGCAACGACGACTTCTTCCTGCGCAAGTGGGTGGAGTACTACGGTCGCGAACTGGGCAAGGAGAACCTCTACATATACTACGACGGGGAAGACCAGGCTGTAGCGGACATCTGCCAAGGCACTAACGTCTCGTTGCACCCTAAGATAGGGAACCACGTGATAGCTGCTGAGAAGGGAAGACTCAGGTTCCTCTCGGACCGGGCGGCAGAGCTTTTCGCCCGTGGCTACGAGGTGGTCATCGGCGTCGATGCCGATGAGTACATCGTCGTTGACCCGAAACTGGGCATCGGACTGAGGGAATACCTCTCGCGCCACAAGATAGACGTCTGCCTTTCCCCTTTGGGACTCGACTTCGGACAGAAGCTGGGCGAGGAGGACGACCTTTCCTTCGGGCAGACTTTCCTCAGTCAGCGGCACTACGCTCAGATAGGCACACGCTACACCAAGGCGTCGATTATTGCGAAGCCTTGCCGATGGGGCAGCGGCTTTCACCGTGTCAAGGGACACAACTTCCACATCGCCCCCGACCTCTACTTGATGCACTTCGGATATGCCGACGTGAAGATGCTGGAGAGCAGGCTCGGCGACGTGGACCGCGTGGCGCAAGGATGGAAAAAACACATCTACAAGCGGAGCCGCACCATACGCTATGCCACAGAGAAAAAAGCACGCGACTTCGACCGCTGGACACGCCTTGCCCGCATCTGCCAGACGTGGTGCCGACCGCCCTACGCACTGAACAAGCCCGCCATGTTCGAGCTGAGAATTGTTGTAAAGATACCCGAAAGGTTCAACGATGTGTTCTAACATCCCATCTCCCGAGACCTTACTGAGTCCACTCCTGCTGAAGCCGGCCATCGGCCACGACGCGTCGGTTGCGCCACAAGTGACCGTCGTGACCGTCTGCTTCAATCCCATTGCCGACGGACGCAAAGAGGCGCTTGCCAAAAACCTTGACTCCGTACAACAGCAAAGAGGCGTGAAACTCGAACACCTCATCATCGACGGAGCATCCACCGACGGGACTCTCGACTTCCTCAAAGCATACAACAACACGAAGCACGACGTCGGCATCTTCAGCATGGCTGACAGCGGCATCTACGAAGCCATGAACCGAGGCATCGCCCTTGCTCGAGGAGAATACGTCATCTTCCTCAATTCCGACGACTTCTACCATCGCCCCGACGGGTTGGCCTCTTCTCTGAAAGCCTTGGAACAGAGCCGTTGCAGCTTCACCTTCGCTCCGGTTCGTCCCGAAGGCGCAAAGAGATTCCATACCCACTACCATCATCCGCAACGACGCCTCCATAAGCTGTTCCTCACAAGCGTCATTCCGCACCCCTCCATGCTCTATCGCAAGAGTGCCCTCACTGCTGAGGGCGGGTTCGACACGCAGTACAAACTTGCTGCCGACTACGACCTCACCCTCCGCCTCATAGTGGACGGACACAAGGCACGCTTCGTTGCTTCTTGCTTTGCTACCTTCATCATGGGAGGCTTCTCAACGCTTAGCCAGAACTCAGCGCTCGAGGAAAGGGAGAATATAAGCATCGTGAAGAACATCCACAGCAAGGTCTTTGGCGTGGAACTCACAGAGACGGAAGCCAAGCATCTTGTGCGGAAAGGGACGTACCCAAGGAAGTTCCTGTCCGTCTATCTCGCTTCGCAAAGGCTGATAGCACAGGCTTTCGAAGGACTCCCTACGGGCCTGGCGTACAAACTGACGCGCTGCTTCAACTACATCAAATACCTCTTCAGGTGCCTTGCCTGTTCTTCTTCTCCAGATAATGCAGAAAGGGAGTGAGGAAACGGCTCTCCCAGAGCCTTTTCTTCTCTGCCGGAGCATCCTCGTAAGCCCTTTTGGCTGCCTCGATGCTTTGTGCCAGATGGTGCGCCTGCTGCTTTGAGTCGGAGGAGAGAAGGTAGCTCTTCGGGTTGGGATAATAATAGTAGAGGGGCAGGTTGAGAATGGCGCATCGGCCTACGTGCAACAGAACTTCGCTCCACCACGGGAAGTCCTCGAACCGGATCCCCTCGATGAACGGAATCTTGCTGACAATCTCTCTGCGGTACATCTTGAAGCACGGCTGGCAATGCTTCACGGCCCATCGGCTGCTGATGTCCTTCGGGTGGGAGTATTCGGTAGCGTAGTCGAAGATGTTGTCCGTGGTGACGTACTTGACGTCGCCATACGTCTTGAACCTCGGCTTGCTGTCCGGCAGGTGAAGGAAATGCCTGATTTTGTTGATGGTCCGATAGGGATGATGATACGTAAAAGCGACCATGTCGGCATTCTCCGCTTCGGCTGTACGCAAGCACAGTTCCATGAGCTGCGGATGAAAGAAGTCGTCGGGGTCGAGGAAAAGCAAGTACTTCCCGACGGCCTGTGCCATGCCGGCGTTCCTTGCCTTCGAAACGCCTTGATTGGCTTGGTGAAGGACCTTGAAGCGGCTGTCTCTTCGGGCATATTCGTCGGCAATCTTGCCGCAACGGTCCGTGCTGCCGTCGTCCACGAGGACTGCTTCCCAGTTCGAAAGCGTCTGCTTCAGCAGGCTCTCCAGCGCACGCCGCAGGTATTTCTCTACGTTGTATATGGGTATGATTACAGAGATGTCGTATGCCATAGGCTTATTGCTTAGCTTCTTTCCGTCGGAGTTTCTCCTCGAAGGGCACGAGGAAGTTCTTCTCCCAGGCCTTCCTTTTGTCTTCCGGAGCATTGACATAGAGGCGTTTGGCTGCTTCGATGGCCTGCTTGAGGCTCTCTGTCTTGCGTGTTTCGTCGGACGACTGGATGTCGCTCTTGCGGTTGGGGCAGTAGAAGTAGAGTGGCAGGTTCAGTATGGTGCAACGTCCCACTCGCAGCAGCACCTCGCTCCACCAGGGGAAGTCCTCGTAGATGATGCCCGGAATGAACTGGATGTCGCGGACGGCATACGTCTTGTACATGCATCGCCACACCTGGCAGTGCTTCACGGCCCAGCGGCGGTCGATGTCGCGGGGGCGGGAGTATTCGGTGGCGTAGGCAAAGATGTTGTCCGTGACGACACAAGGCGGCTGCTCGTAGAACTTGTAGTGTGGCTTAGGGGCATCAAGGTGGAGAAACTGCTTGAGAAGGGCTATGGTGCGATAGACGCGGTCGTAGGTGAAGCAGGCAAGGTCGCAGTTGTCCCGAAGCATGGCTTGGAGGCAAAGCTCCATGAGTTGGGGATGGAGGAAATCGTCAGCGTCGAGGAAGAGAAGAAACTCGCCTCTGGCGTGTTGCAGCCCGACGTTTCGTGCTTCAGACTGTCCGCCGTTGGCCTTATGAATGACCTGGAAGCGGCGGTCGCTCTCAGCGTATTCCTCGGCGATGCGTCCGCTGCTGTCCGTGCTGCCGTCGTCCACGAGGATGGCCTCCCAGTCCTTGCAGGTCTGACTGAGTATGCTGTCGAGTGCTCGGCGCAGGAGTGTCTCGACATTGTATATGGGGACGACGACGGAAACCATGATGCCTGCGTGTTTATTCGGTCAGTTCGAACTTGCACCACCTGTTGTGCGACCACAGCCACAGCTCGGGCTGGCGGCGGATGTTCTGCTCGATGAGTCGCCAGAAGCAATGCGTCAGCGGGAAGCGCTCCTGCTGTTCCTCTTCGTCAGGCTCCATCGGGATGAACGTCAGTCTGTAGTGTCCGCGACGGGTCTTCTCTACGTCGAGATAGACGAGCACGGCGTTGACCTTCCGCGCTATCTCCTCCGCGCCGGGGGAGAGGTAGGTGACTTGGTTGAAGAAGGTGACTTTGTCTTTTATCTTCGTGTCCGGCCTTTGGTCCTGGATGAAGCCGCAGAGGAAGGGTTCGCCCTCGGCTTTCCAGCGGAGCAGGGTGCGCACGGTCTGCTGCATCTCGATCTGCGTGGTGTCCCAGCGGCTGCGTATTTCGTGCATGAGTGAGGCGAAGTAGGGGTTCTCTATCTGCTTGTATATCTCGGCGCCGCGGCGGGGTGCGCGGTAGCGGACGCAGACTTCCTGATACCACTCCCAGCAGCCCAGGTGGCCGAGGAGCATGAATACGTTCTTACCCCTTGCGGCGATGCTCTCGGGCAGCTCGCAGTTCCGGACTTCCACGCGGCGCTGCATCTCTTCGTCGCTGATGCTTAGGCACTTGAAGGCCTCGATGAAAGTGTCGCAGAAGCCGCGGTAGAACTTCTTCTCGATGGCCTTGATTTCGCTCTCGGCCTTTTCCGGGAAGGAGCATCGCAGGTTCTCACGGACGAGCCGCCGCCGGTACCTGATGACATGGTACACGATGGGGTAGGCCACGTCGCTGAGCAGATAGAGTAAGCTCAGGGGCAGGCGGGCCAGGAGGCGCATCAGGGGGTGGCGTTTCGGAGTCCCGTTTTTGTTCATCGGCACTGGTGGTGACGTGTTTTCGAAGGCAAAGGTACGAAAAACAAACGGGAACGGCAAGAAAAACCCTGTTTTCTTTGCCTTCCCGTCTGCCTTTGCGGGGGCTGTCAGAGCCAGCGTGTGAGGTAGTCGGCGAGCGGCCGTGCGGCGAGCGCCTCGTGGAGATGGCCGAGGGCATGGCGGTAGATGACGCTGACGCGGGCTTTGCTGAAGCCCAGTGCGGCGGCGATTTCGGCCATGGAGAGACGTGGGTAGTCGAAGCCATGGAAGAGCCTGACGACGGTCTGCTCGCGGGGTGTGAGGCACTGCAGCGCGTCGTCGATGCGGGCGGCCTGTGCCTTGCGTAGCTGCTCCTCGTCGTCTGCCGCCATGCTCGGCGCGGCCATCAGGCGGTCGGCGCGCGTGTCGTCGTCGTCATCGCGCGTGTCATCCTCTGCATTGAGGCTGTAGAAGCGTGCCTGAGGGCGTTCGTCTTCGGGCAGACGGACGGGGCTTCCGTGGTGCCAGACAGCGAGGAGCGTGCGCTTGCGGCACCAGTGTCGGGCATAGGCGGCGAAGGGTGTGCCCACGGAGGCATCGTAGCGTCTGGCCGCATCGCACAGGCCGAGGCAAGCCTCCTGCCTGAGGTCGTCCAGAAGGACACCGCATCCCTGCAGATGCCAAGCCGACGCGTAGGCCAACGGCAGGTGTTCCTCAACGAGCCGCCGCTGCTCGTCGGTCAGGGCGGACTGGCATTCTTCACTCTTCTCTGGCAGGTTTTTCTGGAGGTCTGCCGCCTCGCTGATGAATGTGTTCTGTCTCATTTTTCTCGATGGAATGGGATGTTTTTGAATGAGACAGCCGGCTGTCTGTTGTGTCGAATTCGCTCTGCAAAGGTATGGCAAAGGGTGCGGCCGGACAACCTTGTGCAAGTTTTACAAGTGCTTGCACCGCGTTTGCAAGTCCCCTGTAGGGTTCCTGCAATCGCCCCGTGCCATTTGTGCAAAAACCCTGCAGGGTTGTGGGCAGAACCCTGTGGGATTATCATCACAACGGCACAGGGTTTCGGCCATAAGCCTACAGGGTTCTTGGACGAGCGGCACAGTGCCATCATTCCGGCGGCGTGGGGCGACGAAAAACGCCGCACGCGGAGAGGTCAGTCTCGGCGTGCGGCGTTTGCAATTCCCGCGTGCGGCGTTTGCAATCTCCGCGTGCGGCGTTTCTCAGGACTCTGTGCCGTCCTGCTTTCTGACGATGAAGAGTTTGTCGTTGTGGCGCACCTTGGTGGAGAGCGGGATGCTGATGTGCTGCCCCTGACGCGCGGTCCGGACGGGCTTGAGGTCGTAGCGAATCTCGGAGACGGTAGCCCTCAGCGCGCCAGTCGTGGGGCCTGTCACCAGTATCTCGTCGCCTACCTTCAGCTCGCAGGCTTCTATCTTGAACTCAGCCACTTGGAGCTTCGAGTAGTAGCGCACGGCCAGTCCGCAATAGACCTTGCGCTCGGTGGCCTTCGAGCCGTGGCAGTCGTTCCACTCCATCATGGTCTTGCCCAGGTAATAGCCGTCCCAGAAGCCACGGTTGAAGACGCGTGCCAGCCGATTGTCCCATTCGTCGAGGCGCGCAAGGAAGGCCTTCTTCCCCAGCTCGGGCGAGGTGAGCGTGTCGATGGCCTCGCGGTAGCAGCGCACCACGGTGTCGACGTACTCCGGACCCCTGGCCCGTCCCTCTATCTTGAACACGCGCACACCGGCCTCGAGCATCTTGTCGACGAAGCGAATCGTCTTCAGGTCGCGCGGGGACATAATGTACTTGTTCTCGATGTCCAGCTCCGTGCCCGTCTCCACGTCCTGCACCGTGTAGCGCCGACGGCAGAGCTGCATGCACTCACCGCGGTTGGCGGAACGTCCCCAGTTGCTTTGACTCAGGTAGCACTTGCCGCTGATGGCCATGCAGAGCGCGCCGTGGCAGAACATCTCGATGCGGACATGCTCTCCGGAAGGCCCGCAGATATCATTTTTCTCGATGGAATGGGCGATTTCTGCCACTTGGTTCATGTTCAACTCGCGTGCCAGCACCACCACATCGGCAAACTGCGAGTAGAACCTCAGCGCTTCGGCATTGCTGATATTCAGTTGTGTGCTCAGGTGAACCTCCAGCCCTATCTGCCTGCAGTACAGCATCACCGCCACGTCGCTCGCTATCACGGCCGAGATGCCCGCCTGCTTCGCCGCGTCGAGGATGCGCCGCATCAGCTCCAAGTCCTCGCCGTAGATGATGGTGTTGACCGTCAGGTAGCTCTTTATCCCGAACCGATGCGTCTCCTCGGCAATGCGACGCAGGTCGTCGATGCTGAAGGTGCTGGCCGAGTGGGCACGCATGTTCAGGTTCTCAATGCCGAAGTAAATGCTGTCGGCGCCTGCCCTGATGGCGGCCGCCAAACACTCCGGCGACCCCACAGGAGCCATAATCTCGATGTCTTCCTTCTTCATGATTTTCCATAGGACACGGGGGAAACAGCAGTGACCCCCTTGGTCTTTTCGGCCGCAAAGTTACGATTTTTCCATCACAGCACAAAATAATGGATAACGAATTATGAAATGTGAAGAATTTGTCGTACCTTTGCAGCCGCTTTTCATGCAGAATGTGGATAGATTTGGGCTGCTTGCAACCACAGTAAAAAATGCTAAAACGAGGACTGCCGCACGGCGCCTCACGCATTTGTGCCCGACATCTTTCCCTATACATTATTTATTTATATATATTATAAAACGGGAAAAACAGAAATTATGGGTTACTTGTTCACTTCAGAATCAGTCTCCGAAGGCCATCCCGACAAGGTGGCCGACCAAATCAGCGACGCCGTTCTCGACAAACTCCTTGCCTTCGACCCCGACTCCAAAGTGGCCTGCGAGACGCTCGTCACCACGGGTCAGGTCATCCTGGCAGGCGAAATCAAGACAGAAGCCTACGTCGACCTCGGACGCATCGCTCGTGAAGTCATCAATCGCATCGGATATACCAAGAGCGAATACATGTTCGATGCCGGAAGCTGCGGCGTCTTGTCCGCCATACACGAGCAGAGTCAGGACATCAACCGCGGCGTCGACCGCACGGACCCCACGCAGCAAGGCGCAGGAGACCAAGGCATGATGTTCGGATACGCCACCAACGAGACCGAAAACTACATGCCCCTGAGCCTCGACCTCGCGCACCGTCTGCTCATGACCCTTGCCGACATCCGCCGGGAAGGCACGCTCATGCCCTACCTACGGCCCGATGCTAAGAGCCAGGTCACCATAGAATACAGCGACCAGGGCGTGCCCCAACGCATCGACACCATCGTCGTTTCCACACAACACGACGAGTTCGACACCGATGAGGCCATGCAAAGGCGCATCACACACGACGTCAAGACCATCCTCATCCCACGCGTCCTGAGCAGCATCCGTTCGGAACGCGTCAGGAAACTCTTCGCCGACATCAGCGACATCACCTTCCTCGTCAACCCAACAGGCAAGTTCGTCATAGGCGGACCGCACGGCGATACCGGCCTCACGGGACGCAAGATCATCGTGGACACCTATGGTGGAAAGGGCGCACACGGCGGGGGTGCATTCAGTGGAAAAGACCCTTCGAAGGTGGATCGCTCGGCTGCCTATGCCGCACGCCACATCGCTAAGAACATGGTGGCTGCGGGTGTGGCCGACGAGATGCTGGTTCAGCTCAGCTACGCCATTGGGGTGGCAGAGCCGGTGAGCATCTTTGTCGATACCTACGGCAAGAGTCATGTCGATATGAGCGATGGAGAAATAGCAGAGAAGATAAAGGATATCTTCACCCTCACGCCCTATGCCATCGAACAACGCCTTAAGCTCCGCAATCCAATCTACGAGGAAACGGCTGCATACGGACACATGGGGCGCGAACCACGCACGGTCCGAAAGCGCTACGACTCGCTCTATCATGAGACGAAGGAGGTCGTTGTGGAACTCTTCACATGGGAAAAACTCGATTACGTGGACAGAATCAGGGAAACATTCGGGCTGTGACGGGAGAGTTCCTACAGAGTATATAAAATCGCCGCACGCGAGGATTGACATCGCCGCACGCGGAAACAGCCATCGCCGCACGCGGAGATTGGCATCGCCGCACGCGGGAATTTTCATCTACAAACACGAAACATGGAGAAAGAGACTAAGATAGCCGTCTATTGTGCCAGCAGTACGCAGATAGACGACAGGTATTTCCAGGACGCACGGCAGTTGGGTCGGCTCATGGCTGAGCGGGGTGTCACTCTTGTGAACGGGGCTGGAAACATGGGACTCATGGCCGCGAGCGCCGAAGGCTGCCTCGAGGCGGGCGGAAAGGCCATCGGTGTCATCCCTACCTTTATGATAAAAGAGGGATGGTGCCACGAGGGTATGACCGAAATCATTGAGACTGCCGACATGCACGAAAGGCAGGCACGCATCGCGGAAATGACGGATGGAGGCATCTTCCTGCCCGGTGGCTGCGGAACCCTTGCCGAGATGACCGAACTCATCACTTGGAAACAGCTGGGACTCTACCTCAAACCCATCATCTTGCTCAACACCGGCGGCTATTTCGACTCGCTGCTCAACACGCTGCACCTCGCCATTCGGGAGAACTTCATGCGCCCTGTCCATGCCGACATCTGGCGTGTGGCCCCGAACCCTGAGGAGGCATTGGAGATGGCGCTCACGACTCCGCTTTGGGACACAAGCATTCGTCGCTTCGCCAAGATATGATTCTGCCCGATTCGCTCAGCCTTTCTGCCGATTCCTTCAGCTTAGCGGCCGATTCTCCCGGCTTGTCTGCCGACAGCCTTGTGGCCGTGGGCGACAGCCTTGTGGCCCGTGTCGACTCGGCGTGCGCCGTGGCCGACTCCATCGGCTTGCCTGAGGCGGAGAATCCTGCTGGGCTGGAGCTGGTATCGCTCGACGATTGCAGTTTCTTCAGCGGCGATTCGCTGTTCAGGGCGGAGGTTTCGGGCCGGAAGTTTGGCTTCGGTGCGGTGGAGACGCCTTTTCGCCCTCGCCACGATGCGTGGAGCGGACTGCTGATTTTCTTTTGCTTTTTGCTGGCATCGAGCCTTGTGGTGCGGATAAAGAAGAAGTTCGGCGAGCTGTTCCGCGAGGTCTTCCTGCCGATACCGGGCAAGACGGACGTGCCTCTGGTGGACGATCCGTTGCGCTACTCCACGCGCCTCGTGGCGGTGGGGCTCATCTCTCTGTCGGCGGCGATGGCGACGTTTGCCTTCACTCAGCGCGACGTGGCCTACTATCCTTTTCCTGAGACGCCGTATCTGCTCTTCGTGGCCTTCGTGATGCTGTGGATTGGCTACTTTGTGGCGAAGCGTTGGATGGAGAATTTCGTGAACTGGGTGTTCTTCAGACAGGAAAAAACGCTTACATGGGAGCGTTCCTTCACTTTTATCTATGTGTTGGAATCCATGTTGTTCCTTGCCTTTTCGCTGGTAATGGTTTATTTACCGATTTCTCACGAAGAAGGGTTGTTTTTGGCAATCTGTTCCGTTGTTATTGTAAAGATTTTGCAACTTTTCAAGACTTATCAGATATTTTTCCCGAAAATGTATGGCACTTTGCATTTAATTGTGTACTTTTGCACTCTCGAATTGATGCCTTTGCTTGCTTTGCAGCAGGTTTTGGCATTTGCAGACCGCCTTTCGGTGATAAGAATTTAGTAAGAAAATTACGACAAACGAACAGACGATGATAAAGAAGATACTTATTTCTCAGCCCGAACCGACCTCGGCGAACTCTCCTTACTACGACATCGCTAAGCGTTATGGCGTGGAGATAGTGTTCCGACCCTTCATCAAAGTGGAGCCATTGACGCCCAAAGAATTCAGAGCGCAGAAGATTTCCATCCTGGACCACACGGCCGTCGTGTTCACGTCGCGTCTTTCCATCGACAATTTCTTCATGCTTGCCAAGGAAATGCGCATTCCCATCCCGGAGGACATGAAGTATTTCTGCATCACCGAGACCGTGGCTCAGTACATCCAGAAGTACGTGCAGTACCGCAAGCGCAAGGTCTTCTTCGGCTCGACGGGCAAGGTGGACGACCTGATTCCCCTGATTCTGAAGCACAAAGCCGAGCGATACTTCATCCCGCTCAGTGACGTTCACAATCCGCAGTTCACGGATCTGCTGGACAGCAAGAACATCAAGCACTCCGACGCTGTGATGTACCGCACGGTGAGCAACGACTTTGGTCCGGACGAGCCGTTCGACTACGACATGCTCATCTTTTTCAGTCCGAGCGGAGTGCAGTCCCTTCAGAAGAACTTCCCCGACTTTGAGCAGGGCAACATCGTGATTGGTACGCTCGGACCGAGCACGGCGAAGGCGGTGCGCGAAGCCGGTCTGCGTCTTGACATCGAGGCTCCCTCGCCCGAATACCCCAGCATTTCTTCAGCCATCGACGACCATCTGCGCAAAGCAAATGGATAGTCTCGGCGCGACCCTCTCGAAGGAGGAGCGACTTTGCAGCCGTAAGGCGCTCGAGGCGCTCTTTGGCGGCGGGCACCGTTCGGTGTCGGCCTATCCGGTCCGTGCCGTGTTCATGCGAAGCGGGCAGGATGGCGTCAGAGTGATGTTCTCCGTCTCCAAGAGATACTTTAAGCGTGCGGTCAAACGGAACCGCATCAAGCGGCAGATGCGCGAGGCCTACCGCCTGCAGAAAGGGCTGCTCCAGCCTCTCGACGGCGGGCTGGACATCGCATTCCTGTGGACGTCGGCCGAGATGCTGCCCACCGACGTGGTGTTCCAAAAGATGCAATCTCTCTTACTGAGAATCCATGAAAGCCTTGCGATGGATACGTAGGCCGCTCGACCTGCTGACGTGGCTCCTCGTCATGATGGTGCGCTTCTACCAGCGTTTCATCTCACCGCTGACCCCGCCATCGTGCCGCTTCACGCCGACGTGCAGCCAGTACGCCGTGGAGGCAATCCAGAAGTACGGCCCTCTCAAGGGCTCATGGCTCGCCATGAAGCGGCTGCTCCGCTGCCATCCTTGGGGCGGAAGCGGCTACGACCCTGTCCCCTGAAGCCTCTCGGGGAGCCTCGGGGCTGCCGGACCGGAAATCGCCGCAGGCGACGATTGGCAACGCCGCACGCGAGGATGTCCATCGCCGCAGGCGACGATTGACAACGCCGCACGCGACGATTCCGACGCTCCCTCCGGCAATCACATTCTCTCCACCGACAGACCTTCAAAGCCCAACCTCTAACTCTCATCTATCACATTGACCTACATCGATTTTCATACACATCACCTCCCGACGGAGCCCGACGTTGTAGCCGTCGTGGACGGCCGCGACACTTGGGGACTGCATCCCTGGCGGGCGGGAGAGGGCTGGCCGGCGTCCGTCCCCGACCTCTCCGCGAGGCTTGCCATCGGGGAGTGCGGGCTCGATGCCCTGCGAGGTCCGTCGATGCAGGCACAGCTCGAAGTGTTCCGCCGCCAAGTCCGTCTGAGCGAAACCCTCGGCAAGCCCCTCATCGTCCACTGCGTCAAGGCCATCGACCTCCTGCTCCAGGTGCACCGGGAGCTTTGCCCGTCCGTGCCATGGCTGCTCCACGGCTTCCGGGGCAAACCGCAGCAACTGCGCTCACTCCTCGCCGCGGGAATGTACGTCGGCTTCGGCCATCGCCACAACGCCGAGAGTCTGCGCCTCTGCCCCCTCGCCCGTCTCATGCCCGAGACCGACGACGACCCCATGCACCCCATACGCGAAATATATAATAATGTGGCCCTCGCGCAAGGCATCAGCGTCCCGCAACTCTGCACCGCAATGGACGAAAACTACCACGCTTTTTTCAAAAAGGAACCACCAAGGGGGTAAAAAGCCCGATGTGTTGTGTTAAAAAGTCTCACAAAGGCAGATTTCTGCATTTTTTTTCGTACCTTTGTGCGCAAAAATCAAACCAACACAACATGGAATTCAACAGAATCACCGCTGCCGAAGCAGCAGCCCTCGTCCAGAACGGACAGACAATTGGCCTGAGCGGGTTCACCCCGGCAGGCGTAGCAAAGTGTACACCAGCCGAAATCGCCAAGCGTGCCGAGGCAGAACACGCAGCCGGACGGCCCTTCAAAATCAGCATTTTCACCGGAGCCAGCACAGGTCAAAGCTGCGACGGCGAGCTTTCCGACGTGGACGCCATTGACTTCCGCGCACCATACACCACCAATCCCGACTTCCGCCGCAACGTCAACCAGAACACACACCTGCACTATTCCGACCTCAACCTCTCCAATATGGCCACACAGATACGCCAAGGCTACTTAGGCGAAATCAATTGGGCCATCATCGAAGCGTGTGCCATAGAAAAAGTCGGCACGAAGGCACGCATATACCTCACCGCCGCCGGAGGCATCAGCCCGACCATCTGCCGCCTCGCCACCGAAGGTATCATCGTCGAGCTCAACGCTTTCCACAGCCCCAACAGCAAGGGAATACACGATGTCTACGAGATTGAAGACCATCCCTACCGCCAGCCCATCATGATCACCAAGGCCAGCGACCGCATAGGCAAGCCCTATGTCGAGGTAGACGCCGACCGCATCGTCGGAATCGTAGAGTGCAACATCCCCGACGAAGCACGCTCCTTCAAAGACCCCGACCCCATTACCACACAAATCGGGCAGAATGTGGCCGACTTCCTGTTGCTCAACCTACAGAAAGGCCTTATCCCAAAGTCATTCCTCAACTTGCAGAGCGGCGTAGGAAGCGGCGCCAATGCCGTACTCGGCGCGCTCGGACAGTGCCCAGAAGTGCCTAATTTCAACATCTACACCGAGGTTCTGCAGGACGCCCCAGTCGGTCTCATGAAACAAGGCCGCGTCCTCTCCGCATCAGCCTGCTCCCTCACAGTCACCAACGAGTGCCTCCTCGACATCTACGACAATATCGATTTCTTCAAAGACAAGCTCGTTCTGCGTCCATCCGAGATAAGTAACTGCCCGGAGGTCATTGCCCGACTCGGAGTATGTGCGCTTAATACGGCCATAGAGTGTGACCTTTACGGCCACGTCAACAGCACAAAAATCTGCGGGACGAAGATGATGAACGGAATAGGCGGGTCGGCCGACTTCGCAGCCAACGCCTATCTCACTATCTTCACCTGCGGTTCCACCACCAAGGGCGGAGCCATCTCCAGCATCGTGCCGTTTGCCAGCCACATAGACCACACGAATCACTACATCGACGCAGTCATTACGGAGTACGGCGTGGCCGATCTTCGCCACAAGAGCGACCTGCAGAAGGCAGAAGAGCTCATCAAGGTGGCTCACCCGGACTACCGTCCCATGCTCCGGGACTATCTCCGTTATGCGGAAAAGCGTGGCGGTCACACTCACCACGAGCTTTCTGCCGCCTTTGCCATGCACGATACCTTCCTTCGCAAAGGAGACATGCGGCTGACGGACTTCGCCGAATATATAAAGTAAAAGCTCCATTCCCGTCTGAATGAACTTTGAATGGAGATACAACCCGCCTTCCGATGCCGAGCTGAGGCTTGCGTCGGAGATGGCAACGGAGCTGAAGATCAGCCCTGTCCTTGCGCGTGTGCTCATCGGACGGGGCATCCTTGGCGTGACAGACGCACGCAAGTTCTTCCGACCCCAGCTCACCGACCTGCATGACCCTTTCCTCTTCCAGGACATGCAGAAGGCCGTGAACCGTCTCAACGAAGCCCTCGGGCGCAAGGAGCGCATTCTGGTCTATGGGGATTACGACGTGGATGGATGCACAGCCGTGGCCCTTGTCTACAGATTCCTGCAGCAGTTCTACGGGAACATCGACTACTATATTCCCGACAGGAACGAGGATGGCTACGGAGTATCCCGCAAGGGAGTGGACTATGCCTGTGAGACGGGAGTGGGATTGGTCATCGTTCTTGACTGTGGCATCAAGGCTTCCGAGGAGATAGCCTATGCCAGGGAGAAGGGCATCGACTTCATCATCTGCGACCATCATGTTCCTGATGCCGAGCTGCCGCCTGCGGTGGCTATCCTGAACGCCAAGCGTGCGGACAATACCTACCCTTATGAGCACTTGTGCGGCTGTGGCGTTGGCTTCAAGCTGATGCAGGCTTTTGCCATGAGCAACGGCATTGCTTTCTCGCAACTCATCCCTCTTCTCGACCTCTGCGCCATCAGTATTGCGGCCGACATCGTGCCCATCATGGGCGAGAACCGCATCCTTGCCTACCACGGCCTGCGCCAGCTGAACAGTCAGCCAAGCGTGGGTGTGAAGGCACTCATGGAGGTTTGTGGCCTCACGCACAAGGAGATTTCCCTGGGCGACATTATCTTCAAGATAGGGCCGCGCATCAATGCTTCGGGCAGGATGCAGACCGGCGGCGAGGCCGTGGCGCTCCTCATCGAGAAGGACTGGGCGAAGGCGAAGGAGATGGCGGAGCAAATCAACGAATACAACGAGCAGCGTAAGGACTTGGACAAGGCGATGACGGAGGAGGCGAACCGCATTGTCATGACCTTGGAGCACCGACATGAGCACAAGTCCATTGTCCTCTTCAACGAAGAGTGGCACCGTGGCATCATTGGCATCGTGGCCTCACGCCTGACGGAGGTCTTCTATAAGCCGAGCGTGGTGCTGACTTGTACGGACGACGGCATGGCCACCGGCTCGGCACGCAGTGTCCCGGGCTTCGATGTCTATAAGGCTATCGAGAGTTGTGCCGACCTTCTGGTCAATTTCGGCGGACACACCTATGCGGCGGGGCTGACCCTTCCCGTGCACAACATTCCCGAGTTCCGCCACCGCTTCGAGCTGTTCGTGAGGGAACACATCCTTCCGGAGCAGGTCAACGCCGTGCTGTGCATCGATGCCGAGATTGACTTCTCGGACATCAGCCGCAAGCTTGCCTCGGACATCAAGCGCTTTGCTCCCTATGGGCCCGACAACCAGAAGCCTCTCTTCTGCACCCATCAGGTCTACGACTACGGCACGAGCCGCGTGGTGGGCCGCGACCAAGAGCACATACGGCTCGAGCTTGTTGACTCCAAGAGCAACAGTGTGATGAACGGGATTGCTTTCGGGCAGAGCTCGCAGGCAAGGTATATCAAGACAAAGCGCGCCTTCGACATCGTCTATCACGTTGAGGAGAACAGCCACAAGCGTGGCGAGGTGCAGTTGCAGATAGAGGATATCCGCCCAAGGGAACAGGCTGCCGAGGGCGAGCCGGAGGCCTTGTAGCAGCCGCCGCGCGCCGTGGCGGACAAAGGTCTGCAGCCTGACGGACGGAACCCTGTGGGGTTTGGCAAGGAACCCTGCAGGATTGTGCCCGCAAGGCTGTTGGGCTCAGGCTGTAACCCTGCACCGTTCCCGCAGGGAGGCAACGGCGGCAGGAGAGGCAGCGCAGAGGGTTTGTTGTTATGCAGAACGAAAAGGACTTTCTCACCATACTCCGCAATGTCTGGGGCTACGAGGACTTCCGCGGCATACAGCGCGAGGTCATCGACAGCATCGCGTCGGGGCGCGACACACTTGCCCTGATGCCCACGGGCGGAGGAAAGAGCATTACCTTCCAGGTGCCGGCCCTCGCCATGGAGGGACTCTGCATCGTCGTCACACCACTCGTCTCCCTTATGCGCGACCAGGTGGAGGCTCTCCGCCGACGGGGCATTAAGGCTGCCTACATCGATGCCGCCCTTAGCCACGAGGCGATGCTCACCGTGCTCGACAATGCCATTTTCGGCGCCTACAAGTTCCTCTACGTGTCGCCCGAACGTCTGTCGGACAAGCTGTTTCTCAACAAGCTCCGCCGCATGGACATCTGCTTCCTCACCGTCGACGAGGCCCACTGCATCTGTCAGTGGGGCTACGACTTCCGGCCCTCCTACCTCGGCATTTCCGGCATCCGCGAATACTTCGAGGGGCGACCCGTGCTTGCCCTGACAGCCACAGCCACGCCCGCTGTGGTCGAAGACATACAGCGTCAGCTCCACTTCCGAGAGCCCAATGTGCTCAGGATGAGCTTCGAGCGGAAGAACCTCGCCTACATCGTGCAGCGAGAGGCCAGCAAGCAGGACGCCATGCTCCACGCCCTGGAGTCCATTCCCGGCTCCTGCATCATCTACACACGCAGCCGACGCCGCACCGAAGAGCTGGCTGCCGAGCTGAACGAGCTGGGCTTTCAGGCCACATTCTACCACGCCGGACTCCCAAGCGTCAAGAAGAACGAGCACCAGGAACGCTGGCGACGGGGCGAGAAACGCATCATGGTGGCCACGAACGCCTTTGGCATGGGCATCGACAAGCCCGACGTCCGACTCGTGCTCCACGCCGATATTCCCGACTCCCTCGAGGCTTATTTCCAGGAAGCCGGGCGTGCCGGGCGCGACGGCAACATGGCTCAGGCCATACTCCTCACCGACGGGAAGGAACGGCAAGTGGCGGCCAGGCGACTCATGCAGCAGTTTCCCGACCCAGACTACGTGGCCGGTGTCTACGAACTCCTTTGCTGCTACTTCAGCATCGCCGTGGGCGACGGGCTGAACGTCACGCGAGAACTGGACACGGACGCTTTCTGTCGCACCTACGGCTACTTCCCTGCCACCCTCTTCGGCGCGCTCGATCTCCTCGACAAGGCCAGATATATCTCCTATCAGGACAAGGACGACATCTCCAGCCGCCTGCGCATCGACGTGCCACGCGACGCGCTTTTCAGCCAGCTCGACACTGACTCCCGGCAGTTGCTCCTCGCCGTTCTGCGCAGATACGGCGGCATCTTCGTCGACTACGCCTATATTGATGAGCAGCAACTCAGCTTCGACACGGGCCTCACTTCCGACGACATCTACCAGATTTTCCTGCGCCTCGGCCAGCAGAAGCTCGTCTCGTTCATCCCCAGGAAACACCTGCCGCGCGTCACCTTCGTGCAGCGACGTGTCGACCGCAACGAGGTCGTGCTCCCCGCTGCCGTCTATGGCGACCGGCGAAGCCATTATGTGGAGCGCATGGAGCAGATGCTGACGTACGCCGACGCAGGCAGCGACCAGTGTCGCAGCCGTATGTTGCTGAAATACTTCGGTGAGGATATGGACAGAGACTGCGGCATCTGCGATGTCTGCACCCGCAGGAAAGAACAAGAAGCGGCACAGCCTTCCGACCCTTTGTCGGTGCTGCGCCGCCACATACTCCGGCAGCTTCAGGCCGGACCTCGCTACTCTTATGAACTGGACCTCATGGGCTGTGAGCAGGAAACGCTCGAAGAGGTGATAGATAGGATGCGCTCCGACGGCGAGATAAGCACCGACGGACTGCTCCTGAGGCTCGCCGCGGAGAAACGTTAGCCCCAGCCTTTGCGCGTACAGAGCTGCTGATTCCAGTTCGACTCCGACGCCTTGTAGATGCCCGCCTCGTGGAGTGCTCTCCATAGCGGGCGGTGGCAATGGGCCGGACAAATCTGCTTTTCCCTCACCCACATGCTGACGAGCGACGTGATCTCCGTGGATGTCCGCTCCCTGGCCAGCAGGATGAAGTTGCGCGCCGAGTCGGTCTTGCCGTAGAAGACAGGGGCGAGGCGGATGGCAAGCTGTCGGTCGGCCTCGTCGGCGGCAGGCGATGTGTCGTCGTCGGCCATTCCCATCAGGCTCCTGAGCTGTTTCCTGAGCACAAGTGCGGAGAGGAGCATGAGGAGTTTGGCGCGGGGGATGCCGAGGTAGAGCAAGCGGTGCATGAGCGTCCCGAACTGGTCTTTCTGGTAGCAAAGCTCGGCCGGCAACTGCATGAGGCAGTCGTCGATGGCCTGCAGTTGCCGCGTTATGGTGGGTTGCCAAAGGCTCATGTCGGTCATCTCGGCTTTGTGCATGGCGTGCCATTGCTGCTGCATCTGTGCTGCCTCCTCGCTCTTGCAGAGCATGGGGAAGTAGTCGTCCTGGAAGAGCCTGGTGCGTGTCTTGCTCCCCAGCGCGGCGATGGTGTGGCGGAGGCACGGGGCGAGGGCGCGAATCTCGGGGTCGGGGTGGGAGCAGACCAGCCGACGGATGCGGCCGAGCTGTTCCTGAGTCTCGCGGCTGACGTCCCATTTTGCCAGTTGCGTCACGAGGTTGAGGTGCTCGATGAGTGTCTGTCGGTTCATGCTGCCGCACCTGTTCAGTTCGGCCAGCACTACCTTGAGGCTGATGGCGAGTCGGCAGTCGTCGGGATTGCTGTCCATGAGCGGTGCTCCCGTCCAGCGCCATTGGCTCCAGATGTCGGGCGTGGCGTCGGCAGGAGCGCAGAGGTCGGGGTAGTCCCCCGTGAGGATTACGCTGTAGCAGCGTCCGTCGAGGTCGGTCTCCGCCACCTTTCCCACCAGCACCGGTGTGCCGTCGTGGTGCATCATGCCCAGCACGAGCTCCAGGTCGAAACGGCTCACCACGCCCCGATACGCAGTGCCCACCACGGCACGGACAATGATGCCGTAGTCGTGCGTCTGCTCCGTCACGAGGAGCACCTCGGGCTTCTCCTTCTCCATCGCTGCCATCACGGCGTCGATGTCGTTCTCCGTGCAGGCGTACTGCACGCCGGTGATCTGTACGATTGCTTTCATGGCAATGTTGATGTTGTGTCAGGGCCTCCCTCGTCCCCTCCATAGGAGAAGGGAACGGCGAGGGGTGTTATAAATTTCCGCCTGCGGCGTTGCCAATCTCCGCGTGCGGCGTTGCCAATCTCCGCGTGCGGCGATGATGAACTCCGCGTGCGGCGATTTCAGCTTCCTTGCGCGTCAATGATAAATAGTAAATAGTAAATCGTTAAATAGTAAATGTCTCAGATTTCCCTCATGACCATGATGACGCGGTATGCGGCACGGCATTCGCTCTTGGCAAGCCTGCCCCCGTCGGCCAGTTGGTAGTTGGGATTCTCCGTCGAGAGCAAGAGGAAGGGCGACTGCGGCCCGGGGTCCTCCACCATCTTCACCATGAGTCGGCCGTCCGTCGTCTGCACCAGATACGGAATGTCCTTGCGGAACTCCTCGTAGCGGCCCAGCGCGTCGCCCACCGCCACGTAGTCGCCGTCCTGGATGCGCGGCAACATACTGTCGCCGTGGCACTGGAAGACGTACTTCACGTCGCGCCTCGGCAGTTGCAGCGGCACGAGTCCCTCGTCGCCATCGGGCAGGGGTGCATCGCCAAGCGAAGGCTTCACGCCCGACACGAACTGCGCCGATGCCCGTAGCGGCAGTCCGCTTTCCGCGTCGCCCCTGCCGCTTTCCGTCAAACCGTCTGCTCCGTCGCCAAACCTCACGTCCTCTTCTTCCTCCTCTTCCTCATCATCTTCGGGCAAAGGAAGCGGGCCGGAAGGGAGCGGGGCACTCCCTCCGCGCAGCCAGTCCCTGTCTGTCTGAGGGAAACGCGCCATGATGGCATCGATACCCCGACGCGGAATGTGGTCGCGATACACCCAGTTGTTCACCGCTTGAGGCGTCACGCCAATCATATCGGCCAAGTGAGAACGGTTGCGGCAATAGCGTTCCACCAGCACGCCTATTTTTTCTTCTACTGTCATACCTTTTGTTTTATAATCGTCCACAAAGTTAAAACAAAAAGTCAAAAGCAGAAAGAAAAACACAAAAAGTTTTACACAAAAGGTGCGAAGAAGCATGATTTAACACAAAAACGGCAGAAATCGGCGCATAGATTTGCCTCGGTCAGTATTTTTTCCTACCTTTGTACGCGCATTCAACTCAACAACTATGGAAACGACACGCAAAGTGGTCGGTATGGGCGAAACCATACTTGACATTCTCTTCCGCAACGGACAGCCCGAAGCAGCTGTTCATGGCGGCAGCACCTTCAACAGCATCATCAGCGTAGGCCGTGCCGGAGTGCCATGCACTTTCGTAGGTTATACCGGCGCGGACATGGTGGGACAACAGACAGCCAGTTTCCTCCGCGACAACGGCGTCTGCACCGATCATTTCCAGATACGTCAGGGAGAAAAGAGTGCCGTGAGCCTCGCCTTCCTTGCCGACAGCGGAGATGCCAACTACCTCTTTTATACAGAGAAACCGCACCTTGCCGGACCCTGGACACTGCCCGAGATGGCAAAGGGCGACGTCCTCCTCTTCGGTTCCTACTACGCTGCATGCCACGGGATGCGCCCTCAGATAACAGAAGCACTCCGTAAGGCTGCAAAGGCAGGGGCCGCCGTCTTCTACGACCTCAACTTCCGTCCGAGCCATCAGCCCGAGCGGGAAGAACTCATGCCCAATATCGTGGAAAACCTCACCCATAGCACCGTCGTCCGAGGCAGTACAGATGATTTCGAAGTACTCTACGCTTCGCGCGACGCGCGCGATATATATATAAGGTATGTCAGTCCGCATTGTCCTTGCCTCATCTGTACCGCAGGAGCTGGAGAGATATTGGTGTTTACCCCTTCCGATACGTTCCGTTTCGAAGCGCCCAAGATAGAAAACGTAGTGAGCACCGTGGGTGCAGGCGACAGCTTCAATGCCGGATTCGCTTGCGCCCTTATCTGGCAGGGCATTATGCCGCAGGACATTCCCAACCTCCCGCGCGACGCCTGGCAACGCCTCATTCACATTGCCTGCCTTTTTGCAGGAGAAACATGCCGCAGCAAAGAAAACTATATCAACTATGAAACGCCTCATTCCCATCTTAATCCTTTCAGCAATCGCACTTAGCAGCCGGGCTGACGACTTTCTCCACGGCTTTCTCTACGGGAAGGCCGTGGCACCGGACGGCACCGAGTGGCAAAGTCCCGAACGCCTCTCGCTCAACAAACTGCATCCGCGTGCCCACATCTTTCCTTTCGCCTCGGCCGATGCCGCACGACGCGTTCTGCCCGAGGGAACAGACTACTTCCTGAGCCTCGACGGGACGTGGAAGTTCCATTGGTGTGCCACGCCCGATGAGCGCCCAAAGGACTTTGCAAACCCGACGTTCGACGTGGCATCATGGGACGACATTCGTGTCCCGGGATGCTGGAACGTGCAGGGTCTCGGTCCGCGGGGCGAGATGAAATACGGCGTACCCATCTACGTTAACCAGCCCGTCATCTTCTATCATGAAGTAAAGAAGGACGATTGGCGCGGTGGCGTAATGCGGGAACCCAAAGACAAGCGTTGGACAACCTATCTCTATCGCAACGAAGTGGGCTCCTACCGCCGTTCCTTCACCCTTCCTGCCAACTGGCAAGGCCGTCAGGTGGTGCTTAACTTCGACGGCGTGGACAGCTTCTTCTACCTTTGGGTCAACGGGCATTACGTCGGATTCAGCAAGAACAGCCGCAACACGGCACGCTTCGACGTCACTCCCTACCTTCGGGAAGGCGAGAACACGGTGGCCGTGGAGGTTTACAGGAACAGCGACGGCTCCTTCCTCGAAGCGCAGGATATGTTCCGACTGCCTGGTATTTTCCGTAGCACCTACCTCACCGCCATGCCAAAGATGCAGATAAGCGACCTGGCAGTCCGCACCACGGAGCTCGGACAGGGAGCCGTTGTCCGCATTGACCGAAGCCTGAGTAACCTCACAGGCATCATCAAGAGAGGCATGACGCTGACCTATAGTGTCTATCCTGTAGTGCTGTATGGCGACGCAACGACCGACTCGGTGCGCAGCGTCACGGTCAAAGTGCCGTCCATCCTCAGCGGAGAGACGGCGTTGGCGCAGACGTTTGTCAACATCAGGGAACCCCAACTCTGGAGTGCCGAAGCACCCTATCGCTACGTTCTCGTGGCCGAACTGAAGGACAGGAAAGGCCGTCTGCTGGATTGCACCTCGACGTATTTCGGCATACGCACGGTCGAGATACGCGACACGAAAGCCGGTGACGACGAATTCGGACTGGCCGGTCGCTACTTCTACGTCAACGGTCAGCCCGTCAAGCTGAAGGGTGTGAACCGTCACGAAACGAATCCTTCGACGGGACACGCTATCACGCGGGAACAAATGGAACGCGAAGTCATGCTCATGAAACGCGGCAACATCAACCACGTCCGCCTTTCCCACTACAGCAACGACCCTTATTTCTATTATCTCTCCGACAAATATGGTCTTTACCTTGAGGATGAAGCCAACATCGAGAGCCACGAGTACTACTACGGCGAGGCCTCCCTGTCGCACCCTGTGGAGTGGCGTGCGGCACACGTGGCGAGGAACATGGAAATGGTGAAGGCTCATGTCAATCATCCGAGCATCGTCATCTGGAGCCTGGGCAACGAGGCCGGACCCGGCGAGAACTTCAAGGCGGCATACGACGCCATAAAGGCTTTCGACACGAGCCGTCCGGTGCAATATGAGCGCAACAACGACATCGTTGACATGGGCTCTAACCAATATCCCTCCGTCGACTGGGTGAGATATGCCGTGAAGGGCACCGGAAAGGGCATCAAGTATCCCTATCACATCTCGGAGTATGCCCACTCCATGGGCAACAGCTTGGGCAATCTTGCTGACTACTGGGAGGCCATCGAAAGCACGAACTTCTTCATGGGCGGTGCGATATGGGATTGGGTGGACCAGGCCATCGACACTTACACTGCGGAGGGAACGAAATACATGGGTTATGGAGGCGACCACGGCGATTGGCCCAACGACGGTATGTTCTGCATGAACGGCATCATGCTGCCAGACCTCTCGCCCAAGCCGCAGTACTTCGAGGTGAAGAAGGTCTATCAGAATGTCAGCGTGAAGCTCGACTCGATATCGGGCGAAGGGAAGGATGCGGTGGCGCACTTCACCATCTTCAATAAGAACTACTTCGAGCCGATATATCAGGACACCTACGACATCGTGGCTCTCATCGTCCATGATGGACACATAACACACGAAGGAGGGGAACTCGTTGCTTTGCAGGAGGACATCCTGCCGCGTATGGACTTGC
>CAMVDV010000025.1 GCA_947166305.1 uncultured Prevotellaceae bacterium | reverse complement strand
ATCGGCATTGCGGACGATAATTTGTGCTCATTGGACTTTTAGCGGACAGCAATAACAAATAAAACAAATCTATAGGCAATAACTATAAAGATTTGACAGATTTGAATCGATTTGTTGGATTTCTGCCCGATAGGGCACTCCTCAACATGAGAGTCGCCTGCGGCGAGAAATCTTTCAAATCTTTACAAATAAAACAAATCTATAGGCAATAACTATAAAGATTTGACAGATTTGAATCGATTTGTTGGATTTCTGCCCGATAGGGCACTCCTCAATATGATTCGCTGAATAGTAACAATCAGAGACACAATTCCTTTCCGAGCTTTCTGCGTGACAAAAGACATAAAACAAACCTTATTTATTAACTTAAAAACCAAAACAATTATGAAAAAGAAACTCTTCCTCGTGTGTGCAGCATTGATGTGTACCGTAGCATTGATGGCACAGAACATTTCAGTCGTCAGCTCCGGCGGCAGCACAAAGCTTTACCGCACCTTGCAGGCCGCCATCGAAGGCGCAGACCCCAACAGCGTCATCTACCTCCCCGGCGGCGGCTTCCCCATCGCCGACAATGTGAAGATAACAAAGAAGCTCACCATCATCGGCATCGGACACAAGGCAAAGAACGACAATGTCGATGGCGTCACGACAATCAGCGGTAACCTATTCTTCAACGAAGGCAGCAGCGGCAGTGCAGTAATGGCTTGTTACATCACGGGCGATGTCAACATCGGCGAAGGAGGAGCATCTGTAAATGATGTATTGATAAGATATTGCAATCTGAATAGCGTACAGGTTAATAACAGCACATGTCAGGAGACTGTTGTAAATCAAAATTACATTCGAGAGACTTCTCGCTTTGGCAATTCAAATGTAAAAATTACAAACTGTGTATTGAAAGGGTTCTTTAATATAGATGGTGGCGAATTTAAGTATAATAACTTAACTGCACCTACTTGGTCAGATGCTTATACCGGAAGCTTTAATTCTGTTTACAATACAATTATCACAAATAATTTGTTAAATTGTGTATGGCTGGACAACTGGCGTCAATTCCGTGGAAGTAACAATCATTTCTCGGATAATTTTGTTGCGATTAATCAATATTTAGGTGATAATGTTATTATACTTGATAGTTTATCTTCATTAACTGACCTTTATGAGAATTGGAATAACGGCGCAATAACACCCACCTCCGACTTCCACTTTAAAGAAGAATACAAACAGTATGAGAACCAATTTGGCATCTATGCCGGCGATGGTTTCAATGACAAGCAACTCGCACCCGTTCCCTTCATTGTAGCCAAAAAGATTGACGAACAGACCGATGCCTCGGGCAAACTCAATGTCAAGATTCGCGTGAAGGCAGGTGAATAAACACTAAAATCGACAAGCTATGAGAAGGAATTTATTTACCCCCATCCTTGCTTGCCTGCTCTGCCTGCTTCCTGTCCTGACACAAGCACAATCGCTGACACGATATGAATACTGGTTCGACGACAACTTCAGCGGCCGGCAGTCGGGAAGCCTAAGCGGCACCAATACTGCGCTCACGCTCAGCGTCGGCACTGACCAGCTTGACTATGGCGTGCATAAGTTCAGCATCCGTGCCAGGCAGTCAGACGGGATGTACTCCGCCGTCACAAGTTCGCTCTTCCTGAAGCGACCGGCGGCACAGAGCAGTCAAATGGAATACTGGTTCGACGACAACTTCGACCAGCGCGACTTCCTCAGCATCGGCAACACTGAAGAGGAGCAAGCCTTTGAACTCGACCTGCGCAACGGGACAAAGTATCCCTTTGGTTTCCACAGGCTAAACATAAGGATAACGCTTGCAGGCGGCGGCGAAAGCGCAGTCTATTCAGCCCCCGTGCTGAAGCTCTCGGCAGGCAGGGCAACGCAATTGGAGTATTGGATAGACGATGACTTCGCCAACGTACGCACCGTTGGCGGTATGCCATCGGACGACGGCAAGGAATACATCTTTGTCAAGGACCTCGACCTCTCGGGCATCACTCCCGGCCATCATCGTCTCTACTGCCGCCCCGTCAGCAACAGCAAAGTCACCGCCGGCGCCGTCACCTCCATGCCCATCATCGTCAAGTCGAAGTACAACATCGATATGGCGACGGCAGAGGCTCTGACCGTGACGGAGCATTCCTATTGGTTCGACAACGACGAAGGCGACGTGGTGTCTGTCTCTCACCCCGGACACATCATCACTCAGCCTTATACGTTCGACACGCGCAAGCTTTCAGACGGCAAGCATACCCTTCATGTGCAATATGGCAACTCGGCAGGCATCTGGAACGGACCTGTCGACTACACCTTCACAAAGACAAAGGTGAACGACCCTCTGATTGCTGCCAATGCCACAGTCGAGAACGGCGTGGTGACGCTGAAGTACACAGCTGTGCCTTTCGGCCTGCGTTACATCGTGACCCGTCAGTACCCCAGCGGCACGAAGAGGAAGGTGGACGTCAACGAGTCAACCGAATACCCGGCTGCCCTGCAGTCCGTAGATACACCTGCTCCCGGCACTTACACCTATTACATCGAAGGCAGATATACCGATGCCGACGGCGTAGTGCAGACAGTGCGCTCTGGCGACATGGCCGTGACGGTAGAGCAGGCAGCAAGCACGGTCGGGAAAGGAACTTTCTATGGCATTGTATCAGTGGACGGAGAAAGATTCCCATATAATGCATATAAAAGCTATGCCATCACCGTGAACGGGCAGCCTATCGCGAAAACGTCTTACGATTACAGACGGATGAACACAAGCAATTTCATGATTGCCGGCATACCGTACGGCACAGAATTGACTGTCGGAATTGAATACGAAGGCTATCATTTCAATGATGTCAAACTGATAGTGAATGAAAACACGGCCGACAACACTTACCGATTCAACTGTGACTCCGAAAACATATCGGAAGAAGTGCTGGACAACGATGCCTACGACCTCAACCTGACAAGCGGCGTGGCACTCACTCCCGACGCTTGGGAGATAGGTGTGCATAACAAATACAGGTACACTCCCTGGTCTGGCAACATCATCGTGAAGGCCATAAGCAAGAAGGTGATGGACTTGTATGACAGGGAAGCAGGCGAAGGCGTGTCGCTGTGGTACTATCTGCGTCATTCAAACGCAGGGCTCGACGGCGGCCCGAACTATAAGACTGTTGCCAACAAGCATATCACCCTCGACGGGAATGGCCATGAGACTTTGGCACTGGACATCATAGACATCCCTAAAGGATATGATGACGATGACAGAGATTTTTATGTGTGCATCTTCTCAAAAAAGGATGGGACGGACGAACTGAAACCTTTGGCAGGCGGCGAGCGCCAGACGCTCACCTTCAATCCCATCGACTATACCCCAAGCGGGAATATAGATGAATATGTCATCAGCGAGTACAAGAAGATTCTTCAATATCTGAAAAGGATGAAGGACTGGGGCGACCCGTTTGCGTTCGAACTGAATGCTCTCGGAGGCAAGCTCGACAAAATCATTGAAAACTTGGGAAATGGCTCTATTGACATAGAAGGTGTCAAAAAAGATATCATCGTCAATGGCTCTAATGGAGCTGGATTGCTGCTAAGCTGCTTCATCGGAGATGTGCACGACAACATTGTCGAGGACGTCAGACGAAATGGGAAGAGCCTCTTGAGCAACTTCAAAATATCCGATGCAATCCTTGATGTCCACAACACATTGCAAGAATTCTACAGGATTCATACAGAGGTTGACGAGCACCACAAGTTCTTCGAAACGTTCAAGCAAGTGATGAAAGTCAGCGAGAAGCTGAAAGTAAATGAGAAGGTACATGGCTTCAAGTACCCTGCCTTCGAGGTTTACAAATCATACTTCGAGCTGGCCGACGCGATGGTCAATGCCATAGACAGAATAGAAATGACCATTCCCGGCAACATCGGTGCTTTGTATGAAAAACTGATAAAAGGAGGAGGCATGTATAAAATCAGGGTACGCAGATACACCTCTGACGGCAGCATACAGTATTTCTCGCCTTCTGAAGTCTGGCAACAAATCCGTGAAGTAAAATTCGACATGACAACCGACCAGTCCAGCTTTAAACCGGAGAGCAAGCCCATCAGCATCTATCAAGCCGAGGGCAACGATGTTGTGATAAGAAACGTAGACTTCACCCCAAAGGGCGGCAACAACATCAGCAGTACGGAGCTGCAAGTGTGGATGACAATCACTTGGAAGAACAACCGCGTCATGCACATTCCCATGCTCGACAAGCATTTTGTCAAACAGCAGGATATGAGTGGCGATGTTCCGACTATGACTGTCGAACTTCAATCCGGCACCACATTGCTGAGCGACTGTATGGCAAACAAGTTAACAATCATAAATCAGAAATAGCTATGAGAAACTACATAATGATGATACTGCTTGCCATGCTATCACTGGCGATAGAGGTCAAGGGACAGGAAGTAAATTTCACATCTCCTGCCGTGGAAAGAGCTGTACGGCATCATCTCAACATCGATGATGAGGCAGCTATCAGCTTTTCACAACTGGACACGATTACATACATCGACCTTTCCCGACGGGGCGTCACAGACACTCGGGACTTGATGCTCATGCCCAAGTTACGGGTTCTTGACCTGAGCGACAATATGGTGAACGACCTTCATCCGATTGCCATGCTCGACTCTTTGGAGTATGTGGACTTGAGCTACAACAGTCTGAAGAGCATCAACGAGCTCTCTTTCTCTAAGGCAGAGAATCTGACTGTCAATGTCGCATTCAACTACATCAAGGACTTCTCCATGTTCTGCTCGATAACTTCGTGCAGCTTCACTTTGAATGGGACAGGACTTCAGCTGAGTAAGGACGCTCCCTACTTCGATGTGTATCAATTCTATGCCGATGTGACCAATGCTGGCGTGGCGAAGGCAAGCTGGCGAGGCTACACGAACATGGAGAACGAAGTGAGCTTGAAGTGCGGCGCGCTCAGCGCGAAGGCAACGATGGATGGCTACACGAACAGCGTGGCTCTGCCAAGGGAACTTGCTGCCACCACGCAGGCTGTCCTCTCCAATGGCGTGGTGGGCGACACGACTTACGTTGTGCCGCCGCTCGCACACATCGTGAAGGGCGGCGACGTGGTGACGATTGACACGGAGTTGCCTGCAAGCTATCAGATTGGTTACCTGCGTGCCTTACACGGAAACGTGGAGGCCGATGGCAAGGTTCTGCACTACAAGGCGCCTTCCAGCATTGTGGCCGACACGCTCTACATGAGTTACTACGAGGCCGGTCGCATCAGAGGTTTTACCCAGATGTACTTCATGACGCAGGACTTCTACGACGGCATTGAGGCGCCCATGCAGGACGCGCCGCTCAAGATGACGCTCCGCGACGGCATCCTCCACATTGCCGGAACGCCGGAAGAGCTGAAGGACGTGACGGACGTGAAGGTGTATGATGTTACAGGACGCACGTTGGCCGCAGAGAGGCAGGCCGACGGCCGAGGCATCGTCGTGAGGATTCCAAAGAGTCCTTCCATAGTCATCGTGGAGGTGACACTGGGCGGACGACGCATCGTGACGAAGGTTGCTGCAAGGTGACCCGAGCCGTATCAGACGAAAAGGGGTGTGCCAAGGCGGTGCATCCCTTTTCTGTTTTGCTTTCTCTGCAAGCCGAGGGTGCCGAGGAAGAGCAGCAACTGGCCGAGATAATAGGGCACCATGATGCTCTGGTGGGCATGGGGAATCCTTTCGACGAACAAATGTACGCCCAGGATGAAGTCGGAGGCGACGAAAAGCAATGCGCCGAGAATGAGGCAGACACTACGATGGCGAGAGGCCGAAAAGCACATCGCAAGCAGGAGGACGGCATAGACTGCAATGCCGTAGCTGATGAAAGCATCTGTAACTCGCGGGAATATCCACATCATCGCCACGCCATAAACGGCGGCAAGCAACACGGCAATGGCAACATTGACAGGTCGGCTCCACGAAGGTGACGGCGGATAGAGCCTTATATATATAATAATGTATAGGAACTGAGCGAGGGCAAAGAAACCGATCTGAGGGATAAGTTCACCCTTCCACCCCATCACGTCGCCGAGAAAAGAGCAGAAGAGTGCCGACGCAAGCGCCCATTGTCTCTGCCACAAAGCAGCCAGAGAGAGCCAGAGCAAGGGGAAAGTCATCTTGGCAGGAACGTCTATCGGGGCGAAATCAAGTGCTGCCAGCAGGATGAAAACCAGTGAACACAGGGCATACTTCATTTGCTTGGTTGGCTTTATTCGTTTTTTCCTCTGCTTTTTGAAGGGAGCTGACGGGGGACGTCACTCAATTCTTCACCCGATAAGTTTTTTTTCCGGAGAGCTCGACTGCCTTCGTCTGACACGGAAGCTCTACGCGGAACGTCCATGTCGGGTCGTCGGTTGTGATGTCTGCTTGCATCGACGCGCCTTCCCGATGGACTTTCATCGAGCAAGTCATCGTGCCGACCCGTACGTTTGAAATGGATATGTCGTCCCAGCCAGTCGGGAGATTCGGCGCAATGGAAACGGTTTTCGAGGCTGCTTCGGGCGCTATGCCGAACACGAATCCCACTATTGTTCGGGCAAGTCCATATATTGTCCATGCCTGGACGGGACATCCATAATCCGGCATCATCTCGTTCATCGAGCCCGGAAGCGTCCTGTGCAGGGTGGCGGCAATGCAATCCAGATACCAAATGGCCTCGTCAATGCGTCCATAACGTGCTTCTGCCACGGCCTGGACGCCAGTTGAAATGGTCATAAAGTGGTCTTTATCTATTGCCGAAAGATACGGTCCGTAGGCACCGCAATGCTTTTCCCTGATGATGTCGAGCGCCCTGAGAGCTCGGTCTGAAGGCGCCATCCCTGTCTCCATAGGCGTTGAAATCACCCAATTTGCGTTGGTGATGAAGCCATGTTCAGTGCCTTCGGGCAACGATTCGAAGGCTTTAGCCAGCTCGAGATAGTAGTCGGCGTTCTTGGGATATTGCAACGAAGCCTCCCGAGCGACACGAACTGCATCTTCGCGTTTGCCGAAGAAGTCGCAGTAAAGTCCTCTTTCTTCGTCCCAAAACTCACGGTTTATCTTCCTGCAAAGCGAGTCGGCGCGGCTCAGCCAACCTTTTGCCTTGTCGTTTTCGCCAAGAAAGACAGCCATTTCTGCCATGTCGCGCAAGGCAAGACTACTGTATACGGCCACGTCGATGAGCTCTGCATCGAGCCCGCGCACCTCCATTATTCCGGGGCCTTCAGGAAAGCCGTTGGCGTTTTTGTCACGTTCGCCGTACAGCCAGTCCAGCCCTTTCTCCATATAAGGAAACATCGTCCGAAGCCATTCGACGTTTCCCGTCCAGCGGAAGAGCTCGCGAACGGCAACGATGAAATGTGCCGTCTCTTGCGTGTTGCCTGGATTGTAGACGGCACCAAAGGGGAGCATCTCGTGAATGATACGTCCGTTGCCGTTGGTCTTGACTGAAACTTCCTTCAATGCCGACAGCGTCTGCTCGCCGAGTTCATGGTCTCCGATGGCTGCCACGCCCTGTATGGAGTACGAATTATCGCAGCCAAAAAGCCAGGGATAAGTCAATGCTCCGGCCTGAAGGAAACGTTTGTCGCGCAGGGAAGCCGCGAGCCACTGGGTGCCAATACGTGCCCAGTTGTACGCCGACTGCAGTGCCGTGTCGGGGATGTTGATGACAGAGCGGTTCAGTATAGACGTATAGAGTGCCTTGTTCTCTGAAAGAAGCGTCTCGGGAGACTCTTCCAGAGAGCGACAAGCTGCTGTGGCGTGGTCGATGCCATGCTCTTCGCCGGCAATGAAGTACCAGATGTCTGCCGTCTTTCCACCCTTTATGTTGAGCGAACTAAAGATGGTTCCCGTGTGCCCGCCTTCATGCGTGTTGAGTTCTTCGACCTCATCCGCCTGCACTTTGTTCCAATTTGAAGCCCTACAGACTGCTGCCCAGTGGTTGGTGTCGTCGGTTGCCAGGAGCGTTCCCGTGGTGTTGTCTGCCTGGAAAGAATCAGGTCCGTCGGAGATGCCCACGCGATTGCTTTCCCAAGAAGGGAAGAGATGCAGGCGGACGGAAAAGCGGAGGGAGAGGTTCCTGACCTGTGAGCCAGTGTTCTTGATGCGGTAGCGCACCAACATTCCAGGTATGTTCTGGGGGATGAACTGCAGTCGCTCCACCTCCAGGCCCTCGACAGCCTGCCGGTAAGTAAACGTTCCTGCATACGGATAAGTAGTATAAAAGTCGGGTTTGCTCAGCAGAACATCGTCGATTCGAAGTGAAAAACCGTCGGCAATCTTGACTGGAGGAGCCCAAAGTCCGCCGCCGTCACGGGGGATGTGGCTGTTTATGTCGGGGAAGGTGCCGTCTTGCCAGCCCACGCACCACGCGCGTTCGCCGGCGGTGAGATAGCATTTCGAGAACGTCGTGTCGCTGCTAACGCCCTCCATGCAGGCCTTTTCCACATCGGAAAGTGCACATGAAGGCTTGCTGCTGTTGCATGAAAGAAGGAAGGAACACAAGCCGAGAATCGAAAGAAATGTTTTCATAAGGCATTAGTTGTTGCGTTTGCCGGGATTGGAAGTCAAGTCCATTCCCACGAGATAAAGAGCGATAGACGGGGCTCGAACCCGCGACCTTTGGCTTGGGAAGCCAAAGCTCTACCAACTGAGCTACTATCGCATTTGCTTCTTCCTTTCGCTTTGCAAAGTTATGAAAAAAAGTAAAAAGTGAAAAATGAAACGTGAAAAATTCTCATTTGTTAGCATTTTTCTACCTAAAAAGATGTAGTTTTCGAGGTTTTTCTTTATCTTTGTACCGAATTATAGTGAGGGAAACAAAGCAATTATAAACATCAAATCACAAAAGACTATGAAGAAAAAGTTCATTTGCGCCGTTTGTGGATATATCTACGAAGGCGATGCCGCACCCGAGAAGTGCCCCATCTGTAAGGCTCCAGCCTCTAAGTTCTCGGAACTGAAGGAAGACGGAGAGATGACGTACGCCACCGTTCACAAGATTGGTGACGGCAAGCCCGAAGGCGTTTCGGAGGCAATGATTCAAGACCTCCGCAACCACTTCAACGGCGAATGCGGCGAGGTGGGCATGTACTTGGCAATGGCTCGGCAAGCCGACCGCGAAGGTTATCCCGAGATTGCCGAGGCCTTTAAGCGCTATGCCTTCGAGGAGGCCGACCACGCCAGCCGTTTCGCCGAGCTGCTTGGCGAATGCGTGTGGGACACAAAGACTAACCTGGAGAAGCGTGCTGCTGCCGAAGCCGGTGCTTGCGAAGACAAGTTCCGCATCGCCAAGGAAGCAAAGGCTGCAGGCTTCGACGCCATCCACGACACAGTTCACGAGATGGCAAAGGACGAAGCACGCCACGGCGCAGGCTTCGCCGGCTTGCTGAAGCGCTACTTCGGCAAGTAACCACGCGCCTTGCCCCAAATGGGTCTGGCAAAAGGAAACTGAGAACCGAGAGTATCACCCGTTCTGGTGATGCCCTCGGTTCTTTGTTTCTCACGTCTGTTCAGCAGAAGAAATGCCGGACAAGCCCTGTAGGGACGCGCCGTGGCGCGTCCGTGTTCGCTGCGAAGAAGCGGAAGATGAAGATGTCGCGCGGAGGACGGACGCGCCACGGCGCGTCCCTACTGGGCGACTGATTATGCCGAAGTGACGTTTTTATTCCAATTCGTGTATCTTTACATACGAAAAAATCCTCATGTGGATTTTAGTAAATGCACACGAGGACTTTGGCAAATCCACACGAGGATTTCAACAACTAAACGTGGTTCACAAACTAAACGTGGTTAATTCGCAAAGTAAGCGTGCTTAGTTAGCAAAGTAAGCGTGCTTAGTTGGCAAAGTAAACGTGTTTAGTTTTCAGCCATGATTGCAGGACATGGCTTTTTCGGTCAGTCTGCTGTTTTCGAAGAACTACCTTTCAGCAGAACTCCTGCAAGGACTTTTCCTTGATGACCTGCTTTGTGCGCTCGGTGTCGGTGGAGCGGAACACGAGGATGCCTTTGCCGGAGAGGAGGAACGAGTACATGTAGGCAATGCTGATGCCTGCTTCGGCGAAGATGGCAAGCACGCGGGCTGCCTCGCCTGGCTTATCCTCGAGCTGGATGGCAAAGACGTCGGCAAGCGTTGCAGTAATGCCTTGTTCCTTCAGCACGATGAAGGCACGTTCGGGGTCGTCGCAAATGATGCGATAGATGCCAAAGTCTTGTGTATCGGATATGGTGGACGCGATGATTTGAATGCCTGCACCCTTGAGCGCGTTGAGCACCGTGAGCAACGTGCCGCGCTTATTCTCGATGAAAATAGATAACTGCTTCATGTAAAAGTTGAAAAGTTGAAAAGTTGAAAAATTAAAAAGTTAAAAAAGAGGGAAAAGGAGAAAAACTGAGGAAAGGGGGAAAGGGAATGCTTTGCACTGCCTTTTTTACCTTTTCAATTTTTCACCTTTTCTCCTTTTATTGATAGACTTTTCTCTTGTCGACCACGCGGACGGCCTTGCCTTCGCTGACGGGAAGTGTCCCCTTAGGCACAAGCTTCACGATGGGCGTGAGCAGGATTTCGTCCTTCAGTGCACGGGTGACGTCCTTCGTCAGCGCTTGCAGGCGGGCATAGTCGTCGGTAAACATCTCTGCCAGCTCCACCTCCACCGTCATGTTGTCGTTGTCGTTGTCCGTGGTGAGCGTGATGAGATAGTTGCTTGCCAGCTCGGGGAAGGTCATGAGTATCTTCTCAATCTGAATGGGGAAGATGTTCACGCCACGCAGCACCATCATGTCATCACTGCGGCCTTTCATGCGGTCGAGGCGGACATGATTGCGTCCGCAGGGACAGGTACGGCCAAGCACACGGGTGAGGTCGCGCGTGCGATACCTTATCAAAGGCATTGCTTCGCGCTTCAAAGTGGTCAACACAAGCTCGCCTATCTCGCCGTCGGGAACTGGCTCTAACGTTTCGGGATCTACAATCTCCACGATATAATAGTCTTCCCAGAAGTGCAGACCGTTCTGCTCTTGGCACTCGAAGCCCACGCCTGGCCCACACATCTCCGACATGCCGAAGCTGTTGTAGGCCTTCACGCCGAACATCTTCTCTATTCTCTGCCTTTGTTCCTCGGAATGAGGCTCTGCACCGATGGCAAAGACGCGGAGCTTCGTGTCCCTTCGAGGGTCAACTCCTTGCTCCTGCATCACCTCATAGAGGCGCGTCAAGTAGGACGGGACGGCATGGATGGCTGTTGTGCCAAAGTCCTTGATGAACTTAATTTGGCGCAAAGAGTTGCCTGCGGCGGCTGGAACTGTGAGCATCCCCATCTTCTCAGCACCGTACTGGAAACCAAGTCCGCCAGTGAACATTCCGTAGCCTGAGGAGTTTTGGAACACGTCGTCGGGGCGCAGGCCGACCATCCAGAGGTTTCTTGCCACTTGGTTTGCCCATTCGTCGAGGTCGTTCTTCGTGTGAAGGATGACGGTGGGGTTGCCAGTTGTGCCACTGCTGGAGTGCAGACGCACGCAGTCGGTCAAGGGTACTGCGGCAAGGCCGAAGGGATAGGTGTCGCGGAGGTCTTGCTTCGTGGTGAAGGGAAGCTTGCGAATGTCGGCAGGAGAGGCAATGTCTTCGGCCTTGATGCCCATCTCCTTGAACTTCTTTTCATAGAAAGGAACCTTGGCACAACGCTTGATGGTCTCTTGCAGGCGCTTGGTCTGCAGCTTGTCGATTTCTTCTCGCGAGAGCGTTTCGTACTCGGGATGAAGGTAAGGATTGTAGTTCATAGTGTTTTTTCATTGACCATTGAAGATTGAACATTGACCATTATTCTGCAACTGCATCTTCGGGCGCAGCTAATGGTCAATGCTCAATGGTCAATGGTTATTGTGGAATTTTTTAATACGTTTGGTGAAAAGTTCTTCTTGCTCGCGTCGGAAGAACGAGGTGCAGATGCGCACGCCTTGCTGCGTGGAGCCCATCGTGTCGAGCGGATAGACGGCAATGCCGTAGGTCATGAGCTCGCGAGTGAGCTGCAAATCATTCATGCCAGGGTACTGCACGGTGAAGTAGAAGCCGTCGGCAAGCGGCGCTCCCATATCGTTGTCATAGACGAGATAGAAGCCGTTGGCAAGCAACACGTCCTTCATGAACTTGGCGCGACGACCGTACTCCTTGACGTCGTCGAGGAAGTTGTATTCTCCTTTGACAGCAGCTTCCATCAGAGCTGACATGGCATGTTGCACAGAATGCGTTGACCCACTGGAGAGTGTGTACATCAATCTGCCGACAAAGAAGTCGCCGAAGGTGCTCACTCCGAACTTTTCCTTCAGCGGGGCAAAGGGGCGATGGAAGAGTTTGTCTGAGATGCACGTCACGCCGATGCGTTGCCCCGCATAAGAGAAAGCTTTCGATGCCGACACCCACAGCACATAGTTGTCCGTATAGCGTGCAACGGTGGCTTGAAAAGGTTCTTGGAACGGATGCGAGAGGTCGCGGCGGAAGTCCATGGCAAAGTATGCCAAGTCCTCGAGGATAAGCAAGTCGTGCTTCGTGGCTATCGTGCCGATGCCCTTCAATTCTTCTTCCGTGAAGCAAACCCACGAAGGATTGTTGGGATTAGAATAGACGATGGCACAGATGTTTCCCTTGGCCGCAATCTCTTCGAGCTTTGCTATCAAGGCATCGCCGCGGTAGTTGTATATGTCGAGAGCCTCGTGCTTGAGCCCAATCACGTCGCATTGCGTGGTCTGCACTGGGAAGCCTGGCTGGATGAGCAGCACGGAGTCTTGCCTCGAACCGGCAAAGGCGTGGCGAAGGGCCATGAAGGTGGCGAAGGTGCCTTGCATACTGCCTGTTGTCGGCACACAACCTTCGGGACTGATGTCCACGCCGATGAAGGCTTTCACGAAGTCTGATGCTGCCTTCTTGATGCGCGGGATGCCGCCATTGGGCGGATAGATGGTGGCGCAACCGTTCTTGAGAGCTTCGGCCTCGGCCTTCAGCGCGATGTCCGAAGGCTGCAAGCCCGGCACGCCCATCTCAAGGTGAATAACTTCCTCGCCCGTCTGTTCTTCAATCTTTCGCGAGAGGGCTTGTATGTCGCGGATAGTGGCACCGGAGAAATCTCCAAGTCCCATCTCATCGATGATGGCGTTGACCGTCGCGCTGTTTAGTTCTTGATTCATCCTTCTCTGTAAATTCAAATTTTATAAATTTGTTATTCAAAATCAGCCTGAGTCGCGGGAGTTCTGCTCCCTTTGCACCGCCTTTTTACCTTTTCATCTTTTCACCTTTTATTTATGGTGCAAAGATAGCGAATTGTTTGCAAACAGCGAAACATTGAGGTTTGTTTTTGCGCGTTGAAGGCAACTTTTGCCGACGACCTGCCGATAAATCGCCAACCATCCACTGATAAATGGCAAATTACTCGTTAGTAAACGGGCATTTACACGTTAGTAAATGCCCGTTTACACGTTAGTAGTTTTCTGGCGTTTCACTCAGAGAAAGTAAAGACTGCACGCACAGGGAAGCCGAAGTAGCGATTGTTGTAGCCATAGGGGGACGTACTGCCACCGTACACTGAACCCAGGTATTTACCGTCCGAAGCGTTGTGAAGCGTGCTCGACCAGTAGTAACCCTGTTGCGTGGCATTGAGGTGAGACGATCCGCTAAAGATGCCGGCAGCCGGCAGGAACATAGTTTGGTCTGCATATTTACCCTTGCCGCTTATGATACAGCCGGCTATGCCGCTACCCTTATAGTTGTCTGTCCATGTCGAAGTGGTCTTTTCGCACAGCGCCTTTATTTCCTCGAAGGTAGGCATGCGCCAGTCTCCACCCATGTTGGCACGGGCTGCATCGTGCTCAGGGCTAAGGACAGCACCTGCGGCGGTGTATGTGGTGTAGGCACCATCACTGCCGTAGAGGGGTGCGCCTGCCTGAACGTAGCCCTCGCTCTTGCCTTCTTTCCACGATGTGACAGTGACAGAAGTACCATTCATGGTGTAGCCGGTGTAGTACGGCTCAGTGGCACCCCATGCGAAGAAATCGCCATAGTCGTACTCATGGCTGGCACCTACGTTGCGGGTGGCAAAGAGATGTTTCTTGCCGTCGATGCGTATGCCGAAATCGACGCATTCGTAGCCGTTGTGCGAGGTCGGCGCCGGCGTGTTGTCATCCACCTCTTCCGGCTCAGTCGTCTTGCCGTCATCAGCATCTGTGCTGCGGTTCGAGTGGCATACGGGACGGATGGAATGGCCTCCGGCACGACCGTCGCTGCGAGTCTCGACGTCCGGCGTGTCGGCCAAGCAAGCACGATACGCACGGCGCAGATCAGCAGCATAGAGCGTGGTGGACCAAGCGTAAACGCGCAATCCTACGCCATACAGCTCCGAACCGAAGCGACAACCGGCAGCCGGAATGAAAATAGATTTGTCCGTATAGCCAGGCACCTTGCTGGTGAACTTTGCTCCTGCCACGCCGCCGAACTCTGGGTCGCCTTCTTTTATCCATACTCCGTCGCAGTTGGCCATCAATTCATTAAACTCCTTTAGGGTAGGCGTACGCCATGAGCCACCCCAGTTCGCCGATGCAGCATCGTCTTCCAAACCAAGCTCGCCCAGGTCGCTGCCGTTGTATTTCGTAAAGGTGCTGCCGCCATCGCTGGTAAACTTGTAGTTATCCCAGCCGAAATTGTCTTTCGGCGTTGTCTCGCCCCACGCGAAATAATAGCCAAAGTCCCCAGGCTTCTTCGCACCGATGTTACACGTGGCCCAGTTCACCGACAGACCGAGGTCGACAAATTCATGACCATTGTACGGGTCAACAACCACTTCCGGCGTTGTTTCTTCTTTTGAACAAGAAGACAGCATCACTGCGGCGAGGCACATAAATGCCAGGAAACTACTGAATAAAAAAATCTTTTTCATACTTCATCCTGTGTTTAGGTAATACATTATAAATATAATTGTTGCAAAGCTAATTCTATTTCTACAAAAGAAAGACTCTATGACATCGGCAAGGTCTCGCTTATGTGGGGCCTTCACTTGATGTCGAGCATCTTGTGAGTCTGAAGGGACAACGACCAGCGGGGATGCTGCAAGACGCAGTCGATGCAGGAACGAACGATGGCACGATTTCGCTCCGGGTTGCCCGTGTCAAGAGGTTGGAGCCTGTACTCCTTGGCTCTGATGCGGTCGGCGATGCTGAGATCGGTGCTTTCTCCTTCATAAAGGACCTTCAGTTCGTCCACGCTTTTCAGGACGGGATTGCCTTTCGGAGAGCACGTCACCCAGTCGATACCCTCGGGCAGAGGCAGTGTGCCGTTGGTCTCGACCTGTATGAAGAAGCCTGCCGCATGGAGCTTATCGACGAGCGACGACGTGAGTTGCAGTGCAGGCTCACCGCCGGTGACAACGATGTGGCGCGGTTTGTGCCCGCTTGCCTCGGCAACGATGTCGTCCTCGCTACGCTCTGTAAAGCTCTGATGACTGGTGTCGCAAAAGGGACAACGGAGGTTGCAGCCGGAGAAACGGAGGAAGAAAGCCGCCGTGCCGGTGAAGTGACCCTCGCCCTGAAGCGACACGAAAGTCTCGTTTACGCGCAGTAATTTCACAATTTCACGATTTTACTATTTTACAATTTGACAATTTCACGATTACACAATCAATTGTCAAATTGTAGATTGTCCAATCGTCACTTCTCGTACGTTGCCATATTGCCTTCGCTCTCTTGCACATCGACACGATAGCACTGTGGCAGCTGGTCACACACCCACTTGGCGATGTTCTCGGCTGTCGGGTTGCAAGGAAGCACTTCGTTGAGGTTGACGTGGTCAAGTTGCGATGCGATGCGCCCGGTGATTTCCTCGTAGTCAATAACCATTCCGTCGGCGTTCAGCTCCTCGGCTTTGCAGTAAACTGTGATGATCCAATTGTGACCATGCAGTTGGCTGCACTTGCTGGGATAGGACAACTCGAGGCGATGGCTGGCAGAGATGACCAGACGTTTGCGTATGTAATACATCTTTCGTTATGTTTTAGTGATAAGAAATTTCGGCGCAAAGGTACGAAAAAAAACGGAAAAAGTAAACGTGAATAGTGAAAAAGATAAAAATGGAAAATGAAAAATGTAGGGACGTGCCGTGGCGCGTCCGTTGTTTTCCGATAAAAACTTCGGTCCTCGCAAACTTCGCCTGCGAAGATGGTCATCGTCGCACGCGAAAACATCCATCGCCGCACACGAAGATTTCACCCCCCGCATGGACATCCACAGCATCAGATGCTCCGACGCTTGACTTATGTCAAGCAAAAGCCGCCAACTTCGCCTTTTTTTCTTGCTGCCGCCTCATTTTTCACTATTCACTTTTACTTTTTCCCTTATTTTTCGTACCTTTGCATCGGTATTGGTTTTAACACAGGATAACGTAAAGATGAGAACACTCAACGAAAACGAAATTGCTGCCCTGAAGGCTCAGGGCTGCAGGGCCGAGGACTGGCTCGGCATTACGGTGGCAGACGACTTCTGCACCGACTTCATCCACGACACAAGCTTCTATGGCAAAGTCACGCTGGGAAGCTTCAGCGGAACCATGGCCGTGGCCGAAGGTTTCATGCGCCACACGGGCATCATTCGCTCTACGCTCCGCAACTGCATCGTGGGCAACGACTGCCTCATCGAAGACGTCGGACTCATCAACACCACGCCAGAAGCCTCCTTCGGCGAGGGACACGTCATCTCCGTCCTCAACGAAGTGGGCGACGGCAACGTGATGATCTTCGACGGACTCAACTCGCAGCTGGCATCTCTCATGGTCAAGTATGAGCAAGACCGCGAGTTCACCGACATCATCCGAAAGCTTGTGCGCGAGAACATCGCAGCAAGCAGCAGGCCCATCACAACGATAGGCAACAACGTACGCATCACAAGAACGCACGACATCACCAACTGTCACATCTCGGACGGCTGCATCATCGACGGCGCATCGCGTCTCAAGGACTGCACCCTCAAGAGCGTCCCGGGCGCAATTGTCACGATAGGAGTGGGCGTCATCTGCATCGATTCGGTCATCGGAGGCGGTTCGAGCATCCTCAATGCCACGAAGCTCGAGAACTGTTTCGTGGGCGAGGCTTGCAAGATTACTGACGGCTTCACCGCAGAGAACAGCCTCTTCTTTGCCAATTGCTACATGTCGAACGGCGAAGCCTGTGCCGCTTTCTGCGGACCCTTCTCGGCTTCTCACCACAAAAGCTCGCTCTTGATAGGTGGAATGTTCTCCTTCTACAACGCAGGCTCCGGCACAAACTTCTCCAACCATGCCTACAAGATGGGTCCCCTGCACTGGGGCGTCCTGGAACGTGGCACTAAGACTGCCAGCGGAAGCTACATCCTGATGCCTGCCCGCATAGGCACTTTCAGCGTTTGCTTCGGCAAGCTCATGCATCATCCCGACACGAGGAAGCTCCCCTTCTCCTATCTCATTGCCTATGGCGACGATATGTATCTGGTGCCGGGACGCAATCTGACGACCGTCGGCCTCTACCGCGACATACGAAAATGGCCAAAGCGAGACAAAAGGCACGACAGGGGAAAGAACTCCATCGTCAACTTCGACTGGCTTTCTCCCTTTTCTGTCGGAGGCATCATGACGGCAAAACGTACCCTGGAAGCACTCCGCGAAGTGTCAGGCGACGTGGCAACTTACAATTTTCACGACTATGTCATCAAGAACTCCTCACTCAAAAAAGGCATAAAGTACTATGACATTGCCCTGCGCATCTACATGGGAGCGGTCATGAAACGACACCGTCTGGAGCGTCCCTCCTCGCCAGTAGGTACAGGCAAGTGGAGCGACTTGAGCGGTCTCCTCATCCCTTTGAGCGAAGAACGCCGCATCGTCCAGGCCATCAAGGACGGCACGCTTGCCAGCATCCCTGCCATCCGCGAGGAATTCTCTACGGCAAACGACAATTATGCGGAGTATCGTTGGGCATGGAGCTACCGCCTCATCTGCGAATACTACGGCATCGACGAGATAACGGAGCAGACGGCCCAGCAGGTTCATGAGGACTACGTCACCGCTCGCCGCGCGTGGATTGCAGAGATTCGCAAGGATGCGCAAAAGGAGTTCGAGCTTGGCGACATCGACCAGAGCGTGCTCGACGACTTCATGGCACAGCTCGATCAGGAGACCGACTGGGAGAATCTCAGGTACGATATGTAGGGGCTCTCAGCTCCCAGAAAGCGATCGCAGCCGCATTGCCCACGTTGAGGCTGTCCACGCCGTTGTGCATGGGAATCTTCACGACGAGGTCCGCGGCATCAATCACTGCTTCGGGCAAGCCGTCGCCTTCTGTCCCCATGATGAGGGCCAAACGCTCCGTCTGCTTCAGCCGCGGGTCGTCGATGCTCACGTCGTCTTTTCGGAGAGCCATCGCAGCGGTTGTAAAGCCCATATCTTGCAACCTGCGGACCCCCCAGCCCCCTTTAGGGGGAGTTTTTTGCGGCGAGGAACTCCCCCTAAAGGGGGCTGGGGGATCCTCCGATTCGAGCCATGTCCAGGGCACAAGGAACACGCTGCCCATGGAAACGCGGACGGTGCGGCGGTTCAACGGATCGCAGGAATCTGCCGTCAGGAGCACGGCATCCATGCCAAGGGCTGCTGCCGAGCGGAAGATGGCACCGATGTTCGTGGTGTCGCAAACGCCGTGAAGAACGACGACGCGGCGTGCGTCCCGACAAATCTCTTCGAGCGACGGTGGCTGAGGACGACGCATGGCACAGAGCACGCCGCGCGTCAGGGTATAGCCCGTGAGCCGCGACAAGAGCTCACGACTGCCGGTATAGACGGGCATGTCGCTCGGACATCTTTCTATGATGCCACGCGCATCGCCCTCGATATGCTTGCGTTCGCAGAGCAAAGAGACTGGCTCGAGACCTGCATCGAGCGCAACATTTATCACTTTTGGGCTTTCGGCAATGAAGAGTCCCTGTGCAGGCTCGAGCCTGTTGCGCAGTTGCGCTTCCGTGAGCCGGCTGTATGGTGCCAGTTCCTCGCATTCCAGAGTTGTGATTTCTATCTCTCTCATCTCATTATTCTCTTCTTTCCTTTTATAATATATATGCCCCTCGGCGGCTTACGACCCGCGATGCGGCGGCCGTGCAGGTCAAAGACAAAGTCCTTTGTGTCCTGAAGATTCTTGAGGTCTTTAAGGTCGGTCGGGTCGTCGATGGCAAAGCGGACGGTGATGATGGGACTCCATTCGCCTGCCTCACAGCAGATGGCTCGGAGCGTGAGCGTGTCCGAGTGAACCTTCGAGACAGCTTCATCCAGGACATTTTTCCCGTCGATGTAGGCCTTGGCACTGGGCGAAAGGGCTCCCGCATCGTTCTGAAACCAGTTGACAGGCGCACTGCCATCGAGCGTGTAGTATATGTTTTGGCCCGACATGGTGAGTCTGCTTTCCAAGGAGAGCGGCTGGAGGTCGTAGCCCACCTCCGTGTCGTCGATGAAAACGGCGGGCGCTTCTGCCTGTGGGAGCCAGCCGCGGTCGCGTAGTTGACTGATGACGGTGGCTGTGCGAACGGGGAAGTATTGCTTGAGCAGGCGGTTGCGTTCCGTCTCGTATGCGCCGTCGGGCTTATAGAGAATGCCTTTCGTCTCGTAGGGATGCACGTCGCGACGGTAGTCGCCCCAGCGTGCGGCCTCGTCCCAAAGCGCAAGACTGATGGTGTGGTACAGGCTGTCCCAGGTGGCGAGAGCGCCTTCGGGAGTGAGCGGCCCGCCGTGAGTGAGGGCACGCCATGCGAGTTCGTGGAAGCGATGGGCAAAGATGCCTTGCTTCATCAAGCGGTTGAGGAAGCCGGTGGGACAGCCTCGGTTGTTCTTCGTGGTGAGGTTTTCGGTGGGCGAAACGATAATGTTTTCCGAATCCCAACAGAGGAAACGGAAACCATGGTCGGCAAGGACGCGGTTGCGAAAGGCAAACCAGTTGTGATGATCCCAGTCGGTGTTGCCTCCGTAGAGGTTGATGAGCATGTAATGGATGAAGTTGTCCACGTCGAGCAAAGGCGGGTACTTGGCGTTGGGCTTGCCGTCGGAGCCGCAGCCCACAAGGTGCATGTAGCTGCTGTGACTGGGAAGTTGGTAGATGAGGTCTGCCATTTGGTTCCATGCGTCGATGTTTCCGCAGACGGGGACAGCGGCGTGATACTGTCCGGCGCCGCCGTCCACCTCCGTCACGTCCCAGTCTTCTTCGCTCCCGCCAAAGTTCCATGAGCAGAACTCGCCTTCTACGCGTTCGCAAAGATTATACATTCCCCAGTAGAGACCATTGATGAAGAGGTGGACATACTGCGCGCGGCTGATGGGGTCGCCCAGCTTGGCCTGCGTCTCGCGTGCCCAGATGTCGCGGATGTACTGTGCCCGGTGGCGCTGTGCATTGTCCCAATGTTGCCAGGAATAACCGAAGAACGTGCGCAGGACGAGTGTGTTGAAGCGACTTGGACCGCGGTCGCCGAAGACGGGATACTTGAGGGAACCGGGTCCGTAGTCCTTTTTGAAGTGCAACCGGAAGGCGTGCTTTGGGTTCTTCTCAGGCAGTCGTCCGTGTCCGCCATGCAGTTTGAGAGCACAACTGACCGTGAGGTCGTGGTCCATGTCACCGCCTATGAGTTCGAAGCTGACGGGTCGTTCCCAGCCGCGACCCGTGCCGTCGCCCACGGGACAGCCCGTGAAGATGTAGATGCCGCCCGTCGTCTCGTCGTTGACGTGGCTGAAGAGATGGTCGCGGTCGGTGACGAGGGAGACGATGGGAAGCGTCAGCAAGCCGTCGGTGACAAGGGATGAGTAGCTCTTGTTGCCCGTTATCTCGGGGTCCATCTCGTAGTCGGCAATGGCAGTTCCCGAGATTTGGCAGTACTTGCCCCAGTATTGGGGATAGCCGAAGGGCTTATTTCCTTGGAACAAGAGGCTGGAGGGGAAGATGTAGGAGGCCGTGGCGACGTCGCTCCAGACGCTGTCGGACTGCAGGAAAGCCGTGCGGATGACGGTCGTGGTGCTGATATGGAGCGAGCCATCGTAGAGCCTACCCTTCTCTCGAGGGTCGCTTCCGTCGTCGGTGTAATAGACGGTTGTGCCGGGGACAGGCGATGAGATGGAGAGGCGGAACGCTTCGTGGCAGATGCCATGACGTACGCTCAGCTCCGGCGCTTCGGCCCGAAGCATCATCGTAGCCAGCAGGCTGAACAGCAGACTCGCAAGTAATCTCTTCATCTTCTCACATCATGTTTCTGAACGCCGCACACGGAGATTGTCATCGCCGCACGCGGAGTTGACCATCGCGGCACGCGAAGATTGTCATCGCGGCACGCGGAGTTGAGAATCGCCGCTGCCTGCATCTATCTGTCCTCTGGCATTGACTGTCCGGTGAGGAGCGTTCCGTCGGTGGCAATGCCCTCTGCCCTGACGCTGAGATGCGTCTGCTTGCCGTTGCCGTAGAAGCGGAACTCGGCCCGTCCGTCGTCGCCAATCAGCAAATCTGGGTTCCAGTAAAGGGTGCGTCGATAGTCCTTGACGTCGGGAAGAGGCTTTTGCGAATAGTCGGGCTGGTAGAACTCCATGGGTGCGGAATAGCCAGGGAGGAGATACCTGCGGTCGCGCGACGTGGCACGGTGCGATTCGTTCTGGTCGATGAGGTGCAGGTCGACGGTGACCACGGGGATGTCTTCGCCATCGTAGAGCGAGTTTCCTTCGCGACGCGGACTGTAGTCGGTGTAGATATAGACCTTGCCGAGGTTCTTCAGCAGGTTGTACTTCTCCTTCGTGGCGCTGGAGATGTTGAACGTCTCGACGGGCATTCCGCCTCCCACAGCCCCGCCGATATAGGTGCGATTTGACTCTGCAACGGACTTGTTGGCCTCCATCTTACCGTCGATTCTCAGTTCGAGAACATAGTCGCGGCTCAGGTTCATGTCTCCCACATAAGTCCTGGAGATGTCTCGGGCAAAGCGGTTGTAGCCGTAGTAAACGCCCGGGCAGAAGCCCGCATCGCATGTCTCGTTGAAAGCTTGGTAGGCATCCACGACGAAGGCAGGCTTCGTGGGGTCGAACTTGCCCATTCGGCCGCGCTTGACGCCCACGGTGACTTCGTCGAGCAGGCGTGAGCCGTCAAGCACCCAGTCGGGCGCAATGACCGAACCTTTAGGGGCTTGAGCCAGGTGGCACTGATACCAGTCGTAGGGTTTGACGAAGCGAGGATAGACGGGACGCAGGCGAACGTAGAACTCCGGATAGTTGAGTTTGTCGTTGCGGTCTGTGCTTGGCAGCTCCCAGACGTGTGGTTTCCCTTTCCACTTCGTGCTGTCGCTGGCCGCAAGATGGAAGATGCAACCCTCGAAGAAGCGTGGCGAGGGGATGGAGAACATGTGCCGATCGGTCATCATTTCGCCGTCGATGCCTTGCTCGGCTCCTGGCTTGGCAAAGCGCGCCCTGACGAGAAGTTCGCGGCTGAGTTCTTTGTCTGTCTGCGAGAAGCGGGCCAACTCGTCGCGTGCTGTAGTGACTTCGGGCCCGGTGGTCTCGTTGTTCTTGCGTGCCTCGGTGACACTTCCGCCGTCTTCTGCCTCCTTCGTGTCGGAGTCCTCGCTGGTTGCAGCCTTCGTCTCGCCTGTCAGGCTGACGGCATCGCTTGCCGTGGCCACGTCGCTCACCCCCTGATAATTGCCGGCGTACTGCGATTCCTGCTCGCCCGCCATGAACTTGTTCACCTCGCCCACCAGCAATGGTGTCTGCTCGGGCTTGTGGTTCAGCACGAAAGCTCCGGGCGTGGTCATCGTGTGCCAGTCGTAGCGTCGCCATCCTTGTATCATCAGGAGGAGGTCGAGGGCACGTCGGTGCTCCTCATCGTCCTTCTCAAAGAAGTAGCCGGGGCTCTCCACGAAGCCTCTGATTTCGCTCGAAAGGAGCATCTCTGTCAGGATGTTTCCGTTGTCGTAGAGGTACTCGCTGTGCGTGGCATCGCAGACCGAGACGCTGACCGACGTGCCTGGCTTGCCGCCTTCCACAGCGAGGGCGATGGGCGCGAAAGGTTCGACCGGCTTTTTGTCCAGGCCACGGAAGCTGAGATTGCTGGCTTCGAAGTCGGACTTCATGCAGAAGAAGAGGCGGTCGGCATAGACACGCCCTACATTATTATATATAGTGACTTGGCAAACTCCGGTCTCAAGATTGTCTTCATTGAGGTTGACCGTGGCAGAAGCACCGGCGGGGATGGTCTGGAAGTCGAGCATGACGCCGCCTTGCATCACGGTCATGCCGAGCTCTTCGCTGGCTGCCGCGCCTGCCGCATGGAGCTCGATGCGCCTTTTTCCCTCGCCTTCGTTAATAAGCTGAAGGGCCACGCCGTCCTTCTCCGCACTGGGCAACGTCTCGCGCGTCGTGCCTTTCTTGCCTTCGAAGCTGACGCGGTAGCTCTTGCCCGCCTGAGGTGTGAACGTGAACGACCCGCGTCCGCGCTGCTCCACATTAGCTTCGGCCACGACGTTGGCCTGTCCCTCCGTCACCGTCACCTTGCCCTCCAGGTGAAGTCCCTCGTTGCTTGTGACTTCGAACGCTACCCTATTCGGCACGCCTGCCACAAGGTTGCCGCCTTCGGGAAACAGCTGGAGCTTTGGCTTGGGCGAAGTCTCGTCCACTTTCGACTGCCGACGGAGAGGACGGAGCGTCATCTCGTGATAGAAGTCGCCTGGCTCTTTCGGCTTGTCGAACACGGGAAAGACGCGGCTGTAAAGCTTCTCGTAGTCCATGTAGTACTCCCTCGCCATGCGTTTGTTGAAGAACCATTGCTCCGAAACCTTGTTGTGTGGATGCTCCGTGATGCCCCAGTTGAGCTGCCATCGCGTGTAGGCCCGCAGTTCGTAGTAGCCTCCGTAGAGCGTGTCTTGCAGGGCAAAGCTGCCATGAGCCTGTCCGCCTTGCAGCTCCAGCTGCTGTCGCTCCACGAGATAGCCGTCCTGATTCAGCAGTTCGGCATAGAGCACTCCGCTGATTCGGCTTGGCGCGCCAGTGTCACTCCTGCGGACGTATGCCTTGTAGTAAATGGTGTCGCCAAGGAAATAGCAAGTATTGTCCATGTGAATATAGACCTTTTCCTGCGGAATAGACTTGCCGAACCGGTCGAGACGGTCGGCCCATCCGTCGAGCGTCGAAGGCGTTTCTGCCTGCTGACCAAGGGAGAGAAAAACAGCAGAAACAAGGAATGTGAGTAATAGGGAAAGGCGTTTCATATCGAATTATCTTATATAATGTTACTGTTTCCGTGCAAAGTTACGAAATAAATCTGAATTATAAATAATGAATTGAGAATTAATTTATATCTTTGCAAGCAAAACGAACAACTTAAACTACAAACAATGAACTTCGAACAACTGAACAACATCGTGGGCCGCTTTGCCTACGAAGGCACCATCAGCGAGATTAAACCGCTGGGAGAAGGCTTAATCAACGACACCTACAAAGTAAAAACCGCCGAAGCCGACAAGCCCGACTATGTGCTGCAACGCGTGAACCACAACGTCTTCCCCGACGTGGACATGGTGATGCGCAACATTGATGCGGTGACCTCGCACATTCGCCGCAAGCTCCAGGCACAAGGCGTGGCCGACATCGACCGCCGCGTGCTGCGCTTCATCCCTGCCAAGGAAGGCGGCAAGCTGTATGTCTTCCTCCCGCTCGACAGCGATGGAGGCGGCTATTGGCGCTTGATGGTGTTCATCGACGATGCCGTCACCAAGCAGGCTGTTGACCCTGAAAGCAGTCGCGCTGCAGGTCGCGCCTTCGGCAACTTCCAGGCAATGCTGGCCGACATACCCGTCAAATTGGGCGAGACCATCAAGGACTTCCACAACATGGAGTTTCGCCTGGAGCAGTTGCACGACGTCATCAAGCGCGACCCAGCCGGTCGAGTGAAGGAAGAGCGCGTGCAAAAGATGCTCTCGGAGATAGAGAAGCGTGCCGACGAGATGTGCAAGGCCGAGCGAATGGGCCGCGAGGGAACACTGCCAAAGCGCGTCTGCCACTGCGACACGAAGGTCAACAACATGATGTTCGACAAGCAGGACAACGTGCTCTGCGTCATCGACCTCGACACCGTGATGCCCAACTTCATCTTCTCAGACTATGGTGATTTCCTCCGCACGGGTGCCAACATGGTGGCCGAGGACTGCCCCGACATGGACAAGGTGCAGTTCCGCATGGACATCTTCAAGGCCTTCACCGAAGGCTACCTTGAGAGCGCCAAGAGTTTCCTCCTGCCTGTAGAAATAGAGAACCTGCCCTACGCCACAGCTCTCTTCCCCTACATGCAGTGCGTCCGCTTCCTCTGGGACTACCTCAGCGGCGACAAGTACTGGAAATGTCAGTACCCCGACCACAACTTTGTCCGTGCCAACAACCAGCTTCACCTCCTGCTGAGCATCGAGAAGCACTGGGGAGAGATGCAAGCCTTCATTGCCGATTGCATGAAATAAGGTCATGCCCATGTCATAAAGAAGAAGGCGACAGACTCACACGAGTTTGCCGCCTTCTTTTTTTTCCTTAGCGCATCCAGCCCTGGATGCCATAGACCTTCTCCGTGAGCTTGCGCTTGCGACCCTTCTTGTCTGCAAACCAGACCTCTATCCTTGCCGCATAGCAATCGCCTATGGCAATGTCACCCTGAGACGCAGTTCCCAATCGTACCTTATCTTCGTGCTATAGTCGTAATAGAAACCGTATTTGATGGTAATGGAATTGTAGCCTTTCTTGGCATCGTATCTCAGTCCCTTCCCGTTGTTTACGTCCGGCTGAGAGCAGAATGTGCCACCATATACATAGTAGGTGTCGGTCGTAGGATAATAGACATAGTCCACCGTGGTTGACTTGCCATCGGCAAAGGAAGCCTCGCTCGAATAGGCCACGCCCGGCCCGATGGCACTTATCGTGCCCGTCACCTTGCCCCAGATAGGGCTGGTGTCGCCGCCACCGTTTCCCGAACCAGAGCCGCCTCCATTGCTCCCCGAACCTGAGCCGCCTCCATTGTCTCCTGAACCAGAGCCGCCTCCATTGTTCCCCGAGCCGGAGCCACTGGAAGAGGTGCCTCCATATACGGGACGTACAGGCAGGCCATTGCTTCGGTCATGCTGAACGCTAAATAAATCGCTCGACATGAAATTACCGAAGTAAAACATGTAAGCCTTCTGCGAATTAAACTCGCAAAGAGACGATGTCCAGTACCCGGTATCTACCTTAATAGGGTCTTTCTCTATTCGCATACCCGTTTGTGGAAATAACACAGAGTTGCCATTAATCTTACTGGTAAATATGTAACAACTTTTGCCGTTCACAATATCAAACTCTATTGTGGTATGCTCCAAGAGTTCTGCAACATCATCCTGCGTTGGCATACGCCACTCCCCTCCCCAGTTGACTCGTGCGACATCGTCTCCCGCTTCCAAGGTCGTTTTGTTATCCACGATGCCCAAGTCGCTATTGCAGTTGTATTTCTTATTCCCAACAGTCCACAACTTATAGCTGTTCCAATCGAATGAATGGCCATCGGAAGCATCGCCCCGGTAGCCTGTTGTCTCTCCCCATGCAAAGTAGAGGCCATTGTCCCACGGGGCCGTAGCTCCCACATTCATGTTTGCCCACTTCGTGCCTGAAGGCAAACCAAGGTCTATGGCCTGTGCTTCGACCTGAGTGTCATTCTGCACGGGCTCTACAATCGGAGTCTTTTCTTCGTCATCACCGCAAGCGACAAAGGATGTTGCGACCATCAAACTGCTGAGTATGACAGTCGTCAGTCTAAAGATAGTTTGTCTCATAAGTATTATATAATAGATTAAAATGAGGCCAACTATGAAGTATATGATGCCGCGGCGCAGCGGTGCGGCCTACCAGATGTCTTCGGGCGTTTCTGGATTGTCGTAAACTTCCTTCGGGCACCATTCGAGATAGTCGATGAAGAGCTGTTTTGTGGTGTAGTCGGGCTGAACGGTCTTGAAGCGCATGTAGTAGGTGACGTCGGGCGACATGGTTTCGCGCACCACGATACGCCTGGTGGAACCTGCATTCATGCGGTTCGTCTCGCGTCCGCCGGCATTTGCCACGATGTATTCGGGGCCTTTGAGGAAGCCGTTGTTGCGCATCTTCTTGTCCACTTCGGCATTGTAGTCGTCGTCGTCGGTGTCGCGTTCCCAGCCGAGCATATTGTCGGCAGCGTTACCACCCAGCTGCATGTTGACGGGAATGCCTTGCGGCACAAGCTGGTCCTTGCGCGGACCCCAATAGACTTGGCAGATGCCGCGAGTGCCGCTATAGGTCGATACGCCCATGCGTATCTCATAGACACCAGTCTTGGGGACGGGCGGAAGCGTGAAGGTGACGTCGTAAACGCCCTCGGCCAGCACCTCGTCGCCCTGATAGTTCGGCCAGTTTTGGTCGCGCCCGCTCAGGAGCATGAAGTTTGTCTCCTTGCTGTTGACGGTGAGGTTCTCGAAGTATTGTTTGTCCGGGTCGCTGGAGAAGTGCCAGCAAGCGTCGGTTCTCGACACGAGTCGGAGGTCGTTGTTCATGGCTTCGGGCTGGAACTCCCAGGCATCGTAGCGCAGACGCACTTTTCCAAGCTCGTTGCGAACATGTTCTGTATAGGCAATAGGCTCGTTGATGGGATAGATGATGGCATTGATGAGGCGGATGATGCCCGAGCTCTCGTCAGTGGCGACGATGACGCCTTGGTTCTCCTCTGTGCATTCCTTCTCGTGATAGTCCTCGCGCCGTCCGTTGTTGAGCTTAGGGAAGCGGTTGAGGTAGATGCCGTGGCTCTCCAGGCTTTCCCAAAGGCGAAGCAGGCGGCGCTTGCCCATCGTGACGTAATGTGCCCAGACGGGAATGGTGGGAGCAGAGTTTCGGAGCTTGTAGTTGTAGCCTTTCTCGTTGTAGTGCAAGGAGAGCTTGTCCACGGGGATACGCTGAGGCAGCAGGTGATAGGTGACGAACTGATTGAGGAGGTTCTGCTCGTCGCGGTAGTTCTCATCGTTGACGGCTTCGGGATAGAAGTTCTTCTTTGCCACCCATTCCACGACGTCGGCCACGGTGATGTCCTTCGGTTCCTTGCCAAGTTCCTGCGTCCAGAACTCGTCGGTCTCGGCAAAGAGGGTGAAGCCATACTTTCGGTGCTCTGGCGGTTCGATTTCGAAGCTGCGGAGCTGCCACTTGAAGTTGGGGAAGGCACCCGTCTTGTAGAGCGTCTCGTAGCGTTCGTCGCGCACTTGGCTCAGCGTGTCGGTCAGTCCGCACACTTCGATGAGGCGCGCCATGACGCTGAGGTTGCTCGTGAAGTCATAGGCAAACTTGTGGAGCGTGCTGCCGAGCGTCTCGTTGCTTGGGTTGATGACGTAGCCCACTTCGTGCACATAGCCGTTGATGGCTTCGATGTCGCGGTTGATTTTCGACACGGGACAGATGCCGTCGATGCTCATGCTGTCGAGGTCGTCCTTGTAGTAAGTGACGCTTATCTTGCGGTCGGCCATGGTGTTGATAGAGAACTCCTCATTGGCTTTCGGGAACTCTGCCGACATGAACTTTGTGTCTTGCCTGGTGCCGTCGAGTATGCTGTTGAGCACAAGCACGGCCCGGATGCTGTCGCGCGTGCGGTCGTCGGGGAACTTGTCCCAGCCTGCCTCGGGGATGATGCCCTTGATGACGAGCGAGTCAAGATAAAGCTGGATGGCATCGTTGGTGGGCGCGAAGCAAGTGAAGCTGCCGTAAGCTGTCAGCAACTGGTACACGTTTGTCTTGCTCACATCGCTCACGGGCTGCTCCTTGAGCAGACGCACGTACTCGCTGAACTGCTGGTGACTCTCAAGATAACCGGCCACGGTGCGTTCGCGGAAGACGTAGCGAGCCGACGTGTCTATATCTTCGGTGCAGGCCACAAAAGATGCCTGAAGCACCATGCCTATGGCACACACAATGAGACTTCTCATTTTATTCATATCCTTTTGACTATTATACGAGTTGACAAGTTGACGTGTTAACAAGTTGACGAGTTGACAGTTAATGGGTTGACAGTTGACGAACCCGCAAGTTTTTCCTTCTTCAATCAACTTTTCAACTTGTTTACCTGTCAACTTGTTTACTTTTTCACCTTTTTAATCTTTTAAACTTTTAACTTTTTCACCTTATTTGTACGCCTGATAAGACTCGAACTTACACGCCTCTCGGCACCAGATCCTAAGTCTGGCGTGTCTACCAATTCCACCACAAGCGCATTTTCTGCGACACAAAGTTACACATTTTTAACAACACAGGCAAGGGAAAAGAGAAAAAATCTGTTAATAAATCTTAACATCGCATAACATTTCTCCTTTTCCGACGTTATAAGAGTGTATGGAGCACACAGAGTTCGAACGTTTGGCACACATTCTGCGCTCAAGAGCGAAACAGATTGGGATGAGTTTCTTCGGGGGAGAAGAGGCTGCCGAGGATGTTGCGCAGGAGACGATGATATGCCTCTGGAAGGCTTGGGGCACCTTGTCCTCGCCTTTGGAGGCAGAGAGGCTGGCCATACGTATAGCCAAACACGAGTGCGTCAACATGTGGCGGAGGGAGCAGCGGCGACCTCATTCACCACTTACCATCAGTCACGAGCAGGTGCTTCCCGCTTCGGATGAAAGCCAGACGCTCGAAGAAAGCGAACTCAAGGCAGCCATACACAATGCCACGCAAACGCTCCGACGCTCCGAACAACGCCTCTGGCGGATGTTTGCAGAAGCACAGATGGACACACGCGAGATAGCGATTGCCACCGGCATCAACGCCAGAACGGTCAGCGCAATGTTGAGCCACGCACGCGGACATATATATAATGTACTAAAAGAAGGAGGATACATTGATGGATAAAAAACTACTCATAGACAGTTATCTCGAGGGGAAACACCCGATAGAGCAGGAGAAGTGGGAACTGCCAACTGAAAGCGAACTCGACCGCGACGAGGCACTCTTCGACGCCCTACTGGCAGACCCACCCCAGCCCTCCCTTAAAGGGAGGAAGAAAGTTTCCCCTTTAAGCGGAAGCCGGATAGTGTCTTGGGAGAGGTATGGGAAGTGGCTTCTGGCTGCAGCGGCAGTCGTGGTGGCAGTCCTCACATCGCTCACCTGGAAGAGCTTCATGCCGAACCCTCAGCAGCAACTCGTCGCAGAAGAAAACACGAAACGTCGAGAAGTCAATCACGACACGTCGAAAAGCCAAGCACAACACGTCGAGAAGTCAAACACGACACGTCAAGTTGAAGAACACAGCACGGTGGAATTACAAACGCCGCACGCGGAGATTGCAAACGCCGCACGCGGAAATGGCCAACGCCGCACGCGGCGTTTGGAAGCCCCCAAGCCGAAGACTGCCAATGAGCCTCAGCCCTCGACCGAAACTGTCGTACTGACAAACGCCGCAGACAGCCTCTATTACTACCTCACCCTGCTCGAGAACCAGATGGGCGACTGCCGAGACAGCACCTGCCTGGCTGAGCTGACGGGCCTCATGCGAGCCGACGAACGCATCAAGGACTTGGTGAACAAGATCATCCACAAGCAAGTGGAGACCGCCTACCAAGAGGAATACCTCGTAGACACCACAACAAGATACATCCCATTATGAATCAAACAATCAAACATACCACTATGAAAAGAATCGCACAACTCAGCATTTTGCTTCTCGGCTTGTTCCTGGCTTTGCCAATCAAAGCGCAGATATTCGAGGCGGAAGGCATTCAAAAAGCCATCGCACAATTTCTGAAAGACAAGCATGTAACGATAACTGAGGGCTCATTCGACTTATCGATAGATGAGTTTACTGACCTTCCAAAGGACAGCGTAATGTCTGTGAAGTTCACTTGCAAGGACACAAAACTCCTGAAGAAACTTGTGAATCTGTTCGAAGAGCAAGAGCATTGGGCAGAGGATTATCATAACTACACTGGTCCGGGCAATGAAATGACTCGGGCTTTCAAAGCGACAATAGGTCCGAAAGGTAAAGGACATAACACTTATTGCGTGTTCACCTTCTTTCAGAACACAAGGATTCTCGTCTTTGGTTTAGGTGCTGACGGTTTTAAGCAAGCTTTCCTCCTGCTATGGAACGACTTGCCCAAAGGAGAGAAACAAGGCTTCATCTCCCAAAAAATTGGCTACGATATGGAAATTGTCAAGATTGAAAAGGGAGAAGATGAAATCACGATGGACAGCGTCCGCACGGCCATCAAGGTGGGCGAAACGGTGAAGAACAATCCGAAGCAGGAAATCGACACGACTTATATTGACGGCAAGTGGGCCGTCAGCACGAAGTATCACATCAAAGTCCTGCGGGCGATGGACCACGTCAGCGACTACTACGACGATTTCCCCGGCCTGAGCAACAAGATTAATGAGCTTGTGAACCTCAGCAAGAAAGCCAGCGAAACGGAACTTGCCTCGATTGGTTTCGCCCTGAAACGTGAGGCCTCGCGCTACGAACGACTCCTCACACCCGAAGAATACGCGTTGATTTGGAAAGGACTCTACGCCATGGAGACCAAGGCAAAGGGCTGCGACCCGCAGATACAAGACTATTTCAAGGCTTCGGAAAGCATTCTCAAGGGTAAGGTCAACGAGTCTGTCCGGCTGGAATACCACGATACGAAGCGTCATCAGTTCTTGTGCGACATCGGTTTCACCGTAACGAAGAACGACGGCGGACGTTGGTACTATGCCGTCTCGGGCAAACACTACACGGGCAATCCCGAGTTGGAGTACCTCGATGCCTGTGCCGACGAGGACGGCGTACTGAGATACACGGCCGAACACAAAGAGACGAACCTCAAGCCGGGCATCTACAAGTTGACTGCCGCAGGGCGTACCTCCTTTAGCGGCAACACGGGAGCCTTCATCTTTGCAAAGGCCGAAGAGCTCTTGTTGAAAGAGATTCCCGCCTGCGACGACCGCGGAGGCGACATCTGGCGAGACGCTGCGATACGCGTCAAGGAAGCCGACGAGAAGGGACAGCAAATATCGCCGGGCGACGTCCGCATCGCTTTGGCAAACGGCGGAATGGGTTATGGCTGGAACCGCATCGTGATAGACGACATCGTTGTCCGTGACGGCAAACTCACCTACGGCGTTTCCTGCGACAAAGACTTCACGGGACGTCAATTCACGGGGCGTTGGCTCTCAGCCGTCGACTTCAAGCTCGAAAGGGTTGGAGAACTGCCAGCAAATGAACAATGAAAACAGTTAGTTTAGTTTTAGAAGTTAATAAAAGGCGCCATCCTGCTGCTGCGTCGCGAGATGCGGCAGCAGATTCCTGTCGCTTTAACAAGCATCTCTCTTTGCTCCTACATGAAGGAGCAATCGCTCTTACATGAAGGAGCAATTGATTCTACATGTAGGAGCAATCAACTTAACAGCATATCTCTGGCAACAAAACTAATGAAATAGGACAATGAAAAAGGTAATGTCAATCCTGATAGCTGCACATCTTTAAGAATCTTTAACGCCATTTCGCGATATATTTTGCGAGGTTACGCGTATAATATAATAGAGTTAAGAGTTAAGAGTTAAGAATTAACGCGACATAATGAACAAGCTCATCATCGCCTTCCTGCTCGCCCTCTTCGGCATGGCGGCTTACGGTCAGACAGACTCCACAAAGACGAAGAAGCGGGAGCTTAGCGTCTATGCCTCTGTTGCCGACCACTTGACGCACGAGGGCATCGACAGCCTGAAAGCGACACTCCTCCGTGCTGCCGACAGCAGTTTCGTCGATACTGTTCACGTTGAGAGCTATAAATACGATGACAAACTCCACACTTATGTCAATGCAAGCATCAAAGAGGCAGGCAAGTACCTGTTGCGCCTCGAAGCAAAGGGCTACCAGACGCGCTTTGCTCCCTTCGACATCCAGAAGATGTACAAGCGCGAAAGCTACCGCGAACTGAAACCCATCTACCTGCATCGAGCCAAGAAACAGCCCACCTCAAGTCTCGGGGCTCTCGACTCCACCACCATCATGGATGAACTTGTCGTGAAGGCCACAAAGCTGAAGTTCTACATGGACGGCGACACGCTGGTCTATGACGCGGATGCCTTCTCGATGGCAGAAGGCTCGATGCTCGACGCACTCATCAAGAAGCTACCGGGCGTAGAGCTTCATGGCGGCGGAGAGATAACGGTGAACGGCCGCAAAGTGGATGCCTTGCTGCTCAACGGCAAGGACTTCTTCGACAGCGACCGCGAGCTGCTCCTCGACAACATGCCGTCATACATGGTGAAGGACATTCGCAGCTACGAGCGGACGCCCGACAACGTGAAGGGTACCATTCGCGAGAAGACGACAGAGAAAGAGATGGTGATGGACGTGCGACTGAAGCGCGACTACAACACGGCGTGGCTCGCGAATGCAGAAGGCGGCGTAGGCAAACGCTTCGGCAGTCAGGAGGACTTCGGAGAGACGACGAAAGCCCCACCCTTCCTCGGCCGAGCCTTTGCCATACGCTACTCCACGAACTCGCGCATCGCACTCTTCGCCAACGTCAACAACCTGAGCGACTACCGCACGCCGGGCGAGAAGGGCGAGTGGTCGCCACTAAGACAGGAACGGGGAATCACGACGAGCTACACCTTGGGAGCCAACGGTCTCTACGAGAAAGGCGAGGACTTCCGCTATCAGGGCAGCATCAAGGGAACCTACGCCGACAGCAAAGAGGCCAACCACACCGCGAGCGAGACCTTCCTCCAGGGCGGCAACACCTACGGACGCTCGTTCTTCACGCGCCGCAGCTACGATGCTCGCCTGAACACAAGCCATGATATACGTCTGCGAAAGCCTGGCACATTGTGGGAAACCTTCAAGGACTTGTACTTCCACAACAACGTCTCGCTGGAATACCTGCACTGGTCGAACTATTCCAACTCTGCGAGTGCAACGCTGGCAGAGGACGTGGCAGAGGGCTGGGGCAAGGCATGGATGGACAGTCTGATGACGCCTTACGCAGGGAACCTGCTGCGCCGCTATGCCCTCAACCGCGACACCTCGCGTCGGCACGGCACGGGTCGCCACATCGACATTAACGACTATGGCTTCTTCTACGTCAGTCCTGCCCACAACGACTACATTGGCTTCTCGATCGACTACAGTTATTCCTTCCGCGACAGATACGAGGATGTCTTCGAGCACTACCTGCTGGATTACCCAAAGACTGAGGCGGCATCCGACTTCAGGAACCGTTATCGTCCAAACATCGACCGCACACACAACTTCACACTTAATCCAGAACTGTCCTTCGCCCTCGACCAAAAGCACAACCACAGCATCGAGCTCTCCAACAGATTCTCTTATAGTAATAATGAAAGCAACCGGAGTCTTTACTTGCTGAACCAGATGGAGGAATCGGCGAACACAGAGCTGCATCCTCTCGGCACGTTACCTTCGACAGAGGAAATGCTGCGGACTTTCGATGCCGACAACAGCCAGCGCTCGCACAGCAAGGCCGTCACCAACTCACCAAGCATAAGCTACGGCTTCTACCACCACAGCGACTCTACAGGGACACATAATAGACTCAACGCCAGCCTCTCGCTGCCCATCATCCATGAGACGCTCGACTACTGGCAGGGCTCGCAGGTTGATACCACAATGAGCCGCCGCACCACCAGTCTGTCGGCAAGCCTGTACTTCTCTCACTACCACAGAAAGACCAACCGAAACATTTGGGCCGGCTATCAGACGAACGTCTCGCAACCATCCATGCGCAGCCTGCTCAACATCCGCACCGATAGCGACCCGCTCAACATCCAGCTTGGCAACCCCAACCTTCGCCCTTCGCGCAGCCACAGCATCTACGGCAACTATCGCGAGAAGCTGCGTCGAACCTTGGTCAATGCCTCGTTCAATTTCGACGCCACACAGGATGCTGTTGCCACAGCCGTGCTCTACGACAAGCAGACTGGCGTGCGGACAAGTTCGCCGCAGAACATCAACGGCAACTGGAACACTAATGCTTCTGCCGGCGTTGACTTCCCGCTCGACCACAAAGAGCGTCTGCGCCTCAAGCAGAAGTTCACTCACAGACACAATCACAGCGTCGATTTGATGAACAATGCCCGAAGCGTCGTAGCCTCCAACTACTTCGACGACGAGCTTTCTCTCTCGTGGAAGCCTACCGACAAGCTCGACTTCACGGCCAAAGGCGACCTGCATTATCAGCGTTCCACCAGTGCACGGGCAGACTTCACGCGAATCAATGTCTTTGACTTCGACTATAGTCTTGCCGGACAAATTGAGTTGCCTTGGAACTTTCAATTCGCCACAGACCTGACCATGTACTCCCGCAGAGGCTATAGCGACGCGACGATGAACACCAACGAACTCGTCTGGAACGCCCGCATCACAAAGCGACTCATGCACGGCAACCTGCTCCTGCAGCTCGACGGCTTCGACATGCTCGGCCAGCTCTCCAATGTTCGCCATAGCATCAACGCGCAAGGCCGCACCGAGACCTTCTACAACGTCCTGCCCTCCTACGCCCTCTTCCATGTCACCTGGCGCTTGAACAAGAAGCCAAAGTCGGAAGAAAATAAGGAAATAAGAGAATAAGAAATTTAGAAAATATGAGAATAAGAAAATAAGAAGAAAATATGAAGCAAGCAATCATCACTGCACTCCTCGTTCTCGTCTGCATGACAGGGCAGGCACAAGAAATCAAAATGAACGAGCCATCGTTCTGTGACTACCTTCCTTTACTTAATGCCAATGGCTATATGGCGTACAGTTTCAACACAAAGAAGCTGAAAGGCGCAGACGTTGAACCTGTAGTCATGGAATATGAAAAAGGAAAAGAGCCGAAGAATGTCCTCAGCTTCAACGTCACCATGACTCTTGATAAGAAGTTCATCATTGGTTTCTGGCCGTCCGACAACGATTCAACAGCCAACTATCTCTTCAGCTTCAGCGAGAACAGAAGCTTTGGCGGTCGGCTCAACCTAAAGCCTATATTTGCCCCGGAATGTCCCGAAGAAAAGTGGTACATGTATCAATCGCGTCCGTTTGAGCTGACGGCACCATTTGAGAAAGGAAAGTTCATTCCGCTTGTCTTGTATGGTTCATATTGGTACGAGCCTGCAAATGGCGGATGCCGCTTTTGCGGCGACAACGAAATCAAGCCCGACCTCTCTTCGGACATCGTGAAACAGATTCCGCATTTCTTCGTCTTCGGCATTAAGATAAGGTAGGACGCTCTGCCCCACCTTATCTCTTATTCCGGATACTGTATCCTCGTGTGATAGACGGTGCGGAGGCGGGCACAGAGCACTTCCTTTGCTTCGGCTATCTCGCGGAAGGTGATGGCGCACTCGCTGAAGCTGCCTTCGCTCATCTGCTGGCTCACTATCTTCTCCACCATCGCGTTGATGCTCTCTTCGGTGTACTCGGGCAAGCTTCTCGAAGCGGCTTCCACGGCATCGGCCATCATTAGGATGGCTTGCTCCAAGGTCTGAGGCTTGGGCCCGGGATAGCGGAAGGGACGTTCGTCGATGGGGACGTCGGGTGTCGCATTCTTGCGCGAGACGTAGAAATAGCGCGTCAGGCTGCGCCCGTGGTGCGTGGCGATGAAGTCCTTCACCACCTTCGGCAACTTGTACTTGTCGGCAAGCCGCAGTCCTTGCTCCACATGGCCGATGATAATCTGTGCGCTCCGCTCATAGCTCAGCCTGTCGTGCGGGTTTTGCCCGTTCTGGTTCTCAGTAAAGAAGACGGCGTTCTCCAGCTTTCCTATATCATGATAGAGGGCTCCCGTGCGAACAAGCTGTGCCTTGGCGCCTATCCTGTTGGCCACCTCAGCAGCAAGGTTGGCCACTTGCAGGCTGTGGTTGAAGGTGCCGTTGGCTTCCTCCGAGAGCCGTCGCAGCAGCGGATTGTTGACGTTCTGCAACTCCACGAGCGTGACGATACTGGTGAAGCCAAAGATGCGCTCGATGGGGATGAGCAGCAGATAAGCCAGCATGGAGAGCACGCCTGCCTCGCCAAGAAAGATGAACGGCCAGCGACTCAGCTCCGGGCCTGCTTCCGTGCCTCGGACGAACTCCATGCAGAGATAGGTGAGGCAGGCACCGAGCGTGACGAGCACGGCAGCGCGGAAAAGTTCGTAGCGTCGGGAAAGTTCTCTCAGGGAATAGATGGCGACGAGGCCTGCCACTATCTGCGTGACGATGAAGGTGAAGGGTCCTGTGAGCACGATAGCCGAGGCAAGGACGCTGATGACGTGGGTGACGAAGGCCGTGCGCGAGTCGAGGAAGATGCGGAGCATGATGGGCAGCACGCAATAAGGCACGATGTAAACGCTGGCCCAAGCGTGAGCCACGAGGGAATAGGTGACGATGGGGAAGAAGAGCGAAAGCGACATGATGAGCAGCACAGTGCGCAGGCTGTCGAGATAGTCGCTGCGGAACTGTTGGAAGTACATGAGCAGCAGCACGACGAGGATGGCAGAATAGAGCGTGCGACCGCCAAGACGGACAAGGCGTTCCTTTGTGCTGAGCTTGTGTTCGCGCTGATGCCATTCGAGCGAAAGCAGCACGGACAGCACGCTCTCGTCGACAATCTGCCCTTTGTCCACAATCTTCTGTCCCTGCAGCACAACTCCTTTCGTCCGCACGAGCCGTCCGTCCACTTCCTGCCGCTGCTGTGCGCTCTTCTCGGCATCATAGACGAGGTTGGGACGGACGTACTTCATGAGGTCGAGCCCGTGCAGCAGGTTGTGGTTGTAGCGCAGGCTGTCGTCCTCGTGTACCAGATATTCGTAGGCAGTCTTCTCGGTGAAGAGTCGTGAGAAAAGGCGTGCGCTCGACTCGTTGCCGTAGTAGATGCGTGCTCCCCTCGGCACTTCGCCCTGGAAGCGCGACAACGTCTCGCCCGAAAGGATGCCGACCGAATAGATGTGGCGCAGCTTCTCCCCGAGATGAGGCAGAAAGTAATGAGGCGTCCCTTGGGCAGCGGGCAGGCCAAAGTCCTGCTTGAGCGCAGCCAACTGTTCGTCCATGATGTCGGCATCCAGGCGGAAGTATGGCTCATAGAACTGGCGCAAACTGTCTTGCTCACGCTGTATCTGCTCTGCCGACTTCAGGATAGGGAAGCTGTCGGGCGCAATGAGTGCCTCGTCCTCCCAAGGTTCGCCCTTCTGATAATGGAAGGCAGAAGTGGTCTCGTGCGGCATGAAAACGACGAGGATGGCGATGGCAGCCACGGAGAAGAGCACACGATAGAGGTAGGCCCTGAAGCTGAGATTGTGCTTATGATTGTATCGGCTCATTTCTTTTAATTCATAATTCTTAATTCATAATTCATAATTAAGGCGGCAGCATATTCTTCATTCTTAATTCATAATTCAGAAATGCTTTTCTTCGCAAAGATACGAAATAATCCCTAATTCCTAACCTCTAATCCAAAACTTTTTTGTACTTTTGCACAAATTATTCAATTATGAATTGCGAATTATGAATTACGAATTGAAAAAAGTAAGGGTGCGCTTTGCTCCCAGCCCTACCGGACCGCTGCACATCGGCGGTGTCCGTACAGCATTATACAACTACCTCTTTGCCCGTCAGCATGGCGGCGAACTCATCTTCCGCATTGAAGACACCGACTCCACGCGCTTCGTGCCGGGAGCGGAAGAGTACATCATCGAGTCGTTCAAGTGGCTGGGCATCCAGTTCGACGAGGGCGTGAGCTTCGGCGGAAGTCATGGACCCTACCGACAGAGCGAACGCAGGGACATCTATAAGAAGTATGTTCAGCAACTTCTCGACGACGGCAAGGCCTACATCGCCTTCGATACGCCCGAAGAGCTCGACGCAAAACGTGCCGAGACTGAGAATTTCCAGTACGACGCAAGCACTCGCCTCCAGATGCGCAACTCGCTTACGTTGCCGAAGGAAGAGGTGGACAGGCTCATCGCAGAGGGTCAGCAGTATGTGGTTCGCTTCCTGATTGAGCCCGGAAGGGACGTCGTGGTGGACGACATCATTCGCGGCGAAGTGCGCATCAACTCGAGCATCCTCGACGACAAAGTGCTCTACAAGAGTGCCGACCAGCTTCCCACCTATCATCTTGCCAACATTGTGGACGACCATCTGATGGAGGTGACGCACGTCATCCGCGGTGAAGAGTGGCTGCCAAGCGCGCCGCTCCATGTCCTTCTCTACGAAGCCTTCGGTTGGGCCGACACTATGCCTCGCTTTGCTCACTTGCCGCTTCTGCTCAAGCCTGTGGGCAACGGCAAGCTCAGCAAGCGCGACGGCGACAAACTCGGCTTCCCTGTCTTCCCGCTCGAATGGCACGACCCGAAGAGCGGAGAAGTAAGCAGCGGCTATCGCGAGAAAGGCTATCTGCCCGAAGCTGTCGTCAACTTCCTCGCTTTGCTTGGTTGGAACCCCGGAAACGACCAGGAGGTGATGTCTCTCGACGAGATGGTCCGTCTCTTTGATTTGAGCAAGTGCTCCAAGAACGGCGCAAAGTTCGACTACATCAAGGCGGCTTGGTTCAATCATCAATATCTCCTCCGTCAGCCCGACGAGGCTTGGGTGCCCTCCTTCGACAAGGTGCTCCGCGAGCAAGGCATCGTTTCGACACCCAAAAAGGAAGCAGAAGTGGTCCGTATGATGAAGCTGAAGGTCATCGAATACACCGACGGCCAGGGACAGAAGCACAAGCGCAACATCAGCTTCGTAAGCGACCTCTGGCCTCTGACACGTTTCTTCTTCGTCGCTCCCACTGAATTTGACCCTGAAGACAAGTTCATCCGCAAGAACTGGAAAGAGGGCACGGCACAGGAGATGCGCGCTCTGGCCGACGTGCTCGCCACGGTGGACGACTTTACGGTCGAAGGGCAGAAGGCCGTCATGGACGCATGGGCAGCCGAGACAGGCATCAAGCCCTGGAACGCGTGGCGCATCTGCCTCGTTGGCGAAGGGCAAGGTCCCGACATGTACGAGCTCTCTGCTTTCCTTGGCAAGGACGAGACGCTCCGCCGCATGAAGTTTGCCATCGAGACCCTCGGCTGAAGCTGTTTCAAAACTTAACGTGTTTAGTTGCCCAACTAAACACGTTAAGTTTGCAAACACGACACGTTAAGTTTGGCAAGTCAACGTGGGTGGTTTGCAAAATAGATATTTTTTTTCTATCATGTTCATACATTCTTCATTTATATTTTATATATTTGCAGACGGAATGCTATACATATATTTATTATAAGGAATATGACAACTCTACAACTGAATGCCGAACTCTTCCGCGCAATGGGGGAAATAGCCGACGACGAGACTTTGATGACTAAACTCCTGAAGTACGTGAAGCGTCTGGCCGCCAAGAAAGAAGACCCCACACTGATGACAAAGGAGGAGTTCTTCCGTCGGGTGGACGAAGCAAAAAAGGGCCCAACCTATAGAATACTACCGGATGAAGACTTGACAACATTCTTAAGAAGGATTGGCAATGACTTATAATGTTGAATTCAAGAAAGAAGCTGCACGTGACTTGATTGCGTTGTCTAAGCATGAGCCGAAGGCCTTCTTGAAAGTTCAGGCACTAATAGAGGAATTGCGCGAACATCCCCGCACTGGCACTGGCCATCCCGAGCCATTGACAGGCGAACGCAACGAACAGTGGAGTCGCCGCATCACCAAGAAGCACCGCCTCGTCTATGAGATTCACGACACGGAGGTTGTGGTGCTCGTCCTCACAGCATACGGGCACTACGAAGATAAATAGCAATTAAGAAATACATACCTTTACTTTTAACAAGTCATTCCATGAAATAAGATGAAATAAGGAAGTAGAAACATAGTAAGACAAAGAAGCGTCCAACTTAACTTCCTGCTTTCAGAAATTCGCCAAAATTAAAGAAGCAACCAAGAGTAAAGTGAAAACTTATGGTGCGAAAACGACAATCTAACAAGCCTGGATGTCTCTACGCTGCCCAATTTGAAGGAACTTCATTGTTGTGATAACAACCTTACTTCATTGGATGTCTCAAAGAACACGGAACTGCAAAAATTAGACTGCAGAAAGAACAAGTTGTTGAACCTGTCTGTTGACAACAACACAAAGCTGCACGAACTGTATTGCGAAAACAACAAGCTGGCATTTCTTGATGTATCTCCACTCGCCGGACACTGGACTAAACTAAGTATAGGAGGAAACAGACTTACGTCAATAGTCGGGTGGACAGATGAAAATACTGACGATTGGTTTATTGAATCCGGCACTCAGACATCCACTCGGAGGTACTACGAGGGGAATGGTGGGTGAAGAAGAAGAAAAGAAGAGAGGCGCCCGTGGGGCGCCTCTCTTTAACTTTTTTACCAATAAGATTTAATCAGCCCAGATAGGAGCGCAACAGGCTGTTGCGGCTGCCGGCCCGAAGCTTGCGGATGGCTTTCTCGCGGATTTGGCGGACACGTTCGCGCGTCAGGCCGAACGTCTCGCCGATTTCCTCGAGCGTCATCTCCGGCTGGTTGTTGATGCCAAAGCTGCGCTCGATAATCTGCTTCTCGCGTTCGTTGAGCACGCCAAGCGCACGGTCAATCTCCGTGGAGAGGCTTTCGCTGACCAGACCTTTGTCGGCCATGGGCGAATCAGGATTGGTCATCACGTCGAGCAGGCTGTTTTCCTCACCCTCGATGAAGGGTGCATCGACGCTGACATGACGGCCGCTGGCCCTCAGCGAGTCGCTGATCTTCTCCGGCAGCTCGTTGACAAGTTCCGCCAACTCATCGGCACTTGGCTTGCGTTCATACTCCTGTTCGAACTTCGTCATGGCCTTCGTGATCTTGTTTACTGCACTGACCTGATTGAGCGGAAGGCGCACGATGCGGCTCTGCTCTGCGAGTGCCTGGAGAATGGTCTGACGAATCCACCAAACAGCATAGGAGATGAACTTGAAGCCCCTGGTTTCGTCGAACTTCTCGGCTGCCTTTATCAGACCGACGTTGCCCTCGTTGATGAGGTCGGGCAAGGAGAGCCCTTGGTTCTGATACTGCTTGGCAACACTGACGACGAAGCGAAGGTTGGCCCTCACCAGCTTGTCGAGCGCACGACGGTCGCCCTTGCGTATCCTCTGCGAAAGCTCCACTTCCTCCTCCACGGGCAGAAGTTGCTCACGACCAATTTCCTGAAGATACTTGTCGAGTGATGCACTGTCGCGACTGGTAATGCTCTTTGTAATTTTAAGCTGTCTCATATAACTCTGTTAGCTATTCTGTATTTTAGCCCGCAAATATACATCTTTTTCTTTATTTATTTAATGTATATGTGCTAAAAGATGTAAAAAAGACGCAAAAACGAAAAAAACTCTTAACTCTTAGCTCTTAACTCTTAACTTTTTCGTACCTTTGTCGTTGAAATGCTTAAAAGGCAGAAGAAACAAAAAGTTAATTAGTAAACCGCAAATTACTACTGGATAAATCACGAATTACTACTGGATAAATCACGAATTACTACTGGATAAATCACGAATTACTACTGGATAAACAGCAAAGGACCCCCTACCCCCCTTTAGGGGGAATAAAATAGCCAAATAATAAAATCGTAAATAAATAGTAAATAGTAAATTGTCAAATAGTAAATAATCTTATGGGAACAGCAACAATCATCCTGATAGTAGTCGTCGTACTGCTTATCTTCTGGGTCATCGGCATCTACAACAACCTCGTGACCCTTCGTAACAATCGTGCAAACGCCTTCGCCAACATCGACGTGCAGCTCAAGCAACGCTACGACCTCATCCCGCAGCTTGTGGCAACCGTGAAGGGCTATGCCACGCACGAGAAGGAGGTGTTCGAGAAAGTGACTGCCGCACGCACGGCTGCCATGAGCGCTTCGACCATCAACGACAAAATCGTGGCAGAAAACGAACTCACCAATGCCATGCTGAACCTTCGCGCCGTGGCTGAGGCTTATCCCGACCTGAAGGCCAATCAGAACTTCCTCCAGTTGCAGACCGAAATCAGCGACATCGAGAACAAGCTGGCCGCCGTACGCCGCTACTTCAACAGTGCCACAAAGGAACTCAACAGCGGCGTGCAACAGTTCCCTGCCGTGCTCTTCGCCGGAATGTTCGGTTTCCATGCAGAACCGCTCTTCGACGTGGGCGAGGCAGAACGCGCCACACTCGACAAAGCTCCGGAGATTAAGTTTTAGTAAGGTCTCAGGTTTGAGGTCGCTTCGCTTTCAGGTTCTAAGGCAAAGACACCTCATAACCCTATAACCTCATAACCTCATAACCTAAAAATGCAATACGTTGGCATCCACACGCAGCAGGTTCAGAACAACATGAAGAGCCTGTTGCTGCTCATCCTCTTCCCGTGCATCATCCTTGGCATCGTCTATGCTTTCCTCGCCTTCGTGAATATGCAGGAGGTCTACGACGGCTACGGCGGCACAAGCCTTGCCTTCGATGCCATGAAGACGAATGAGGCGTTCGTCATGACCTTGCCTTGGGTGGTAGGCATTGTGGGCATTTGGTTCATGATCTCCTACTTCTCGAATGCAAGCATGGTGAGGCAAGCCACGGGAGCACGTCCGCTGGAGCGAAGGGAAAACCCGCGCGTCTATAACATCGTGGAGAACCTGACCATGACCTGCGGTATGCCGATGCCAAAGATTAACGTCATCGACGACCCTCAGCTCAACGCCTTTGCCAGCGGCATCGACGAGAAGAGCTACACCGTCACCGTGACGACAGGCATCTGCGACCGCCTCGACGACGATGAGTTGGCAGGCGTCATCGGTCACGAGCTGACACATATCCGCAACCGCGACACGCGTCTGCTCATCGTGAGCATCATCTTCGTGGGCATCATGAGCACGGCATTGAGCCTGGCAGTACGTATGCTCTGGAACACCTTCATCTATGGAGGCGGCAACCGCCGCTCCAATCGCGACGGCAAACAAGGCGGCGGCGTCATCGCAGTCATTCTCGTTGCCATCGCGCTGGCTGCCGTGGGCTACTTCTTCACGTTGCTCACACGCTTTGCCATCAGCCGCAAGCGCGAGTACATGGCCGATGCAGGCGGTGCAGAGCTTTGCGGCAATCCGTTGGCACTGGCTTCTGCCCTCCGCAAGATAAGCGGCGACCCAGGTCTCGGAGGCGTCGACCGCGAGGACGTAGCACAGCTCTTCATCGTCAAGCCCGTCGCCTTCAAGAGCGAGTTCACCAACATGATGAGCCGTCTCTTCAGCACACACCCAAGCACAGAAAGCCGAATCAGATACCTGGAGCAATTCTGAATGTCCTGCCTCGGCAGGGAGTGATGCCCACGGAAGAATTATTGCCGCGCGGGAAAGTCACAGATGTCTTTCCGCTCCCCCTCCCCGCATTTCATCGGTCTGCGGTCGTGACTTTCGTCGGACCAAGGCATCGCCTTATCCCAAGACGCTATCGGACAACAATATAAAAGAAGGCCTGGCTTGCAGAAACAAAAGGTGGGATGGCATCTGCCACACGGCAAAACCATCCCACTCACAAAATAAACTTACAACAAAGACGGCCTGTTATTCGCCGTAAACCCTTGTTGTCGTCTTAGTGTAAATGTAGCCCAGAACATTAAAGTGCTCAACGTCAACGTGAGAAATCTTCTTGATTCCACCATTCTTAGCAGCCGCTTCGATTCCGTGGTCGCCCTTGAAGGGGAAGATGCCAAGGATACGAGTCTCAGTTGCCGTGCCACACTTTGAACCAACATTGTTGGACGTGGCTGCCAAAGGAACTACACTTGTGCAACTTGTCATTGCCATTCCACACACGAGTGCTGCGAGATAGAAAAACTTTTTCATAGCAATCTTTATACCTTGTCTCTTATTAGTAATTAACGTGAGTTCGATGAAATATAATTGTCTATAAATTTGGTGATTAGCGAAAA
>CAMVDV010000024.1 GCA_947166305.1 uncultured Prevotellaceae bacterium | reverse complement strand
GGATTTTTTTTCAAAAAAAATGCATTTTAAGGCTCTATACATTATATATTATATACGCGCGCGAGGAGAAGGGAGGGAAACCGCACGGTTATCCGTGCGGCACGGTGGCTGATGGGGAACGGGGAAACGGAGGCTGGGGAGGCTCCATACGATGCGGGTAATCTCGGCAGAGCGCCTTGTCTATCACGTCGCTGCCCACTTCAATGGTGATAACCACATCGTTCATGTCGATGGTATTGTCTTGTCTTTGGGCGACCAAAACTTTTGTTTTTATGTTATGTCAGCAAAGACATATAAAAATCTATATGCGTTCTGTCGTACGATTTTTCCTGTCACTTGTTTCCTTTCCTGCTGTTGCAGGCTCTGCAAAGCAGCTGTGCGTTTGAGAGGACAGTCCTTCCGCCAAGGCTCCAAGGCCTGATGTGATCAACGGTCAACTCTTCTGCCGCAAAATGTTGGTGACATTGGTTGCACTCATACAATCCATCGTCTGTCGAAGTAAGTGTCGAAAGAAGTTGCGCCTTGTCTTCTTTAGTAAATAATCTTTTCGGGTCAACTCTTACATGCCCAGCAATGCCCAAGATGATGGCCTCGATGTCTTCTTCCTTGCTGGGACTTAGCTTGTAGTCATTACTCTTTATGTAGGCATTGCATTCTTTGCAGATGTCGTCCTTGTGCTGCTGCCAGATGGTTCGATCCTTTAGATACTTTACAGAGAGCCTGAACTTCAGGACACTTCCTATCTTTGAGCCGTCGCCAAAGACGTCACGAATGAAGCTTATATATGGTTTTATCTTCTTGATTTCCTCGTTGAATGATTCGTCCTTGTGTCGTTGAACGTAATCATGCAGTTCCACTCGTTTAGGGAAAACACCACCCTTATGCACATAGTATAGATATTCCAGCAGATGGTATTTGTTTTCCCCACGGTCAACAGTTGCATTGGGCAGCACTTTTCGGACGTTGGCATCGTGAGCGAAATAGTCGTTGAGTCCTTTGATATAGTTGCCGTGATACAGACCATTGAGCACCTCGAACTTGGAGAGAGCGACACCTAATGTGTTGATTCGGTTGAATATCTCACGCTTCTTTTCTTCCGTACCGCTGCAGATGATGGTTGTCAGCTCCGCATTGTCCACCACTTGCTGCAAATCGCTGTCGTAGGCATAGGCTTTCCACGTCTTGCCTTCATAAAGTAGGTTGCCCTGCTTAAACTTCTTGATTGCCTCGATGCGTTGCTTTCCGTCGAGAACCTCGAGCTTGCCGTCCTCACGTTGCCACAGATAGAAGGCTGGCAGGGGTATGCCGTGATAGATGCTGTCAATAACTAAAGCCTGCTTTTCTGCATCATAAACGATGGCGCGCTGCAACTCAATGTCGCTGATGATAACGCCATTCACAACTTTCTCATACAGTTCTCTTACTGTCATCATTTTTAATCCTCCTTTCTGCGTTTAATAACCATCCTGTCCCAAAGACGACGATAGTGCCTATTTCCTTCAGAAAGATAAAACCGTCCTCGTCCGCCTCCTGTATAAATGGCATTCGTCTCTACAAGAGGCTTAAGTGGCTTACTCAGTTGACTGCTTGACCCAATTATCTCAAACTGCTTGGGATTGTATTTCTGCATGAACGTAATAGGCACGCCCATCTCTCCGAAATAATCGTTGGGTATATCCGCCACGGCAGACACTTCTATGGCATCGTAGTTTACGTACTTGGGATACTTCTCAGGGCAGTCATAGTATGACTCGCTTAGGGTGAGCTCCTTGGTTTGTGGGTCAACCTGCAAATTAGTGTACCACATGCAGCTGCGAGGTGTGTTGTGCTGCTTGGGCAATGTTGTGCCGTCTGGGCGATTGAATCCGCTCAAATGATAATGATAGCCAACACGAATGTTGCCTTCTTGGAAATGCCGGATAATGCTTTTCTCTGTAGGAGCCGTTTGCGGCCCGATTACCAAGAACTCCTTACCGTTCTTGATAAGCAAGTCGATGAATTCGTCAAACTGGCTGAACGGTGGGTTCGTGATGATGACATCGTAGTAGCTGTAGTCGATGTCTTGGAAACGTACCCCTTCGTTTGTCTTAGGGTTGTAGCCGCTCACGCTGATGGAACGGATGCCCCACTCCTCTGCCTGGTTCAGCAAATAGTACACAAACTGGCATTTCACCAAGTCCATCCGTTTCTCAATCTTTTCGCGAGTCTTTGCTATGTCAATGTTCTTGATGCTACCTTCGGAGCAAAACAAGTCGCGTCCAAGCACATAGCCTTCTTCCTTATAGACGATTTCCTCATTGTAGCTCTCGTCCCAGTCGCAGGGGCACAGAATGCGCTTGCCCCGCAACTGTGGAAGGTAGAGGCTTACCTCATCTGCGATGTCCTGGAACAATGTGTAGTATTCGTCGTCTCGCCTTTGTTTGCTGCCTTGCAGCCTTGATGTGCGTGTAACCATTGGGTTAGGTTTATTAGTTATACGTTCTGCTATTCGTCAAGAACGTACGACTAAACCAAACACCAAGTCCTGCTGAGACACAAAAAACGTGGACATCTTCCTTGTCCACGTCCTTGGGTGTTTGGCCTAACCCGTAATCAACAGACAACTCAGACATCCACATTGGTGGACATCTGCTTTATTCTCTTGATTACGTCTATCTGTGGCCAAACTTCAAGGACGTCCTTTGAATAAGCAAATGCTTTTCTCTTTACCAATAAGACTCGACAGGGGCGCCTCCGCTGAGGTGATGTTTGCCCCTATCGCCTGCAAAGATATGACTTTTATGTCAGAAATCAAAAAAGAATGAAGGAAAAATGTTCTGGTACGCAGAGAGGACTTCTCTGGCGCACAGAAAACACTTCTTTGTCACACAGAAAAGAGTTTCTTGTCGCACAGAAAACACAGAAAGCACAGAAAGCACAGACATAATGAGCTTATTCTGTGGCTTCTGTGATTTCTGTGTGGGATTGTTTTCTCTGGCGGCGGGAATTGCTGCGTGCGCTATCGGCCTATCCAGGCTTCGGGGTTGAGCTTGTCGGGCGAGGGGCGGTTCGTTTCCTTGCGGAGCTGGAAGTGGAGGGTGCAGTTGCCACTGCCGTCGTCGGCCACCGTGCCGAGGATGTCCTTCGTATGTACCTTTTGGCCTTTCTTGACAATGGTGCTGGAGAGGTTGCAATAGACGGAGATGTAGCTGCCATGGCGGAGGATGACGTTGCGGAAGCCTCCGAACTGGAAGACGCTGGTGACCACGCCGTCGAAGATAGCCCTTGCCCTGGCACCGGGCCGGCCGATGTAGTTGGTGCCTTTGTTCTCAAGCTGTACGTTGGCCATGCCGGGCACGTTGTAGATGCCGAAACGACTTCCCATCATGTACTGGCCTGTGATGGGGACCGGCAGGCGACCTTTGTTCTGCTCGAAGGTGCCGTTGATTTGGCGGTCTTCTGCGGTGAGCCAAGTGCCTTGGCGTGCCGGTGCAGAAGGCGCGGAGGGCTTGGCGGAGGACTTGCCCTTGCCTTTGCCTTTGGAGGACTTGGCGGCCTTTTCCGCTTCTTTCTTCTTTCGTGCGGCTTCCTCGGCGGCTTTCTTGCGGGCGGCCTCTTCGGCGGCCTTGCGCGCCTGCTCTATTTCGTAGGCGATGACTTCTTCTATCTTCTTGTCGAGGGCTGCGAGCTGTTTCTGCTGCTCAGCCACTTTGCCCTGCAACTTGCTTTCCTGTCCCTTGAGGCCCGCCACCTTCTTTTTCTCCCTGACCTGCTGTACGCCCAGGTCGCGCCGTTGCAGCATGACTTCGTGGAGCAGGCTGTTCTTCTGACTCTTGGCTTCGAGGAGGAGGTTCTGCGCGTCGAGCAGTTCGGATTGCTTCTGGAGTATCTGCTCTCCGAGGTTCTGCTGGTAGGCAACGTACTCGCGTGCATACCTTGCGCGCCTATACATCTGGCTGAAGGTCTTGGCAGAGAGGATGAAGACGAGAGGGTCTTGGTTGGGCCGGAGCGAGCGGGCATTGCGGACGGCGGCTTTGAGTCGCTGTCGGCGGACGCGCACTTCGGCATCAAGCTCCGTGATGTTCTTCTGGAGACGGAGGATGTCGCTCTCCATATTGTCGAGCTCCTGTTCGAGCTGGTGAATGCGCGAGAGGCGGTTGTTCATCTGCAATCCGAGGAAATCGACGTTCTGCTGGCCCGACTTGACCTGCCGTCGGGTCTGGTCGAGCTTTGTCTTGGAGTTCTGCAGCTCCGTCTTGAGCTGCGACTGCTGCCGCTTCAGTTCCTTCACCTTCTTGCTGTTCTGAGCCATTGCGGCCGGTGCGGCACAGATGGCGACGAGCAGGATGAGGAGCAATGTTGCCTTCTTCGTCATGGAGGATTGGTGGGTGTTACTTCGTCAGGTTCATGATGCGTGTCATCAGCTCGCTGGCCGAGACCTCGCGGTACTTGGCTGGCACGGTGGTACGCTTCTCCCATTCGCAGTCGGCGGCGAGGCCTGAGAGGGTGAGGTCTGCGCTTACTGTCTTCCTGCTGAGCGGGATGGTGATGACATGCCTGGTGGGCAGGCTCCATCCGGCCACGCTGACATAGTCCTTACGCTGCCAGACGGAGAGCGACGGGACGTTCTCGTCCCAGAAATAGGCTTGGATGGTCTGGAAGTCGACGCCCTGCATGAAGTCGATGTCGGCGTAGGCTGCCTTGACGAACTGCTTGCCTATGCGGTCGATGAGCAGGACGTAGTCGGCGGTCATCTCGATGCGTGCCACCTCGAGGATGCCGAAGGTGACGAGTGAGAGCTGCACGACGTCGTCGCGCTTCATGCGGAGAGTGCCTCCCAGGGCAGTGTTTCCGGAGCCTGCGGAGAGTTCGATGCGGAGTCGGGCCGTGACGCATGTCTGCTGTTGCTGTGCAGGCTGTGCGCTCTGAGGGGCTTCCCCGGCGGGCGACGCGGCGGAGGCTGTGGTATCGGCCGTCGTGGCTGCGGCGTGTCGGCGGCTGCCGCATGAGGTGCAGAGCAAGCCGGCGAGGAGCAGGACGGCGGGGAGTGTATGGAAATGCTTCATGTCGTGTGCGTGATGATTACTTGATGTATTTCTTCTGTCTGATTTTCTTTCGGAGCTGCGGGGTGCAGGTGCCGTCGTCCTTCTGCTTGGCGAGTTTCCAGAACCGCAGGGCCTCGTCGGTCATGCCGCAGAGGGCATAGACGTCGCCGGCGTGCTCCAGCAGGTTCCCCATGAGCTGTTCGTCGGCAAGGATTTCGGCGTCCGTGCGCTCGGGATGCACCACCTTGTCCATATATGTACGCGCGTGTTCGTAATCCTGCTTTTTGAAGAGTATCCAAGCGTAGGTGTCAAGGTAGGTGACGTTGTCGGGTTCCTGCCGGATGGTGCGGTAGCTCATCTCCTCGGCGCGGTCGAGCTGTTCCTCCTGGAGGCTGAGATAGTAGGCATAGTTATTGAGGCACATGATGTTATCGTCGGCATAGACGAGTGCCGAGTCGTAGGCTGCGAAGGCTTCGAGCTCGCGGTTCTGCTGATAGGCGATGTCTCCGAGTACGGCAAAGACGTTGGAGACGAGGCGTGGATGCACGTCGTCGGTGCGGACGCGGAGTCCCTGCCGGAGCACATCGGCGGCGTCCTGCAGCTTTTTCTGTTCGGCCAGTGCCATGCCGAGGTAGTAGGCGTAGGCGATTTCCTCGGGGTGATAGTTGAGTCCGCGTCGGCTGATGTCCTCCACACCCTTGCCGTCTTCGCGCTCGGCGTAGTACTGCAGGAGCTCCCGGAGCGCGGTCTCATTGCCGGGATCGACGTCGAGCACGCGCCTCATGGTGTGCATGAGCGAGTCCTGTGGTGCTTTGCTGAAGGCTTGCCAGGCTGCCTTCATGAGGAGGACGTCGGTGTCTTGCTGCGGACGGGCCAGCAGGCTGTCGAAGGCGGCGGTGAGCTGTGGGGCCCTCGTGGAGTCCTGTTGCACGTCGGCAATAAAGGACTTGAGGAGCAGGACGCGCAGGGGGGCGGCGGTTTCTGGGTGGTAGAGGAGCGAGTCGCGCAGGCGGTTGAACTGTGCCTCGCGTCCGCTGTCGCGCAGATAGTCCATCGTGGCGAGCTGAAGGCTGGTGTTGGTGGGTTCGCGGCGCCTGACGTCGTCGTAGATGCGGAGTGCCTGGGCAGTGTCGCCGGCCTGCATGTACTGGCTTCCGACCAGCACCCGCAGGTTCATGTCGTGCGGGGCGTCGTCGCAGAGGGTCTGCAGTTCCACGAAAGCCGAGTCGAGTTGTCCCTTTTCCTTATAGAGCCGGAACTTCTCGATGCCGACCTCTGGGCTTGGCCCTTCGAGGAGTTGTATGCGGTTGAGCACTCCGATGGCCTTGTCGGTCTGCCCCTCGGTGCTGTAGAGCTGCGCCAGTTGGGAGAGGATGTCGCTTCGCCTGGACTGCAGGGCAGCCATCTTCTCGAGCACAGGGATGGCGTGCTCAGCGTCGCGCCGGTTGAGGTAGAGCGCGGCGAGCGTCTCCATGTAGTAGGGATTGAGTGCGTCGCGCTCGCAAGCCCTGCGGATGTAGTCGGTGCCGAGGCTGTCGGCGCGCAGGTAGAGGTGCAGCACTCCCATGTTATAGAGCGCCTGCGGAGCCTCGGGATTAAGGTCGAGGCAGTGGCGATAGAGGTCCATTGCCGACGAATAGTCCTCCCTGAGGCGGCACTTCTCTGCTTCGAGGTAGAAGTAGTCGAAGCGCGTCTGCGCCGTCAGCCCGAGCGTTCCGTACAGGAGGGACAGTATGATGATGAGTCTTCTCAATGTCTTGCTGAAAATTTCCGCGTGCGGAGATGCCGGTCGTCGCGTGCGGCGATGGAGATCGTCGCGTGCGGAGTTTGCAATCGCCGCGTGCGAGGTTTTTTTACATCGTCCCGCTGTGTCCGAACCCTCCGCTGCCGCGCTTCGTCTCCGGAAGCACCTCCACGGGCTCCCACTCTGCCTGCTCGTGGCGCGCTATGACCAGTTGGGCTATGCGCTCACCGTCGGCGATGAGGAAGGGCTCGTCCGAGAGGTTGATGAGGATGACACAGACTTCGCCGCGATAGTCAGCGTCGATGGTGCCCGGACTGTTGAGCACGGTGACGCCATGCCTGAGCGCCAGTCCGCTGCGAGGCCTCACCTGTGCCTCCACGCCCTGCGGCAGGGCCATGAACAACCCCGTGGGCACGAGCTTTCTTTCGCCAGGCCTCAGCTCCACAGGGGCTTCGAGGTTGGCACGGAGGTCGAGCCCTGCCGACTGCTCCGTGGCGTATTCCGGCAGCACATGATGGCTGCGATTGATGATCTGAACTTTCATGGTTTCTTCTCTCCTTCTCTTTTGATTATAACATTCACGGCAGCCTGCTAAACATCCGGCAGGCTCATGCCGTTGATTTTCCTGTAGAGGTCGATGGCAAACACGTCGGTCATGCCCGAAATGTAGTCCAGCACGGCCATGATGCGCCCGTAGAGCGTGGGCGCAAGGATGTCGTACTGAGTGCTCACCCTGTTGATGAGCAGCTGGGAGAAAGCGCGGTCGCTGTGCGTGACGGCTTGCACCATCAGTCCCGTGAGCGTGGTCATCACCTTGTAGCCCGCAATCTCTATGTCCACCACGTCCTTGCAGTGGTAGATCTTCCTGTAGGCCGTCCGCTCGCACTGCTCGTAGGCCCTGCGCGGACGGTCGTCGATGTGGCTGATGAGCGTGCCCTCGAAGCGCCCGGCAAGAATGGCATCCTCGTTCTCGATGAACACCCAGGCGCACTGTTGCTCCAGACAATTGATGACACACGAACGCAGATAGACAATCTGCTCGTTGACATCGTCCACCAACTGCTTCATCCTCGCCTTGATGTGCCTTTGCTCCTCCGGGTCGAAGTAGGCCAGGAAGAGCTGACACGTCTCCTCCGTCGTCAGCAACTTCAGCTTGTGGGCGTCCTCGATGTCCATGATTTCGTAGCAAATGTCGTCGGCTGCCTCCACGAGGTAAACGAGCGGATGGCGTGCATAGCGCACCGCTCCGTCCGCCGACTCCTGCCTCAGCAGCCCAAGCTCCGCGGCGATGCGCTCGAAGTCCGGCACCTCAGCGCGGAAGAACCCGAACTTGCGACGCTCACCCGCAAGGTCGGACGTGAAAGGATACTTCACGATGCTCGCCAACGTGCTGTACGTCATGCCGAAACCACCCTTCCTGCGCCCCCGGAAATGGTGCGTCAGCAGGCGGAAGGCATTGGCGTTGCCCTCGAAATGCGTCAGGTCGTCCCACTCAAGAGGCGAGATGCCGTCGCCCGTCTCAGGGCATATATAATCCTTGAGGAACTGCCCTTCGCCCTCACTGAAGAAGGTTCCGATGGCCTTCTCCCCGCTGTGGCCGAAGGGAGGGTTGCCCATGTCGTGGGCAAGGCAGGCTGCGCTGACAATACTGCCAAGCTCCGTGAAGTGAGTGCTGTAGAGTTCGGGGCGGGACCTCAGGATGATGCGGCTCACATCGTTGCCCAGGCTGCGTCCCACACTGCTCACCTCCAGACTGTGCGTCAGGCGGTTGTGGACAAAGATGCTGCCAGGCAACGGGAAAACCTGCGTCTTGTTCTGCAACCTGCGGAAGGGTGCCGAAAAGATAAGCCTGTCGTAGTCGCGCTGAAACTCGGTGCGGTCGTCGCTATGCTGCGGCAAATCCTCCTGACCCAGCCTTTTGCTCGAAAGCAACCGTTCCCACTTCATCACATCTCTTACCATTGCGCTCTGCTTTTCAACTCTCGATTTTTCCTGTTCCGACGCAAGGATGCGCCGCCCATCAACTACTGTTTCTCCGTTCTCAACTCTCCCTTCTCACTTATCCTCAGGCTTGTAGAAGATACGATTCGCTCCGCTCGTGATCTTCACCAGTTCCGGATGCTCGGCAGCGAAGGTGTCAATGTGGCGCATCCGCTTCTCCTGCAGGATTTCGTCCACAGCGATGAGGATGCCAGTCTCTTCGACGTCGCCGAAACCGTCGTTGATGGCAGTGCCAAACAGCTTCATCGTGGGGCTCAAGCCCATGTAGGCATTCACCAAGGGCGGGATGTTGTAGCCCAAAGCGCGCACCTCGTGATTGAGAATGCGATAGTCCGCCTTGAAGTCATCCTCGGTGAAAATCTTCTTGAACTGCTCCGGGTCGTGCCAAAGCTTGAGCGGTTTCATGGGATATATAAGGTTGTCGGGGTCGGGAAAGTGCTTTCCGAGGAAGTAAAGTATCATATCTCTTGCCATGCGGTCATAGCTTGGATACATGGTGAACTTGCCGAAGAGATAGCGCACGGTAGGCTCTATGACAACGATTGCCCCGAGTCCGTCCCAAAGATTGTCGAGGGCGAAGATGCCTTTCCTGCCCCTCAACGTGCTCTGATACTCAAGGGTGACGAAACTACGGCCAAGCTCGATGGTCCACGGGGCGTAGTCCTTCATGAATCGCTCCGAGAAGCGAAACATATGACTCGTGGCGAGTACGGGCTGACCGTCGGGGGCTATCTGCCAATCCTTGCCGAGGATGTAGCGATAGCCGCCAACGATTTCCTCTGCCTCGGGGTCCCATACGAGGATTTGCTTATAGCAGTTCTCACAGGTGTCGAACTCGTCGAGGTCGAAACTCTTGCCTGTCCCGCCTCCTGCGGAACGGAAAGCTATCTCGCGCAGACGACCTATTTCGCGCACAACGTGCGGCGAGTCGTGCCAAGTGACGACATATACTTCGTTACTGCTCTTGTTCGTCATGCGCAGACGCTTGTCTGGCGTGAGTTCAGCCTTCAGTATTTCTGCTGGTATGGGGTCGGCTATTGGCTCGATTGTCCTGATGTCTTTCATTGACTTGCTTTGTGTTTATATCTCATATACTCTGTCCTGCACCCATCGGCCCCATTCCAATGGGGTGCGGGTGCCGTCGAAGTGTTGCCAAGGGATGGGCTTTCCGATGCGCACGGTGAAGTGTTTGCCGCGACTGCGGTACATCTCGTCGGGCAGAAGGGCCATGGCAAAATTGGGAAGGTGGAGGCGTTTGCACCATCGGGCCACGGCGTAGAAGCGGCCACTGTTCTGGCCGAGGAAGTGAATGGGCACGATGTCGCGCTGGTGTTGCACGCTCTTGACGACGAAGGCCTTGTTCCAAGGGATGTCACGGATTGAGCCGTCGTCCTGCATCCTGCTGCATAGTCCTGCGGGGAACATGATGACATGGCAGTCGCTGCTGAAGGTTGCCTCCACTGCGGCAGGCAGTGAGCGCGACTGGCCACCTATCTTGTTGACGGGGATGCAGAGGGGTGCGAGTCCATCGAGGTTCATGAGCAGGTCGTTGACAAGGTACTTTATCTTCCCTCCGTAGTGCTCTCCGATGATCCACCCGAGGGTGACGCCGTCGATGGCTCCGAGGGGATGGTTGCAGACGAAGGTGCAGAGTCGTCCGTCGGAAGGGAGATTCTCCTTTCCCTCCACGGTGATGTCGGCTCCGACGTAGTCCACGACGCCCCGACAGAAGTCCACTCCTTGCCGGCCTTGCCTGAGGTAGGTGTTGATGAAATCTTGGTGTATGATCTTAGCAAGCAAGCCTGTGAGCCATCGGGGTATGAACTTGGCGCGGCGGCCTGCACGCTTTCTGACGATGCTGTCTATGTCTATCTCTTTTATCATTGATGATTGGTGATTGAATAGTGGGGCTTATGGGCCTTATGGGGCTTATAGGCCCTATATGGCTGCCAGGCCTTTCATTTTTTCATTGTTTCATTCCTTCATTCCTGCGGAGGTGTCTTTCAGTTGATGGTGATGGGTTTGTTGTTGATGAAGTAGCGTCCTCGGGGCAGACCGCCCAGCCAGTTGGTGCCCTTGGTGAGGCGTGCGGTGAGATAGAGCACTCCGTTGTGTGTATAGATGGGCAGGAGTTGGTTGCGATCGCTCTGTATCTGTACGGCACGGCCTATGACGGTGATCTTGACGGGGAAGATGGATGTGCTCATCCTGCTGCCGATGTTGAGCTCAGGGGGAACGTAGGGTACGACCAAAGTGTCGGGGGCACGGTGGGTGCGCACCTTGCGTTTGCGCACGGAGCCTTCGGCCGTCAGGCAGACGGCCAGGGCCAATGCCAGAGCGAGCAGCCCGATGTGTGGAAGTGGAGCCTTTCTCATGAGCGACTTTTCCTCTTTTAAGCCACAAAGGTACGAAAAGGCAAGGAAAAAGCCAAATAAATGGTCAGCTTTTTCTGCTAACTATAGTAACTATAGATACTATAGGTACTATAATGCGCGCTACAGGGTTCCGGGAAACGCCTCTTTCTGGGGCAAAAATCGCCGCACGCGGGGATTGCCAACGCCGCACGCGGAAACGGCAATCGCCGCACGCGGAAATCTGTGTTTCCGCACGCGGCGATTTCCTGCCGGGCGTGCCGTGCCTTCCGAGGGGGCACGGACTATGGTCGGTTCCAGCGCGTCATGACTTCAAGTGATTCCAGCCTTGTGCCTTGAGCTGGTGCTCTCCGCCGTCGCGCGTGACGAGGGCCAGGCCCTTGTCTTCCTCGGTGATGTAGCCGATGACGTGTACGTCGTCGATGGCCGCTACGGTGTCGTTCAGTGCGAGGGGCACGGTGAAGAGCAGCTCATAGTCTTCGCCTCCGTTGAGTGCGCAAGTGCTCACGTTGAGATTAAGCTCTTCGGCCATGGCGGCAGTCTGGTAGTCGAGGGGCAGACGTTCCTCGTAGATGCGGCAACCAGTACGGCTCTGTCGGCAGATATGCAACAGCTCGCTGCTCAGTCCGTCGCTGATGTCCATCATACTTGTCGGGCGAATGCCGGCCTCGCGGAGTGCGTCGATGATGTCGCCCCTTGCCTCCGGCTTGAGCTGACGCTCGAGGATGTACTCCCTGCCGCTGAAGTCGGGCTGCATCTCGCTGAGCATTTCCATCTGCTCCTTGCTGCCGCTGCGCCGGGCCTCGGCCACCTGTTCGTCGTAGACGGCCTTCTCTCTCTCCAGGAGCTGCAGTCCCATGTAGGCGGCACCGAGGTTTCCGCTGACGCAGATGAGGTCGGTGGGGCGGGCACCGGAACGCAGGATGATGTCCTCGGGGCGTGCCTCGCCGATGGCCGTGATGCTGATGGCGAGGCCGGTCATGCTTGCCGTAGTGTCGCCACCCACTATGTCGACGCCCCACTTCGTGCAGGCCATCTTCATTCCGGCATAGAGGTCCTCGATGTCTTCCACCGTGAACTTGCTCGAAATGGCGAGGCTCACGGTGACTTGCCGCGGGCGGGCATTCATGGCAAAGACGTCGGAGAGGTTCACCATGACAGCCTTGTAGCCCAGATGACGCAGGGGGACGTAGGTGAGATCGAAGTGGACGCCCTCCATCAGCAAGTCGGTGGTGACGAGGGTCTGCATTCCCTCCGTGGGCGAAATGACGGCGCAGTCGTCGCCGATGCCCTTCACCGTAGAGTCATTCTTCGGGGATATGTCTTTCGCGAGGCGGTCGATGAGACCAAACTCGCCGAGTTCTGAGATTTCCATAGGCTTACTAATAATGCAAAAATGAAATAATGAAATAATGAAGAAAAAGCACTCCTAAAGCAGATGCCGCTTTCATTTCCTCATTCTTTCATTCTTCCATCTTGTTCTTCACCATCTCCTCTATGAGCATGGCCATGTTGGGTTGTGCCGCCTCGGCAGCGCGCTGCACCTCCTCGTGCGTCACCTTTTCGGGAACATCCATGCCCCCGAGGTCGGTGATGACACTGACGCCAAAGCAATCCATGCCGCAATGTCGGGCCACAATCACCTCGGGAACGGTGCTCATGCCCACAGCATCGGCTCCCAGACGCGCAAACATTTTGTACTCAGCCGGCGTTTCGAAGGTCGGACCCTGCGTGGCGAGATACACACCATGCTGCACCTTGATGCCCTTAGCGGCAGCGATGTTGTCGGCTCGGGCAATGAGCTGTTTGCTGTAAGCCTCGCTCATGTCGGGGAACCGAGGCCCTGGGGGGATGTTGGGACCGTGCAGGGGATGCTCCGGCATGAAGTTGATGTGGTCGGTAATTATCATGATGTCGCCGATGCGGAAAGCAGGGTTGGTGCCACCGGCGGCGTTGCTTACGAACAACGTCGTGATGCCCAGTTCGTTCATCACACGGACGGGGAACGTCACTTGCTGCATCGTGTAGCCTTCATAGAAGTGGAATCTGCCCTCCATGGCCATGATGTCCGTGCCGGCAAGCCGTCCGAAGATGAGCTGTCCGGCGTGGCCTTCCACCGTAGAGACGGGGAAGTTGGGGATTTCCCTGTAGGGGATGCACAGGAGTTTCTCGATGTGTTCGGCCAGATGGCCCAGGCCTGTGCCGAGCACGACGGCCGTCTTGGGGGAATTAGGCATCCGCTTGCGGAGCCAATCTGCTGTTTCTCTTATTTTCTCGTACATAGTCTAATATCAATTTATCCAGTTTTTCTTTTTCATTCCTCATGATGTTTATCTCGACAGGCAGCACGAAGGTGCTCTCCTTCACTTCGTCGGTGAGCCACGGCAAGCGGACGAGGCGGGCGGCATCCTTTTCGGTCGTGACGATGAGGTGCGGCTTTGGCAGCGACGTCAAAGCCTTGTGGATGGCTTGGGCATCGCGTCGCGAGAAATAATGGTGGTCGGGGAAGGTGAGCGGCGTGACGTGTTGCACGAACCGGCGCACGTCCTGTTCCATTTGTCGCGGGCCGGCAATGCCGGTGAGGAGCAGCACGTGGGTGTTGTCCCTGCGCAGTTGGTCGGGCCCGAGCGTGGCGTTGCCCCAGAGCTGGCGCATCGTGCCGTAGGAGAAGGTGCTGAAGAAGAGCTGCTGATACGGCCTGATGTTCAGCGCAGAGAGCAGGACGCGGAATCCCATGGCGTTGATGTGCTGCGGACACTTCGTGACGATGATGGTCGAGGCGCGTCGGCTGGAGGATGCTCTCTCGCGGAGACTTCCGGCTGGGAGCAGGCAGTCGTCGGAGATGATGCGGTGGTAGTCCACCAGAAGGATGCTGTGTCCGGGCTTGACATAGCGGTGCTGATAGGCATCATCGAGCAGGATTACCTCCACATCCTTGGTGGCCTCATCGTTCAAGAGGCGTTCTATTCCATGCCTACGGTCTGCGTCTACGGCCACATAGACGTTGAGGAACTTCTGTTTGACCTGCCAGGGTTCGTCGCCAATCTCTTCGATTGTGGAGTCGGGGGAAGCGAGGATGTATCCCCTCGACTTGCGCTTGTAGCCACGACTCAGCACAGCGATGCGGTAACGGCCTTCGAGCAGGCGGATAAGATACTCCACATGTGGCGTCTTACCCGTGCCTCCCACGGTGATATTGCCTACGCTGATGATGGGAACATCGTACGACACGGAGGGCAACACCCCCAAGTCAAAGAGGGCATTGCGTGCATCGACAGCCAAACCATAGAGCAGGCTGAAGGGCAAAAGCCAACGTCGTATCCGTGTCAGGTCTCCTTCCATCGCTGATGAGAGTTAAAAAGTTGAAAAGTTAAAACGTTAAAGCGTGGGAATAACTTTTCACTTTTTCACCTTTTCACTTTTTCACCTTTCCTCTTATCTGATGTTCGGCTCGAATGGCAGCCGGGCCTGCACGGGGTTCATCTTCCCGACGCGGCGGACGATGGCGAAAGTGGAGTAGTATTCGCCGAGGACGGCGCGCAGCTGGCCCTCCATGTAGTCGCCCTTTTCCTTGTTGAGCAAGGCTGTGTACCACGGTTCGGGAGCGGGATAGCGGCCAATGGTGTACTTTTCCAGCTCAGCGAGCTTGGCTGCTGCCTTGACGGCATCGTCGAGGTTGCCGAGCTTGTCCACGAGTCCGATCTTCAGGGCCTGCTCTCCTGTCCATACACGTCCTTCGGCAATGGCTTTCACGCTGTCCTGTGCCATGGCACGGCCTGCGGCGACGCGTCCCGTGAAGAGCTCATAGCCCAGATTGACGTGCTTCTGTATCTTGGCAGCCTCAGCCTCGTTGAACGGACGGCCTTTTGCTCCGAAGTCGCTCATGGCGTTTGTCTTGACAACGTCGAAGGTGAGTCCGAGCTTCTGCGTGAGGAGTTCGGTGGCGTCGGGTATCATTCCGAAGATGCCGATGCTGCCTGTGAGCGTGGTAGGCTCGGCCCAGATCTCGTTGGCACCGCAGCTGATGTAGTAACCGCCGCTTGCTGCCATGCCACCCATGCTGATGACGACGGGTTTCTCTGCACGGAGGAGCTGGATTTCGTGCCAGATTTGTTCGCTTGCGAAAGCCGATCCGCCCGGACTGTTGACGCGGATGACGACGGCCTTCACGTCGTCGTCCTTGCGAAGGGACTGCAGGTCGGTGATTGTGGCCTTGGTGGTGATGGAATGTTCTTGGTCGAAACCGGCGGAGGGCTCGTCGTTAATCTCGCCGTAAGCGTAGTAGACGGCCACTTCCTCGTCCACTTTGTCGCCCAGGTTGTCGCCTGCTGCCACATCCTCGAGGGTCGTGAACTTCAGTTCGTCGTCGTCCCCGAGCTCGAGGCGTTGGCGGAGTGCCTCCTTGGCATCGCTCAAATAGGCGAGCTTGTCGGCCATCTTGCTCTCGACGTAGGTCTTTGCCTCGCTAAGGACACCTATGGAGTCGGCTAGGGCGTTGAGAGTCTCCACCTTGAGCCCGCGGCTCTTGGCGACGTCCTTCTGCATGTTGTTCCAGATGCTGGTGAGGAAGCTCTGCACCTGTTCGCGGTTGGCGGGGCTCATCTCGGTGTTGACGAACGGCTCCACGGCGCTCTTGTAGGTGCCGACCTTGAAGACTTGCATCTTGACGCCTACCTTCTTGAGCAGACCTGTGAAGAAGATGGGTTCGCTGGCCATGCCGCTCCAGTCGATCATGCCGCTGGGGTTGAGCAGAAGCTCGTCGGCTACGGAGCAAAGGTAGTAGGCTGCGCGGGAGTAGTTGTCGCCGTATGCCACGATCCACTTGCCGCTCTCCTTGAACTCAACGAGGCCTTGCCGCAGCTCCTGCAGCATTGCCGGGGAGGCACCGAGCAGGCCGCCTTCCAGATAGATGCCCTTCACGCGGTCGTTCTTGGCAGCCTTCTTGAGCGCATCGAGCGCCTGGTCCAGGCCGATGACGGTCTGTTCGCCCGAGTTGAGCATGGCCATCGGCGACTCCTCGCCTGCCCTTTCCACAATCTCGCCTTGCAGCTTGATGCGCAGCACGCTGTTCTTGGGCACCGAACTGCTTGCCCCCTCGCTGGCAACCATTCCGGCTACCGACACAATGCTGATTACTGTGAAGATGATGCTGGTCAGGATGATGCCCACCACCGTGGCCAGCGTGTACTTGAGAAAGTCTTTCATTTTGGGTTATGAATTTGATGGTTTGAAACTTTTCTTATCCTATCGGGGAACAAATTTAGCGTTTATTGGGGAAATAAACAAGATTTTCGCGGAAAAAGTGATTTGCCAGTGCTCCGGAGCCATTCCGAAAGCCCTGTCCAAAAACACAGCACGCGGAGATTGCCGACGCAGCACGCGGAGATTGTCAACGCAGCACGCGGAGATTGCCAATGCAGCACGCGGAGATTGCCAACGCTTTCTGAACGACGGAACCTCCACGGCGCGTCCATACTAGCAAATCAACCAATCTCTATTCCCTAATCCCTAATCCAATAATCCTCGGCTGGCTGGCGCGGCACGAACGGAAACGACGGATTTCACGGCCTCCGCCGACCTGTCTGCTTGCCGCCGCAAAGCCGCAAGGAGTCGGTGGAATCCGTGAAATCCGTCGCTATGCACAGAAGACGAAGACACCCCGCGGGGGGAGGGCCTTCATCCCTCGTTTACCACTTCTCGTCCCAAATGTTGGTGCTACCCTTCACCATGCCATCGTCGGTGGCATCGTCGTCGTTCACGCCACCTTTACCGTTTTCGCCGTCGCCGGGGAAGCTGAGGGAGAGCATATCGCTTTTCGTGCCGAGCTTCACGACAAGCAAAGCCGGCGTCTGATATATCTTTTTCATCGTTCTTGAAAATTAGGTATTGTGAAAAGAAGAGAATAAGAAAGGGAGGGCCGGCGCCTGGTTCGGGGGAACTGCACACGCAGCCCTCGCCTGTCTTCTTATTTCCTGATTTTCTTAATTTCTTATTGTCTTTACTTAATAATCTTCTTGCCGTTCACGATGTAGATACCCTTCTGGGCGCTGCGGGCAGGCACACGCTGTCCGGCCAGGTTGTATGTGGCCTGAGTGCCTTCGTCGAAGCTCTCCACCTCGGCAATGCCTGTGGCGTCGTCCTCATCGAAGACGAGGGCCTTGACGTGAGTCGAGTTGTCCAGAGTGAGATAAGCCTTGCCTGCAGCCACCTTCTTGCCGTTGGCACGGTAGAAGCCGACGCCCTTGCTGCCATTGTTGAGGATGTAGTTGGTGACACCATCGCCGGCTGTTGCCAGAGCAGTAATCGTCTCGCTCACTGCCACAAAGCGGTTGCCCTCGGTGCTATCAAACGTTGCAGTGGAAGCGAGCACAGGCACCTTGGCCGTGGCAGACGTTTCCTCAGGATTACGCAGGAGCAGACCGGTGTTGGCGGGCACCTTGCGGATGCGCTTGTAGGTGACTTCGCCGTTATCAACCACAGCGATGTAGGCATAGATGTTCTCCACGTTGGTGAAGTCGAGCGCATAAGTGCTGCTGAACGTAGCGAAGCCAGTGCTGCCGACGCTGACGGTGGGCATGTCGAGCTTGCTCGTTCCGTCGCCATTGGACTGCCAGATGTAGCCCTCGGGAGCAGTGGCAACGAAGGTGTCGGCCTTCGTGACGGTAGCCTTCTCGGGCGTTTCCTTCATGGCAGCAGCAGCCGTCGGGTCCACAACGATCTTGCCGGTGAACGTACCGGCGGTCAGCGTCAGACCAAAGCCGTCCTTTGCATCGCTGCCGGAAGCATAAATCTCGATGTCACCGTCGATGACGCTTGCGCCCTTCACCTCAACATTCACGGAAGAGTAGCTGCTGTAGCGGCAAACGTCGAAGGCGAAGCCGCCGGCAGAGTTAGCGTGGATGGTCGAACCGTCGATGACAATGTTGCCATTATTATTAGATAATGTATAGGCAGAGGTGTAACCGCTGTTGTTGAGCGTCAGCGTCATGCCCTCCAGGGTCAGGTTGCTGTAGTTCTGAACCAGAATCTTTGCCTTCGTCGAGGTGATGGTACCGCCCTTGAAGGTAAGCTTGTTGCCCTTCAGGAGCTGGAAGCCATTGGTCTCAGTGCCTGTAGATCCGACAGTCTCGCCATCGACCGTGTAGGTGAAGCCAGCGAAGTCAACGGTGAGGCCTGTAGTGAACTTGCCCTGCGGCACCTTGATGCCATTGCCAGCGCAATTGGCCAGCAGCGTGATGGTCTGTCCGTCCTCAGCAGCAGCAAAGGCAGCTTCGAGGGTCTCGTACTGCACACCGGCAATCTCGCAGACAGGATTAAAGGTTACGAAGGTTATAGCCTCGTCTGTCTCTGTCTTCTTGAAGCCTTCGGCAGCAGTAAGGTTGGCAGCAGTGAAGCCGTTCTTGACGATGGTCAGAGCCTTGGCAACCTCAACAGCTTCTGTCGTGGTCTTCAGGAGCTCATAGGTGTCGCCGTCTTCAAAGTCGGTTGAATTGTAAGCTGCGGCGAAGGTAGCATAGTAGCCACGCGTCTGATCGCCACGGACAAGGCTTGCCACATAATGCACCTCACCGCCCTCGGGAATCAGGTTGGCGCCTGTGACGGTAACGTTGTAGTATTCGTCGGCCCTATCCTCATCAACCCAGACGATATTGTTCGGGTCAGCAGCCACATTCGTGATGTCGACGTTCTCTCCGACTGTGATGTCAGCACCGCCAGCCGTCTTGACGAGGATGGCAGACTTCTTTGATGTGGTGAACGTGGCATCCTCTATCTCGAGAGTCGTGGGCACAGGATCGTCGACATACTGGTCGTCAATCTTGATGCCACGGCCGCATGTAACATCCAGTCCGTTGATGCTGATGGTCTGTCCGCCTTCCGTTCTGGGAGAAACCCAGATGGCATAGATGTCGCCAGTATCGTTGACGGTTACATTGTTCAGCGTGGCATCGTTCTTGAAGGCAAGCGCCTTGTCGGAAGTCACGTTGTTCAGTTCAACTGCACAGTTGAAGTTGATGTCATGACGGTTCCAGGGACCATCGTTGTACCCGCTGCTCGTGATGTTCATGTCGTTCAGGATGAGCTTTGTCTGGGCATCGTTCATCGTAGCAACGTTGTTCCAGTCGCTGTTCTTCTGGTTGAAGGTGAGCGTGTGGCCGTTACCGTTGATGGTGATGGAAAGGGTATTTGCCGTACCGATGGACAGAGGATTCTTAGCTCCGTCCCATGCCGTGATGTCGAGCGTGGCATCATTCAGCAAGTCAATAACGATGTTCGGGGTGTCCTCTGCCTCGGCAGCGTCAAGGGCTTCCTGCAGGGTCTCATACTTCGTTGTGCCAATCTGAGCAACGTAAGCAATGGGCTTAACGCTATAGGTGCCGTCGCCATTGTCCTGCCAGGTGTAGCCCTCGGGAGCAGCGGCAGCGAAGGTGTTGGCCTTCGTGACGGTAGCCTTCTCGGGCGTTTGCTCCATGGCAGCAGCAGCCGTCGGATCCACAACGATCTTGCCGTTGAGCGTACCGGCGGTCAGTTTCAGGCCAAAGCCGTCCTTTGCATCGCTGCCGGAAGCATAAATCTCGATGTTACCGTTGATAACGCTCTCGCCCTTCACCTCAACATTCACCGAAGTATAGCTGCTGTAGCGGCAAACGTCGAAGGCGAAGCCGCCGGCAGGGTTGGCGTTGATGGTCGTGCCGTCGATGACAATGTTGCCATTATTATTAGATAATGTATAGGCAGAGGTGTAACCGCTGTTGTTGAGCGTCAGCGTCATGCCCTCCAGGGTCAGGTTGCTGTAGTTCTGAACCAGAATCTTTGCCTTCGTCGAGGTGATGGTACCGCCCTTGAAGGTAAGCTTGTTGCCCTTCAGGAGCTGGAAGCCATTGGTCTCAGTGCCTGTAGATCCGACAGTCTCGCCATCGACCGTGTAGGTATGGCCAGCGAAGTCAACGGTGAGGCTTGTAGTGAACTTGCCCTGCGGCACCTTGATGCCATTGCCAGCGCAGTCGGCCAGCAGCGTGATGGTCTGTCCGTCCGTGGCAGCAGCAAAGGCAGCCTCGAGGGTTGCGTATGAGTTCGAGCCGATTTTAGCAACAGGATTGACTTGCTCGATGGTGACGTTCTCCGTCGTGTTGGCTGCGTTGGTTTCAGCAGCTTGGGCAGAACGACCGCCTACGACTTCACACGCCGTGGTTGACACGTCTTCGTTCTTATAGCCGTTGGTGTTGTCCTGAATGACGGTGACGTCCTTCACAGTGCAGTCGCTTACTTCTCCATATGCATAGCCGCAGATGCCGGCAAGGTCACGATAGGCTCTGATGGTGAGCCCTTCTACAGTGCAGTCCTTAATCGTGGTGCCTGTCGTGCAGTAGCCCATGATGCCGCCTACCTTGTCGCCATTGTCGTAGGAACCATTGACGATTTCCGGCGTAGAAGAAATTGTACCGCCGATAACATGACAATTGATGACGGAGGGCGTGTTGGACGTATATGCCACAATACCTGCGGCATAGTGCGTGCTCTTGATGTTGACGTCCTTCACGGTGAGGTTCACGATGCTGCCCTCTGCGATAGAGCCGAACAGGGCAGCCACGGCATGATTGGGTGTAGTGTCGTTGACGGTGAGATTAGAGATGGTATGTCCTGCACCGTCGAATGTTCCTTTGAACGACTGGCCCGGGTAGGCAACGAGGTTGCCGATGGGCTGCCAGTTGGTTTCGCTGCCGAGGTCGAGGTCTGCCATGAGGCGGACAATCTTGCCTGCATAGGACGTGCCGCTGTTGACAGCATCGCGGAAAGTCTTGAGCTCTGCCACGTTGTTGATTTCTACAACTTCCACAGATGCGCCGTTGTCATAAATCGTCACATTATCCACGGTAACAGAGTTAGCATCGGTTACGCCGGGCTTTACATCATCCACCTGAACAAGTGCACTATAATAAATGCTGGCATCAGATGTTTCTGCTGTCGGGAACGCTCCCTCTGTAGAACAACTTGCAGCGTCTATGTTAACGGTATAGGCAAGCGGATTATTTTCAGAGGTTGACTTGAGGTTGACGGCAGCTTTACTTGCCTCGCCATTATTGATGAACTTACAGTCGGAAATATTTACCGTAACATTATTCGTCGCCGATTCACTATATACATGAATGAACTTTCCTTTTGTCTCATTTGTGAATGTACATCCGGTATAGTTTACCACTGCGTTTTGGCCACCATACACCCACATGTGATAGTCACCACTATGCACGAACTGGCAGTTGGTGAAGTTCATAGAGCCATAGGAGAAGAACTTTCCGTTGAGGGTGCAGGCGTCCATGTTGATGAGGCCTGCGTGCTGGAAGCCGTGGTAGTTCACGTTGCCGAAGTTGAACGTCAGGCCGCGGAACGTTGCTCCATTGGGAACGCTGGCAACGTTGCCAGCTGTAGTGTGACTGAATACTACTCCGTCGACATCACCTTGGATGGTGATGTTCTCCGGGAGGTTCGGCAGCGTGTAGGTGCCTGCAGCGGTAATCTCGACGGTCTGGCCGGCGGTTGCTGCGCTCACGGCGGCGGCAAGAGTCTCATACCCTGTCGTGCCGATCTTTGCTACGTTGTCGGCATGGGCGGTGCTGAAGGGCAGCCACGATGCCAGCAATGTAGCGATGAAAAGAATCTTTTTCATGCTGATTAAAAGTTAATGTTAATAAATAAAAATTTGTTTCTGCTTCAACATTAACCTATAGACACCCCGGAGTCGGCAAAAGAATGAGTGGTTGCTTGAGTTTACTTTTACCTTTATATATATATATATTATGTATAAAAAAGGCGTAGGTGTCTGTTCATCCCGTCCATCCTGGCACAACAGGCTCTCGCATTGCCTTAACCACACAGGATAGACAACACATTAGCCCACGCCAGCACGAACTAATATAAAGAGATTTATATACAGTGCGCACTACGCGGACGCTTCGGTTGCCATCTGCCTGCTGTGATTATACGGATTTGCGAGATTCGTCGTGCGCAGCAACAGACGTTCGAAAACGTCCCTTCAATACATAATACTACCCGCCTTTCCCTCTGAGGGCCAATGCGTGTAGCTCGCAAAAGTATGACTATTTGAGAATTAGCACAATACTTTGGGTCTGCTTTTTTGCTTTTTTTTCTAATTTCTTGACATAAATCAATTCCACATCCTGCCGAAAGCGTGGAAAATGGATGTTTTCGACGAAAGAGACGCGGAGAGGTTTCCGTCCGCACGGACAGGCAAAAACTATGGAATGTCCATGGTCATGTTCCGGCGGATTTGAAATCCGCCGGCATCGAATACCGGCATTTGCCGGTGCGACAAAACTTGTTATTGCGGGATTATAAATCCCTATATACAGAACGTGCGGATTGCAAATCCGCACGAACAAAAGGCCTATAGCCCCTTACCGAACGGGGGCGATGCAAACATTTGCGAACTGAATGGGCAGGTGCAAACATTTGCAAACCGAAAAACTTGCACCGTATGGCTTTTTCCCTTAACTTTGCACTCGGATGAACGAATTTCTGACCATACTGAGCAGTCGCGAGCTGTTTCTCATTCTGTTTGCTGCCGTGACTTACATCGTGCTCTTCGTCGTGACGGTGCAGAACAGCCGTCGGAAGATCATGGCGCTTCAGGAGCGTCTGGACAGGGCGAGGGCCATGCAGGAGCAGTATGACATAGAGGGAGGGCGGCAGAAGATTGCTGAGCTGGAGAGCATCATCCGCAAGCTGGGCGATGAGAACTCGGTGCTGAGGCTCGAGCTGGAGGAGAAGAAGGCCCGGCTGGACTATAATAATAAGGTGGCGCTCCTGGAGAATGCCAAGCGGGAGCAGGCCGAGACGGCCATCTTCTCGTCGGACGTCTACCGCCGTTTGCAGCAATGCCTCGCTCAGGGCAAGAGCCTCAGCTATCAGGATTGGGCGGACCTGACGCAGTTGCTCGACAGCATCTACACGGGTCTGACGGAGAAGCTCTACAGCCTCTTCCCGATGAGCCAGCACGAGTTGCACGTGAGCCTGCTCGTCAAGATGCATCTTCAGCCGGCCGACATCGCCACACTCACGGCGCATTCCAGGGAAAGCATCGCCACTACCCGCAGTCGTCTGTACTCGAAGGTGTTCGGGAAGAAAGGTTCGTCGAAGGACTGGGACGACTTCCTCCTGACGCTGTAAAGGACCCCCTAACCCCCTTAAGGGGGAATAAATAGTTAAATGTAAAGGACCCCCTAACCCCCTTAAGGGGGAATAAATAGTTAAATGAATAAATCGTAAATAAATAGTAAATAGTAAATAGTCAAATTGTAAAGGACCCCCTAACCCCCTTAAGGGGGAATAAATAGTAAATTGCTAAATCGTAAATAAATAGTAAATAGTAAATTGTCAAATTGTAAAGGACCCCCTAACCCCCTTAAGGGGGAATAAATAGTAAATTGCTAAATCGTAAATAAATAGTAAATAGTAAATTGTCAAATTGTAAATTAAAATCATGGACCTGTTAGATTACTTTTCTCAGCATTTGTGGCAGGCTTGGGCCATTGTAGCCGTGGTCTGCCTGATTTTGGAACTCACGGCTGGCGACTTCTTCATCATCTGTTTCTCCATCGGAGCGGCGGCAAGTTGCCTGACAGACGCGCTGGGCGGCGGCATCGTCTTGCAGCTGGTGGTCTTCGCCCTCTTCACTTTGGCCAGCCTCTTCTTTGTCCGTCCGTTCGCCGTGCGTTTCCTTCACAAGGGAGAGCCTAACCGCATGTCTGGCGCCGACGCACTGATTGGCAGGAAAGGCCGTGTGGTGGAAACGGTCAGGGCCAACGGCTACGGCCGAGTGCAGATAGATGGCGACGTGTGGAAAGCAGTCACCAACGAGCCGCAGGACATTCCCTCCGGAGAGAACGTCTGCGTCGTCTCGCGCGAAAGCACCATCATCACGGTGGAAACGTTAAAAAGTTAAAAGGTTAAAAAGTTAAAAGGTTAAAAAGATAATGCGCAAGGTCGTTATAACGAGATAACGAAATAACGAAATAACGAGATAACGAAAAAATAGTAAATTGTAAATCATTAAATCGTAAATTGTCATGACTTACTTTCTCATCGCCATCGTAGTTCTGGTGGTACTCTTTGCCAAGATGGCACTGGTGATTATCCCGCAGTCGGAAACCAAGATCGTGGAGCGTCTGGGCCGCTATCACGCCACGCTCCAGCCAGGCATCAACCTCATCATCCCCTTCATCGACAGGGCCAAGTCGATTGTCGTGCTTAAGCATGGCCGCTACATGTACTCCACGACCATCGACCTGCGCGAACAAGTCTATGACTTCCCCAAGCAGAACGTCATCACGAAGGACAACGTTCAGACGGAAATCAACGCGCTACTGTATTTCCAGATAGTCGATCCCTTCAAGGCGACGTACGAAATCAACAATCTCCCCAATGCCATCGAGAAGCTGACGCAGACCACGCTGCGTAACATCATCGGCGAACTCGAGCTGGACGAAACGCTCACCTCGCGCGACACCATCAACAAGAAGCTCTCCGCCGTGCTCGACGATGCCACCGACAAGTGGGGCGTCAAGGTGAACCGCGTTGAGCTGCAGGACATCACGCCGCCGGACAGCGTCCTCACCGCCATGGAAAAGCAGATGCAGGCCGAGCGAAACAAGCGCGCACAAATCTTGACGTCGGAAGGACAGAAGGCGGCAGAAATCCTCGCCTCAGAGGGCGAGCGCACGGCCATCGTGAACAAAGCAGAGGCAGCCAAGCAGGAAGCCATCCTCCAGGCAGAGGGCGAAGCACAGGCCCGCATCCGCGTGGCAGAAGCAGAGGCCAAGGCCATCGAGCTCATCACAGAGGCTGTGGGCAAATCCACCAACCCTGCCAACTATCTCCTCGCGCAGAAGTACATCCAGATGATGCAGGAACTTGCCGAAGGCGACAAGACAAAAACGGTCTATCTGCCCTACGAAGCCACCAACCTGCTTGGCTCCATCGGTGGAATCAAAGACCTGTTCAAGGCCGGCGAATAAGTTTCGACGAGAACTGACCGAGCAGGCGACTGACATTCTGCCTGATGCCTTCTATCACTATGCAGACAAAAAAGACAGCCAAAGTGATGGCGATGCAATCCAGCGGCAGCAGCAACGGCGGACGGCACGAAAGGAAACGGAAACTTTCGTCCCAAAGCCAACGATGCACCAGCGGCTGAGTGTGAATAACGTACACTGCGAAAGAGAGCGGCGCAAGCGAGAAGACGACTCGCCTGAGCCGCTCGCTTTGTATGCGCAGGCCTTTGAAGGCATAGAACAAAGCGACAGACTGCGGAAGCACCAGCCCGTGGTAGGCCATGGCAAAGACATCGAAGCTGTTGTCGCCGTCGCGCAGGTTCTTATAGAGCGTATAGGCAAACATCACGGCAAGCACCGCCAGAAAGCACACCGCGGCGCGGCGAAGGGGAAGCAGCTCGTCGGCAAATCGATGGATGTAGCCTCCTATCATATAGAGATAGACGAAGAGAAGAATCTGCTGCCCGTCCATAAGAAACCATCCGAGCAAAGGCTGGAAACAGACAATGCCTCCTGCAAGCAAGGCCCACAGGTACTGCCGCTGCGTGGCTCGCATCATGACTCGAGAGATGAAGGGTGCAAGCAGGAGGAGCACAACGTAGGACGTGACGAACCAATAGTCGTTGGAGAGAATCGGCGTGGCATGGCGAAGAAGTTCCGTTGCATCGAAAGTCACAAGCCCCGTCACGGCACAAAACAGATAGATGCCCACGGCGTAAAGCCACGTCGTGCTCCACACTTTCCACAGTCCGCGAGTGCGAAGGGAGAGTCGGTCGAAAAGGAAATAGCCCGTGATGAGCACATAACAATTCACGCTTGGCAATGCCAGGAACTTGAACATTTGCAGCACAGTCCACACGACACCGCCGCCCACGTCGGAAACTTCGGCATGATAGTCGCCATAGATGCGCAGACCATAGTTGAACACATGGTTCATTACAACGCCGAGCATCGCCACAATGCGCAGGAGCTCGAACTGCACTTGGCGGCCGCCCTGTGTGCCTGCGCTACTCACTTGGCGAGAATCTGACTGGCGTGTTCCTTGGTCTTAATCTGCTTTCCGGCAAAGATCTGCTCGATGATGCCGTTTTCGTCGATGACGAACGTCGTGCGAATGGTTCCCATTACTTTCTTTCCGTACATCGACTTCTCGCCCCACGCGCCCATTGCTTCCATGAGAGTCTTGTCCACGTCGGCAATAAGGGGGAAAGGCAGCGCGTGCTTCTCCTTGAACTTCTGGTGGGATGAAGCGGAGTCCTTGCTCACGCCGACCACTTCGTAGCCTGCTCCTTGCAGCTCTTCATACTTGTCTCGCAGGCTGCAAGCCTCCGCTGTGCAGCCGCTCGTGTTGTCTTTCGGATAGAAGTAGAGCACGAGCTTACGGCCTTTGTAATCGCTCAGGCGGATGTCCCGCCCCTGTTCATCCTTGCCCAAAACCTCGGGCGCACGGTCTCCTATATTCATTGTTCTGCTGTTTTTGTTGCTTATACGATGGCAAAGATACGACTTTTTCCTGAACATACAAACGTGCGCCGAAGATTTTCCTCTGCCTTCCTTCTTATATATATAATAATGTGTAGGTGCTTTTTCAATGTGAAATTATCGTTTTTCGATAAAATAATTATCGTTTTCCTTGCACGTTATTGACGAACTTCTTACCTTTGCACCGAAATTATTTATCGTTTAACAATAAAACATTACTGTTATGAAGAAGAAACTTCGTTTGTATTGCGGCGTGCTGGCACTGGTGTTGGTGGCTGCTATCGTGTGTGACCTTGTCCATGTCAGCTATTCGAGTTCTACCGACAAGGAGCGTGAGGAACTTTACTTCGGCGAGGAGCCGGAGGAATTCTCGACGACAGAAGAGATAGAGGGTGGTGTGAGAAGAAAGAGCAAACCGACGATGTTCATCGATGTCAATGTGCAAGCCCGCCATTATCCTAAGGATTATGCTTTGCTCAGCGAGGTAGATGGTCAGGTGTGCCGCGTGGATATGAAGCAGGTACAACTTGTGATTCCAGCTGACCGCGTTACGCAGTCCAAGCCCTTCATCATTACATACTGCTCTGCTATACCCAATGTGCTGCTACTTGGCTGGTTGGTTATCATTGTCTTCCAAGTGCTGCGTTCCGTCGCCCGACGGGAAGTCTTCGTCGCCCGCATAGCGAAGAAGCTGGAGCTGGCCGGCATCCTGCTCGTCGCCTTTTGGGTGTGGGAGTACGTCCGCTCGTATGTCGTGACGCAGGTCATCGCGCAGTACGTCAACATGGCATACTACGACATCAAGTGGTTCACGCCTAATTTCATCTGCCTCATCACGGGCCTTGCGCTGATGATAGTCTCGCAGATTATCCTGATGGGCAAGGAATTGCAGGAAGAACAGGAACTAACCATCTAAAGAAAAGGAGGAAAGATTATGAAAAAGAAACTGAATTTTTTGTGCATTACGATGCTTACGTTGATAGTGATAGAGTTTGCAAGGCTCTGTTGGGAAATGAAGGGGTTTGTGAAATTCTTTCAGCATAATATGGAATCAATCTTTGCTGATGGTTCCATTGATTGGGTGTTATTCTGGGTTACCATTATTGCTGCGGCTTTAACTTTATTAATTCTTTATCTGACATTAATCAGAGGATTGATATCGTTCGTCAAATTTATGCTGAACGTTAACAGGGACAAGATATTTGTAAAGGATAACGTCTCATTACTCCGCAAAACTGGCAAAGGCATCTTCCTATATAATGTATTCACGCTAATAAGCATTTTAACTGGTTATTTTATTAGCGTCCAATTTAATCAGCCACAATCTTTGCAACTCAGTTGGGCATATCGGAGTGTTATCTATCCCATTATCCTGGCATTTTTCTGCTGGATTATCGCAGAGGTGTTTGCCATTGGCATCAGGCTAAGAGAGGAACAGGAACTGACCATCTAAGGGAAAGGAGAGATTATGAGTATAGTAGTTAATTTAGATGTTATGATGGCTAAGCGGAAGATGTCATCACAGGAACTTGCCGAGAAGATTGGCATAACAGCTGCCAACCTCTCCATCCTCAAGACGGGCAAAGCCAAAGCCGTCAGGTTCTCCACCCTCGAAGCCATCTGTCAGGCCCTCGACTGCCAGCCAGGTGACATCCTGGAGTACAGAGCCGACGACGAAGAATAGGCGAATCGAAGGCACGGAAGCTGTCCGGCACCAAGAGCCATGCCGACAGCCCTCCGTGCTACTGCTTTTTCCTGAAGTAGTCGTTGTAGATCTTGATGCCGAAGACGATGCAGCTGCACGTCGTCGTCACCAGATTCGTCAGGAAGAGCGACCAGATGATGTCGGGCTTGTGAAGCAATCCCTGCAGCATGAAGCAAAAGCCGCCCACGGCCATCATGAGAAACGTGGGCAAGGCAATGCCGTCGGTGTTGCGCGTACGCATCGTCGTCACCGCCTGAGGCAGGTATCCCAAGATCATGCCTACGCTTGCGACGACCCCGCAAATGTCGAAAAACAGGCTCTGTTCCATAGTTAAAACACACTTTTCAATGCCGGACGACGTACCTGACGGCTTTGTTCAGCACAAACAACCCGACGAGCACGAGCGCGCCCCAAACAATCAGAGGCACAGGCTCGAAGTCTGCGGCAGAGGTGATGAAGAACATCAGCGGCGCCAAGACCGGCAGAAGCGGCACTTGCCACCACTCCAACTGCATCATCGTGAAGGGCACGACATGGAGCGCAATCAGCATCAGCACCACGATGCAGCAGACGTAACAGACGATGCAAAGCAGGCTCAGGGCCTTCAAGACCTGACTTTTCTTCATGACTCTTGCTCTTGAGGGTTACACATTATCACTAAAGTTTCTCGGCTTAACCGCCGACTTCTGCACTGCAAATATACGACTAAATCCCGAAAAAAAGGCCTCGAAGGCAGATTTTTTTTGGATTTCCAGTCCCCTGCAACTGCTTTTTCTCTGCACCCTTGTAGGGACGCGCCGTGGCGCGTCCGCCAAACACCCCCGCACCGCCTCAATTCCCCTGCCCGTGACCAACGGACGCGCCACGGCGCGTCCCTACATGGAAGGCTATGACAACGCAACGTTTTCATGCCATCTTCTATATATCTGACCCCTTTGTTCCATCGGCATGATTGGGAAATACAAACAGATAAAACCTTCAGGAATTACGAGCCATCCGGGATAAAGAATTGAGTTTTCTTTAGAGAAACGGCGCAAAAAAGTAACGATTCAGCGGATTATATTTAAGGAGTGCCCTGTCGGGCAGAAATCCAACAAATCGATTCAAATCTGACAAATCTCTATTTTTTTTGCCTATAGATTTGTTTGATTTGTAAAGATTTGAAAGATTTCTCGCCGTAGGCGACTCAAAAAAGGTAACGATTCAGCGAATTATATTTAAGGAGTGCCCTATCGGGCAGAAATCCAACAAATCCATTCAAATCTGTCAAATCTCTATTTTTTTGCCTTTAGATTTGTTTGATTTGTAAAGATTTGAAAGATTTCTCGCCGCAGGCGACTCTGGAAAAGTGATTCGCTGAACAGTTACCGCGAAAAATGTCAATGGGGGAAACTAAATCGCCGTGCTTTCAGAAATGCGTCGGCAAACCCAAACGACACGTTAGTAAATTGCTGGCGACACGTTAGTAAATTGCCCTTTACCCGTCAGCCGTTTCCAGCAGGCACGCTTACTTCGCAAAGTAAACGTGGTTAGTTCGCCAACTAAACGTGTTGTGTTGAGGAAATGAACGTGAGGAATTTGTGAAAAGCTCGTGAGGAATTTGTGAAAAGCTCGTGAGGAATTTGCAAGAAGCTCGTGAGGATTTATAACACCCTTCCTTGTAGGGACGCGCCGTGGCGCGTCCGCCAAGCCAAGCCGAGCTGAGCAAAGCAAAGCTGAGCCAAACCAAGCCAAACCTGCCAAGCAAGCCTGCCCGTGACCAACGGACGCGCCACGGCGCGTCCCTACAAGGAAGGCAACAACTTGACATCATCTGGGCAAAGGCATGACAAACCTTGGGAAACAAAAAAAGCGGAACCGCTCGATGCCTGTCTTGCATCACGGTTCCGCTTTGTGGTCTGCTGTTTTGTTTATCTTCTTCTGAACGTCGTGGTCTCGTCGTCGTCGGGGAAATACTGCAGTCTAAGCTTCGTCTTGGTCAGAGTGGAAACCTTGACAGGTAAAGACCTGAAAGCAGGCATCGTCAGATAGCCACCCGAGAAGGAATAAGTAGAAATCCTTATTTCAGGGAAGTCATCGTCGTCATACTCTGTATAACGGACTTCGCCCTACGTCTCGCTTCCTGTGAAGGTCAGGACATCGGCTTCGCCTACACCATCTTCGTGAATCCATTCGCCTAAGATAGATGCACCTTCTACGATACCGTCTTCCTTGCAAGAAGACAAACTAACACTCAGCACTGCGACCAAAATTTGTCAGCAAGCTTGACTCTGTTCTCGCTAATCGCTAAGCTTTGCACAGATGAACTCTCTGTTGAGGCGAGCGATGTTAGAGATGGTCTCGCACTTGGGGCAAACGGCTTCGCAGGCACGGGTGTTCGTGCAGTTGCCGAAGCCAAGCTCGTCCATCTTCGCCACCATTGCCTTTGCGCGCTTTGCAGCTTCCACCTTTCCTTGTGGAAGCAGGGCGAGCTGGCTCACCTTTGAGCTGACGAAGAGCATGGCGGAACCATTCTTGCATGCTGCCACGCAAGCGCCGCAACCGATGCACGAAGCGCAGTCCATGGCCTCGTCGGCATCTTCCTTCGGGATAAGGATGGCGTTGGCGTCCTGAGCCTGACCTGTGCGAATGGTGGTGTAGCCGCCTGCCTGCATGATCTTGTCGAACGCATTGCGGTCGACCATGCAGTCCTTGATGACGGGGAAACCAGCCGAGCGCCAAGGCTCAACGGTGATGGTCTCGCCGTCCTTGAAGCGACGCATGTAGAGCTGGCAGGTTGTTGCACCGCGTTCGGTCTTGCCGTGAGGCGTGCCGTTGATGTAGAGCGAGCACATGCCGCAGATGCCTTCGCGGCAGTCATGGTCGAACACGAAAGGCTCCTTGCCTTCATTGATAAGCTCCTCGTTCATGATGTCGAGTGCCTCGAGGAATGAAGTGTCGTCGGGGATGTTCTTCAGCTCATGCGTGTCAAAGTGTCCCTTTTCCTTTGGACCGTTCTGTTTCCAGAACTTGATTGTTACTGATATATTCTTTGCCATATCGGACCCACCCCCAGCCCCTCCCTTGTATGGAGGGGAGTAGAATGTTTTTAGGGGTGATATTCTACTGTCGTTAATAATACTTTAAGGTGACCATTCCCCCTCCCTACAAGGGAGGGTGAGGGGAGGGTCTTTAGTTCTTATAGTTTCTCTGCTGTACCTTAATTATCTCGTAGTTGAGGGGTTCCTTGACGAGCTCGGGAGCCTTGTCGTCGCTGCCTTGATAGTCCCAGCAGCCGACGTAGAAGAAGTTCTCGTCGTCGCGCTTTGCTTCGCCTTCCTCCGTCTGATGCTCCTCGCGGAAGTGTCCGCCGCAGCTTTCCTCACGATGCAGGGCGTCGTAAGCCACAAGCTCACCCATGAGGATGAAGTCGCGCAGGTGGATGGCTTTGTCGAGCTCTACGTTGAGACCTTCCTTCTTGCCTGGGATGAAGAGGTTCGTGTCGAATTCCTTACGCAACTCTTTGAGCAGCTTCAGGCCTTCTTCAAGGCCTTGCTTCGTGCGGCCCATGCCAACGTGTTCCCACATGATGTGACCGAGTTCCTTGTGAATGCTATCGACAGAACGCTTGCCCTTGATGTTCATCAGGCGGTCAATCTCTTTCTCAACAGCCTTTTCTGTCTCTGCGAATTCAGGCATATCGGTGGAGAGACGCGGCCAGATGCTTTGGTCGGCCAGGTAGTTCTGAATGGTGTAAGGCAACACGAAGTATCCGTCGGCGAGGCCTTGCATGAGTGCAGATGCGCCGAGACGGTTGGCTCCATGGTCCGAGAAGTTGCATTCGCCGATGGCAAAGAGACCTGGAATCGTGGTCTGCAACTCGTAGTCCACCCAAACACCGCCCATAGTATAATGGATGGCAGGGAAGATCATCATGGGATAATAGTAGTCGATGCCGTTTCTTGTGCAAGCCTTTTCGCCCGGATTGACGTCGGTAATCTCCTCATACATATCAAAGAGGTTGCCGTAGCGCTGACGAATTTCGTCGATGCCAAGGCGCTGGATGCTCTCGCTGAAGTCGAGGAAAACGGCCAGACCTGTGTTGTTGACGCCAAAGCCTTTGTCGCAACGCTCCTTTGCAGCGCGAGAGGCAACGTCGCGGGGAACAAGGTTACCGAAGGCGGGATAGCGACGTTCGAGGTAGTAGTCGCGGTCTTCTTCGGGTATCTCATAGCCTTGCTTGGTGCCTGCCTGCAGTGCTTTCGCGTCTTCGAGCTTCTTGGGAACCCAGATGCGTCCGTCGTTACGCAGTGATTCGGACATGAGCGTCAGCTTCGACTGCTTGTCGCCATGCACGGGGATGCAAGTGGGATGTATCTGCACATACGAGGGGTTCGCCATCATAGCGCCTTTGCGGAAGCACTGGACAGCGGCCGTGCAGTTGCAGCCCATAGCGTTTGTCGAGAGGAAATAAGTGTTGCCGTAGCCGCCTGTAGCGATGACGACGGCGTTGGCGCTGAAGCGTTCGAGCTTGCCAGTGACGAGGTTCTTGGCGATGATGCCACGGGCACGGCCGTCGATGATGACTACATCTTCCATCTCATAGCGCGTGTAGAGCTTCACCTTGCCTCTCTGAACTTCCTTCGAAAGGGAAGAGTAAGCACCGAGCAAAAGCTGCTGACCCGTCTGACCTTTGGCATAGAAGGTACGGCTGACCTGTGCTCCACCGAAGGAACGGTTGGCAAGCATGCCGCCATATTCGCGTGCGAAGGGTACGCCTTGCGCCACGCACTGGTCGATGATGTTGTTCGAGACTTCAGCCAGACGATAGACGTTGGCTTCGCGGGCACGATAGTCGCCGCCCTTCACTGTGTCGTAGAAGAGGCGATAGACTGAGTCGCCGTCGTTCTGATAGTTCTTTGCTGCATTGATGCCGCCTTGTGCTGCGATGGAGTGTGCGCGACGAGGCGAGTCCTGAATGCAGAAGTTGTAGACGTTGAAGCCCATCTCTGCAAGCGAAGCTGCAGCGCTGGCGCCGGCCAGGCCTGTGCCGACCACGATGACGTCGAGCTTGAGCTTGTTCTTCGGATTGACCAGACGCTGGTGGGCTTTATAGTTAGTCCACTTCTCAGCCACTGGCCCTTCGGGTATTCTTGAATTTAATGTCTTTGCCATAATTGCATTTACCATTTAATCATTACCATATTCCATATTATTCATGCACCGCAGCTGCCGCAGCAGATGCCGAGGCCTTGGAGGGTGAACACTACGACCACGGCCACAAACATCAGCACGACGATGGTGGCGTAGATGTTGCCGATGCAGCGCCAACGGTTGAACCAGACCTTTCCGCTCACGCCGAGTGTCTGCATGGCGCTCCAGATGCCGTGTGTCAAGTGGAACCACAAAGCGCAGAGCCACACGATGTAGAGGCAAGAATAGACGGGGTTGGCGAAGGCCTCTCTTATCCAGTAGACGCCGTTGGTGGCGTTGACGGCGGCTTCGCCTTCCATCAGCTCGGCTGCCATCATGTGCCACCAGAAGTTGTAGAGGTGCAGGCAGAGGCCCAGACACACGATGACGCCCAGCGCAAGCATGTTCTGGCTGGCCCACTCCACCTTGGCGGGCTTGTCGGTCACCTGGTAGCGGTCGTTGCCGCGGGCACGCCAGTTCTGAAACGTCAGCCAGAAGGCAAAGACGAAGTGCAGCAGCACCAAGACGGCCAGACCGCCTGTCGCTGCCACGGCATACCAGTTGGCGCCCAGCATTTCACAAATCCAGTTGTAGCCTTCCTCGCTGAAGAGGGCCACGACGTTCATGCATGCATGGAACGTCAGGAACAGGACAAGCGCCAAACCGGTGACCGACATGACGACTTTCCTGCCGATTGAAGAATTGATTAACCACATAGAAAAATAAATTTAGTTTTGTTTAAGATTTACTTAATTTGAGGGCCTATATACTTATAATAAGGTATAAGACGGAGACAAAAGTACACAAAAAAGGTTAAATGTGCAACTGTTTTGCGGAAATGTTGCAGGAAATGTCTAATTTTGTACCTAAAATAAACGAAAGAGGACACCAAAGAGAGCTGAATGGAGCGCAAATACGATGTAATAGTAGTCGGTGCGGGCCACGCCGGATGCGAGGCTGCGGCAGCCGCTGCAAAGCTGGGCGCGAGCACGTGCCTCGTGACGATGGACATGAACAAAATCGCTCAGATGTCGTGCAATCCTGCCATCGGCGGCATTGCCAAAGGGCAGATCGTGCGAGAGATTGACGCCCTGGGCGGTCACACAGGCGAGGTGACGGACCGGACGGCCATTCAGTTCCGTATGCTCAACCGCTCGAAAGGCCCTGCCATGTGGAGCCCCCGAGCTCAGTGCGACAGGCCTAAGTTCATCTGGGCATGGAGAGAAATCCTCGAGAACACAGACAACCTGTCCATCTGGCAAGACCAAGTCGTGGAACTTCTCACTGAGGAGGTGACAAACGCCGCCTGCGGCGATGACCAACGCAGCACGCGAAGTCTGTCATCGCCGCACGCGGAGATTGGCAACGCCGCAGCCGGCGTTCAGCCGCACCGCGTTACAGGCGTCCGGACCCTCCTCGGCATGACCCTACTCGCCCCCTGTGTCATCATCACGGCAGGCACGTTCCTCAACGGACTGATGCACATCGGGCGCACCAAGATTCCGGGCGGACGCTGTGCAGAACTGCCGAGCCTCCACCTCTCGGAGAGCATCGCCCGGTGCGGCATCGCTGTAGGCAGGATGAAGACCGGCACGCCGGTCCGCATCGACGGACGTTCGGTGGACTTCAGCCTCATGCAGCAGCAGGACGGAGAGAGCGATTTCCACAAATTCTCTTATATGGGCGAGGCGCGTCAGTTGCCACAATTGCCTTGTTGGATTACCTATACAAACGAGGCTGTGCACCAGCGACTTCGGGCTGCCCTACCCGATTCTCCGCTCTACAACGGCCAGATTCAAAGCATCGGCCCACGCTATTGCCCGAGCATCGAGACCAAGCTCGTCACCTTTGCCGAAAGGCCGGAGCACCAGCTTTTCCTCGAGCCGGAAGGCACCGGCACGAACGAATTCTACCTGAACGGCTTCTCGAGTTCGCTCCCCATCGACGCGCAGATTGAAGCCCTCAAACTGATTCCGGCCTTCCGAAACCTGGAAATCTACCGACCGGGTTACGCCATCGAGTACGACTTCTTCGACCCCACGCAGCTGCGTCACTCGCTGGAATCGAAGTTGGTCGATGGTCTCTTCATGGCCGGACAAGTGAACGGCACCACGGGCTACGAGGAGGCTGCGGGACAAGGACTCGTGGCGGGCATCAACGCGGCACGCAAGCTGGGTGGACAGGAACCGTTCGTCATGCGGCGCGACGAGTCGTACATCGGCGTTCTCATCGACGATCTTGTCACCAAAGGCGTGGACGAACCCTATCGTATGTTCACCTCGCGGGCCGAATATCGCATCCTGCTTCGTCAGGACGACGCGGATGCACGCCTCACGGAACGCAGCTTCCGGCTCGGCCTCGCCAGTCAGGAGCGCATGGACCACTGGCTTCGCAAGAAACAGGCTATCAGTGAGATAGAGGACTTCTGCAGCGACTTCAGCGTGAAGGCCTCGCTCATCAAGCCGGGCCTACAGGCCTTGGGGAGCGAGCCTCTGCAGCGCGGCTGCAAACTCATCGACCTCATCATGCGGCCGCAACTCTCTCTCTCCTCGCTCGCCACGTTCATCCCTACCCTATCCCACAAGCTCCAAGCCATCACGGACCGCCGCGAGGAAATCATCGAGGCGGCAGAAGTGCGCATGAAGTATAGCGGCTACATCCGTCGCGAACGCGAGATAGCGGACAAGATACACCGTCTGGAAAACATACGCATCCGCGGACGATTCCAATACGAAAGCATCCAGTCGCTCAGCACGGAAGCACGACAGAAGCTAACAAAGATAGACCCCGAGACGATGGCACAGGCCAGCCGAATCCCCGGCGTCAGTCCAAGCGACATCAATGTCCTGCTCGTCATGCTGAATAGATAAGTTTCACGTGAAACAATCACACGTCGCTCCCCCACCCCACTCCGCAGAAAAGGGCCTTCGGGAGCAGAAAGGAATAGTAAAATTCTAAATTATAAAATAGTAAATAACGATGTTGGACAAAGAATTTCTTCTGAAGCATCTCCGCAACGTGCCCGATTTCCCAGTGCCAGGCATCCAGTTCAAAGACGTCAGCACTCTCTACAAAAACCCCAAGTGTCTGCGTATGATGGTGAACGAGCTGTATGAACTCTACAAGAACAAAGGCATCACCAAGGTGGTGGGCATCGAGAGCCGGGGCTTCGTGGTGGGTGCCGCGCTGGCAGTTAAGCTGGGAGCCGGCTTCGTCATGTGTCGCAAACCGGGCAAGTTGCCTGCCGACACTCGCAAAGAGAGCTACATGAAAGAGTACGGCAAAGACACCGTGGAGATCCACACGGACGCAATAGACGACAAAGACGTTGTACTCATCCACGACGACCTTCTCGCCACCGGAGGCAGCATGAAAGCAGCCTACAACCTGGTTCAGCAGTTCCGTCCGCGCAAGACATACATCAACTTCATCATCGAACTGACCATCGAGGGTCTGAACGGCCGCGCTGCTTTCGACGATGATGTGGAGATGACCACGCTCCTCAAGATATAAAACCGACCGCTCTCCAATGGTCGATTGCTATTTACTTACAGACTATTTACAAATTACTACTGAGTAAATCACTTTTTACTACTGAGTAATTGGCATTTTACTACTGAGTAATTTGGCATCGACCCACGGAGTGTCTGTCGACAACACACAGACAATCGGATGGAAAAGAAGGAAAAAGAGCAACTCAGAGCCTATCTGATGGGCATCGTCAGTAACTTGCCAGAGTGCCCGGGCTGCTATCAGTATCTCGACGAGACGGGTACTATTATATATGTAGGCAAGGCAAAGAACCTTCGCCGGCGCGTCTATTCCTATTTCTCGAAAGAACACGACAACCGCAAGACTGCTATTCTCGTCACTAAGATACGCGATATCAAGTACATAGTAGTCAAGACGGAAGAGGACGCCCTACTGCTCGAGAACAACCTCATCAAGCAATGGACGCCCCGATACAACATCTTGCTCAAGGACGGCAAAACCTATCCGAGCATCGTCATCACCAATGAATACCTGCCTCGCATCTTCCAAACGCGCAAGATCAACAAGCACTTCGGACAGTACTTCGGCCCTTACAGCCACGTCCCAACCATGTACCTCCTGCTCGAACTCATCAAGAAACTCTATCCCTTGCGCCGTTGTCATGAGGCAATAACTGCCGATTCCATCGCAAAAGGTAAGCACAAAGAGTGTCTGGAGTACCACATTAAGAACTGCAAGGCACCCTGCACGATGCGTCAAAGTCACGATGAATATATGCAATACATCGCTGAGGCAAGGGAGATTCTTCGTGGCAACACCTATCAGATAGAGCGTCAAATGCTCCAGCGAATACAGGAACACGCGGCAAAACTTGAGTTCGAAGAGGCCGAAGCCATCAAAAAGAAATACCTTCTCCTCGAGAACTATCGTAGCAAAAGCGAGGTCGTGAGCAACACTCTGCACAATATAGATGTCTTCAACATCGAGAACAACGAGAAGGTGGCATACATCAACTACCTCCACGTCACGAATGGATGCATCACACAAGCCTTTACTTTCGAGTACACGAAACGCCTCGACGAACCCGACGAAGAACTTCTTGCCGCAGGAATCATCGAGATGCGACAACGTTACAACAGTGAAAGTAAAGAAGTTATCGTGCCGTTCCCCGTGGAACACCTTGGCGAAGATATCGTCGTTACTATGCCTCAAAAGGGCGACAAGAAGAAACTTCTGGAGCTTTCTAAACTCAACGTCTTGCAATATAAAAAGGATAGAATTACTCAAAGCGATAAGTTGAATCCGGAACAAAAACAGGTTCGCCTGATGAAGGAACTGCAAGATTTGCTCCAACTTCCTACCCTACCCATGCAGATTGAATGCTTCGACAACTCGAACATCAGCGGTTCGGATGCCGTGGCTGGCTGCGTTGTTTTTCGAAAAGGGAAGCCCAGCAAGCAAGATTACCGTAAATATAACATCAAAACCGTGGTGGGTCCGGACGATTATGCAAGCATGCAGGAGGTGGTGCGAAGGCGATACGGCCGGATGATGGACGAGGGAACACCGCTGCCCGACCTCATCATCACCGACGGCGGACGCGGACAAATGGAGGTGGTGCGCGAGGTTGTAGAGGACGAACTGCACCTCGACATTCCCATCGCAGGCCTTGCTAAGAACGATAAGCACCGCACTAACGAGCTTCTCTATGGCTTTCCGCCACAAATCGTAGCGCTTAAAACGGATTCGCTGCTCTTCAGACTCTTGACACAGATACAGGATGAGGTGCATCGCTTCGCTATAACTTTCCACAGAGACAAGCGGAGCAAGCACCAGGTGGCAAGCGTTTTGGACACGATTCCTGGCATTGGACCGAAGACAAAGAGCTTGCTTTTGCGCAAATTTCACAGCGTGAAGCGCATTCGCGAAACAGATGAAGCGGAACTGGCAGCCGTGGTGGGAGCGGCAAAAGCGAAGATTTTGAAGGAAAAACTTGCACAGGACGATGAAAAATCGTAGCTTTGCAACGTAATATAATAATGTATAGGAAAAGGAAAGGGAACACGAATGAGGGCAGTCATACAGCGCGTGAGGAGTGCCAGCGTTAGGGTAGGGGAGACGATTGTCTCGCAGATCGGGCAGGGATTGCTGCTGTTGCTGGGCGTAGAAGAAGCCGACACGGAGGAAGACGTGCAGTGGCTCAGCCGAAAAGTGCTGGCGTTGCGCATCTTCGACGACAGCGATGGGGTGATGAACCGAAGCGTTTTGGACATCGAAGGCGACATCATCGTCGTCAGTCAATTTACGCTTTTCGCGAGCTATAAAAAGGGAAACCGACCCAGTTGGCTGCGTGCCGCAGGGCACAATCACGCGGTGCCAATGTACGAACGATTCGTCGAAGTGCTCGGCCAAGGCTTGGGAAAACGCGTTGGAACCGGCATTTTCGGGGCAGAAATGCAGGTGGAACTGGTCAACGACGGCCCTGTAACCATCTGTATGGACACGAAGAATAGGGAATAGAGATTGGGGATTAAAAGGATTAGGGAATAGAGATTAGGGAATAGGGATTGTTTGACCAAAGTGTAGGGACGTGCCGTGGTGCGTCCGGAAATGAGGAATACAGGATTAGAGATTAGGGAATTCAAGATAAAAAGACATATAATATAAGAAATAAAAGCGTTATGACAATACAGGAAGCACAGGAGCGCGTCGATCTTTGGATAAAGACTTACGGCGTTCGATACTTCAATGAACTGACAAACATGGCTTGCCTTACCGAAGAAGTGGGTGAGCTGGCGCGTGTCATGGCAAGGAAGTATGGCGAACAATCGTTCAAGGAGGGCGAAAACCAAACGCTCGACGAGGAGATGGCCGACGTGCTTTGGGTGCTCATTTGCCTTGCAAATCAGACGGGCGTCGACTTGAATGAGGCGTTGGAGGCAAGCTTCCGGAAGAAAACAGAGCGTGACAAAGACAGACACAAGAACAACAGTAAACTCAAATAACATGGAAACAATCGAAAAAAGCAAGTATGACCAGATGCTCGCAATGTACAGGACTGAGCTTTCCGACAGCGACATTGCGGCAAAAGTAGCCGAAATCATCGAGAAAAAAGTACCTGAGAATGACACTCTCGAGGTGAAGAAATTCCTGATGGGAAGCGTGGAGTTGACCACATTGAAGACAACGGATTCGGAAGAAAGCGTGCTGGCCTTCACCGAAAAGGTCAACAAGTTTGAGGACGCATACCCCGAGCTTCCACACGTCGCCACGATTTGTGTGTATCCCTGCTTCGCTAAAATCGTGAGCCAAAGCCTCGAGGTGGAGGGCGTAGAGGTAGCCTGTGTGAGCGGAAGTTTCCCGTCGTCGCAGGCATTGATCGAGATAAAAACGGTGGAAACGGCACTCGCTCTGAAGGACGGAGCCACGGAGATCGACATCGTGATGAGCGTTGGCAAGTACCTAAGTGGCGACTATGAGACGCTTTGCGACGAGATAAGTGAGCTGAAAGCCATCTGCGGTGAGCGGAAGATGAAAGTGATTTTGGAGACGGGCCTGCTGCCAAGTGCGTCGGACATCAAGAAGGCGAGCCTATTGGCGATGTACGCCGGTGCCGACTACATCAAGACGAGCACGGGCAAGGAGAAGCCGGCGGCGACGCCCGAGGCTGCCTATGTGATGTGCCAGGCAATAAAGGAATACTACGACAAGACGGGCATTCAGATTGGTTTCAAGCCCGCCGGCGGACTGAACACCGTGCACGATGCGCTCATCTACTACACGATTGTGAAGGAAGTGCTGGGCGAGAAGTGGCTGACGAACCAGTGGCTTCGCCTGGGCACGAGCCGTCTGGCGAACCTCTTGCTGAGCGAAGTGACGGGCGAGGAAGTGAAGTTCTTCTGACTTCGCCAGAAGAAAATGAAAAAATGAAAGAATGAAAAAATGAAATGCCGGAGGCATAAATGAAAAAATGAAAGAATGAAAAAATGAAACGACGCCTGCGAAGTTGACAATCGCCGCCTGCGATAATCTCAATCGACGCCTGCGAAGTTGACAATCCTCGCCTGCGAAGTTGATAATCCTCGCCTGCGAAGTTGATAATCTTCACAAGCTGTGCCGACACGAACGAAAGGCCGAAAACGGACGAGGTGCGAACGGATGGAACATTTTTCCTGTGCCTGGGGGCCGTTTTTCCTTCACGAGAATCGAAAATTTGAAGCCAAATGGTCGGGCGAACGAAAAGAAACGATTCTCAGAAGCCAGTTTTGAGCCTAAGCGTTTGAAGTAAAGAAGTTTAAGCCATAAAATAGAGATAAGGAAAAAATTCAAAATAGAAAAGGAAATGAAGAAACAGACAATTTTAATGCTTGGAGCGGCAAGTCTGCTGCTCTCATCGTGCGTAGTGAGCAAAAAGAAGTTCGAGATTGCCGAAGCCGGCAGGCTTGCTGCGCTCTACAGCCGCGACAGTCTGGCCGACTTGCTGGGCATGACGCGCAATGACTATGCTATCCTCGACGAACTCCGAAACGGTCTGCAGAACGACACGGCGCTCCTCAGGAACAGCATCCGCAACTATCAGAACCTGGTGAGCACGGGCAGGAACGAGAACCAGAAGCTCAATGCCAACCTGCAGGACCGCGAGAAGACCATCGCAGAGCTGCAGAGAATGATTGCCGAGCAGAAGGCTAAGGTGAAGAACCTGCTGGGGAGCGTGAAGGATGCGTTGCTCGGATTCAGCAGCGACGAGCTGACCGTGCGCGAACAAGACGGCAAGGTCTATGTGGCCATGAGCGACAAGTTGCTCTTCGAGTCGGGCAAAGCCATCGTCAACGAACAGGGTAGGGAAGCACTGGGCAAGCTGGCGGAGGTGCTCAACAAACAGACCGACATCGATGTCTACATTGAGGGACACACGGACAACGTGCCCATCAAGACCGCCGTCTTCCAGGACAACTGGGACCTGAGCGTTATCCGAGCCACGTCGGTGGTGCGCATTCTGACTCAGACCTACGGCGTCAACCCCCTGCAGATACAGCCATGCGGCCGCGGAGAGTTCAAGCCGGTGGACGTCAACACGACCCCCGAGGGCAAGGCACGCAACCGCCGGACGGAGATCATCATGGCGCCGCGCCTCGACAAGCTCTTCAAGATGCTCGAGGAGAGCAAGCAGTAGCCGGAAACACCCGACGCGACGGCTCCGATGCCGACACGGAGAGCCCCGAAACGCCGCAGGCGACGATTGGCAACGCCGCCTGCGGAGATTGACAACGCCGCGTGCGGAGATTGACATCGTCGCCTGCGGCGTTTTTTCGTCCCGCATTTTGAGAGTTTTTCGGCACAGCCATCGCCATGTCAGAAAAAATGCGTAACTTTGCGGCTGCAAACGTACATACACATTATTCATTATACAGAAACGAACATGAAGAGAACCTACTTTGCGGCCGCCATGCTGCTTGCCTGCATGGGACTGCAGGCTCAGTTGCGCTTCGGAAACCAGCCGGTGAACAACCAACCGAGCGACCTCGAGCGGAACATACAGAAGATGGTGATGGCAGGTGTCATGATCAACAACTTCTACGTTGACAGTGTGGACTCGAAGAAACTGGCCGAGGATGCCATCCAGGGCATCCTCTCCAAGCTCGACCCGCACTCCGCCTACACCAATGCTGCCGACACCAAGAAGTTTACCGAGCCGCTGACAGGCTCCTTCGAAGGCATCGGCGTGCAATTCAACATGCTCGAAGACACGCTACTCGTCATCCAACCCGTGCCAAAGGGACCCAGTGAGCGCGTGGGCATACTGGCCGGCGACCGCATCGTCAGCGTGGCAGACACCGCCATCGCAGGCGTCAAGATGAGCCGGGAAGAAATCATGCACCGACTGCGAGGCAAGAAGGGCACCATCGCCCACCTCGGTGTCGTACGCCGAGGCATACGCGACACACTCTACTTCGACGTCAAGCGCGACCGCATCCCCGTCAATTCCGTCGATGCAGCATACATGGTCACGCCCAACATCGGGCTCATCCGCTTCAACAACTTTGCCCAGACCACGCACGACGAAGTGGTGGAAGCCATACGCAAGCTCAAGGCTGAAGGAATGCAAGACCTCATCATCGACCTCCAGCAGAACTCGGGCGGATTCCTCCAGGCTGCGGCCGATATCGCCAGCGAATTCCTGCCAAAGGGAGATTTGATCGTCTACACGAAAGGCAGGGCTGTGCCCAACCAGGAGTTCCGCAGCACGGGAGGCAGTGCTTTCCAGAAGGGAAAAGTGGCCGTCCTCATCGACGAATACAGCGCCTCGGCAGCAGAAATCCTCTCCGGTGCCATCCAAGACCAAGACCGTGGCATCGTCGTAGGCCGACGCTCCTTCGGCAAAGGACTCGTCCAGCGACCCTTCGACATGCCCGACGGAAGCATGATCCGCCTCACCACCGCACGATACTACACGCCCAGCGGACGCTCCATACAGAAACCTTACGAAAAAGGCAAAGCCCTCGACTACGCCAAGGACGTCATCAACCGCTACAACAACGGCGAGCTGACCAACGCAGACAGCATCCATTTCCCCGACTCGCTGCGCTATCAGACCCTCCGCAAAGGCCGCACCGTCTATGGAGGCGGAGGCATCATGCCAGACTGCTTCGTCCCTCTCGACACCACGCGTTATGCTAAGTGCTACCGCGAACTCTCCGCCAAGAGCATCGTCATCAATGCCAACCTGAAGTACATGGACAAAAACCGAAAGAAGCTCGCCAAGGCCTACCCAACCTTCGACCGCTTCAAGGCAGAATACCAAGTCCCCGACGAACTCATCAACGACATTCTCAGCGAAGGCGAGAAGCAAAACATCCGACCCAAGGACGATGACGAGCGGCAGAAAACCATCCGCAACATACAATTCATCATCAAAGGCCTCGTAGCCCGCGACCTCTGGGACATGAGCGAGTACTTCGCCATCATCTACGCCGACGACGAAGTGGTCAAGAAAGCCGTCGAACTGCTCCAGAATTCTTAATTCATAATTCACAATCATTGTGCGCCGCACGGGAAATTATGAATTATGAATTAAGAATTATGAACTACAGAAAAGCATGATAACCTATAATATAAATAATGTAGCGATGCCCGACATCGACCAGGCCAGCACGACGGAATGGCTTCGGCGGGTGGCAAAAGGGTACGGCAAGGTGGTGGGCGACGTCAACTACATCTTCGTGGACGACCCGACGATGCTCTCCATCAACCGACGCTTCCTCGGGCACGACTACTTCACCGACCACATAGGCTTCGACTATTCCGAAGGCAATGCACTCGCCGGCGACATATACATCAGCCTCGACACCGTCAGGAGCAATGCCTCCCTCTTCGGAGTCAACTTCCTTCAGGAACTGCACCGCATCATTGTCCACGGAATGCTCCACCTCTGCGGGCTCCAGGACAAGACAGAAGCCGAACGGCAGCACATGCATCAGGCCGAAGACCAAGCCCTCAGGACATCGCCCGCCGCAGACAATTATGAATTTATGAATTCCTCATTATGAACTAATCAACGTGGAAGACTTCGACATAAGACAAGAAAGCCGCATAAAGGAAAAAGACTTCGAGAACGCACTGCGGCCCCTTCAGTTCGATGACTTCAGCGGTCAGCAGAAAGTCGTCGAGAATCTCCGCATATTCGTGGAGGCCGCCAAGTATCGCGGCGAACCCCTCGACCACACACTCCTGCACGGTCCTCCCGGACTGGGCAAGACCACACTCTCCAACATCATTGCCAACGAGCTGGGAGTCGGCTTCAAACTCACCAGCGGACCAGTGCTCGACAAGCCGGGCGACCTTGCCGGCATCCTCACATCCCTCGAGCCTAACGACGTACTCTTCATCGATGAGATACATCGCCTCTCGCCTGTAGTGGAAGAATACCTCTACTCGGCCATGGAAGACTACCGCATCGACATCATGATCGACAAAGGTCCATCGGCTCGCAGCATACAGATAGACCTCTCGCCCTTCACCCTTGTGGGAGCAACCACACGCAGCGGCCTGCTCACGGCTCCCCTTCGGGCACGATTTGGCATTAACCTTCACCTCGAATACTACGATGCTCAGACCTTGCAGAAGATAGTGATGCGCTCAAGCTCCATACTTGGAGTGCCCATCGACACGGAAGCTGCAGGCGAAATAGCCAGCCGCAGCCGCGGAACGCCACGCATCGCCAACGCATTGCTTCGCCGTGTCCGCGACTTCGCACAGGTAAAAGGGAACGGACGCATCGACCTTCCCATAGCACGCATCGCCCTGGAGGCACTCAACATTGACCGCTACGGGCTTGACGAAATAGACAATAAGATACTGACCACCATCATCAGCAAGTTCAAGGGCGGCCCTGTGGGCGTGGGAACCATTGCCACAGCCATAGGAGAAGACCCCGGTACGGTGGAAGAGGTGTACGAACCGTTCCTCATCAAAGAAGGCTTCATCAAGCGAACCCCAAGAGGTCGGGAAGTCACCGAACTCGCTTATCGCCATCTCGGCATAAAGATGAGCGAACGATACGGCAACCCTTTGCAAGGCGACCTCTTCGGCGGAGAGCTTTGAGGCTTTTCCCTCCCTGAAAAATACTACGAAATAACGAAATAACGGTATAACGAAAAATAACGAGACAATGGTACTGAATTACATTTGGATTGGCTTCTTCCTCATAGCGTTTCTCATCGCTGTGGTACAACTTTTTCTGGGCAACACCGAAGTGTTTCCTGCAATAATGAACAGCACATTCGAGAGCGCAAAGACGGCTTTCGAAATATCCCTCGGGCTTACCGGCGTGCTATCCCTGTGGATGGGCATCATGAAGATAGGCGAGAAAGGCGGACTGGTGAATGCTTTGGCGCGATGGCTCTCGCCCCTCATGGTGCGACTCTTCCCTGAGATTCCCGCAGGGCACCCCGTCTTCGGCCACATCTTCATGAACTTCAGCGCCAACATGCTGGGTCTCGACAACGCAGCCACTCCCCTTGGACTCAAAGCCATGGAGGGTATGCAGGAACTCAACAAGCAGAAAGACACCGCCACCAACGCCATGATTATGTTCCTCGTGCTCAATACCAGCGGACTGACCATTATCCCTGTCGGCGTGATGACTTACCGTGCCGTGGCAGGGGCAGCCCAACCCACCGATGTCTTCATACCCATCCTCATCGCAACGTCCATCGCTACGCTCGCAGGCATGGTCATTACCAGTCTCTACCAACGCATCAATCTCTTCAACCGTGCCATCATGACGTTTGTCGTCGGGCTGTGCATTGCAGTGAGCGGCATCATTTGGCTCAGCACGCAAGCGGATCAGGAGACGATGAACAAGTGGAGTACCGTAGTAGCCAACGTCCTTCTCTTCAGCATCATCGTGGCTTTCATCTGGGCAGGAATGAGGAAAAAGGTAAATGTCTATGAAGCCTTCATCGAAGGGGCGAAGGGTGGTTTCGACACGGCCGTGCGCATCATCCCATACCTGGTAGCCATCCTGGTAGCCATCGGCGTGTTCCGTGCATCAGGAGCCATGGATTTCATCGTGGGCGGCGTAGGTCGTTTTGTAGAATGGTGTGGCGGCAATGCCGACTATGTAGCCGCTTTGCCCACAGCCATCATGAAACCTCTCTCGGGAAGCGGTGCCCGCGGCATGATGGTCGACGCCATGAATCAGTACGGCCCTGACTCTTTCATCGGACGCCTCTCGTGTATCTTCCAGGGAGCCACGGACACGACGTTCTACATCCTGGCCGTCTATTTCGGCAGCGTAGGCATCCGCAAGACGCGCCACGCAGTGATGGCGGGCCTGCTGACCGACATTTGCGGCGTCATAGCCGCCATCGCCGTCGCAGCCCTGTTCTTCGGATAAGCACCACTTTCCATACATGAAACTCCGCCTGCGGCATCATGAATCGCCGCACGCGGAGACTGCCATCGCCGCACGCGGAAATCCTCATCTCCGCCTGCGGCGATTTCTTTGGAACAGGGAGGACTTCTGCCCGCTGCTTACCACTCCACTATCTGTGCGTCGCCGAAGCGGTCGTAGCCGCTAACGATGACGCGATCGCCGGCTTTCAAGCCTTCCATCACCTCATAGTATTCGGCATTCTGCCGACCCAGGCGGATGGGAACGCGGACAGCCCTGTGCTTTTCGCTGTCCACACGCATAATCCATTGCCCGCCTGTCTCTGCATAGAAGTTGCCTCGAGGCAGGATGATACGGCGTTCGGGCTGTCCGAGTTCTATCTTCAGGCGCAGGGTGAGACCCGGCCGGGCGGTCCGTTCGCTCCCTTCGGAAGGGAGTCCGGTCAGCTCCACAGCAAACGTATGGTCCTGCACCTGTGGGGTGATGCGGCTGACCTTCAGGGTCAGGCACTGACCCTTGTGGAAGGCCGTGGCGGACTGCCCGCTCTGGATGCGGTCGATGTAGTACTCGTTCAGCCGAGCCGTCACTTTGTAGTCGGTCAGAACCCCCATCTCGCCAAGCAATTCGCCAGTCGATACCTGTCCGCCAACAACGTTGCCCAGACCGGAAATCTGTCCGTCAACCGGTGCAAGGACGACGAGTGCCGAGCGGCGGGCAAGGCTGTTCTCCAGCTTCCGTGCTTCCATCGACATCTCTTGCTCTATGAGTTGCCGCCCAACGATGTTGAGCACCGAGTCATGGCGCAGGCTCTCGATGGTCAGCAGTGTGCGCCGCCGGTTGTAGTCGTACTCCT
>CAMVDV010000023.1 GCA_947166305.1 uncultured Prevotellaceae bacterium | reverse complement strand
ATTTACTAACGAGTAAATGCCGATTTACTAACGCGTCGTTTGGCGTTTACTAACGCGTCGTTTCCCGGAGGCACGGCAAGGCCTTAGCCGCAAGACTAACGTCACGCCCTCCCCGCCTTCCTCTTTTCCCTAAAGAAAAAGTATGTCAACATTTGGAATTATTATGCAAAATTCGTAACTTTGTCCTACAAAAGGGGAACTTTATGGCAAAAAATACTGGAAAAACACTACATTCGCATGACTTCCGCAGCCAGCTGAAAAGCCTCCTCCATGCCTTGCCTCCCTGCAGGAAAGCATCGTCAGCAGGCAAAGCATCGCAGCAAAGATTAGTCTTTTTCTCCTTAAATAGCAAGAAAAGTCACTCCCATTTACTCCCAAAACGGCAAATTTTTCGAGTTGGGAGCACCTGGGAGTGCTTTTTTTGGGCAAAAACAATAAAACAGCATACCTTTGCGACAGAAAAACATAAACAACGATTAAAACTAATAAATCCATGAAAAAAAGTCTTATTTCTACTTGTTTGGCGTTTGCCAGTATAAGAATTCTGTATCTATTGCTTTTGCATGTATCATGCATCGCATGTTTTGCTGATGAGTACAAAGATTCTGTATCGAATGTGATTTACACCTACGACCCTGCAGGGAACCGCGCAGAAGTGAAACAGGGGAAGTATGTGTATGATGACAGCGGGGAAGTCTTTTGTGATTACTCTCCAGGTTCTCCTGACGTCAAGGATGACATCGTCATCCTCGACAAGTTCACTATTGATGGAAAAGAGTACATCGTGGATAGAATCGGAGACAATGCGTTTATCTCAAAGGGAAACATTACATCAGTAGTTATCCCTGCATCAGTCAAATCCATCGGCGACAGAGCCTTTTACTATTGTTCTTCATTGCCTGACATTGTTTTTCCCGACGGACTGACCTCAATAGGGATGGATGCATTTGAGCATTGCGGACTTAAGAACTTGTCATTTCCCGAAAGTCTTCAGGCAATAGGACCATCTGCTTTCTGCCTTTGCCGTGAATTGGAAACCGTTTCTCTGCCTGCAAGTTTGAAAATGATTGATCCGACGGCCTTTTTGGGGTGCGATGGCTTGACAAATATCACAGTGGCAGACGGCAATCCCTCCTTTGATTCTCGTGATAACTGCAATGCCGTAATTGAAACAAGCAGCAACAAGTTGCTTTTAGGATGTAAGGGAACACATATTCCCGCCACTGTCGTTTCTATTGAAAAAACAGCCTTCACGTTTAACCAAGGGATGGAGAGCATCGACATTCCGGGGTCGGTCGAAGAAATAGGGGATTCCGCATTCTTTGCCTGTCTGAAACTAGAACAAGTTACCTTGTCGGAAGGATTGAAAGTCATTGGCAAGGACGCCTTTACGGGGTTATCTTCTGTTACGATTCCCTCCACCGTGTCAGTCATTGGGCAAAGAGCATTCAACTGTGATGCCCTCCGTACTATAACATCTCTAATAAGAGAGCCTTTCGAAGTGCAAGAGATATTCGGCAGTTTGAAACGTGAACGAGTAACCCTATATGTGCCTGCAGGAACCAAATCAAAATATGAGTCAATCCAAGGCTGGAGTGGCTTCAAAAGCATCGTGGAATTGCCAGAGCCTGTCACCTTCACTGAAGGACAGATGGCGACGATTGTCTTGCCGATGGCGCCGGAGGCAAGCAAGGGGAAGTATTACAGGCTGGACAGAGTTGAGGGGAACGAAATTATTTTTGAGCAGGAACTTCAGCCTCGCGCGCATATACCTTATATAATAGTGCCGGGCGAGGACTTCTGCATTGAGATTGGCACGCTTGACCTGAAGGGATTGAGCCGCGACACGGTCAGCATCGACGGCGTCAGCTTCATCGGGACATACCAAAAGGAGGAGATTGAGAGCAAGGAAGGCTTCTACATCGACATCATCGACGCGACGCCCGACTGCATTCTTTCGGGCAGCAGGCTAAAGGTCGGTGCCTTGCGTGCCTTCCTGCAAGTTCATTGGGCTTACATCCACGGCGGTACGATAGCCCCGGCAGAGAAGATGCAGATTGTTCTTCACGACCACGGCACAGGCATAAAGACCCTCTCTAACTCTCCCTTAAAGGGAGAGGATATCTACGACCTGAGCGGACGCAGATTGTCAAACAGCAAACTGCCTCATGGCATTTACATTGAGGATGGCCGAAAGAAACTGAAATAAACAATTACGACTATGAAACCAAATAAATTAGCAATCCTTTTTCTTGCGGCCTTCGTGTCGTCGTTCGTACACGGCCAACTCTTCAAGCCCCTTGGCCTGGGCATTGAAACACCCAGAGATATGGTTGGGAATTGGTACCTGCCACAAATGCATGTTGAGGGTGACATCCTTTATGTATGCACAAAAGAAGGCCTTTACTCCAAGGATTTGTCCGAGGAAGGAAGTGCATGGCAGTTGGTCGGGTTCGAAGGTGTTCCACTTCAAGACTATGTCCGCAGAGGAGAAGACATGCTGGCTTTGCGCCACTGCTATTACGTACATAGCGAATTCCTCCTTTTGTCACATAATGGTGGAACAACATACGAGGACATCACTCCTGCATTTTTCAAGGGAAAAGGATATGCGTTCTTAAGAATAGAGCAGCATCCGACAGACCTCGGCACACTGCTTACTTCATCCAGTTCGGATCGTGGAATGTACCTGACTACAGACTTCGGGCAGACATGGAACAAGTTGGCAGACTATACGCCTGAATACACTGGTTTTCATCCTTTGATACCAGATATTATTTACGAAAGCGGGGGGGAACATTTAGATGAAATATCAGACTTGCACATTAGCTATGACGGAGGTCACACATGGCAAAACAGATCATCGCAGCTTCCACACTATTTGGAGATTTTTCGCATGGCATTTCATCCAACAGAACCTAATAAATGGATAGCTGGAGGTTATCATTGCATACACTCAACAAACGACAATGGCCAGACATGGGTTACGCAACATCTTCGTGATTATGAAAACCCTCTAAATTTAGATTATATGTCTCCGTGGCGATATGCGGCATACGACAACGAAAACCCTGATATTATATATATGGCCGGCAGTTCATATAACGGCTACATGAAGCTCATGTGCTCCACGGACGGCGGGCAGACATGGAACAGGCCATACATGGAGCCTATCAAGACCAGTCCGACAGAATTTGTGTTCGACATGAAGCAGTACGCCGACAAGTTGCTCATCTATTCTCAGTCGGATGTCTATGAAGTGTCGAAGGAAGAGTTAATTAAACGTACTACTCCCGCAGACCCTGTCGCCTTTACCGAAGGACAGATGGCAACGATTGTCTTGCCGACTGAGCCGGAAGCAAGCAAGGGGAAGTATTACAGGCTGGACAGAGTTGAAGGGAACGAGATTGTCTTCGAGCAGGAGATGCAACCGAAGGCGCATATACCTTATATAATAGTGCCGAGCGAGGACTTCTGCATCGAGATTGGCACGCTTGACTTGAACGGCTTGAGCCGCGACACGGTCAGCATTGACGGCGTAAGCTTCATCGGGACATACCAAAAGGAGGAGATTGAGAGCAAGGAAGGCTTCTACATCGACATCATCGACGCGACGCCCGACTGCATTCTTTCGGGCAGCAGGCTAAAGGTCGGTGCCCTGCGTGCCTTCCTGCAAGTCCATTGGGCTTACATCCACGGCGGTACGATAGCCCCGGCAGAGAAGATGCAAATCGTGCTCCACGACCACGGAACAGGATTAAAGACCCTCTCTAACTCTCCCTTAAAAGGAGAGATTATCTACGACCTCAATGGGAGAATAGTAAATGGTAAATGGTCAAACGGCAAACTGCCTCATGGCATTTACATCAAGGATGGACGAAAGACATTTAAGAAATGAAGAAATGAAAAAATGAAAAAATGAAAAAATGAAAGAATGAAAGAAATGAAGAAATGAAAGAAATGAAGAAATGAAAGAATGAAGAAATGAGAGGCAGGGCAAACGGTCTATGCCGCAAGCGAGGATAAAGAATGCCGCACGGGAGGATGTTTCTCTCCGCGTGCGGCGTTTCTTCATTTTGATTGTTCTTCCAAGGCTGGCGGACGCGCCACGGCGCGTCCCTACACCTTCGACTCCCAACGGGCGGACGCTTTCGCGGCACGGCCCTACTTTCTTAACTCTTAATTCTTAATTCTTAACTTCTCAATTCTTAACTCTTAACTTCTACTTGTTGAGGGTCCAGCTGTAGCCGTCCTTGGTGTCCTTGACTTCGAAGCCGAGGGCGGTGAGGTCGTCGCGGATCTTGTCGCTCAAGGCCCAGTTCTTTTCTGCCTTAGCAGCCTGGCGCTGGTCGAGAAGCATGTCGACGACGGCTCCATAGGCTTCTTCGCGTGCCTTGTTGCTGACGCCGACGTCTTCGCGAAGGCCGAGGATGTCGGTGACGAAGGTCTGCATGAGCTGGAGCAAGGCTGCGGCCACTTCGGCCGTGATGCTGGCTTTCTTGTCGATGAGGGTGTTGACGACGCGGCAGGCATCAAAGAGGTGACTGATGACAATGGGTGAGTTGAGGTCGTCGTTCATGGCGTCGTAGAGCTTCAGGCTCAGTTCGTCCACGTACTTCATCTCCACCTGTGGCTGTCCCTTCACCTTCTGTCCGTCCTGCAGGCGCCTTAGGTTCTTCAGTCCGTCCATGAGGCGAGCGAGTCCCTTCTCAGCGGCTTGGAGCGCATCGTTGCTGAAGTCGACGGTGGAACGGTAGTGTGCCTGGAGGATGAAGAAGCGGATGGTCATGGGCGTGTAGGGCTGTGAGAGCAGGGGGTGTGTGCCAGCGAAGAACTCGGGCAAGGTGATGAAGTTGTTATAGGACTTGCCCATTTTCTTTCCGTCGATGGTGATCATGTTGTTGTGCATCCAGTAATGCACCATCTGACTGCCCTGGCTGGCCACGGCCTGTGCTATCTCGCATTCATGATGCGGGAAGATGAGGTCCATGCCTCCGCCGTGTATGTCGAAGTGTTCGCCCAGATACTTTCTTCCCATGGCGGTGCACTCGCAATGCCAGCCGGGGAAGCCGTCGCTCCACGGGGATGGCCACCGCATGATGTGTTCGGGCAGTGCTTTCTTCCAGAGGGCGAAGTCGGCCTGGTTCTTCTTTTCTCCCACTCCGGCAAGGTCTCGGCTGGCATCTTTGATGTTCTCGAGGTCGCGTCCCGAGAGGATTCCCCACCGGTGGTCGCGGTTGTACTTCTCGATGTCGAAGTAGATGCTGCCGTTCGACTCGTAGGCATAGCCGTTGTCGAGTATTTGCTTGACGAGCTGTTGCTGCTCAATGATGTGGCCCGTGGCGTGGGGTTCGATGCTTGGCGGCAGGCATCCCAGGGCGTCCATCGCCTCGTGGAAGCGGTTGGTGTAGTACTGTGCCACTTCCATCGGCTCGAGTTGTTCGAGCCTGGCCTTCTTGGCTATCTTGTCTTCGCCTTCGTCGGCATCGTGCTCGAGGTGGCCTACGTCGGTGATGTTGCGGACGTAGCGCACCTTGTAGCCCAGGTGTTGGAAGTATCGGAAGAGGAGGTCGAAGGTGATGGCAGGGCGTGCGTGACCGAGATGTGCGTCGCCATAGACGGTGGGGCCGCAGACGTACATGCCGACGCGCCCGGGTGTGAGCGGCTTGAAGAGCTCCTTCTGCCGGCTCAGCGTATTGTAAATCAATAAGGGTTGTTCCATATTTGGAGGTTGAAACGTTAAAAAGTTGAAAAGTTAAAAAGTTAAAAAGTTAAAGGGTCAAGGGTTATCGGAATAACGGCGAAGGATTATTGGCATAACGCTTGAGGGTTATCAGGATAACCGTCAAGGGTTTTCTGAACAAGGGACAACTGAAGCAATTCAAATTTCAAAATCCAAATTTCAAAATCCAAAATGCTTCAATGGCCAATGGTCAATGTTCAATGGTCAATGTTCAATGGTCAATGGTCAATGACTCAATGGTCAATGGTCAATGACTCACTGTTCCAGGCTTTCCCCGTATTCCAGTTCTCCGTCCACCACCCATCGGAGGTCTTCGGGGTCGAACTCGCCCATCTTGTCCTTCTTGGCCTGTCGGGCTACGTACTTAGCCACTTCCTCCACGTCGATATCGATGTCCTCCTCGGAGCCCGAATGCTTGTCGAGCAAATCGACATAGTATTCGCCGATGACGTCGATGAAGTAGTAAAGCTCGTCGTCCGAAAAGCGGTCCTTGAGCTCCTGGGGCAGATAGTTCTTGATATATTCCACCGTCTGGCGGTCGTCCTCAGCGTCGCGGAGGAGGTCTTCTTCAAATGTTGCCATAGTGATGCCTTGCTTTTGGGCGGACGGCCGTCGCGCCTGCAGTTTCGCAGCCACGTCGGTCGCCCGCGGTTCCTTCTGGGTTTTACAGCAGCGCCTTGAGTTTCTCCTCGAGCACCTGCTTGGGCACGAGGCCCACACTGCGGTCGGCCTCCTTGCCATCCTTGAGGAATACCACCGTCGGGATGTTCCTCACGCCGAAACGCACGGCCAGTTCCTCGTCGTCCTCCACGTCGCATTTGCCCACGACGGCGCGGCCGTCGTACTCCTGAGCCAGCTCCTCGATGACGGGAGCCAGGCGCTTGCAGGGGCCACACCACGTTGCCCAAAAGTCCACTACGATAGGCTTGCCGGTCTGAACCAAAGCCTCCAGGTTGTTTGTGTTGATTGCTTGTGCCATAATACTAATACATTATTATATTAAAGGAATGATGTTTCTACTGGTTGATACTGTAGGAAAGCGCATTGCTCGCCGCGATGTCGTCGAGCAACTGCCGCTTCACCCTGATACCCCTTCCCTGTGCCGACATGCGGAGCAGGTTGTGAGGGTTGGTGGCGTCGATGAAGACAAGCTGCAGAGCCGTGTTTCCGGGATTCTCACGGGCATAGGTCGTGAGCATCTCCACGTCGTCCCTCTCCAAAGCCGCCGTGTTCACCGCCACCGTGATGCGCTCTATCACCTTGTCGGCAACGTCCGCCAGCCAGTCGATGTGCCCCACGCGCAGCTCAAACTCACCCTCGCGGAACCGATGCCTGTCCACCGAGCCCGAGATGAGCACGGAGCGGTCGATGCTAAGGTAGCCTCCCCACTTCACCCAGCTGTCCCCAAAAAGCGCAATCTCACCCGTTCCGCTGAAATCCTCTATGGTGGCCACGCCGAAAGGCTTGCCGTTCTTCATCGTGCCGGAACGCACTCCCGTCACGATGCCACCGAGCCGTACGCTCTGACCCGCAAAAGGTTGGAGCTCCTGCATCTGCGTCATCTTCAGATTGCAAACGTTCTGCAAGATGACATAGTACTCGTCGAGCGGATGCGCCGAAAGGTAGATACCCACCAACGACCGCTCCTTGTTCAGCCTCTCCAGCACCGTCCACTCCGCCGCATCGGGCACTGTCGGCTTGTTAAGCTCGATGGCATCCATCCCGAAGAGCGAGAATTGCGCCTCCATCTTCGTCTGTTGGAACTGAGACCCATAGCGCATAAGCTGGTCGAGGAAGACGTCGCCCTTCTGATTGGCAGACACATACTGCTCGCGGCGAATGTCGGGAGCAATGCCATCGAAGGCACCGCTCAAGGCAAGGCACTCCATTCCACTGCGCTTGACGTTCGTCATGTTCACACGCTCAGCAAAGTCAAAGATGTCGCGGAACGGCCCGTTCTTCTCCCTCTCCTCAACGATAGCACCCACAGCCGCTTCGCCGAGCCCCTTGATGGCAGTCAGTCCGTAGCGTATCTGCTGACGGTCATTGACGCCGAAGTCGCGGTGCGACTCGTTAACATCAGGCCCGAGCACCTCTATCTTCATGGCGTGGCACTCCTCCAGCAACTTCGTCACCTCCTTCACGTCGTCCCTTCCTCGGGTGAGCAAAGCAGCCATGAACTCAGCAGGGTAGTGCGCCTTCATGTAAGCCGTCTGGTATGCCACCCAAGAATAACAGGCTGCATGCGACTTGTTGAAGGCATATTTGGCAAACTCCTCCCAGTCTCCCCAGATCTTGGCAAGTATCTTCGGGTCGTGACCGTTGCGCGTGCCGCCTTCAATGAACTTGGGCTTCAGTTCGTCCAGCACGGCCTTCTGCTTCTTGCCCATGGCTTTTCGCAGCGTATCGCTCTCGCCTCTTGTGAATCCAGCCAGTTTGCGAGACAGCAACATGACTTGCTCTTGATAGACAGTGATACCGTATGTGTCCTTCAAGTATTCTTCGCAAGCATCCAAATCGTACGTGATGGGCTCCAGACCGTTCTTGCGTCTGATGAACTGCGGAATGTATTCCATCGGACCGGGGCGGTAGAGAGCGTTCATAGCAATGAGGTCTTCGAAGACAGTCGGATGCAGTTCCTTCAGATACTTCCGCATTCCTGCCGACTCAAACTGGAAGGTTCCCACGGTTCGGCCTTCTTGATAAAGCTTATAAGTAAGGGCGTCGTCGATAGGAATCTTGTCGATATCGACGTCCACGCCGTGGGCTTCCTTGACGATTCGGCAAGCCTCCTTCAGCTGAGAAAGCGTCTTCAGACCAAGAAAGTCCATTTTGATGAGCCCGGTACTCTCGATGACATGGCCGTCGAACTGTGTGACGGCAGTCTTACGGTCGGGGAAATCCGGGTCATCAGCCGTTGATACCGGAACATGATCGCTGATAGGATCACGGCAAATGATGAAGCCACAAGCATGGATGCCTGTGTTGCGGACGGTGCCTTCGAGCTTGAGGGCATAGCGAATGGTGTCGGCTATCTGCCGGTCGGGCGAGAACTTTGCTTCGCGAAGCTCAGGGGTGGCTTCGATATAGTTCTCGAGTGTAGGCTTCTTGCCATCGGGCAGGCGGTCGGGCATCGCTTTGCACCAGGCGTTGACGACGGCGAGTGGAATCTTCTCGACACGCCCTACGTCCTTGATACTGCTTTTTGCTGCCATGACACCGTATGTTATTATGTGGGCACAGTTCTCGTGTCCGTACTTATCCATGACCCATTGTAGGACTTTTCCCCTTCCGTCGTCGTCGAAATCGGTGTCGATATCGGGCAATGAGATGCGGTCCGGGTTGAGGAATCGTTCGAACAGGAGGTCGTACTTGAGTGGGTCGAGCCTGGTGATGCCGAGGCAATATGCCACAACGGAACCTGCTGCCGAGCCTCGGCCAGGGCCTACCCAGACGCCGAGCTCGCCTCTTGCGCTGTTGATGAAGTCCTGCACGATGAGAAAGTAACCGGGGAAGCCCATGGTCTTCATGATGTGGAGCTCGTAGCGGATGCGGTCGTCGATTTCCTTGGCCAGCGGTGTCGGGTAGAGGCGTGCGGCTCCCTCGTAGGCGAGCTTGGCGAGGTAGTCGGCCTCGAACTTGATTCTGTAGAGTTTGTCTGTGCCTCCCAGCTTCTCGACCTTCTTCCTTGCTTCTTCTTCGGGCAAGGGATTCTGTCCATTCTCGTCGGTGGTGAACTCTCGGAACAGGTCGTCGTCGGTGTATTTCTGCCGCCATAGTTCTTCCGTGCCGAAGTCTTCGGGGATGGGGAAGTAGGGCATGATGGGGTTGGACTCGAGGTTGTACGTCTCCACCTTGTCGAGTATCTCGCAAGTATTGGCAAGTGCTTCGGGAAGGTCTTGGAAGATGGCGTTCATCTCTTCTTTGGTCTTGAACCATTCCTGCTTGCTGTAGCGCATACGGTTGGGGTCGTCGAGGTCTTTGCCAGTGGAGAGGCACAGCAAGAGGTCGTGGGCTTCGGCGTCATCCTGATTGAGGAAGTGGGAATCGTTGGTGCAGATGAGCTTGATGCCGTGCTTGCGTGCCAGATCGATGAGGACTGGGTTGACGCGCTTCTGCACTTCATAGGTCTCGCGGTTGGCTATTTGTGTGGGATTGGTCACCTCGTGTCGCTGCAACTCTATGTAGTAGTCGTCGCCCCAGATGTCGTGGAACCACTTGACGGCCTCTTCTGCGCCCTTGAGGTCGCCGCTCTGTATCTTCCTGGGCACTTCGCCTCCGATGCAGGCGGAGCAGACGATGAGTCCTTCGTGGTAGCGTTCCAGGTCGCGATGGTCGGTGCGTGGGCGTGTATAGAAGCCGTCGACCCATGATCTGGAGACGAGTTTGATGAGATTATGATAGCCTGTGAGGTTCTTGGCGAGGACGATGAGGTGCCATCCGGACTGGTTTTCCTTGCCTTCCTTGACGCTTTTGTCTCCGCCGCGGGCCACATACATCTCGCACCCGAAGATGGGTTTGAAGGGCTGCTTGCCGTCCTCCTTGAGCTTTTTGTTGACTTTCTTGCAGTAGTCGAACAGCTCTTTGACGCCGAACATGTTGCCGTGGTCGGTGAGGGCCATGCCGCGCATGCCGTCGGCCACGGCCTTGTCCACCATTCCCTGGATGGACGACTGCCCGTCGAGCAGTGAGTATTGAGAGTGGACGTGTAGGTGTACGAAGTCCTCCATGTTGATGTTTATTATTTATTGAGAAGGCGAAGGTAATGTTTTTTTTCCGATTGGGCAAGGATTTAGTGCCTTTTTCTTTGTCGGGACGAGAAAAACGTGGCTTGGGCGCTTGCCGTTTCGAAAAAAAGTATTAACTTTGAACCGAATTTTGTCATTAAAAAATGGGAAAAAGACTTAGAAAGCTAAAGAAAATGCGCCTTCACCATGAGGGGAAATCCACGTTGCTGTGGAGTGCCGTCGTGCTGATTGTGCTCAACTTTGCCATACTCCATGCCTCCGACTCGAAGATATATTTCGACATAAGCATTGCCCTCAGTGCCGTGCTCTACGGTGTGTTGCTCAACTTCTTCCAGTGCCCTATCCGCACCTTCGAGGGCGAGACGGAGGGCATCGTAGTGGCTCCGGCCGACGGAAAGGTCGTGGTGGTGGAGGAAACGGAGGAGAACGAGTACTTCCACGACCGACGCATCATGGTGAGCATCTTCATGAGTCTGTTCAATGTCCACGCCAATTGGATTCCCGTGGACGGCACTGTGAAGTATGTCCGACACTACGACGGCAACTTCCACCGTGCCTGGCTGCCCAAGGCGAGCGAGGAGAACGAGCGATGCACGGTGGTCATCGAGACGCCCGACGGCACTGAAATCCTGGCACGGCAGGTGGCGGGAGCCATGGCCCGACGCATCGTCACCTACCACGGCGAGGGTGAGGAGTGCTTCGTCGACGAACATCTGGGATTCATCAAGTTCGGTTCGCGCGTCGACCTGTACCTGCCCCTCGGCACCGACGTGCAGGTGAAGCTCCACCAGAAGACGGTGGGCAACGAAACCGTAGTGGCTAAGCTGAAGGACCCACCCCAGCCCTCCCTTAAAGGGAGGGAGAAAGTTTCCCCTTCAAGAGGAGATGTTGAGGAGTCTTGAATAGTGAATTTGGATAATAGATAAAAGATTAAGGAATAAAACTTGTTTGAAAATGAAGTCTCCCCTTTAAGGGGAGATTTAGAGGGGTCTTGCAAATGACATTGATCAACCTTCCGAATATCCTGACATGCTGCAACCTGATATGCGGCTGCATAGCGGCCGGCTCGGCTTTCCACGGGCAGTATCAGTGGGCAGTGCTCATGATAGTGTGCGGCGCCGTGTTCGATTTCTTCGATGGCATGACGGCCCGTGCGCTGGGCATCTCTTCGCCTATTGGCAAAGAGCTGGACTCTCTGGCCGACATCGTCACCTTCGGCGTGGCACCAAGCGCGATATTGTTCTACCTTTTCCACGAGGTCCACTGTCCCGAGGCACTCCTGCCCGTCAAACGATTCCTGCCCTACTCGGCCTTCATCATGGCTGGATTCTCTGCATTGCGCCTGGCCAAGTTCAACCTCGACGAACGGCAGCACTACGGATTCATCGGGCTTCCCACGCCCGCCAACGCCCTCTTCTGGGGGAGCCTCGTGCTGAGCCAGCACGCATTCCTCGTCTCGCTGAAGTTCAACGCCCTCTTTCTCTTCCTCTTCATGCTGATGTTCTGCTTCCTGCTCATCGCCGAAATCCCCATGCTGGCGCTGAAGTTCCGCAACATGAGCTGGCAGGACAACCGCGAGCGCTACGTCTTCCTGCTCGGCTGCCTGCCCATCCTCGCCTTCGACCCCACAGGGCTATACCTCATCATCCTGTGGTATATCCTCCTCTCGGCAGTCTTTCCCAAAATCACAAAAGGCTGAGGCAGGAAACTCCGCGTGCGGCGATGGCTGTTTCCGCGTGCGGCGATTGGAAACGTCGCGTGCGGCGATGACAAACGCAGCGTGCGGCGTTTATTCATTCCCAAAGAGACAACCTCGCTCGCCCTCTTTCATCTCTTCTCCTTGATAAGGCCGTGACGGTAGGCATGGAGCAGCTGTCGCAGCTCATCAATCTGCTGTTGCAGCTCACGACCCTTGTCCGTGTCGCGCACCCGGACACGATGGCCCGCCATCACCTCAATCTGAGTGCTGCTCTTGATGTCCGTTCCCTTGGCAACCGCATCCGCCGTGCTCGTGAAAGGCTCATGCTGAATGAGCTGAAAGCCCCGGCTGTGATAGACAAGCGTGTAGCCTGCGATGCCAGTCGTATGGTGATAAGCCTTGGAAAAGCCGCCGTCGATGACCATAAGCATGCCGTCCGCCTTCACAGGGTTCTCACCCCGGCTGGCATGAACGGGCACATGTCCGTTGATGATGTGGCGGTTCTCGCCCTCCACGCCGAAGGCATCGAGGATACGCCTGCACACCTCCGGGTCCTCACGCAGGCGATAATAGGCACCTTTCTCCTCATGATGCGTCTGAGGGTCAGTGAGGAAGTAGCGCTCATAAGTAGCCATCTTCGACTTATCGAAAAGTGGTGAGTCCGGTCCGCACCAGAGGTAAAGGAAATAATCCTTGGCGAAAGCCTTCAGGTCGGCAGGCGTGTCATGCTGGAAGGCAGCACGCACAAGCTGCCCGATGTAGTCCATCAGCTCACGTCCGCTGTAGCGTCGGCCCATAATCTCCACTTCCTTCAGCGTCCCATCCTCGTTCAATGGCACCGAAGCATGGAAGAGAAGGTTCTGATTGCAAATGCTGTACATGCTTCCGTGCGAGAGGATTGTGCGGATGTGCTTGTGGAGTTTCTCGCTGATACGGAAGGAGTGATGGAGTTTCTGCATCAGTTCGTTCTCTTCTGCCGTGAGCGGTTCGCAGACAAGGCAGCGGTCCTCCATCTTCCACTCAGGGTGCCGGCGGAATATCTCCGTTTCCTTCTTGAACTGAATGATGGTGATGGCCTTGTGCATCCTTGCCGAAAGCAGTGCTGTCTTCTCGTCGAGCGGCTGCTCGGCCTGTGCGATGGGCATGAACTCGGTGCAGGGATCGTCCTGATATCGCTCCATTGCAAAGGTGGCGAGAGGCAGGAGGTTGATGCCATATCCGTCCTCCAACGTGGCGAGGTTAGCGTACCGGAGGCTGAGACGAAGCACATTGCAGATGCACGCGTCGTTTCCTACGGCCGCACCCATCCAGAGAATATCGTGGTTTCCCCATTGAAGATCGAAGTTGTCGCGCGTCAGGAGATAGTCCATGATGATGTGTGCGCCCGGTCCGCGGTCGTAGATATCGCCGAGGATATGCAGCTGGTCGATGCTAAGTTTGTGTATGACGTTGCAGACGGCCACGATGAAGTTCCTGGCCTGACCTGTCTGGATGATGGTTTCCACGATGCGACGGACATAGACGTCCTTGTCTTCATCGTCGAGATTCTCGTGGAGGAGTTCCTCTATGATGTAGGCAAACTGTCGGGGCAACGCTTTTCGGACCTTGCTTCTGGTGTATTTGCTGCTCACCGACCTGCATACTGCGATGAGTCGGAGCAGTGTCTGTGCGTAGAAAGGAGACAGGTCGTCGTCGGTTCCTTCCTCTATCATCTCCAGTCGTTTCTCGGGATAATATATTAATGTACAGAGGTCGCGCATGACATCTTCGGGGAGCGAGCCCTGGAAGAGGTCGTGGACTTTGCGCTTGATATTGCCGCTGGCGTTGCGGAGGATGTGGAGGAAAGCCTCATGCTCGCCGTGGATGTCGGCCACGAAGTGTTCCGTGCCTTTCGGAAGACTGAGTATGGCTTCCAGATTGATGATTTCCGTGCTGGCGCTTTCGCTGTTGGGGAAAGTCTGCGAAAGCAGCTGTAGGAGTCGTTTGTCGGGAGATTCTGTCATTGGTCTGTTTGTCTCGTTGTGCTTTTCTGGCTTACTGTCCTCATTGTCTTTGCAGTTCTTGCTGGAGCCTCTGCGTGAGTCGGACGAAGTCTGCCACGCTGAGTTGTTCGGGCCGTTGCTGCATGATGGGTTCGGCAAGCAGTTGGGAGAAGTCGTTCGTGAGGTTACGTTCTGCCGTCAGTGCCGTGAGGAGCGGCCGGATGTTGTTGCGCAAGGTCTTTCGCCTCTGGTTGAAGGTGGTCTTGACAAGCCTTCGGAAGAGCTTCTCGTCGCAGCCGAGCTCTACGGTCTTGTTGCGCATGAGGCGGACGACAGCGCTGCGGACCTTTGGCGGTGGGTTAAAGACACCCGGCTCCACCGTGAAGAGATATTCCACGTCATACCAAGCCTGGATGAGCACGCTCAGTATGCCGTAGGTCTTGCTGCCAGGGCCTGCGGCGATGCGTTCCGCCACTTCTTTCTGTATCATGCCCGTGCAGCAGGGAATGAGTTCCTTGAAGTCGAGCATCTTGAAGAAGATTTGGCTGGAGATGTTGTAGGGATAGTTGCCGGTCAGCACGAAGGGCGAGCCTTGGAACGTGCGGTCGAGATGCATCTTGAGGAAGTCGTCCTCGATGATGCAGTCTTCCAGTTCGGGAAAGTTTCGCCTGAGGTAAGCCACACTTTCAAAGTCGATCTCCACCACTTTCAAGGGTCTCGGCTTCTGTCGGAGGAATTGTGTCATGACTCCCATGCCCGGCCCGACTTCGAGGACTGGCAGGTCGGGGCAGGCATCCACCGTGTCTGCTATGCGGCTGGCGATGGAGAGGTCGGTGAGGAAATGCTGCCCGAGGGACTTCTTTGGCTTGACTGATTTGTATCTCACGTTGTTTTTTATGACGGTTTTGCTGTTCTTCGATTGGCGGACGCGCCACGGCGCGTCCCTACATGCACATTTTCAACTGTCGAAGTTCTACTTTCAACTTTTTTTCTTACCTTTGCAGTGCAAAAGTACGAAGAATTTGCGACAAGTGAAAGAAGTGGGAGGAAAATCTCATCGTGAAACCGATAATTCATAGCATAGCCAAGCCTGTCAGGGTGGGCTTGCCTTTGGTCCTGGCCGTCGGCATCTTGTGGTGGATGTATCGTGGCATCAGTTGGGAGGAGCTCGCGGATGCCTTGAGCCACAGGATGTCGTGGACGTGGATGCTGCTGAGTATGCCGTTCGGCATCCTGGCACAGGTGCTTCGCGCCATGCGCTGGAGGCAAGTGCTGGCTCCAGCCGGCGAGCGTCCGCGCCTTTCCACTTGCACGCACGCCGTCTTCCTGAGCTATGCCAGCAGCCTTGTCGTGCCTCGGGTGGGCGAAGTGCTACGGTGCGGCGTACTCAAGCGCTACGAGGGCACCAACTTCAGCACGGGCCTGGGCACGGTGGTGACGGAGCGCATCATCGACACGGTGCTCATCCTCGTGCTCTCCTTGCTGACGTTCCTGACGCAGATTCCTGTCTTCCTGACGTTCTTCCGGCAGACAGGCATGTCGTTGAGCAGTCTTGTGGAGCGTTTCTCGCTGACGGGCTGGGTGGTGACTCTGCTCTGCGGCGTGCTGGCAATGTTTGCCATCGTGTTTCTGGCGCAGAGGTTTCTGCGCGGTTCCGGACTGCTCAGAGGCCTCCTCTCCGTGCTGAAGCTGGAGCAGCCGCTGCTCTTCGTCGCCTATTCCGTGGGCATCTGGGTGAGCTACTACCTTCACTTCTACCTGACGTTCTTCTGCTTCGACTTCACGGCAGCACTCGGTCCTGCCGCCGCACTCGTGGCCTTCGTGGTGGGCACCTACGCCGTGCTTGTCCCCACGCCCAACGGTGCAGGCTCGTGGCACTTTGCCGTCAAGACGGTTTTGGTGCTCTACGGCGTCGGTCAGACAGAGGCCGCCGTCTTTGTCCTCATTGTCCACACGCTCCAGACGCTGCTCGTGGCAGTGCTCGGCCTGTGGTCCATGATGGCTCTCTCGCTGAGGAGAAAATAGACACCACGCGTGCTTTTGGCGAAATCCTCGTGTGCTTTTTGGGAAGTCCTCGTGAGGTTTTTGCGAAGTCCTCGTGAGCTTTTCAGAAACTACTACTGAGTGGTTGGACGTTTACTAATGAATAAATCGGCGTTTACTAATGGATGAATGGACGTTTACTAATGGATGAATGGACGTTTACTAATGGATGAATGGACGTTTACTAATGCACGGACGCGCCACGGCGCGTCCCTACAGGGCGTCAAATCCTCGTCTGATGCGCCTCCGCCGCATGTAGGGACGCGCCGTGGCGCGTCCGCCATCCGCGATACATTCTCGTCAACAATAAAAACTAACCACGTTTAATCCGCCAACTAACCACGGTTAATTCGCAAACTAACCATGGTTAATTCGCAAACTAATGCTGCCACGTCGGCAGGCGGTGGCTGTGGCGAGGCTATTTTATATCCTTCCAGTAGTTCGGCATCAGCAGGAAGAGTACCGTGAAAATCTCCAGACGGCCGATGAGCATATAGGCACTCATGAGCCACTTGCCTGCTGCCGGCACATGGGCAAACGTGCTGGCAGGGCCGGTCGTGCCCGTGGCGGGACCTACGTTGCTCAGCATACTGATGCTGCTGCCAAGCGCTGTGTCGACGTCCGCTCCGAGCAGAGAATGGCAAGTCATCGCTATAACCACCAGGAGCATATAGATGAAGATGAACGACAACGCCTGTCTCACCTTGCTCTCCGGCACAATCTGTCCGCCCACACGAACGCCGAGGATGGCTCGCGGATGCAGCATGAGGATGAGTTCATTGAAGACGCTCTTGGCACATATTATGATGCGGACCATCTTGATGCCGCCCGCCGTGCTGCCTGCACACGCGCCGATGGCCATGATGACCACCGTGGGCATCCAGAACGACGCACCCCAAGCGACGTAGTCGAACTTTTGTGCCGAGAAGCCGGTGCTCGTGGCGACGCTGCTCACATGGAAGAGTGCCGTGCGGAACGTCTCTTCGAGTCCCTTCGGCAGCAACGCGTCGGCACTCTCCGGCACGGGCGCAAAGTAGAAAAGGAGCATGAAGAAGACCACGGCCACCCCCAGATAGGCCACGAAAACTCGCACCTCTTCGTTCTGAAAGAGCACATGGCTGCGGCGGATGCTCATGTAGTAGTAGAGCGAGAAATTGATGCTGCTCACCACCATGAACAGACTCGCAACGTATTCGATGTAGCGGCTGTGAAAGAAAGCCAAGCTCTCCGAGTGCGTACTGAAACCGCCTGTGGCAATCGTGGAGAAGGCATGGCACACCGCATCATACAGGTTCATCGGCCCAATCCAGTACATGAAGGCACACGCGCTCGTCAGCACCAGATAGATGAGAAGCACGCGTCGGGCCGTGGAACCTATCTTTGGGCGGAGCTTGTCCAAACCCAATCCCGTCACCTCAGCAGAGTAGAGATTGGTGTTCTTCATCTCATAGACAGGAATCAAGGCAAAGGAAAAGACCACGATGCCCAAGCCTCCGATCCATTGCGTCAAGGCGCGCCAGAAGAGCAGACAGCGCGGCAGGGAGTCGATCTGCTCGATGCAAGTGGCGCCCGTCGTGGTGAAGCCACTCATCGTCTCGAAGAAAGCACTCGCCAAATCCATGTCGGCAAGCACCATGAAGGGCACCATGCCGACCACCGAAAAGGCAATCCACGACAAAGCCACGATGAGAAAGTTGTCGGCCCGGCGCATTCTTTTGTTCTCCCCACTGCGGCTCAGGAAGATGCAAAGCGAGCCTGCAGCCATCGTGCCGAGTGCAGTCAGAAGGAAGCACAGCCATCCCTCCTCGCCATTGAGTATGGCGATGAGCATGGAGAGCAGCAGGAAGAAGCTCTCCATGATGACGAGAATGCCCAGGATACCCTTTTTCATAAAGACCCTCTCTAACTCTCCCTTAAAGGGAGAGGATTTTAACTGAACTGTTCCCTACGTCAGGACTGGAAGTCTCCCCTTTAAGGGGAGATTTAGAGGGGTCTTTATCGAGCGCATGCTTGGCATAGTCAATGGTGTAGTGCAGTCCGCGGCTTTCCTTGCGCTCAAGCGCCTGCCGCGTGATGAGGTAACCAACGTTGATCATATTCCTCAGCTCGCAGATGTCCTTCGTGGGCTTCACTCGCTTGAAGAGGTGTTCCGTCTCTTCGTAGAGCAAGTCGAGGCGTTCCCAAGCACGATGAAGCCTGAGGTCGCTGCGGACGATTCCCACATAAGTGGACATGATTTGGTTCACTTCCTTCACGTCCTGCGCGATGAGAACCTTCTCTTCGTTCGTCATCGTTCCCTCGTCGTTCCATTCCGGGATACGTTCGTTGAAGTCGTACGAATCGATGACTTCCAGCGAGTGACGGGCAGCGGCGTCGGCATAGACCACGGCTTCGATGAGCGAATTGCTGGCCAGTCGGTTGCCTCCATGCAGTCCGGTGCATGAACATTCGCCCACCGCATAGAGCCTCTTGATGCTGCTTTGCCCGTCGAGGTCCACCTTGATGCCGCCACACATATAGTGCGCGCTGGGTGCCACAGGAATGTACTGCTTGGTGATGTCGATGCCGATGCTCAGGCACTTGGCATAGATGTTGGGGAAATGATGCTTGGTTTCCTCGGGGTCTTTGTGCGTGACGTCAAGGCAGACATGATCCAAGCCGTGGATTTTCATCTCGCGGTCTATGGCGCGTGCCACGATGTCGCGCGGTGCCAGACTCAGCCTCTCGTCGTACTTCTGCATGAATTCCTCGCCGTTGGGGAGCCTTAGGATACCACCGTAGCCTCGCATCGCCTCGGTGATGAGGTAGGCAGGATGGGTCTCTTTGGGATTGAACAACACCGTAGGATGGAACTGCACGAACTCCATATCCTTTACCTTGCCTTTGGCACGATAGACCATTGCTATGCCGTCGCCCGTCGCGATGTTCGGATTCGACGTCGTTGCATAGATGGCACCCGTTCCGCCCGTTGCCATGAGGGTGACTTTGCTGAGATAGGTGTCCACCTTTCCTGTATCCGGATTGAGGACGTAAGCGCCATAGCACTCGATGTCGGGCGTGCGGCGAGTGACGCGAATGCCGAGATGATGCTGTGTGATTATTTCTACGGCGAAGTGATTCTCCAGCACTTCGATGTTGGGATTGCGGCGAACTGCTTCCATGAGGCCGCGCTGAATCTCCGCTCCTGTGTCGTCGGCGTGGTGGAGAATGCGGAACTCTGAGTGTCCGCCCTCACGATGAAGGTCGAACTCGCCGTCGGCCTTCTTGTCGAACTGCACACCCCACTGCAGGAGGTCGCGAATGCCCTGCGGTGCGTTCCTTACCACTTGTTCCACTGCAGCCGGGTCGCTGATGTAATCGCCGGCAATCATGGTGTCTTCTATATGCTTCTCGAAGTTATCGACAAGCAAGTTTGTGACGGATGCGATGCCGCCCTGTGCCTTTGCCGTGTTAGCCTCCTCGAGTGTTGTCTTACAGATGAGCGTCACTTTTCCTTTGCCACTGTCTGCCACTTTGAGGGCATAACTCATGCCGGCCACGCCGCTTCCTATTACAAGAAATTCTGTCTTCTTTATCATTTTCTTAGCCTTGTTTGTGCATAATTACGCCGCAAAGTTACGAATTACGCGGCGAACGACAAAGGAAAAGACGCTTTTTCTTCCTCAATGAGGGCGGAGACGTTTGCAAACGCCGCGTGCGACGATGCCCGTCGCCGCAGGCGGAGATTGCAAACGTCGCGTGAGGGGATTATGGACGCTGCTGTTCAGAATCCGACGTGACGCGGTGCGCGTGCCACCTCGATGGGCACGATGTCGGCAGGCGTAAGGGTGAGGAGTTGCTTGTCTGAAACGGGTCGTCCCTCGGTGCAACGGCGTGCGTGCTGGATGTAGATGCGTTCCAATTGGTTTGCAACGAAGCGTGCATTGCCCCAAGACTGCGGGTCGCGCACGGCGTAGGCTTCGCTGAGCACGTCGCGATACTTCTGCCATGCCTGCGGCGTGAAGTGGTATTGGTACTCATCTACACGGCGTCGGCTGATTTCAAGCAAGTCGTCTACGCTGAAATCCTTGAACTCGAAACGGTTCGGGAAGCGCGATTGCAGGCCGGGGTTCGTGTCGAGCAAGCGCATCATGGGTTCCTTGTAGCCACAAAGGACGACGGCTATGTCCCTCCGGCCTTCGTCGGCCAGCAGGTCCATGAGCAGCTGCACGACGATTCGGCCGGGGTCGTGCTCGTGCTTTCCATTGAGGAGATAGGCTTCGTCTATCATCAATACGCCTCCCATGGCCATGTCTATGACCTGCCGGACGCTTCGCTCCTCGTCGCCCCAAAGCGTTCCGAGGAACGTACCCCTGTTGGCTACCACGACATGACCCTTGGAGAGTGCGCCGGCTTCGTGCAGGATGGAGCCGAAAATCTTGCAGACCGTGGTCTTGCCGGTGCCTGGATGTCCGAAGAAGATGCTGTGGAGCGACACCTCGTGGAGCTTGGACTGTGGGTAGGCACTGAGCAGGATTTGGTTGTAACGAGTGAGGGCCAGGAGCTCGTCGAGGCGGGCCTTGATGTCCTGGCAGCCCACGAGTTTGTCGAGCTCGGCACGCGGATTGGGCAGCGGAGGCAGTATTTGCACCTTGACGCTCAGGTTGTTGTTCTGCTCCACGATGCCCGATGGGATGTCGAGGGCTGCGGAGAAGTCGCCCGTGCAGTCGTCGGTGTCGGAGTCCGTCGTGTCGGGTTCCTCTTGCTCCGGCGTGTCGTCCGTGTCGTCGGTGTTCGCATTGCCTTCCAAAGAAGCCATGAAATCGTCGAGCATCCTGGCGAATTCGTCGTTCTCATCCTTGCGTGCCTGGTCGGGAGTCTTGACGATGTCGGCGATAGCCTGCATGGCTTCGTGGCCGAAGGTAAGGCTCTCGTCGGGATTGACGCCGATGGTTTTCTCGTCCAGACATTCCATCTGGTCGATGACGCTGATGCCCATCCGGTCCCACTCAGGGCGTATGTCGTCGGCATTGACTATGGTGTTCTCCGTGAGGAGCAGTCCGTGGACCTTGAGGCTGATGTTTTGCTCGCAGAAGTGCAGGCGTATGAGCTTGAGGGTCTCGGAGAGCATCCAGACGGGGCTTTTCCTGTGGCTGTCACAGGTGAAGTAGCGTGGCGGTTCATCTCCATACATCTCTTCGTCGGCCAGTTCGACGATGCCGTCGGCCTTGTCGATGCAGAGGAGCACGAAGCTGTGTCGGTCGATGAAGGCAAAGAGTCGGTAGGAGTTGAGGTGCTGTCCGATGCCGGCGAACTGCTGGGAATAGACGCGAGGGCTGTGGGCCAGCGAGTCGAGGTGCTGAAGGATGGTGGTGCGGGTCTGGCGCCTGAAGTTGTTGATGAGTCGGGTGAAGGTGTTTTTCCTGTTCATAATATTATCTCCTTAAACATGAAAGTTACAAAAACAAATTACTGGGTCGCTTGTCGGCGTGCGCCTCGTCGGGGTGAGGGGCGCACGAAAGTAGGGCACATGCCGAGGCATATGCCGAAGAATGGTTCGCAGAGAGGTCGTCGGGGAGCCGCTTCCTCCGTCAAAAAGACACGCTGGTGGCGGTACAATAAGTCAAAGAACGCATCATCATCGCAGGCAGTCCGATAGCGGACACACCGCGTCTGTTTGCAAAAGCGTCAGCTTTGCAACAGAACAGCCCTGCAGAAGGCGGGACCGATGATGAATTTGTTCATGTACCTTAGAATTTGTTTTTGGGGACAGCCGTTGTCCTACCGAGGGGCAAAGGTACGGCAAAAAGTGAAAAGGGAAAAAGGAAAAGGGAAAAATCTTTTTCGATTTAACATTTATTTGCACTCGCCGTGCTCAAAACCCTTTTTTCCTCCCTGGAAAATCCTGCCGGGCGGCGGCGATAACCCCACGGGGTTTCGGAGGTAGCCCTGCTGGGTTTCGGCGATAATCCTGTTGGGTTTCGGCAGCAGGCCCGCGAGAGCCGCCGCGAGGGGCGTTCGGCCAAGGCATCCGGAGCAGGCACTTATATAATAATGTAAGTTTCGGAAGCTTTGCTTCCTTTGGAGATAGAGGAAGATAGAAGAAGATAGAGGAAGATAAAGGACGTTTGTTTCCCCGAATGTATTGTCCTCTATCTTCGCCGCTGGAAGCGGCATATCTTCTTTTATCTTCTTATATATCTACTTGACATCCGTAACTTGAGTATAATAATGTCCCCCCTGCGTCTGCCGCGGCAGACATTTTGGGTCAAAATCCGTGTTTATTCCCGTTTCTTCTTTCTTAATTACCGATTTCTTCGTACCTTTGCCGCCGATATGGAGCAGACGTTTAAGGAAATAAGAGAGAGACTTGCCCGCCGCATCCTCATCATGGACGGGGCAATGGGAACCAGGATTCAGGCCATGGGGCTGCAGAGCGAGTGCTTCCACCGCGGGCGCTTCGCCCAGTGGCCCGTGTCGCTCGTGGGCAACAACGACGTGCTTTGCCTCACCGCGCCCGAGGTCGTCGGCGAAATCCACCGCCTCTACGTCGAGGCCGGAGCAGACATCATCGCCACAAACACCTTCTCGTCCAACCGCATCAGCCAGCATGAGTACGGATGTGCCGACCTTGCCGCCGAAATGGCTCGCCAAGGCGCCAGAATCGCTCGCCAAGTGGCCGACAACTGGAATGGTCAATGCTCAATGGCCAATGGTCAATGCTCAATGGCCAATGGTCAATGCTCAATGGTCAATGGTCAATGGTCAAAGAACAGTGCCCGAAGAATCTATGTGGCCGGTTCGATGGGCCCCACAGCCAAGTCCCTCACCCTGCCATCCGACATGGCCAACCCGTCGAAGAGAGCCATTTCTTTCGATGAAATGGCCGATTCTTATCGAGAACAGGCCGAAGCATTGCTCGAAGGAGGCGCCGACCTTCTCCTGCTCGAGACGTGCTACGACAGCCTCAACACGAAGGCTGCTCTCTATGCCATCAGTGACATAAATCGCCGATTCCATCGGGAAATTCCCGTCATGGTGTCGGTCACCGTCAACGACCGAAGCGGCCGAACCCTAACGGGGCAAACCCTATGGTCCTTCTTCACGAGCATCAGCCACTACCCCCATCTTCTCAGTTTTGGCCTGAACTGTTCCTTCGGTGTGACTGAGCTTCGGCCATTCATGGAGCAGCTGTCGGCTTCCGTGCCACTCCCCCTGTCCATCTATCCCAACGCCGGGCTTCCCAACCAGATGGGCGAGTATGAGGAGCTCCCGGACTTCACCGCCCGGCATCTCCGCGCCTTGGCCGACGACGGATTGGTCAACATCGCCGGTGGCTGCTGCGGGACGGACGAACACCACATCAAGGCCATTGCCGACGCAATGCACGGCGTCAGGCCTCGAACCATTCCCCAGGCCGACCATCAGCTAAGGGTGTCAGGACTCGAACCGCTCCTCATCGACCGCCAGACGCAGAACTTCACCAACATCGGCGAACGCACTAACGTGGCTGGCTCAAGACGGTTCGCCCGACTCATCGCTGAGAAAAAATACGACGAGGCACTCTCCGTGGCCCGCAACCAAATAGAAGGAGGGGCAACCATCATCGACATCAACATGGACGACGCCATGCTCGACAGCCGACAGGAAATGCAGACCTTCTGCAGATACATCAGCGCTGACCCGGCCGTGGCACGCGCCGCTCTCATGATCGACAGCAGCGACTGGCCCACAGTCCTCGCCGGACTGAAGAACGCCCAGGGCAAATGCATCGTCAACTCCATCAGCCTCAAGGCAGGAGAACAGGATTTCCTCAGCAAAGCGGCAGACCTGAGGAGCCTGGGAGCCGCAGTGGTAGTGATGGCATTCGACGAGGATGGACAGGCCACGACGTTCGAAAGGAAGACATCCATCGCTCGCCGAGCCTACTCGCTGCTCACGTCGGTCGGCTTCCCCCCGCAGGATATCATCTTCGACGCCAATATCTTATCCGTCGGAACGGGCATCAAAGAACATCAAGCCTACGCCGTCGACTTCATCCGGGCCGTGCGGTGGATCAAGGAAAACCTGCCCCTGGCTAAGACAAGCGGCGGCGTCAGCAACCTCTCATTCGCGTTCCGAGGGAACAATCAGGTGAGGGAAGCCATGCACTCGGTGTTCCTCTACCACGCCATCCGCGCTGGGCTCGACATGGCAATCCTCAATCCGTCGATGCTCCAGGTGTACGACGACATCGAACCCGGCCTGCGTCGGGCGGTGGAAGACGTCGTCATGAACACCGACGACGAGGCCACCGACAGGCTTCTGAGCTTGAGTGAAAAGTTAATAGCGAACAGTGAAAAAGCAAAGTCGCCAGAGCCTTCCGGCAGTAACCCTGTTTCTTCACTGCCTGTGGAGCAGCGGCTGATGAATGCCCTGACCAAGGGCGACAGCTCGCATCTCGCTGAGGATGTGCCCGAAGCGCTCGCCAAGTATGGTCAGCCCATCAAGGTCATCGAGGGTCCACTCATGCAGGCCATGGAACATATCGGCACGCTGTTTGGCGAAGGCAAGATGTTTCTTCCCCAAGTCGTGCGGTCGGCCCAGGTGATGAAGGACGCGGTGGCGATTCTCATGGCACAGGATTCCTCCCTCTCCGAAGGGGAGTCGGAGGAGACACGGCCTTGCGTGGTGCTCGCCACGGCCAACGGCGACGTCCATGACATCGGCAAGAACATCGTCGGCATCGTCTTGGCGTGCAACGGATTCCAAGTCGTCGACCTCGGAGTCATGGTGCCTTGCGAGACGATTCTCCGTGCCGTTCAGGAGCACAAGCCAGTCCTCGTGGGCATCAGCGGCCTGATAACTCCGTCGCTGAAGGAGATGGAAAAACTCTGCGAGACGTTCCAACGTGAGCACCTCGACGTGCCAATCCTGGTGGGAGGGGCCACGACGTCGGCCGTACACACTGCCGTCAAGCTCGCACCCCTCTACGATGGCCTCGTCATCTACGGTGGCGATGCCTCCAGAACCTCTGTCCTTGCAAAGCGAATCGCATCAAAAAAAGCCCATTTCATCGAGGAATTTAAGGCAGAACAACGTCAGGTTCGCGAGGCTTACGAAGAGCATCATGCGCCCCTGACACCCTACGAGGAGGCCAACAGGAAAAGCCCCCTCCCCGCTCCCCCTTTGGGGGAGTGCCGCATTGCCGCTGATAACTTGCCCATTAAAGAACTGTACTTTCAGCGAAGAGGCAGTGACAATGAGGCACTCCCCCAAAGGGGGAGCGGGGAGGGGGCCTGTCTTTCATTGGAAAACGGTAAGGAGGGTCTGCTCTCTCTCATCGATTGGCGGATGTTTTTGCTGTTCTGGGGCTTCAAGGGCGAGACGCTTCCACAGCTTTTGGTCAACCCCGAGGCGGAACGCACCCTGCGCGAAGGCAAACAATTCCTCACGGAGGCACTGCAGAAGGACTTGCTCGAGGTGGATATATTATATAAGGTAGAGGCCGCAGTCCGCAGGGGTAACGACATCGTGCTGTGTTCCGACGGACAGACTTTGCCGATGCTCCGCAGCCAAAGCGCCGCGTATCAATACCGATGCCTGGCCGATTACTTCGACACCGACGTGCCCTCGCCCATCGGACTCTTCCTTGTTACGGCCCGTCCGAAGCAGGACCCGACCGATGAGAGCGAACGCCTCATGACCCATGCCCTCTGTGCCCGACTGGCCGAAGCAGGCGCCGAGTGGCTCAGTAAAAAGGTGAAAAAGTTAAAAGGTGAAAAAGTTAAAATATTAAAGGACAACGCGGAAGACGGTCAATGCTCAATGAATAATGGTCAATGGTCAATGGTCAATGGTCAATGGTCAATGAGATACGCCTTCGGCTACGCTTCGTGTCCGGACCATTCCCTCAAGCGTATCGTCTTCGACCGACTGGAGGCTGAGCAGAAACTCAACGTCAGGCTGACCGACCACTACAGCATCTTGCCCTCCACATCCGTGTGCGGTCTGCTCATCTGGCACGCCGAGGCCAAGTACTTCCCCGTGGGTTGCATCGACCGCGACCAGCTCCTCGACTACTGCCAGCGCAGGAAAATTAGCATCGAGGAAGGCGAAAAACTACTCTCGAAGTTCATTGTGTAGGGCACAGGCAGGCTGTTGGCGCGCACGCGGAGAGGGGCTCTTGCAAGCCCCGGGAGCGATTCTGAAATCTCCGCGTGCGGCGTTGGCAATCATCGCGTGCGGCGATGGGCATCTCCGCGTGCGGCGATGGCAATCGTCGCCTGCGGCGTTTGAAACGAGGGGCGCGGCGGGGCTCCCCCAAAAATGGGGGAGAAATGCAAGAAGGCAGCAAATTCTTCATTCTTCATTCTTCATTCTTAATTTTTTGTCGTACCTTTGCAGTTGGTTTTCAACGGATAATTTCTCACTCACGCATGAAAGTCATCGACATTCTCCTGTCTGGACGCCGTCCCTTCGCCAGCTTCGAGCTCGTTCCGCCGCTGAAGGGAAGCGACGCGAGCCGTCTCTACCAGAGCCTCGACCCACTGATGGAGTTCCATCCTCCCTTTATCAACATCACCTGCCACCGCGACGAAATCGAGTACATCCCCAACGAGGATGGCACTTTCCGCCGCATGACCTTGGCAAAACGCCCTGGAACGGTGGCCATCGTGGCTGCCATCATGCGCCGATACCCTGAGCTGGAGATCGTGCCGCACGTCATCTGCGGAGGCTCTTCCGCCAGCCGTGTGGAGTCGGAACTGCTTGACCTCCACTTCCTGGGCATCTCGAACATCATGGCCCTCCGCGGCGACGCATTGCCTGGCCAAAAGCACTTCCAGCCAGAGCCCGACGGCTTCCGGCATAGCTCCGAGCTCGTGGGCATGATCAGCAACCTGAATCGTGGCCGGTATCTCGACCCGACGGTGAAGGACGGCCTCAGCACCGACTTCTGCATCGGCGTGGCAGGCTATCCCGAGAAGCACTTCGAGGCTGCCAACCTCGAGAGCGACATCCGGCATCTCCGCGAGAAGGTGGAGGCCGGAGCGCAGTACATTGTCACCCAAATGTTCTTCGACAATGCAAAATTCTACCATTTCATCGAGAAATGTCGGCACGCAGGCATCGACGTACCCATAGTGCCCGGACTGAAACCCCTCACGTCGAAGAAGCAGATAGACACCTTGCCGAGGGCCTTCCACATAGACATTCCGCAGGAACTTGTAGGGCTGATGGAGCAGACACGCACCGCCGAGGAAGCCTATCAGGCAGGCATCGACTGGGCCATCCGCCAGAGCCGCGACCTCCTGGAGCACGGCTTCCCGGCCATCCACTACTACACCATGGCCCGACCGGACAATGTCTGTCAGATAGTTCGGGCTGTGTTCTGAGCCTTTTTTGCCTTTTTCGGAAAAAAACACCGCCGAGGGTGAACGATTTCGCCCCTCGTGCGTTTGCAATAATGAGAGCGCCTCAATGAAAGTTAAAAAGTTGAAAAGTTAAAAGGTTAGAACACGAAAATGAAAAAGCTCGTCTTTATTGCAACAGCATTTGCCTGCCTGAGCGTCTGCATGGCGCAGGAGGCAGAACCCATCGAATCGTTCATCCGTACCGACCACGACGCTGAGTGGTATGCCCGGCAGCGTGCGGCGTGGCAGCAGAAGGTGGACGAAAACCCACAGGACCAATGGGCGTGGAGGAACCTCTTCCGTGCCACGAACTATCACGAGATGTTCACCACCGGCTATGGCGACGAAGAGACTTCTCCATCGGCCGACATTATCCGAAGGATGGAGAAGGCCATCCCGGACAGCTACGCGCTGAACCTCTGCAAGGGACGCTACTGCCTGCGCTCCGATTCGGCTGCCATGAGGGGCGATAATATCTACCGCGCCATCGAACTGATGCCCGAAGAGGTCTGTGCCGAAGACGTGAATTACCTGGCCTGCCGCCTGTGGAGCATCGACCCGGAGAACACGAAGGTCGGCGAGCTCTTCCGCAAGGCGTACCGCATGAAGTACTACCCCGCCCGCATCATGCACTATAACCTGAACATGTTGCGGAGCATGGAACCCGGGGCACTCTACTTTGCCAACGGCGACGTCCTGCTTGGCCCCATGAAGATGATGCAGGCGGCATTGGACGAAAGGACGGACGTCACGGTCATTCCCCTCTCGTATCTCCACTCCCCGAACTACCTGCAGGCGCTCTTCCGAAGGCTGGACATCAAGCCCAAGACCTTCAATGTAGAGGACTACGGGCAGTATGGCGAGGACTGGGAAAAGCACTTCGAGGCGGACATCATCCTATATTTGATAAAGGAGAGCAAGCGGCCGACGTACTTCTCGACCGACATCCTTTCGCACACCTGCCTGGACAAAGACAGCATCTACAACGAGGGTCTTCTGCTCAAGTACAGCACCCGTCAGTACGACAACTTCAGCGTCGCCATGAGGAACGTCAGGGAGGTCTACAACCTGCAGTACCTGTCGGAGCCCGACCTTCTCTACGACGGCTGGGACAGCAGTCAGCGGCTCGACCTGAACTGCGTGACGCTGCTCTCCCACCTGGTGCAAAAGTTCCGGAAGAGAGGCGAAAGCGACCTCGCAGAGCGCCTGAAGAGCACCCTCAAGGCTGTCATCGAGCGCAATCGGAACTTTGCCGACGAGGCATCGAGGCAGGCCTACATGAAGGACTTCGAGAAGGAAACCGGCAAATGACGATGGCCCTCCGACTGTTCCACAAAGCCGACGACCGGCTTCCCGACGATGCATTGATGCAGAAAGTCTGCCGTGCGGACGACGACAGGGCCTTCGCCGAGCTCTATCGTCGCCACGCGCGGCGGCTCATGGGCTTCTTCTTTCGGCAGACCGATGCCGACGAAGACCTGGCTTCTGACCTTCTGCAAGACGCCTTCATGCACGTCTGGACAGCACGCCGGAAGTTCGTCGGCACCGGCTTCCGCACATGGCTCTTCACCATCAGCTACAACCTTCTGCGCAGCCACTACCGCCAAGCCGAGTACCGCCGCCTCTACGAGCAGCAGACGGCGCCGACCCTGCCGACTCACACCGAAGCCGACATCGACGAAAACCTCGACCGAAAAGCCTTCGACACCGCGCTCCGGCGGCACCTCCAGACACTCCCTCCCGAGGCCCGACTGCTGTTCTCCCTCCGATTTGAAGAGGAACTTACCGTCCCCCAGATAGCCGAAGTGACGGGACTTCCCGAAGGGACCGTCAAGTCGCGGCTGCACACATTGACCCAAACCCTCAGGCAAAAACTCATACCATCATGACCAAGTTTGAAGACATCCTCGGCCAGTCGGCCCGACGGCTCGCCGACCAAGACAACGCATCGCTGCGCGTTCCCGACCTCCCCGCAGGCCGCAAACGCCCCTACTGGGGGTGGATAGCAGCACCGGCAGCAGCCGTGGCAGGCATCGTCCTCGGCATGTCGCTCCATCTCCTCGCAGACCGTCAGCCCGAAGTGCGCATCGTCCACACCACCGACACCGTCCGCATCGACCATCATGTCCTCGACACCGTCTATCTCACCCACGTCGTGGAGAAGGTCGTCGAAGCAAAAAATGCCCATTCCATCGCAAGAAATCAGTCATCGTCCCCCTCCGAAGAGGACACCACGGCCTGCACTTCCGTCCAGTGCGACGGCATCAACTACGCCTCCCTCGCCTTGAACTGACCCAACGCTCCACAGACCGTCGGCAAACGACCCATTAGTAAATGGCAATTTACCCATTAGTAAATGGCAATTTACCCATTAGTAAATGCCGATTTATTCACTAATAAATGGCAGACTACTAACGGGTCGCTGGCAAACTATCAAGACCTAACGCATTAAGTTTGCAGCGGAAGGCTAAAAAAGGATAAGACAATAACATTTTTTTTCGAATTGCTTGGCGGTTCGGACTATTTGCCGTATCTTTGCAGACATCCGTCTGATTTAGACTTTTCTCTGTTTATGAATAAGAAAAACAACTTGGGGAGTCTGTATAAAGACTTCTAGAAAAGATTCAAACTGTTTGCGAGCAAGAGGCCGGACCTCATTGAAAACACACTCTCGAACATCTTCACCATGCGCCTCATAGGGAACAAAACTCACGGCGATATGGCAGAGATTGGCATTGCAGAGTTCATACATCAGTTCATGTACGACTACGACAGCCGTCATGTTGGCAAGGATTTGTTTCGTGCCAAGGAACACGAAGAGGATATTGTTATCGTGAATGAAATGACGAAAGAGGAGATTCCTGTAAGCCTCAAAGCATACGGCGACGGTCCGCTGCAACTGTCAACAGACAAGGATGCCAAGATGTTCCCCACGCTTTGCAAATACGGTTCGGCCATTACAGAAAGGAAAACCATCAAGGAAATCCTCCAGTCGGAAGCCTTCCTCCCGCTCGATTCCGTCAATGTAATGCCGCTCATCTATCGCGAAGACAAGAAAGAATGCAACATCATGGTGTTCGATTTCGATAAGATGAAAAGTCAGACAAGCACTATTCTCCGCATTGACGAAGGCTTCAAATACGACGAGGACTCCCGACAGATTGTGCCAGGAAAGGGACGGACGCACCCAATATATATGTTCCTCGACAGAGAAGGAAGATACATCTGCGAGGTAAGATACGGCGGAGCTACTGCCAATGCACTTCAACGCGGCTTTTGGACCCACACCAAGAATGCTGTAAACTACTTCGAAAGCCTGACGAACGGATGGATTTCCTATGAACACAACCTCACGCTCGTCCACTTGTTCCGCCTTGCTCTCAACAGCACGGAGGGAGGTCACAAGAATGCAAACATCATTCTTCAGACGGACATCGACAACCTGAAGCAAAAGCTAACCAAAGAATAGACATGCAGCACGACCTGTTCGGAAGAGTGTTGACGGTTCCCGAAACGGAAGGAATCAAGTACACTGGCTCTAAGCTGAAGATACTGCCATACATTATAGATATGGTAGGAGAGCTTGAAGTGGAGTCTGCCCTCGATGCCTTCAGCGGCACGACACGCGTGGCCCAGGCCTTCTCGCAGCTGGGATACGACACGACTGCCAACGACATCTCCGTCTGGTCTGAAGTGTTTGGCACTTGTTATCTGCTTTCAAAAAAACCTGATTCCTTCTACAAGCCTTACCTCGAAGAACTGAATGCCTTGCCCGGATACCGTGGATGGTTTTCCGAAAACTATGGGGGCGAGGGAGAAGAAGGCAAGCAGCCCTTCCAGATGAAGAACACCATGCGGCTCGACGCCATCAGAGACAAAATCGAAGAATACCAGCTTGAATGGGAGGACAAGTGCGTACTGCTCACCAGCCTCATCTATGCAATGGATGCCGTCGACAACACACTTGGGCACTACGCTGCCTATCTTTCGGGCTGGTCGCCACGGTCATACAACGACATCGAGCTGAAACTTCCCAAAAGGCATCTGTTGACGTCGCACAACAAGGTCACGCAAAGCGACGTCTTCGATGCTGTCAAGGACTACCACGACCTCGTCTATCTTGACCCGCCATACGGTTCGAACAACGAAAAAATGCCGCCGAGCCGGGTCCGCTATGCCGCCTACTATCACATCTGGAAAACAATCATTCTGAACGACAAGCCAAAGGTCTTTGGCAAAGCCAAGCGACGCGAAGACACACGCGACACGGTGTCACCGTCCGTCTTCGAGGAATACAGAAAGAATGAAGAGGGCCACTTCATTGCGATGCAAGCTATAAAGGAACTCATCGAACAGACGAATGCCCACTACATCATGTTATCATACGGTTCGGGAGGAAGGGCAACGAAGGAGGAACTGAACGATATCTTGCACTCCAACGGCAAGGTCATTGCCGCGCAGGAAATCAATTACAAGAAGAACGTTATGAGCAACATGCGCTGGACTAACGAATGGATAAACTCTGATGGCAAGTACATTGAATACATTTTCCTGTTAGAAAAGTAGACACAAACTCGGCCCTGACCGGCAAGTGTCAATTCAAAAAACAAACGAAAGAGAAAGTAAAGGGGAATTCTTTCTTCTTAAAGTGATTTTCCTTGGCTTTTCTTGTTTGTTTGAACGAAAAGGTTTACTTTTGCATCCACTTTATATATAATACCATGAAATTTATTTTTTGTACAATGAAAAAGCTCTTTTTGTCTATGCTCCTGCTGCCTTTCGGTCTTATGAACGCGCAGGAAGCTCCCGTAACAATGCTCCGGCTCCGCATGCCCAACACGATGGTCGATGCCAACTGGAACAATCTTCTCTCGGCATTCCGCCAGTATCCCGATTGTTGCGACGAGGTTTGGTTCTCCACCGGCGTCAGCGCTGTCCGGATGGACGTGCACCGCGACCATGTGGAGAAGCTGAAGCGGGCGAAGGAAGCGTTGAGGAAGATAGGCATCGGCACGTCGGTGCAGGTGCAAATGACCATTGGCCACGGCGACTCGGGGCAGAAGGCTGAGGACTGGACAGGCAAGACTTGGACAGGATGGACGGGCTCGACGGGCGTCGAGGACAGCTTCTGCAACTGTCCGCGACAGCCGGCTTTCCTCGACTATCTGCGGCAGATGGTGCGCCTCTATGCAGAAGTCAGGCCGCGCGCCATTTGGATTGACGACGACTTGCGCTACAACAATCATTACCCTGCCACGGAAGATTCGCGTTTAGGCTGTTGGTGCAGCACTTGCATCGCCGACTTCAGCCGTCAGGATGGCAAGGAGTGGACGCGGAAGACGCTCGACGAGGCGATGGCTACGGACAAGGATTTGGCGCTCCGATGGAAGCGGTTCAGCATTTCATCGCTCGACAATGTGGCTCGAATCATTGCCGAAGAGACAAAAAATGTGTCGCCCGAAACGAAGATGGGCTATCAGAAAACCTTCTGGGACAGCGATACGATGATCGTAAGAACCGTCCTCGAGACCTTGGCCCGCGTGAGTGGACGGCAAGTTCTGTATCGTCCTGGCGGTGCCGACTACTACGATAAGCTGCATCCTGCCAATCAGATAACGAAGAGCATGAGTGCGGCGCGATTCATGAAGGTGCTGGGCGACGACGGTCTTGTTGCGTCGTGGTGCCCCGAAGTGGAGAGCTGGCCGCGTCACTACGGCTCGCGCTCCGGGCAGGGAGCCTTGCTTGAAGGCTTCGCAGGCCTTGCCTACGGAATGGATGCCGTGAGCTATTTCGTGCTCGACAACGGTGAGGAACCCATCGAAGTGCAGAGGAGATGCATGATTAGGCCACTCCACGAGGGTGGAGACGTGCTGAGGAGATATGCTGAAGCGAACAGGGGAACGGTCTGCGCCGGCTACACTGCCGATGCTTCCATCTCGTCGCTCTTCGACTTCGGCCTTACAGGTATTCCCGTCCTGCCGGGCCTCGGCAAGAATGTTGCCACGCTGCAGGAGTCGGAACTGAAGGGGATAAACATCTACCAGCAGCCCTCTTCGGAGGTTCAGGACTTTAGGGAAAAACTCCATCGCAACGCTCCGTCGCCCGTTCTCTGCTGCTCACCCTTCGTGGGCCTCGTGGTGCCTCGCATCGATTCCAACGGCGCACTCCGCACCCTCGCACTCGTCAACTGCCGCATCGACGAGCAGAGTGTCCTCCGCTTTGCTTTGCCTTCACTATCCGCCGACTGCAAGAAAGCCACTTGGCGCGAGCTGAGGAAGAAGCCGGTCAAGCTCAAGATAGAGCGCGACGCCGACGGAAAGGCCTACATCGAAGTGCCGAGCATAGCCGCATGGAGTGCTGGCTTTGTGGAGTTCGGCAAGGCTAAGACCCATCAGTCAAGGCCAGAAGAGTGACCTCTCTGCTCCGCGAGGCTGCAGACCGAGTGCCCTTTTATTGCGCGGTGAAGCCGCTGAGGACGCTGGTCGTGCCCGAGGCTGAGCTTCCCAGGTAGACGCCATGCCAGGAAGTCTGTGCGTCGGTGGGTGCCGAGGTGCTATACCTTATATTATATGTACTGCCGCTCGTCATGCCGGTGGCTGTGATGAGGGACAACGAGCTGCTGAATGTTGCATCAACACTATAAGTTATCATGTTGTTGCCGCTCGCGTCGGAGAGCGTGTAGTAGCGGTTCGGGGCATAACTTATCGTGCTGGTACAGAGGTAATAGCCTTGCACGGCACTGCCAATGCTGCTCGACGACTGGCCTCCCCAGCCGCCCATTCCGCCACTGCCGCCTTGGTTGGCGCCTCCACTGATAGCGATGCCTTGGCCGGTTATCTGTATGTATGAGTTGTTGTCGCAGTCGAAGCCTTCTTCCGGAGCACCCTTCGAGCTGTAACCCAGCACTACGCCATTGCCGATTTGAATGGCGCCGGCGGCTCCATAGTTGCTGTCTATCGCATCGTTTCCATAGCCGTGACAGACGACGATGCCGCCGTCGAAGACGATGCACCCGGCCGTGTTGAGGCAATCATCATAGCACTTGAAGTAGTGTTTGCCGCCGTTGAAGACAATCGAGGCCTTCGACTTGAGCTTGCTCTCCATGCCCTCCGCGCCGGTGGTGGCTGTCAGGACGGTGGTCTCCCCGCCGTTCACGGTGATGGCTCCCACGGCCTTGATGGCTTTTGCCGACGAGGTGCTGAGGTACTTGGCACCCGTTGTTTCCACAGAGAGCACAGGCCCCTGGGTGTCGCTCACGCCGATGGTGAGTGTTCCGTCGCTCTTTATGCCCTTTCCACCCTGTCCGTTCATGGTGATGTCGATGGTGCCGCCGAGCAATTCGATGCTCCCGTCGGACGTGAGGCCCTTGGCTGTTGAGTAATTGCTGATCGTGCCGGTGCCCGTACCGGTGTTGGTGATGGTGACGGTTCCGCCGCTTATTTGCAATACTTTGTCGCAGGAGATGCCTTTCGATGCAGCCCCTGTGGAGTGGATTGTAACGCTGCCACCGCTGATGCTGACGTTCGTGTCGCCCTTGATGCCGCTGGCTGTGGCAAACTTTCCGCCGGAGGTGGCAACGGAGCCGCTGTCGGTGATGGTGCCGTCGGCGTACCGAGTGGTGTAATCTGACACGCTGAAAGTATAGACACCGTTGCCGCGGGAGTAGGACGACGTGTTGATATAGTAGTAAACAGCCGTGTCGTCTTCGGTGGGACCGCTCACTGCGGAGGTGCGGATGGCGTAGGTCTGACCTTGTCCGCCGCCGCCGAATCCGCCGCCACCAAACCCGCCGGGACCGCCGCCGGTGCGCGTGTAGTCGTTGCTGGCAAAGTAGAAAGTGCCATCCTGGGGTTCGTCGAAGTCATAGTAGAAGAACGTTCTTGTGGTCTGACCCGTGGCAGAAACGGTGATGGTGTGGGTGAGCTGGTCAATCTGCGTGCCCGACGAGTCGTAGAGATACACGGTGCTGCCCCAGTATTGGCTGGTGGTGGAGCTCAACGCCACGCAGATGCGGTACTTTATCTCCGTGTCGCCACTGTCGCCGCCGTCGCCGTCGCCGCCTCCCTCGTCGCTCACTTCCACGTTTCTCGAAAGGTCGAGAGCGGCGCCGGAGCCAAGGGCTTGGATGTCGACGACGGGTGCCGAGGTGCCTTCGCTAATGCTGAGATTACCGTCGGCGCTCAGGCCTTTGCCTGCCTCGGCAGTGCTCGAGACGGTGATTGTGCCGCCGCTGATGTCGAGGTCGCCGCCGGCCTTGATGGCCACCACGTAGCCCGGGTCGTTGTTCTCCACGATGTATTGGCCCGATTGGTTGACGGTGATGTCGCCCGCCGCGATGCTTATGTCCGTTTTACTCTTGAGGCCCTTGCTGCCGTCGCCCGAGGTGTTGACGACAATCGTGCCGCCTGTGATGGCGAGGAGGCTGTCGCTCTTGATGCCGTCGCTGCTGCGTTCGGTCACCGTCACGTCGACTGTGCCGCCTCGCAGCATGATTTGTCCGTCGAAGTCGTCGCCCTCGCCGGTGGCCTCGGCTTGGATGCCGTCGCCTTTCACCCCGCTGATGGTGACGCTGCTGCCGTTCATCTTGAAGTACTGCCCGGCGTGTATGCCGTCGCCCTCAGCGCCTGTGACGGTGATGCCGCCCGTGGTGCTCTTGATGAGCATGTACTCTTTCGTCTTGATGGCATGGCTATAGTTGCCTTTGACGGTGAGGGTGCCGGGCTTGCTCACCTCGAGATGTCCCTTGCAGTAAAGGGCAGCCTTCTGCCCGAGGCTGTCGGCGCAGTCCTCCAGATAGTTCGATGTGCCCTCCAGGAGCTCGAGGGCAATGCGCTTGCCGCACTTGATGTCGAGCGCCGCCCCCTTTTGGCTCTTCAGACTCACGCCGTCGAGCTGGATGCAAGCCTTGAGGGAACCGTTGTATGTGAAGCTGCCCGAGTCGCTTTCACCGCTGAGGACGAAGGTTATCTCGCGGTCGGTGTTCTCGTTCGTCAAGCTGACGTAGGCTCCGTCCACCACGCTGCTGATGCCTTTGACGTTCTCCGGGGTGACGGTCGCCGTCTGTCCCGAGAAGGAAATATACACGGTGTCGGTGACAAAATCGCCCATTCCATCGGGATTTTTGAAGGTGATGCTGTCCACGTTGAGCACGTCGAAAGTGGTCTCACCCACCGTGACTTTGTTGTTGCCGAAGAGGAGTTCGCCCACATCGAAACGGGTGTAAGTGCCGTTACGCCAGAAGTAGAGGCCGTCAATCTCGGCGGCCGACAGCGCGAGCAGCCCAAGGGCCATGCCCGCAGAAAGCAGATATCTGAAGTTTTTCATATACATTATTTATTATAAATAGCTGTTTCGTTGGCAAATGTAGAATTATTTGTGATACGATGCAACGTTTTCTGGTAATGCTAACAACAAATTGCTACTTATTGTATTGAATTGCTTACAAAATGTTTCTCCACAGGATATTGAGAAACACCGCGTGCGGGGATGGTAAACGCCGCGTGCGACGATGCCAAACGCCGCGTGCGACGATGCCAAACGCCGCGTGCGGGGATGGCAAACGCCGCGTGCGGGGATGGCAAACGCCGCGTGCGACGTTTGGAATAACCCTGCAGGGTGTTGGCAGTAACCCTGTTGGTTGTTTGGCATCGAAGTTGCGTCTGTCAGGAAAAGCAAAGTAAAAAAATTGCTTTTTTCCTTTGCTGTTCGCTCACTTATTCGTAACTTTGCGCCCAAAAATAGAACGTCTGGATGAACAAGTCGAAGTATCTTCTTCTGCTCCTGCTGCTGGCCTCATGCGGCTCGAGGCAGGCTGTTCGCCATCATGCCCAGCACGCCGACATGCGTCCGGCAGCACCCGTCGTGGTGCAACAACAGCTCGCGACGACCGAGGAGGAAGAGCCCGAAGCCGAGGAACCCGTCAGGAGTGCGCGGCCACTCGTGGCGCAGGTTCACCGATTCCCCGAGGGTTCGTGGCAGGCCGACAAGCAGCAGGCACTCGATGCCCTCTGCCTGTCGCCCATCTTCGAGACAACTCAGCTCGGACTCTACGTTTACGATCTGACCGATTCGCAGCCCCTCTATGCCGTCAACGCTGCCCAGAGGATGCGTCCAGCCTCGTGCCAGAAGGTCGTGACCGCTGTCACGGCGCTCCACTACCTTGGCGGCGACTACCGACTCCGCACCGACTTCCGCACCACAGGCAAGGTCGTGGGCACCACCCTCCAGGGCGACCTCATCGTCCGAGGCGGTACTGATCCGCTCGTCACGCCCGACGAACTCCTGCAAGCAGCAGCCACCATCCGCTCGCAGAAAGGCATACAAACCATCGCAGGCAACATCGTCTACGACCGCTCCATGCGCGAAGACGCTCCCTACGGCTGGGGATGGTGCTGGGACGACGACTACGGTCCGCTCTCCGCACTGCTCGTCGATGGCAAGGACTGCTTTGAGCAGAAGTGGACAGAGGCAATGGAGAAGGCCGGCATCGCAGTCCAAAGCAACTCTTTGAGCACGGCTAACAACAGGAAAGCCTCCTCCGCGAGGGCAAACTCGGAAGGCACTTCGCTCTACTCCATCGTGCATAGCATCGACGATCTGCTCGTGCCGATGATGAAGGAGAGCGACAACATCTACGCAGAATGCCTGTTCTATCAGACGGCAGCCCTCGGAGGAAAGAAGAACGCGGGACACAAGGAAGCCGCACAGCGCACTGACGAACTGCTCCGACGCCTTGGCCTTAACCCCGACGTCTACAAGGTGGCGGACGGAAGCGGACTGTCGCTCTACAACTATGTCTCTGCCGAAATGCTCGTCGCACTGCTCGGCTATGGCTGGCAGAACGAACAAATCCGCCAGCATCTGCTCTCCTCGCTGCCCATCGCAGGCTTCGACGGCACCCTGAAGAACCGCATGAAAGGCACCGCAGCCGAGGGAAATGTGCGCGCCAAGACAGGCACCGTCAGCGGCATCTCCTCGCTTGCCGGCTTCCTCACCACTGCCTCGGGCCACACCCTCGCCTTTGCCATCATCAACCAAGGCGTCAGCTCCTCGGCCATGGGGCGTGCCTTCCAGGACAAAGTCTGCCAGGAACTCTGCCGATGACCCGCGCGCCGGCGACAAATGACCAGCGCTCCGGCGGCGGTCAACCCCCACTCCGGCGGCAAACAGCCAGCGCTCCGGCGGCGGTCAACCCCCACTCCGGCGGCAAAAACCTCGTAATAACGTAATAACGAAATAACGTAATAACAATAATTAAAATGCTTATGAAAAAGTTTTTAGCAATGGTGGCCATGGCCATCTCCCTGCCTACGATGGCACAAACGATGTACGACGGCAAGTCGTGCGAACAGTGGAAAAGTGAATTTGAGGTGCAGGTGACGCAGCTCAAGGGCGAGCTCAACACCCTCAAGCAAAGGGCAAAACTGGAGAAAGACGCCAATCTTACAGCCGAAATCGCCAAGAAGAAAGCCGAACTCTCCAAGGCTCAAGGCAATCTCAAAGTAGCAAAAAAGGCCGCAGCCATGGAGAAGAAAGGCAACTCATCGCACGAAAAGGCACAAGACAAGTCAGTGAAACTCCAGAACAAGCACACCAAGGAAAGCCAGAAGCTCTCTAAGATGCAGTCGAAAGCTACCAAGGCTGAGCAAAACATCGCCAAGGCTGAGCAGAAACTTCAAAAGGCAAAGCAGAAGCACGAAAACATCCTTCAGGACATCGAGAACAGCAAGAAGAACATGGAGAACCTGAAGCAAGAGCACTCGCTCGCCAACGATGAAATCAGCAAGGCCAAGGACATCAAGGAACAGGCCAAGAGAATGCTCATCAACGGAGTGACGAGGTAAGCCGACGCTTCCAGCCAAAACAGGAAAAAGTATGTGCCACTCCAGCCGGAGCGACGCATACTTTTTCTTTTCTCCCAGTGCGGCAAAGGCTTTGCAAAAGTTCCTTTTTATTTGAATCTCATGCAATTTCTGCCTCGCGCCACAGCCGTTTTCGGCAACTTATCCGTAACTTTGCAGCCAGATTTACCTGCCGCGATATTCACATATATATATAATGTAAGCGAAAATGAAATTATCCTACAAGCATCTTATCCTTTTCCTGGCGCTCGGACTGAGTGCCTGCAAGGGCGACGACCCCGAGGTAGTCTATGGTCCGGGCGTGGATGGTTCGGCCACTCAGACTGAATCTTCCTCCACATCTTCCAGCCTCACCACCTTTTCTGTCGCTATAGACAGGGACACGGCCGAGCCTTCGACCGTCGTCGCCGAAGAGTTCTTCCGCGAAACAGACTCGCTCGACCTTGCCAACGACCCCTTTACGACGGTGGTGAACGTCAGCTTCAACGGCAGCACAGCCACGGTGGATGCGGTGGAAGGCATCGCTGTGACGACCAACGGAGCGCACGTCCTGGTGAATCACGGCACGCTCGAGAACGTCTCCTACCACTTGAGCGGCACCACAAGCCAAGGTTCCTTCACCGTATGCGGCGAGAGAAAATATGAATTGGTGCTGGCCGGGACGAACATCACCAATCCCGACAGCGCTGCCATCAACTTGCTCAACAGCAAGAGGGCCTTCGTGGTGCTGGCCGACGGTTCACAGAATGTCCTGCGCGACGGCACGAATCCGCTCACCGACTACAAGGGCACGTTCTACTGCAAAGGCAAGATTATCTTCAATGGCAACGGGCGTCTCGACGTCTATGGCAACTACAACAATGCCATCCACTCGGCCGACTACATCGTTTTCCGCTCGGGTAACAACATCTATGCTCAGTCCTCGGCCAACAACGGCATCAAGGCCAACGACGGCATCATCATCAATGGCGGCATCATCAATGTGGAGGTGTCGGCCACGGCAGGCAAGGGCATCAACTGCGAAAACGTGATAAAGGTGAACGGCGGCCGCACCACCGTCGTCACTACAGGCGATGGCGAATACGATGCCACCGAGGGAGACACCAACGCTTCTGTAGCCGTGAAGTGCGACTCTCTTTTCCTGATGAAGGGCGGAGAGCTGTTTCTGAAGAGCACAGGAAAAGGCGGAAAGGCCCTGAAGAGCGATACAGAAGGCTACATCACGGGCGGCACGGTCCGTGCCATCACTGAGGGCGGCGTCTATAGCTACGGCAATCTCAGCTCTTCGCCCAATGCCATCAAGATGGGCACGAAGGGTGTGGGAGGCAATCTCACCGTGATGGGAGGCAACGTCATGGTACGCACTGCCGGCACGAAGGGCGAGGGCCTGGAGAGCAAAGGAACGCTGACCATCAGCGGAGGTTCGGTACAAGTCTATGCCTACGACGATGGTCTGAACTCGGCAGGAGACATGAACATAGCCGGCGGCACAATAGTTTGTGTGGGACGGAACAGTGACGGTCTGGACTCCAACGGCAATCTCTATATCTCCGGCGGCAACATCGTAGCCTACGGTGCCAATGGTGCAGAGAGCGGCATCGACGTTGGAGAGCGCTACGCGATGTACGTCACGGGCGGCAGCTTCATGAGCATCGGCGGCAGGACAGACGTTTCGGTCGGCAGCACCACACAGGGCTTGGCCACCTACTCCGGCTCCTTCACCTCTGGTGCTTCAGCACGGATTACCGACTCCACGGGTTCCACTGCCTATGCTTACTTTTCCATGCCGCCCGTCAGTGCCAGCGGAACAGCCCTCGTGAGCTGTCCGAACATGGTGAGCGGCACGAGCTACAAGGTCTATATGGGTTCAAGTTCTACCACCGTCACAGCCACCAACTCCATCTCCGGCAGCATGGGCGGTGGCGGCGGACCGCGATGGTGACGGCACGATGCGCCTTTTGATTGCTTGAAAGACCTGAGGAAGGGATATCAACATCTGCAAGGCGATAGTTATCGAGTTGCGGGATTATAAATCCCTACATTCAATTCATGCGGATTCGAAATCCGCATGAACTGTATCTTCCCTGTCTTTGCGGATTTGTAATCCAAAAGGGAGAACATAAGCATCTGCAATGCTATGAATAATATCTTGCGGGATTGCAAATCCCTATATACAGCACTTGCGGATTGCAAATCCGCAAGAACGGGGAAACTACTACTTAGTAATTTGAAATCCACACGTGGATAATTTGAAATCCACACGTGGATAGTTTGAAATCCACACGTGGATAATTTGAAATCCACACGTGGATAATTTGAAAACTAAACGTGGATAATTTGAAAACTAAACGTGGATAATTTGAAAACTAAACGTGGATAGTTTGAAAACTAAACGTGAGTGTTAGCATGAGAAGTCATATACCAGAGCACGATGCCTGCGGCGACGCTGACATTCAGACTGTGTTTGGTGCCGAACTGTGGTATCTCAAGACAGCCGTCGCAAAGATCGACGACCTGCTGCTGCACGCCCTTCACTTCGTTGCCAAGCACGACTGCATACCTCTCGCCACGCTTCGGATGGAAGTCCTCTATCATGGTGCTTCCCTCGCATTGCTCTATTGCCAACACCTTGTAGCCTTGCTCTTTGAGCCACTGCAAGGCGTCCTCCGTCCGCTCATAATAGCGCCAATCGACGCTCTCCTCTGCACCGAGCGCCGTCTTGTGGATTTCCGGATGGGGCGGACGTGCCGTAATGCCGCACAGCAGGACTGCCTCAATGCGGAAAGCATCGCTCGTGCGGAACACACTCCCCACGTTGTAGAGACTCCGCACATGGTCGAGCACCACCACCACCGGCTGCTTCTGCGAGGTTTTGTACTGAGCCACATCCATGCGGCCCATCTCGGTAACTTTCAACTTTCTCATAAACTTCTTTCGCTCATTCAGCGTGCAAAGTTAACAATTATTGTTGATAACTTTGGAAGGATATCCACACTTATTCACACAATTCACCGGAAAAGGCACTCCGCAAGACTTTATCCACACCTATTATTCATTATAAAATATCTTTCAACAGAAAAAAATAGAGTTATCAAGATGCTGTTTCGGCGAAAATTATTAACTTTGCAGTTATCAATAGATGTGGATAACCTCTGCCCTACTTCTGCTTAACTCCGCTGACAGCAAAGCGGATGCAACAGCAGGGGCGTGTTGATAAGAAACGAAAAATTGTTGAAGAACGGTTAATAAGAAAATTTACGATGGAATGGGCAAAAAGTTATAAACTTATCCACCACGTATAATCTTCATCTTCTATTATATTTATAAATAAATTAAAAAAGAAATAATAATAAAAAAGATGGTTGACAATTGTGAAAAATGGATGCAGGCAGGATATGTGACCGAGCCGGTGCCTGCCGGGACTAACTTGCGCGATGAGATACGCCGCATGGCCAAAGAGAAGAATGCCGTCATCATGGCGCACTACTACACACAGCCTGAGATTCAGGACACGGCCGACTTCGTTGGCGACAGTCTTGCCTTGGCTCAGCAGGCGGCAAAGACGGATGCCGACATCATCGTGATGTGTGGCGTACACTTCATGGGCGAGACAAACAAGATACTCTGCCCGGAGAAAAAGGTGCTCGTGCCCGACCTGAATGCCACCTGCTCGCTGGCAGAGAGCTGTCCGGCACCTGAGTTCGCCGAGTTCGTGAAGGCGCACCCGGACCACACCGTCATCAGCTACGTCAATACGACTGCTGCCATCAAGGCGCTCACGGACATCGTGGTCACCAGCGGCAACGCACTGAAGATAGTAAACTCCCTGCCCAAGGACGAGAAGATAGTGTTTGGTCCCGACCGCAACCTTGGCAACTACATCAATTCCATCACAGGCCGGAAGATGGTCTTGTGGGACGGTGCGTGCCACGTTCACGAGAAATTCAGCCTCACACGCATTCTCGAACTGAAAGAAAAACATCCTCAAGCCAAGATACTTGTGCATCCCGAATGCAAGGGACCCGTTGTCAAGGTGGCCGACAAGGTGGGAAGCACGGCCGCCTTGCTCAAGTTCAGCCAGGAAGACGAAGCCAAGGAATTCATCGTAGCCACTGAAAGCGGCATCCTCCACAAGATGCAGCAGGCCTGCCCGGACAAGGTCTTCCTGCCCGCACCGCCCGACGACAGCACCTGTGCCTGCAACGAATGCAACTACATGAAGCTGATTACCATGGAGAAACTCTACAACTGTCTGCGCTACGAATGGCCAGAAGTGAAGGTGGACAAGCAGACATCGGAGCAAGCTGTCAAGTGCATCAACCGTATGCTCGAACTGAGCAAATAGTACTTTAGCTTTTTAATTTAAGAAATAACTTTTTAACCTTTTAACTTTTAACTTTTTAACCTTTTAATTTATACCGCCTTGTCTTCGCTGATTACAGACTTGTCCTACATCCTCGTTGTGGCAAGCATCGTCACTATCATCTTCAAGAAACTCAAGCAGCCGCTTGTGCTTGGCTACATCGTGGCAGGATTCCTTGCCGGTCCGCACATGACGTACACGCCATCTGTGAGCAGCGTGGAGGGCATCGAGGAGTGGAGCCAGATAGGAGTCATCTTCCTTATGTTCTGCCTCGGACTGGAGTTTTCGTTCAAGAAGATAGTGAAGATGGGCATGAAACCCATCATCACAGCCCTGATGGTGATGGGCTGCATGATAGGCGTAGGCGGCATGGTGGCATCGCTGTTCGGGTGGAGTAGCATGGACAAACTCTTCCTGGGCGGAATGCTCAGCATGAGTTCCACCACAATCATCTACAAGGCATTCGACGATCTTGGGCTTAGGACGAAGCGTTTTGCCTCAGGTGTCATCTCAGTTCTCATCTTAGAAGACATTCTCGGCATCCTTCTTATGGTGATGTTGAGCGCGTTGGCCGTGAGCAGAACGTTTGAAGGCACGGAACTCATCAAGAGCCTCATGAAGCTTGGCTTCTTCCTGTTGCTATGGTTCATGCTTGGCATCTACTTCATTCCTCTGCTCTTGCGCAAGGCGAGACGCTACATCAACAGCGAGACGCTGCTTGTGGTGTCGGTGGGACTTTGCTTCTTCCTGGCCGTTTCTGCCAAGGAGGTGGGCTACAGTCCTGCTTTCGGAGCATTCATGATGGGCAGCATTCTGGCCGAAACACTCGAGGCGGAGAACATCGAGAAAGGTGTCAGTTCGCTTCGCGACCTCTTCGGAGCGGTCTTCTTTGTCTCAGTAGGCATGATGGTTGAGCCTTCAGTTTTGGTGGAATACTGGCTTCCGATACTTGTCCTGACGCTTGCCGTCGTGTTGGGACAAATGTTCTTCGGCAGTCTCAGCTTCTTTGCGGCAAGCGGAAACATACAGACTTCCGTCCGTAGCGGCTTTTCTATGGTACAGATAGGTGAGTTTGCTTTCATCATCGCAGGCCTTGGACAAGAGCTTGGCGTCACCAGCAATTTCCTCTATCCTGTAGTCGTGGCGGTCAGCATCATCACTACCTTTCTCACTCCCTACAGCATCAAGCTGGCTCCTCTGGCTGCTTCGCGCATCGAGAAGTCGATGAGCAGCAAGCTAAACTCCATCGTGAAGCATGGCAAGATGCTGTCTGAAGTCAAGGAGAAACGCTCGGAAACATCGGAGGCTTGGCAGCGTTTCATCACTGAGGTAATAGCACAAACGGCGGCTTACACCACGATAATCGTGGCGCTTGAACTGTTCAGCCTTGCCACTCTGCTGCCGCTGTGCAAGCATTTCTTGGGTGAATACTATGGCAACCTGCTGTGCATGGTGCTGTCGTTGCTGCTGCTTGCACCGTGCATCCGGCCTATCGTGATGCGAAAGAACCACAGCATCGAGAAGAAATTTCTCGTTTCGTCGGGCAAGACGAATGCTTTCCTCATGCATCTTGTGCTGTTCGGAAAATTCCTCTTCGGCTTCATTATTATATATAATGTAGTGGAGTTTCTGTCGTCCTTCTGGTGGGGATGGAAACTTCTAATCAGTCTTGCAGTCCTCTTGCTGATTGTGGCAAGCCGAATTGTCAAGTTCATTAGCATCAAGGTGGAGCGCACTTTCAAGCACAACTTGCGTTTGCGCGAGCAAAAGGCCACGTTGGGCTATGGTCGCAAACTGCGGGGCAAAGACCTTCAGATAGGGCGAGTGAAGGTTCCGCAGCACTCCAAATGGGGCGGCAAGACGCTTGCTCAGCTTCACTTTGGCCGTACCGACCGCATTCACATCGTGTCGATTATCCGTTCGGGTCACAGGATAAACATCCCCGGCGGCAATCATCGCATCTATCCCGGCGACGAGTTGGAGGTGGTGGCAGGCATTGAGTCGATAGAAAGCTTGCGCTCGAGGAGCGAACAGGAAGTGTTGTCCGTGCAGGAACGGAACAAGGATGAGCACAGCATGACGCTCGTCTCGCTGCGCCTCGGCGAGAGCAGTCCGCTCATAGGGCAGACGCTTCAGGACATCGACTTCCGCAAGAAGTACAACTGCATGGTGGTCGGCGTGGAAGATGAAAACGGGCATTTGGGCATCGTGCAGGCAAAACGTCAGTTCCAGCAAGGCGACATCGTGTGGATAGTAGGCGAAGAAGCCGACCTCTCTATGCTCGAAATGGCAATTTAAGATAATTCATAATTTGTAATTCATAATTCATAATTAGGCTACGCCCTTGGCTGTTCTGAACGAAAGTCAAGCGAAAATATAATTATGAATTATGAATTAAGAATTATGAATTGCCTCAGTGTGCTTCGAGCCAGTTGGCGCCCCAGCCGCAGTCTGCGATGAGTGGGACCCGAAGCTGTGCTGCTCCTTGCATTTCTTCGATGACGAGTTGCTGGAGTTTCTCCTTTTCTTCGGGCAGGACTGAGAAGTTAAGTTCGTCGTGCACCTGCAGGATCATCTTCGATTTCAAACCCTCCGCCTTCATTCGCCTAAAGACGCGTATCATGGCTATCTTGATGATGTCGGCTGCCGAGCCCTGTATCGGGGCATTGATTGCGTTGCGTTCTGCGTAGCCGCGAACCACGGAGTTGTTGGAGTTGATGTCGGGCAGCTGGCAACGTCGGCCGAAGATGGTCTCCGTGAAACCGCGTTCGCGAGCCATCTTGATGCTCTTGTCCATGTATTCCTTCACGCCCGGATAGGTCTGGAAATACTCGTCGATGAGTTGTTTGGCCTCTGTTCTCGACACACCCATGCGTTCGGCGAGGCCGAAAGCACTGATGCCATAGATGATGCCGAAGTTGGCTGTCTTGGCTTTCCGGCGTTCGTCGGAGGTGACTTCCTCAATGGGTTTCTTGAAGATTTTTGCAGCCGTGGCCGCATGGATGTCGTTGCCTTCGATGAAAGCCTCAATGAGATTGGCATCCTCGCTGAGGTGCGCCATGATGCGCAGCTCTATCTGGCTGTAGTCGGCACTGAAGAAGAGTTCGCCCGGATAGGGGATGAAGGCCTTTCGCACCTCTTTGCCTTGGGCGTCGCGCACGGGGATGTTCTGCAGGTTGGGGTTCGACGAGGACAGTCGCCCTGTAGCGGTGACGGTCTGGTTGAACGAGGTGTGGATGTGGTTCGTGCGTGGATTGATGAGACTTGGCAGGGCATCTATGTAGGTTCCCAGCAGCTTCTTCAGTCCTCTGTAGTCGAGTATCTTGCCGACAATAGGGTGCTTCCGTCGGAGGGCTTCAAGCACTTCTTCGTTCGTTACGTACTGTCCCTTCTTGGTCTTCTTAGCCTTGGAGTCGAGATGGAGTGTGTCGAAGAGCACTTCGCCCACTTGCTTCGGGCTGGCGATGTTGAAGTTGATGCCTGCCATCTGGTGGATTTCCTGCTCCAGGTCCAGCAACTGACGGGTGAAGAGGCGGCTGGTCTCCTTCAGTCCTTCGGTGTCTATCATCACGCCTGCCGCTTCCATTTCGGCCAGCACGGGCATGAGGGGCATCTCGATGTCGTGGAAGAGTGTCCAAAGCCCTTCTTTGTGAAGCTCTTCCTCGAGCTTGAGGCGCAGCTGCAGGACGTCGGAACAACTGTAGATTGTCAGCAGATAGTCGTAATAATGGCGCATCTCGGGGTGCAGGATGTAGTGGGCTATCTCGGTGTCGAACATCGGGCGGTCGGTGAGATGCTGTGCCTTGAGTTCCTGCCAGTGCTGTTTCAGATTGTGCCCCACCACACCGTCTTCTGTGACGACGAAGGGGTCGGCCGCCAACGTCGCCTGCGACGATTGCTGATTTAGCGTGCGGCGACTGGCATCGTCGCGTGCGGCGTTGTCGATCGTCGCGTGCGGCGTTTGCGGTTGGCTGAAGAGGTCGAGCTGGACGGGCCCTTCGGCAGGTTTCTCCTCAGCCTTCTGAGGGTCGGGAGAGACAGTGCTGAAGAGGTCGAGCTGTGCCGAGCCGTCGGCATTTCTCTGCGGCTCCGGCTGCTTCTCTTCTGCCTTTTTCTGCGAGAAGAGCGGGCTGCGGCGGAACTCCAGGCGTGCGTAGAGCTGCTGAAGTTTGTCCTGGTCCGGCTCTTTCATCTCGAGGAGATTCATGTCGAGCTGTATGGGCACCTCTTGATTGATGGTGGCCAGCCACTTGCTCTGCTTGATTTGTTCTGCGTTCTGCTCCACTTTCAGCTTCAGTGCTCCCTTCAGCTTGTCGGTGTTCTCCAGCAGGTTCTCGATGCTCCCGAACTCCTGGATGAGCTTCTGCGCCGTCTTCTCGCCCACGCCAGGGCAGCCAGGAATGTTGTCCACGGCGTCGCCCATCAGTCCAAGCATGTCGATAACCTGCCGGGGCGACGTGAGGCCCCACTTCTTTTCCACCTGTGCAGGCCCCAGAATCTCTGCCTCGCTGTTGCGTCCAACAGCAGGGCGATACTGACGGACGCGCGGTGTGACGAGCTGTCCGTAGTCCTTGTCGGGCGTCATCATAAAGGTGTCTATGCCCATTTCGTCGGCCTGACGGGCCAGCGTCCCGATGACATCGTCCGCCTCATACCCTTGAACCTCGAGCACGGGGATGTGCATGGCAGCCAGAATCTCCTTGATGAACGGCACGGCAAAACGGATGCCCTCGGGCGTTTCCTCGCGCTGAGCCTTATACTCAGGGTAGGCTTCGTGGCGAAACGTCGGGCCGTGAGGGTCGAAAGCCACACCCAAGTGAGACGGCTTCTCCTTCTGAATCACCTCCTCCAGCGTGTTCACAAAGCCCATGACGGCCGAAGTGTTCTCACCCTTGGAGTTGATGCGCGGGTTCTTTATAAAGGCATAATAAGCACGATAAATCAGTGCGTAAGCATCCAATAAGTAGAGTGTTTGCATCTTTTTCAGTCCTTTTGTGACGTAAAAGTACGGAAAAAATATGAAAGAAGCACTTTTTTATGTAATTTTGCACCCTAAAGATGAGATAAATGGACGTACTCGACAAGATAAAAGCCCCTGTTGCGACGGAATTAACCCAGTTCAACGAAGCATTCCGCCAAACACTCTTCAGCCAGAACCCGCTGCTCGAAAAAGCCATCGCCCACCTCCTCGAGGCCCCGGGCAAACAGCTCCGACCGCTGCTGACGCTCCTTGCGGCACGCATGGTGGGCAGCGTCAACAGCAATGTTCTGCTTGTGGCTCAGGCTCTCGAGATGCTCCATACCGCCTCCCTCGTGCACGACGATGTCGTGGACGAAAGCGACCGTCGGCGTGGACTGCCCTCGCTGCCGGCCTTCATGACCAACCAAGTGGCCGTTCTCTGCGGCGACTTCATCCTCTCCAAGGCCTTGGAATGTGCTGCCCAGACGGGCGACGTCCGCATCTTTCGCTGCATCTCACAGGTGGGTCAGGCACTCGCCGACGGCGAACTTCTGCAGCTGAGCGACATGGATTCCGACACCTTCTCCGAGGCTTCCTACTTCGACGTCATCGCCAAGAAAACGGCAAGTCTCTTCTCGGCCTGTGCCCGACTGGGTGCCCTTGCAGCAGGCGGAAGCGAGGCGGAGGCAGAGAAGTTGGCACAGTTCGGCAAGCTCATCGGCATTTCTTTCCAGTTGCGCGACGATGTTTTCGATTACGGAACGACCGAGGTGGGCAAGCCCGTTGGCAATGATATGCGGGAAGGAAAGCTCACGCTGCCTGCCCTCTATGCCGTCATCCACACCGACGATGTCTCGATGAAACAGTTGGCACTGAAGATTAGACGGCGTAAGGCCACCGACGCAGAGATTCAAAAGCTACAGAACTTCGCTCGGAGCGAGGGCGGACTCGACTATGCGCAATGGCACATGAAGGACATGCAAGGCATGGCCGACGGCCTGATCGACGACTCGCGCGACCCGGAAATTACCCGCTCCCTGCACCTCCTCGCCGCCTTCGTCGCGGAAAGAAAACTTTGATTACAAATAGAATTTTACTTCTATCAATATTTTTTCTAACCACGAATTACACGAATTGCACAAATTTAGCATGAGAAAAATTACCACGAATTGCACGAATTACACGAATTTTCGCAGCGTTGAGGACGTAGTCAATTCGTGTAATTCGTGTAATTCGTGGTTAAAATAATAATAACTGTGTGCGTTTCATATAATTATGCTACAGGTCGTTTTGCTCCGTCGCCCACGGGCCGTATGCATTTGGGCAACGTGTTCTGTGCGCTTCTCTCGTGGCTTTCGGTGAAAAGCAAGGGAGGCTGGTGGCTCCTCCGCATAGAAGATATCGACCCTGACAGGTCGCGACGCGAGTTTGCCCTGCAGTTGATGGACGATTTGCAGTGGCTCGGGCTGCCTTGGGACGGTGAGGTCGTGTGGCAAAGCCAGCGGTCGGACATCTACGCTCACTACCTCAAGCTCCTGACCGATGCTGGTCTCACCTATCCTTGCTACTGCACGCGGGCCGACATCATGGCCTCCAGCGCACCGCACGAAACAGATGGACGCATCGTTTATGCTGGCACGTGCAGAGGCAAAACTCCCGATGAAATGGACAAAAACAGGCCGCATGCCATACGTTTCATCGTGCCGGACGAGGACATAAAGTTCATAGATGGTCACTACGGCGAGCAACAAGTGAACCTCGCGAAGCATTGTGGCGACTACATCCTTAGGCGAAAAGACGGAGCATGGGCTTATCAGTTGGCCGTTGTGGTAGATGATGCGTTGATGGGCATCACGGAGGTTGTGCGAGGTCGCGACCTCCTCTTGAGCACGCCGCAGCAGATTCACTTGCACCAGACCATTGCGTCATTTTCACCTTTTCACCCTTTCACCTTTTCACCTTTTTATTATCATCATCCACTTTTAATCAACGAAAACGGTCAGCGCCTCTGCAAGCGCGACCGTTCGCTCGACCTCTCAGAGCTTCGCCAAAAACATAAAAATCCCGATGAAATCGTAGGTTTTTTAGCTTACCTTGCCGGCCTTCTCCCCTCCCCCACTCCTGCAAAACCACAGGACCTCCTGCCCCTTTTCTCCTGGCAGAAGGTCCCGACCGAAGACATCCATTGTGAAAGCCAATAAGTTGCAGAGCAATGGCAACATGCTCATCACGAACATGACAAACTACTAACGTGTAGTTTGCGATTTACTAACGTGTAGTTTGCGATTTACTAACGTGT
>CAMVDV010000022.1 GCA_947166305.1 uncultured Prevotellaceae bacterium | reverse complement strand
GTCTTGAGCGCGTCGCAATGTGTGAAGACGCCTCTGCCGATGCTGTCCACGCTGGCAGGGATGGTGATGGAGGTCAGCCCTGAGCCGTAGAAAGCACAGGAACCGATAGTCTTCAGCGTGGCAGGGAGCGTGACGCTCGCCAGCGAGGTGCAGCCCTGGAACTCGCTGCCAACGAGTTCTGTGACGGGAGCGTTGATGGTAAGGCTTGTGATACGCGTGTTACCCTTGAAGGAGCCGTGGGCGATGCCGAGGACGACGTAGGTCCAACCCTCGTGGGCAATGACCTCGGGAATCGTGATGTCGCCGGTCGTCACGCCGTTTACGCCGGTGGCTACGACGGCGTAATCGCCGGCACTTCGATAGAGGATGCCGCCGACGGTGAAGTCGGCCAAAGCCTTCATCGCGGTCAGGAGGAAAAGCAAAGGCAGCAGGAGTAGTTTCTGTTTCATAGCTGTAGGAGTTTGAAAAATTTAACGAAATGATGAGAAAGATATACGACATTATATTTTTTGCAAAGATACCTTTTTTATTGTCACGGCAACATATATCTCTGTTAATTTATCTTAAATCGACGGAAATAGTGTTGGGAGATGGAAAGAAGAGGCGGCAGGGGCTGTCAACGTCGCGTGCGGCGATGGGAATCGTCGCACGCGGAAACTGGCATCGCCGCACGCGACGATTTGCATCTCCCCACGCGGCGTTCAGACAGTGTCAAGGTTTTGGACACAAATGTGCCTAAAGTTTGGACACAACACAATTTTGAATTTTGAATTTATCCATGTTGAATTAAGAATTGTCTTACCTTTGCAGCAGGAAACAAACCAATTGTGAATTCTCGTCGCGCGGAAGCAGAAATCCACCATCGGAACGAGGAAAATCGGCAGAAAAACACTACCTTTGTAAAAAAAATTGTTTTCAGGGTTAGTTTTTTCTGCCTTTGAAGGGTATTATAGGTAAAGGCGCGATGGAAAGAGACTGCCGCGCTACCATGCTCCAGATGCGCGACGAAGTGGAGGCAAACAAGGACAAACCCGTGAAGTACCTCTACATCACCGACGACAAGGAAGAGTATTGCCGCACCTTCCTCGAGCCGAACAACATCCAGGGCGAGCACATCTTCGTCAGTCGCACCGAGTGGGGTTTCCTGCAGGACAAGTTTCAGTTCACCGGCATTCCCTTCACCGTGCTCTATGACAAGGAGGGAAAGCGACGGGACGGCACAACGGTGGAAAAACTGCTGGAAGAATGAGAACTGCCGCGTTCCGTCGGATTTGTAATCCGACGGAGGTGAATATGAGCATTTATAATGCGATAAAATAGTTATTACGGGATTTCAAATCCCTATATTCGGCACGGTCGGATTTCAAATCCGACCGTACAGACAAGGTTTTAAGAAGTTAATAAAATGGCGCCAAAGGGCTGCTGCGTTGCGAAACGTGGCAGCCCTCTTTGTCTGCCGGGACGGATTTCAAATCTGTCCGAACAGAGGGCTTGCCCTTTGCCGGTCTGATAGGCTTGGGAAGGTTTCAGTTCTGCTCGATGACGAACGTCACGTTGTAGTCTGGCAGGGGACTATCGCTGAGGCGGAGCGTCATGCCCATCGTCATGAGGATTTGCCGCGAGAGGGACAGGCCGATGCCTGTGCCTCTTTGCTTCGTGGAGAAGAAGGGTACGAAGATTTCCTGTGCCACGGAAGGCGGGATGGCGTGGCCGTCGTTGGAGAAGTAAAGCCCCCTCCCCGCTCCCCCTTTGGGGGAGTGCCTCATTGCCGCTGTTGCTTCTCTTTTTTGCGAGATTGAAGCACTCCCCCAAAGGGGGAGCGGGGAGGGGGCTAGCCCTATCGTCTTCGCTTCGGCTTCGATGGCGTTCTTGATGAGATTGATGAAGACTTGCCGGAGGAGGTTTTCGTCGGCCCGGATGATGAGGTCGGCAGGGATGTCGATAACCCAATGGAGTTGTGGATAGAACGAAGCAAGGTTCTGGGCGAAAGAGCGAAGGGTTATGTCAGTAAGGACAGGCTCTTCCAGACAGGTCAGCTTGCGGTAGTTGTCGATGAAGGCGGTCAGACCCTTACTTGTGTCGTGGATGGCGCGGATACCTTCCTTGAATGGCGAGCCATCGATGTCGGGCGAGCTGAGGTAGGCTTGGCTGATGCTCTGTATGGGTGCGGCGGCATTCATGATTTCGTGCGTCAGTATGCGTGTCAGCTTCTGCCACGACTCCACTTCGCCCCGTGCCAACAGCTTTTGCGTCTCGCTGCCCAGGTCGTTAAGAGCTTCCTGCAAAGCCTTCTCGCCGAACAGGAGGCCGCGTGTGGGCAGGCGGAACGAGAAGTCACGGTGGCGGATGGCGTCGCGCATCAACTGTGCCCTTTCACGAAGCAGACGCTGATGCCGAAACCAATAGAACAAAGCCAAAGCAACGCCGGCCAGAATGACTGTTATAATGATGTAGTTAGTCATAAACTATTAACGGCGGTAGCAAATTCTTCATTCTTCATTTTTCACTCTTCATTTTATTATATAATGTCTGCCTGCTGATGCCGAGCATGTCGGCGGCGCGCTTCATGTTGCCGCCGCATTTGGCAAGAGCCTTTCGCAGGTGTTCCGCCTCAAGCTGTTCGAGGGGGACGACCTCGCCCGCCTTGTCGATGGCATCCTTCAGGATTCGGATGAGTTCGTCGTTGTCCCACGGCTTTGTCACAAAGTCGGCTGCTCCGTTCTTCAAGGCGCGTACCGCCAGTTTGACGTCGGCATAGGCCGTGATGAGCACGATGGGCGTGTCGGGAAAACGGCGGAGGATGGCCGTGAGCCACATCATGCCTTCCTGACCCGAACTGACCCCCATTGAGAAATTCATGTCGAGCAAGATGGCCTGGGGCTGTTCCTCGGCGATGATATGCAAAGCCTTCTCGGGCGAAGGGAGTGTGACGATGCGCCCAAAGGTGCTTGCCAAGCATATCTTTGCAGCAGTCAGGATGGCAGGATTGTCGTCGATGATGAGAAGTGTGCCGTAGTTCATGGTGCAAAGATAGTTCTTTTAATTCATAATTCGCAATTCATAATTCATAATTATTTCCTTTCGGCTGATGTTTTTGCCCGAAAGTGTATAAGAATTGGACACAAGTGTGCCTAAAGTTTGGACACGGCGCAATTATGAATTACGAATTGTGAATTATGAATTAAAGAAAGTCTTACCTTTGCAGCAGAAAAGGAAACGAAAAGGCTTAAACGGCCTCTCGATATAACGATATAACGTCATAACGAAAGATAATAACTATGAACATTAGAATGATTCTTCCAACAGTCAGGATTGCGTGGCGCGACCTGATGAAGTACAAGGTGCAGAACCTCATTTCCGTCTTCTGCCTTGCCGTAGGCATGGTATGCTTCTGCGTGATGCCCCTCTTCCTGCACTCCGCCTGGAGAGTCGGGAAGCGGTGGCCGGAAGGCGAAGCGTCGCTTGCCTGGATGAACCTTCACGAGAAGGAGGACTCCACGATGAACGGCATCGTCTATTTCACTCCAGAAATGCTGAAGCAAGTCAGCGACAGCCATCTCTCGAGCATCCGTTTCATCGAACCCAACCAGAGCATCTACCAAGGTCATATGGACATCAAGGACAAGAAAGGGAAGGAGAATGCCGTCTGGTCGATGAACTATTGGGTCAGCCCCGAGTGGCTCAACTATCGAGGGCTTAGGTCGGCCATAACGGGCAAGCCGATTCCTGTGCTGAAGCCTGGCGACATCCTCATGACAAAGCTCATGTGGGAGCGCATCTTCGGTAGGGACGTTGACCCGCGAGGCTTCACGACGACGTCCTTCGACTACCTTCTCAAGACGCCGGGCAAAGGCTTCAACAAGATTGTCGATGTGGTCGATACGGGCGACCTCTTCCTCTCGGAGGACAAGCTGTACGTTGTGACCAACCTGCTGCAGGAGACGAACTACAACGGCAGTTCGGGCTATCTCCTGCCATACAACTTGAGGATCATCCTTGCAGAGGGAAAGACGTATCACGACTTGGACAGGGAGATGAAGGAACTCTTCCCGCAGTACCGTGTTGAAGTCCACGGGAGCAAGAAAGGCCACCGCACCTTCGCGATGATAATGAATGTGATTCTCTTCGTCGTTGGCAGTTTGGTGCTATTGGTTGGGTTGCTCGGTTTCCTGAAGATGCAGACACAGCTCTTCCGCCTGCGGCAGAGGGAGATGGGTCTTCGCCGTTGCATGGGAGCGACAGGCAGCCAGTTGCTTTGGCTCTTGGTGTGCGAGGTAGGCATCGTCTTCATCTTCGTCACAGCCTTGACGCTCCTGTTCACATCCCTCCTGGCCGACTATGGCATCCCCCTCATCCGGCAGTTCTATAAAGTCTTCTCGATGGACATGCCCCGGGCTTTCAGCATAGAACTGTGCATCTGTCTGCTGGTGTTCCTGCTGACGGCAGCGCTCGCCGTCCTGTCGGCACGAAGGGTGGTCAAGGCAGACCTGAGCACGATAGTAGGCAAGAGCCACAAGGTCTCCACCCGAGGCCGCAGCCTGCTCATCGTCTTGCAGATGGCGCTCAGCCAGATCTTCGTTTGCATCAGCCTCGCCATGTTGGCCTTCACTGCTGAATTCACGGAGAGGAACAGCATCTACAACATGCCGGAGAATGCCGATGCCTTCCGCGACTGCATAGCTGTGGACCATAAGATGGTGTGGCCCTCCTTTGTGGAGAAGCTGAAGGCGCTGGACGATGTGGAGGACGTCGCGCTGATAGCCTACTACAGCACCCAGAGGACCATGCAGGTGGACACACACTTCCTGCCCATGCTTGGCCTAGCCCCTAAGCCCAAGACCCCCTCTTACTCCCCCTCTAAGGGGAGAAAGCCCTTCCCCATAGAGGGGGAAGGGTTGGGAAGAGGGTCTGCTGGGGGAGGCTTGCTTCCCGTCTATACCAGCCGTGAGGCGGAAGACTCGGTGCTGCTTGGCTATGTGCAGGCAGACCTTTTTCCCGAGGACAACAATTACGGACAGAAGATAGAGAAGCTGTACGTGAGCGAGAGAGACAGCATGATTGGCGACTGGTGGATATACAACAACTACGTCATCGTGAAGGCGAAGCCGCACAAATATGACAAGGTCTGGAAGGAAGTCGAGGCACTCTTTCTTGAGGAGGGAGGATACGACGGAGGACACTACCGGCAGGTGAAGGCACCGATGCAGAACTACTTCGACCTCATGTTCCGCAAGGCACTCTGGATGGAACTGATACAGATGATAGTGCTGACGCTGACCTTCGTCACCCTGCTCAGCATCGTGCTCACCACCTTCTCGTCTGCCTCGCTCGACACGCGCCTCCGCCAGCGTGAAGTGTCGATACGTCGAGCCTGTGGTGCCAGCCGATGGCAGATAGTGTGGCTCTTCGGCAGATGGTACCTGCTGATGCTCCTCGTCAGCATCCTCATCACGCTGCCCATCTACTTGCTCTTCGTCTATTTCATTGTGTCGATACCTGTCGCGCCACATGTCTGGGAGCTTTACGTCCCGTATGTCGTCAGCGTCATCATCGTGACACTCGTCACATTGCTTGCCGTAGGGCAGAAGATATGGATCACCAGCAAAAATAAGTAATAATGAAGATAGAGGGAGATAGAAGAAGATAGAAGACGTTAGTTTGAGCAGGCAGGCAAATGTATCGTCCTCTATCTTCGTGGCGAAGCCACATATCTTCCTCTATCTACCTCTAACTACTTCCCTAAATAAAAACATTATGATAAAGTTACACAACCTCAAGAAAGTCTTCCGCACGGAAGAGATTGACACCTGGGCTTTGCGCGAAGTGAGCCTGGAAGTGAAGGAAGGAGAGTTCGTCGCCATTATGGGGCCTTCGGGCTGCGGCAAGAGTACATTATTAAATATAATGGGCTTGCTCGACGTGCCGACAGGCGGAACCTACTTGCTCGGCGGACGTGACGTGAGCCAGCTCAACGACACAGAGCGCACCAAGCTGCGCCGAGGCACCATCGGCTTCGTGTTCCAGAGCTTCAACCTCATCGACGAGCTCAGCGTCTATGAGAACGTCGAGCTGCCGCTTCTCTACATGGGGCTGCCGGCAAGGGAAAGGAAGGAGCGCGTGATGCAGGTGCTCGACCGCCTGGCCATGTCGCACCGACGTATGCATTTCCCCGCCCAGCTCTCCGGCGGACAGCAGCAACGCGTCGCCATCGCCAGGGCTGTCGTCTCGAACCCAAAGCTCATCCTTGCCGACGAACCGACGGGAAACCTCGACTCCACGAACAGCAAGGAGGTGATGGACCTGCTCTGCCAGATGCACGAACAAGGCACAACCGTCGTCATGGTGACGCACTCGCAGCATGATGCCAGCTTTGCAGACCGCATCGTGGAGCTTTACGACGGACAGATTGTCCAGCACGCAGAGCTATAAGGTTTTCTTAATTATCCTTAAATCTTTGGCTCGACGTGTAACATTTCGCGCGCTCGCGCGTTATATATATATATAAGGTAAAAAGATATGATTATCCGCAATCATACCACCAGTATCAAGGACTGCCCTTTGAGGGTGTCGAAAACGCCCCGTGCGGCGTTGAACATTTCCGCGTGCGGCGTTGAACATTTCCGCGTGCGGCGTTGAACATTTCCCTGTGCGGCGTTGGCTGGCGCTATATATGGCGTTCTCAGCCCCAGTGCATCGTGAAACCACTCTGTGAGACAATCACCCTTTGGTGGTATGATTGCGGATAGTCATTTAAAAAGATTAATCACACAACAAAACAAATGACGTTATGGTTCTTGGTGAAAAGACTGTATGTCAGTAAGGTAACAATGAAACAGACACTCATCGCGTGCCTTCTGTTCATAGCAGCAGGGGCAGCACAGGGAAAGCAAATCGTGTGGGAACAGCCCACTACGGAGTTCAGTACAAGCTACGGCGACGGCTTCTTCAATTTGGCTCTCGACATCACGAAGGTCGAGCTGAAGGAGAACGAGACGCTCGTCTATATGACGGTCAGCCAGCGGTCGGACTACGATGACTATTGGTTCCAGTTCGCCAGCGGCTCTTATCTGAAGGCTGACGGCAAGCAGTACGCCATCACGTCTGCCGACGGCATCCAGCTCGACACGCACCAGCAGACAGGCCCCGACGGCACAAGCGAGGTCGTGCTCCACTTCGAGCCGCTGCCCCTATCGACCAAGTCCTTCGACTTCACCGAGGGTGACTTCGACGGCGCATGGTCCATCACGGGCATCAAGCCTGTGGAGGAACGCTGGCGGCAACTGCTGCCTTCCTATTGGCGCGACGAGAAGGGCGACTGGAAGATTGCCTTCCTCGAGGACCAGGTCATATATGATTGCCGCTTCTGGCGTTACAAGAAGCTCGACATCAACCAGAAGACGGGCGAGGCAGAAATGCTGCTGGAGAGCCCCCTCCCCGCTCCCCCTTTGGGGGAGTGCTATGGAAGCAATGGAAGCGAAACGGCGGCGGAATTGAAGCACTCCCCCAAAGGGGGAGCGGTGAGGGGGCTGCTTCGTGTCATTGTGGGCAAGGACAAGAAGGGCAAGCGCACCATACAGATTGGCGACCAGAAGGCTTCGTACAGCATGATAACCAGCCGCTTCATGCCCGACTACCCGCAAAAGGACACGCGTACGGACTTCGTAGATACCGACTACAAAGCCGACACGGTGACGGTCGTCGGTTGGATAAAGGACATGCCGGACAAGTACAAGGGCGAGAAGACCTTCGAGTTCGGCTATAACAACCTCTTTACGGGCGACCAGGAATCAGTCTATGCAGACCTCGACGAGCAGGGACGCTTCAAGGTCAGCTTCCCGCTCCTGAACAGTACGGGGTTCTTCTGCGACTGGTCGCGCTGCTTCATGCGGACGATGCTCGAGCCAGGGAAGACGTACTTCCTGCTCTACGACTTCAAGGAGGGACGCCGCTACTTCATGGGCGACGACTGTCGTCTGCAGAACGAGCTCTTCAAGTTCCCCGTTGACTGGCAGACAGTAAGGATGGAACGCGGGGATAAGGACTTCGACAGGTACATCGCATCGACCGACAGCCTGCTTCAGACGCAGTTCGCAAAGCAGGAGCGTCTATTCGAGGAACATCCCTCGCTCTCCAATCGCTACAGGCAATATCGCCGGGGCAACACGCTTTGGCAGCAGGCATTCTACTTCGGACAGGCTCGCTTCCGCGGCGAAAACAGCCGATTCCCCGAGGTTGCACGCCGGTATGCATACAACACCTTCTGGACGAAGCTCGAGTCTCCCTTGACGCTTCACCGTGAGACACAAATGTTCCTGCGAGACTATCTTGGTGATGCTGTCGTGCCGGTCAGCCGCACTTTCAGGATGAACTACCTCGACCACCTCGGCGAGATAGCCGAGAATGACGAGGAGCTTGACGTCCTGAACCGTTGGAAAGAGTGGATAAAGACAGCACAGGAGCGCATCGGTCAGGCTTCTACAGAGGAAGAGAAGGAGCGTATTGCCGAGGAAGAGAATACGAAGAATGCCGACCTCATCCAGGCTTTTGAGAAAATTCTCAACAGTCCAAGGGTAGAGAAGTTCTTTTCAGGCAAGTCGCTCCTCTCCAATATGAAGGATCAGGCGCACCGCCTCGACTCGCTTGGCGCCGAGCCGTTCCTGAAGAGCCTCTGGCTTACGCAGCAGGTTTATGAAGAGCTCGAACACGACCGCGTCTCGCTGCTCCCCGAGGTGCTCGATTCCTTGAAGGCGATGATAGGTAATCCCATCGGCATCGAGATGATTGAAAAGAAGAACGACTACTACGCCGCCCTTGAGAACCGCGAGTTCGACAAGCTTGTGCTCAAGTCGTCGGACGACGTGAAAGACCTCACCGAAGGCGAGGCTTTGCTGCGGAAACTCCTGGAACCCTACAAGGGAAAGTTCGTGCTGCTCGACGTCTGGGGCACTTGGTGCGGACCCTGCAAGGAGGCACTCTCCCATAGTCAGGAGGAGTATGAGCGTCTGAAAGACTTCGACATCGCGTTCCTCTACCTCGCCAACCGCAGCCCTCAGGAGTCTTGGGAAAACGTCATCAAGGAGTACAACGTCAGCGGAGACAACGTGGCACACTACAATCTGCCGTCCGAGCAGCAGAGCGCCATCGAGCGTCACCTTGATGTCCGTGCCTTCCCGACGTACAAGCTCTTCGACCGCGACGGCAACATGCTCGACCTCGACATCGATGCCCGCGACCTGGACGACCTCGTCGGGTTGCTCAAGCAGTTGCAGTAGAGTATGCAGAGAGTAGGGTCGCGCCGCGCCGCGAAAGCGTCTGTGTTTGCTGCGAAGATGCGGCGCGTCCCTACATTTCGGGCAAGACAAATTGCGGCATGACTGCCTGTGCACAAAAACTAAACATGGTTAATTCGCAAACTAAACATGGTTAATCCGCAAACTAAACGTGGTTAATTCGCAAACTAAACGTGGTTAATTCGCAAACTAAACGTGATTAGTTCACAAAATCCACACGAGGTTTGGTTTTGCTCTCTTTCTTGGGGGGAGAAGGAAATTTCAATTGAAAAGTCCCCTCCCCGCTCCCCCTTTGGGGGAGTGCCTCATTGCCACAGCCTCCTCGTTCAGCGGGACTGAAGCACTCCCCCAAGGGGGAGCGGGGAGGGGGCTTTTTCCTTTTTAACTTTTATTTGAAGAGTCGGATTTCCGAAAGCTGGATGCGCGTGCCGCGAGTCATGCGGAGGAACTCGAAGCGATAGTAGCGGTAGGTTTCCTTCGCGCCAAGTTTGAAGCGATACTCCTGTTCGTTCTCGTCGCGCAGGCGGCGGTTGTCCTTCTGCTCGTCGAGCAGTGTCCACGACTTTTGGTCGTTGCTTCCGCTCACGCGCCACGCCACGGGGTTGCGCTCGGGGTAGGAGTGCGTGTCGTCGCCCGTGTAGAATCGGTATTCGCCGACGGCAGTCTGTGCACCTGCGTCGAGGATGACGGCATAGGGCATCTCGTCGGGACGGTCAACGCACCACTTCGTGTGGAGGAATCCGTCGCTGACGCACCTGGCGCCTTCCTTGTCATTGTCTCCTCCTTCACTGGCGACGGGGAGTGCCGTGGCCTTGACGGGCGTCTGGACTCTGTCGTAGAGGCTGACCTCGCTGAGTTGTATGCGCGAGCCTCCTGCCATGCGGAGGAACTCGAAGCGATAGTAGCGGAACGCCCCCGTCTTACTCGGTTTGAAGCGATACTCCTGCTCGTTTTCGGCTGGCAGACTGCGGTCGTTAGTGTGGCTGTCGAGCGTCGTCCACGTTTCCTTGTCGTCCGATCCGCTCACGCGCCACGCCACGGGATTGCGGTCGGGGTACATGGCAGTGTCGTCGCCCGTGGTGAGTCCGTACTCCCTGACTGTCTGCCGTGAGCCAGCATCGAGGACAATCGTGTAGGGCATCTGCCCAGGGCGGTCGATGCACCACTTCGTGTCGGTGCGTCCGTCGCAGACCATCTGCGGTCCTTCACCGTCGTGTCGGCCTGTGCCGCTGGTGAGGGTTGCCTTCAGCGGAGCCTGTGCAAGCATCTCGCAGCAGGCAAGAGAGAAGAGGAGAATAAGCGATGTGTGTCTCATTTCGTTCGGTGTTTGTTGGTTTTCTTGCACAAAGATACGAAAATAAAAAGGAAAAAGAGGTGAAGCGAGCGGAAAAAAATGTATATTTGCAGAGAATAATTAACGACTATAAACTTTTCCGACTATGAACCTTCAACTTCCAACTCAGAACTTTCGCCTTACGGCCTTGGCTATTTCCTTGTTGTTTGTGCCCCTGAACCTGCAGTCTGCCCAGCAGACGGAGCCTGTGGACTACGTCAATCCCTACATCGGCAGCATCAGTCATCTGCTGGTGCCTTGCTTCCCGACCATCCAGCTTCCCAACAGTCTGATGCGCATCTATCCCACGCGAGGCGACTTCACCGGCGAATATCTCGACGGACTGCCGATGATCGTCACCAACCACCGCGAGCGGAGCGCCTTCAGATTGAGCGTCACGCAGGGCGACGAGTTGCGGCCCATCGTGCAGACTTCGTGGGACAACGAGCAGTCAACGCCCTACGACTATCGCGTCCAGATAGCCGACTGCTCCATCGGTGTCCACCTCGCCGTCAGCCATCAGAGCGCCATCTACGAGTTGACTCTCACCGACCCAAGCAAGCCTGCCACCGTACTCCTCTACACGGCCGACGGACGTATGCAGCTCGACGGACGCTATGCCTCTGCTTCCCAGCGGCTCAGCAAGAACATGAAGATATACTTCTCGGGCGAGTTTGACACAGACCCACAGCAGGCCGGACTGCTGAAGGACGGCAGAATCTCGGACGAATGGCTCGGCGAAGCGCCTCGCACAGCCGCTGCCTTCCGCTTCCCCAAGGGCACCAAGCGCATCCGCTTCCGCTACGGCGTCTCCCTCATCAGCGAGGAACAGGCCGAGAAGAACCTCGCCAGGGAACAAGGCCGCGCCTTCGACATCGGCAAAGTTGTGAGGGACGGTCGTAAGATCTGGAACGAGACGCTCGCAAACATCACCGTAGAAGGCGGCACACCCGACCAGCGCACCGTGCTCTACACCTCCTACTATCGCACCTTCGAGCGCCCTGTATGCCTCAGCGAAGACGGCCGATACTTCTCCGCCTTCGATGGTAAAGTACATGCCGACGAAGGTCATCCCTTCTACAGCGACGACTGGATTTGGGACACCTACCGCGCCGCGCATCCCCTCCGCGCGCTCATTCAGCCCAAGAAGGAAGAGGACATCATCGAGAGCTACCTGCGCATGGCCGAGCAGATGGGCACTAAGTGGATGCCCACGTTCCCCGAGATGACGGGCGACACGCGACGCATGAACAGCAACCACGGCGTGGCAATGGTGGCCGACGCCCTCTGGAAAGGACTCAACGTGGATGCAGAGCGAGGCTTCGACTACTGCCGCCGAGGCATCGAAGAAAAGACACTCGTCCCCTGGAGTGGCGCGCCCGCAGGCAGACTCGACCAGTTCTACAAGGACAAAGGCTACTTCCCCGCACTCCCCGAAGGCGAGAAGGAGACCGAACCCAACGTCAACAGCTTCGAACAACGACAGCCCATCGCAGTCACCCTCGGCACGGCCTATGACCAATGGTGCCTCTCGCGCATCGCAGAATTCATGGGGAAGAAAGACCTCGCAGCCAAGTACCTCGCCCTGAGCTACAACTACCGTAACGTATGGAACGCCGAGACGCTCTTCTTCCACCCCAAGGACGAGAAGGGCAACTTCCTGCCGAACTTCGACTATCGCTTCAGCGGAGGCATCGGCGCACGCGCTGCCTACGGAGAGAACAACGGCTGGACGTATCGCTGGGACGTGCAGCACAACCTCGCAGACCTTGCTCAACTCATGGGAGGCAAAGAGGCGATGGCACGCGAACTCGACCGCACCTTTGCCGAACCTCTCGGCAAAAGCAAGTGGCAGTTCTACGGAGAGTTCCCCGACCAGACGGGTAACATCGGCCAGTTCACCATGGCCAACGAGCCCTCGCTCCACATACCTTATATATATAACTATGCCGGTGCGCCCTGGAAGACGCAGAAGCGCATCCGCCAATGCCTCGAGACGTGGTTCCGCAACGACCTGATGGGCGTTCCGGGCGACGAGGACGGCGGCGGCATGACCTCCTTTGTGGTCTTCTCCTCGCTGGGCTTCTATCCCGTCACACCAGGTTTCCCTGCCTACAACATCGGCTCGCCGCTCTTCACCGACGCACGCATCAAACTGCCTGGCGGTAAGGAGCTGCACATCATCGCCAAGGGAGCCAGCCGCGAGAACAAGTACATCCAGAGCGCCACGCTCAATGGCAAACCGTGGGACAAGCCCTGGTTCAGCCACGACGACATAAAGAACGGTGCCACCCTCGTGCTTGAGATGACCGACCGGCCTAACAAACAATGGGGCAGCACCGCCACGCCTCCCTCGGCTCCAGCCAAGTGAAGCAGACTCAGCTTACTGGTTCTTCAGGGCATTTAGCTGAGTTTCGAGAGCGGCCACTCTTTCGCCAATCATGTTGATGTATGCGTTGAGGTCTTGGATTTTTGCCTCTTGTTCTTTGGCAACGGCTTCAAGGGCAGCGTTCCTTGTCTCAAGGGCAGCGTTCCTTTCCTCAAGGTCAGCAATCCTTGTTTGCAGTGCGGCGATGACAGCTCTGTCGTCTGCCTGTGCTGCTTTCAGATCATCGATTTCTGCTTCGTTCTTGGCCTGCACTGCCTTCATCGCCTTGATGTCGTAGTTTTGTGCTTCGATGACGGCTTGCAGTTCTGCTCTTGTGTTCTCGTTTTTTTCCTGCAACATTGCTATCGTAGCTGCATTTTCATCTATGCGTGCCTGCATTGCATCCAAAGCCTTCTGCACGGATTCGGGCACCGGTTCTTGGTAATCGGGGTCGCCTTCACCGTCGAAGAAGGCGATGCTGTCGGCAGCCCAATGGAATTGATAGACTTTTCCGTCGGTTTTGTAAACGCGGAATCCTTGTGCCCCAGCTGTGAAGGCTGATGCCATGAGCAGAAGGGCTGTGAATAATGTCTTTTTCATTTCTGCAATATCTTTTGAGTCGTTGATTGTTTTCTAATGAGATTTATGCCTTTTTGCTGTTTTGCGAGACGTCGTCCGGCAAGGTCATAGACGGATTCTTCCATCCGCCATTGGTCACCCGCCATTGTCCTGATGCCAAGTGCGATGTCTTCTTCGGTGACGGTGAACGTGGGGCCTTCGGTGAATGTTGAGCCTGTGAGGGCTGCATCGACGGTCTGCACGCCCCATGTGTATGTGCCGGGCTTGGTGGGACGGAACGTCCAACGGGTCATCGTGCCGATGCGTCCGAGGCGGTTCACCTTGCGGATGCCGTCTTTTGTGCCGCCGATGAAGGCTGGCGTGGCACAAAGAAGGTTGCCCGCTTCGTCGCGGATGAAGATTTCGTAGGTGAAGCCGGGGTGTGCCGTCGGCGGTGCCTGCCATGCAAGCTCCACGCCAAGCGGGTTCTTGGTGGCAGTGGGAGCGAGTGGCGCGTCGGGGCGAGAGGGGGTGGGGAAAAGGTTGAGGCAGAGGATGGCATTGTCGCCGTACTGTTCTTCGGTGAGGTAGTTCTTGTCCTCTGAATGCCCGATGAGCAGGAAGTCCTTGCGCCCGTCGTCGTTGTAGTCGGGAAAGATGATGCTTGCTCCCGTGGCGCCCGGGATGGCGGCACTGCGCTTGAGCCGTCCCTTGCCATCGTTCGCGTAGAACATTCCGCCGCAGACTCCGCTCTTGAGACCGCCGAGGATGACGTCGTAGAAGCCGTCGCCGTTCCAGTCTATCACGCCGGCCGAGTTGTTCTGCGAGGAAGAGATGTTGTAGATGTCTGTCTGAAACTCGCAGCTCAAGGGCTTGAAGCTGGGCACGTCGGTCTGTTGGTTGATGTAGATGCGCTGCCGTGTGGCGGACTCTCCCGAAGAGACTTCGCCCTGTCCTGCCAGCAGGATGTCCATCCACCCGTCGTCGTTGAAGTCGGCCACCTGCAGTGCTCCGCCCGACTTGCGCTTGATGTCTGCGCCTTTCTCGCCCAGTCCGAGCCGACGGAACGTGCCGGGCTGGTCGGCATCATTGAGGTAAACGTCGGTGAAGCGCTGCTGTTCGTCCCTCCCGTCCACGAGGGCTGAGATGACGAAGTCTGCCAATCCGTCGTTGTTGAAGTCGGCTGTCTGTATGATTGCCTCGCGGAGCAGGTAGTCGGGCTCGTAGGGTTCGATGCGGAAACTGAGCGATGAGGCGTCTTCGGAAAGGTTGTGGAGGATGACATTGTAGTTCATGTCGTCCCAGTGCCCGACGAGGATGATGTCGAGCCGGCCGTCGTTGTCGATGTCGATGACTTCGGCGCTTGACGGAACCTTGAGCTCGAAGATGGCGGACGAACCGTCGGGATGGCTGAAAGAGAGGTCGGGATAGGTGAAACTGCCGTTGCCAAGCCCCAGGAAGATGCCCTCGGTGATGTCGTCTGTCCAGGAGAATACTTGGTCGAAGGCAATGATGTCCATGTTGCCGTCGCCGTTGATGTCGCATGGAACAATGGAGGGTGACTCGCCCACGTCGAAGGGTGGGGCAGGATACTTTGCCCACTTGTGGGTGGTCAGGCTGATGTGTGCGAGGTAGGAGATGTGTTGTTTTGTGGTTTCACCTGTGGCGGAGTCCTGAACATCGGTATGCCCACCGGTCACGATGTCTTGGCATCCGTTGTTGTTCAGGTCAACGGTGACCGCTCCGCCGTGGTTAAAACCCCACGACCGCGTGATGAGTTCCGGGTTGAAGGGTGCCGTGGAGGAGAGGGTGGGGCGAATGATGGGGTCGGAAAGCATGACGAGGTTGCCGCCTCGGAAAGTCATGGTGCCGATGTACATCAGTCGGTCGTGGATTTGCGTGGTGCTGTTGTGTGCATGGAAGACGATGCGTAGCAGTCCTTCCTTATCGTAGAAGAGGGAATGATGGCCTGTTCCCACGAGGCCGTCCCAACGGCGCAGGATGGGATTGCCCGTGTACTTCGTCCAGGCTCCGCTGGCGAGGTTGACCGACGTGGCATACCCTACGGCGTAATCCTGGCTTTGATAGTCGTTGCCGGAATAGGTGAGATAGTAGCGTCGGCCTTGCTTGATGACGTTGGGACCCTCGTTGACGCGCCCCATCTTCTTCTCCCAATCCTGCGACACGGCAAAGCACTTCCGCAAGGTTCCCTCCACGGGTGTGATGAAATCATCGGAGAGTTGGGCCTGCCAGATGCAGTTGCCGTCGTTGAAACGGACGAAGAAGATGTAGGCCGTGCTGTCCTCGTCGATGAAGACATGCGAGTCGATGCACTTCTCGTCGCCTATGAGGTTGTTCATCTGATAGGTGCCTACCTGCTTGAACGGTCCTTTGGGCGAGGAGGAAGTGGCGGCGTAGAGGTGTTCATTGGCAGAGAAATACATGATGTACTGCCCACGGATGTGGTAAACTTCGGGTGCCCAGAACCACCGAGTCTCGGTAGTGTTGTCCTTGTGGAGGGCCAGACCTTCGTACTTCCAGGAACGCAAGTCTGTGCTGGAGTAGCAACGGATGCCGTTTGCGTCGCGCGTGCCGTAGGCATAATAGGTGTCGCCTTCGAGCAGGATGTATGGGTCGGCCAGCTCCACTTGGCTCTTGCCTGCCTCTGCCAGGGAGAGGAGTGGGAGCAGGAGAAGGCAGATGAAAAGGGATACTTTGTTCATGATGTAAAGGTTTAATGTTCGACGTTTGCAAACGCAGGCAGCGGCGACGGCAATCTCCGCGTGCGGCGACGGCAATCTCCGCGTGCGGCGTTGACAATCCCCGGCTGTGGCGATTGGATGAATCAAAGAATGAAAGAATGAAGAAATGAAAGTTTTCCCATTCTTCCATCTTTTCATTTTTTCATTTTTTCATTCTTTCATTTTTTATTCTTTCATTCTTTCATTTTTTATTCTTTCATTCTTTCATTTTTTTATTATTTCATTTCCCATCCGGCTGCCTTTGCCATCTTCTTGGGGATTTCTGTGTTGTCGAAGCGTCCGTGGAACTGTTCCGCACCCACGCCGATGGCGAAGGCCGGGACGTAGCCATTGCTGTGGCCTCCGCTTTGCCATCCGATGAGAGCGCACTCGGATATGACGTGCTTGACGGTGCCGCAGAGGCGTCCGGCATCGGCCTTGCCGTCCTTGAACTCGCCGAAGGAGCGCTCCAGGCGTGCCGTCTGGTCGTCGTTCACCTTCACTGCGCCCCAGAATCCGAAGTTCTCGCTGAGGAACTTCTTGCCCTCGTCCCATGTCAGCTTGTCGCCCATCTTCTCCTTCAGCGCGCGGAGTTCGCGGCCAAGCTTGTCCATGCTCATGCGTTGCGAAGCCACTGCCTTGAGGTTCAGTTCGTAGGGACCCTTGCCAAGGGAGAGGCCGCCGGTCTCATGATCGGCCGATATGACGATGAGGGTCTCGTCGGGATGCTGCTCGTAGAACTCGTAGGCCACCCGGACGGCGTTGTCCATGTCGATGAGCTCTGTGATGAAGACGGGGTCGTTGGCGTGGCAGCCCCAGTCAATCTTGCCGCCTTCGACCATGAGGAAGAAGCCGTCCTTCTCCGTTTGCTTCTTCATGAGGAAGTTGATGGCGGCGCGTGTGATGTCCTGGAGCGTGAGGTCGTTCTTGGAGCGGTCTATGGCGTAGGGGATGGAGCCGCGCTCCACCTTGCTGGCCTCCTCGCTCTGGAAGAGGATCATCTTGTCGGCCTTCTTGGATTTCTTCTGATAGTCCTTGTATCCGCGGGCGATGGTGAATCCTCGCTGCTTGGCTTGCTCGTAGAGGTTCGGGCCGCCGTCGGGGTTGTCGGGCTTGTTGAAGTCCGACGCGCCGTAGAAGTCCACGTCGGTCTTCGTGAGCTGTTCGCCGATTTTGTAGTATTCGCCCCGGTGTCCGATGTGGGCATAGAAGGCAGCCGGCGTGGCGTGGTCCACGCTGACGCTCGTGGTGATGCCGACAGCGGCACCGGCTTCGCGCGCCCAGTCAGCGATGCAGGTGACGGGAGTCGTGAGGTCCTTGAGCACACCCAGTGCTCCGTTCTTCGTCTTGTTGCCCGATGCCAGTGCCGTCCCGCCGGCTGCCGAGTCGGTGACGCCGTTGGTTGCGCTCTGAGTGTTGATGAGTGCAACGTAAGGGAAACTGGGGAAGCAAAGCTCACGGATGCCGATGCGGTCCTCGAGCGCTCCGAGGTAGGTCTCCGCGGCGTTGACTTGGTTCACACCCATGCCGTCGCCGATGAAATAGAACACATACTTTGCCTTGCCCTCGGCAAGGGAAACGAGAGCAACCAGCAGGATGCTCATGAGGGAAAAGAGTCTTTTTGTCATGTTTTGTATTGTTTTAATGTTAGTATGTCAGTCTGTGTGGAGTCATTTTATCAGCACTTTCTTCCCGTTCACGATGTAGATGCCCTTGCCGGGCTTGCCGACGCGCTGTCCGCTGAGGTTGTATATCACGTCGGGGCCTATGTCCTTGGAGGCGCGCACGGCAGTGAGTCCGTCGGCCGACCGCAAGGCTTCCTCTGCACGCTCGATGGCCTGACGCAGCGAAGTCTTGTCCTCCGACGTGAAGTTGTCTGCCACGATGAGCGGACGCACGCGCTGCAGCTCCGTCTGCAAAGCATCGAAGGCTTCCTTCACCACTGCGCTGAGGTAGTAGGGCGAGGCCTCCTCGTCGATGACGGCTTCGTGTATCTGGAACTCACTCATGGCAAAGATGTGGCTATCGTCGCGCTTTCCCACGGTCTGCATCACTTGGAAGCGCAGGAAACGCATCGCCGCGTCGGTGAAGATGACAGGCGAATGGTAGCTCTGGCTAATGCTCGTGGGCATGTCCTTCGTCAGCCTTGCCACGGGCAGGAAGTTGCGCGAGAGCGTCGAGGCAGAGACGATGATGTCGTTGGGAATGTCAGTCAGGCCCCACTCCTCGTGTTGCGACGGCGTGAAGCTAAAGGCAAAGGCACTCACATTGCTGCTCAGGCGTGTCTGAATGTACGACATCTCCTGCGGCCAGACAATGCCGCTGTACCACGTCTCGTAGTAGGTGTCGATGTTCTTGTCCACGAGTTTTGCCAGGTTGTGCTGTGCCTGCTGCGTGGTGTTGGCGTTGGAAGTGAGCGAAGTGCTCGTGCGGATGAGCTGGGAATCCTCCTTCGGGTGAGCCACAAAGGCCTTGGCATAGGTCTCCAGGCCCTGCATGAAGAGGTTGTCGGGCGTGTTCTCGTGAATCACTTTCTCAGCCTCCACGGCGAGCAAGCGCACAGCGTCCTCCTCGGGGCGCAAGTACTGATTGGTGCGCAACTGGTAGGTTCCGGCCGTCCCGGCCGAGGCGAACAGGGTGAGAGGCTGCTCCTTGGTGGGATTGATGCCGAGGAACTTGCCCTGCACGCCAATGGTGAAGCCGTTGCTGTTCTTCGCGATTGTGACGGGAGTGGCAGTCTCGGAGAGCACCACCTCCGTGCCGTCGATGTGGAGGAACTTCTTCATTCCCAGGTTATAGAGGTAGGTCTCGTTGTGTTTGTCCGAGCGGAGGAACATCCAATTGCAGAGCGGGTCGGTGACAGAGCACGGCTGCGTGAATGCCTCGAGCGCGGTGGGCGAGGTGGAACCCTTGACGGTGGGCGTGCCGTCGGCGGCCGATGTGATGTCGCCACGCCCGGCAATGTTGTGAATCTGATAGACGGCCAGCGGCGTGAAGCTCTCGGCTTTGTCCACAACACCATAGGTGAGCGGCTGAGCCACACCACGGATGCTGTCGATGACGCTGAGCAATGCTTCGGCATCGGTGCAGCCGCCATTGTCATAGAGCTGGACGAGCGGCTCGATGTCGGCAGGATTGTAGCCGCCCCACTGGTCCGCTTCGTCGATAATCTGCTGCGAGAGGCGGAGCAAGTCCTCGAGCCGGTAGTCGTTCAGGAAGCTGACTTCGTTGATGATGAGGTTCGTCCCGTAGCCGGAAAGGAAGCGAAGGCGGAAGTATTTGCCCGTGGCTTCTTTGGGAAGCTGTATGATGGGATACTCAGCATCGTCGATTGTGATGTTGGCCGACACGGTCTTCCACGACTTGTTGTTGTCGGATACGGAGAGCATCAAAGCCTTTGCCCTGTAGGAACTCTCGCGGCTCTGGTAGAGGGCAAGGGAGGTGACGGTGACGGTGTCGGGGGCTTCGATGACAAAGGTGTGCGGGAAGCTCACACTTCCGTTTTTCCATTTGTTGTGATAGTACGTCGATTTGTTGCCATCGAGCATCATCGTGGCGCGTCCGTTGTCGCCTTCCCCCACGGTTTCCTCGTCGCTCCAGGAGATAACCTTCCAGGTGGAGGGGTTGGAGACAGCACGGGTGGCGTCGATGCGGAACTGCATTGCCCTTGCCTGATTGCGGACAAGGCCTTCGTCCACCCTGCGTTCCAGCCTGGCTATGTTGATGGTGTCCACCCACGGCATTTGCCCCTTCTCCGGAGCCTCGTAGGTGTCGGTGCTGTCGCGCTTGCCCATGTAGCCGCCGGTCTCAAGGTAGAAGGTGTTGTCGTAGAGGCTTGTGAGGCCATGGCCGTAGTCATAGCGCGAGTAGCGATTGCCGTTGTCCTGCGTATGGCCGTAGCCGGCATGGTTGAGGGCGTACCACTGTCCGGTTGCAGCCGAGCGCATTGCTCCGTTGCGGAAATAGCATCTGCGCATGAGATGCCCGCCGTTCTCGCCGAAATTCTCAAGGAAGGAGTAGATACCCGAGGTGAGTCTGTTGGCACCGGCCATGCGTAGTGTGCCCATATAGTGCCAGTCTGTCTCGTCAGCCATCTTGAACCATACGGACTGGAGCGTGGTCTCATACTCGGTGATGCTGCCGTCGTCGTTCTTGACGCTGACGATGTCGGGCCGAACGTTGTAGAGGAACTGAATCCAATGGTCGAACTCCCAGAGGTTGTCGCGGTAGTATCGTATGCTCGAGCCTGTGCCTTCCGCTCCAAAGCGCGTGGCGTAGGCGTCTGGACCCAGGTCGACGGCGGCGGAACGCATGACGTCCGGCAGGTTCTTGTCCCTGTCGACATCGCCGTTATCCCATACGGAGAAGAGCACAGAGTGCCCGTAGCTGCCGTCGGAGCGTGTGGGCATCTGTATGCCGGAGTACATTCCGTCGGTCCCGATGGCCATCTGATATGTGGCAGGCTGACGGTATTCGCTGGGATACATCACTTCCAGGTAGGTCCAATTGTAGCTTTGTCCCGATGGCGCGTCGGGCACTTTTGAGCTCCACCAAAGGTGAACGCTGGGTGCCATGAAGATTTCGGAGTCGGTGATGCTGAGCGTCGATGTGCGCTGGAAGAGCAGCTGGTTGAGGCTGGAGAGCGTGGTGCCGCCGCTCGGGCAGGTGAGCTCGAAGCGATACCAGCCGTCGTAGGGCATCTCGGTGTCGGGCATGATTTCCATGCGTTGCGTCGATGGCGAGGTGGAGGTGCTGGTGTTGGAGGTGTCGAGCACTACGGTCCCGGTGGCAGGGTGTACGATGCGGACGCCAAAGGTGACTTTTCTGCCGCTCTTGCAGTTGAATACGGCATCGGCACGAACGTGTCCCGTGGGGAAGTGGATGCCATAGACGAGTGTGGTGCCTTCGGCAAAGCCCCAGCTGATGTACGTGTTGGAGCGTTGGCTGCCCGATGCCACGCCGTTAAGCTCGCGATAGTGGCGTGCAGGCCAGATGGTGTCTGTCTTCGCTTGCCAGTCTGTGGCAAGGGCCGGTAGGGAGGCAGTCAGTGCCAGGCATACCGATAGGAGTAATCCATGTTTCATCATAGTTGCTTTTAGTTGAGGTTTTTTATTGTTTAGTTTTAGCCTTAATTTAGGGCAAAGTTACGATTTTTTTTCATACGTCGGACTTTTCCTCTGGTGTTTTTTGGCAAAAAAGCGGAAAGTTGCGGCAAAGGAGCCGTCGGTTTGCTTCCTCCGGGGGCACGGGGGCGCTCTCTTTTTTAGGGGGTGCTCTTTTTTTTTTAGGGTGTTCTCTTCTCCGATAATGTCCAAGACCAGCCCTCGGCATCCTGCAAGAACCTGACGAAAAGGCTGAAGGCTGTGCGGCGATGACGCTGCGCGCAGAGATGTGACCCCCCCCAGCGTGCGGAAAACGAAAAAAGCCCGCGTGCGAGAATCTGCATCCTCGCTCGCGGGAATTTTCTCTCCGACGCAGGGTGGCGCGCCACGGTGCCCCTTGCGGGGCGCGTCTATTCCTGCCCCGGCGATGCCAACTCTTGGACTTCGGCATCGCTGAGAGCCACGTCCCAGAAGCGTATCTCAGCCGTCTGGATGGCTTTCTCCTCGCCGTCGTTGTCGGCAAAGAAGAGCGCGCCGGTGGTGAGCCCCCAGTGTTCGGTGCAGGGCTGTAAGCTTTGGCCTACCTTCACTCCGTTGACGTAGAGCTTTGCATAGCCGTCCTCCACGACGAACACGACACGGTACCATGTGTTGTTGGCTATGTTTCCGTTGTAGCCAAGGCTGTGAGTGCCGTTCAATCCCACCTTGTTCTTGTTGAAGAAGAGGCTGCCGTCCTTGGTGTTTGTCAGGTCGTTCTGCAAGAGCGGCACATAGGTGGAGAGGTCTGCCCCCTTGACGTCCCAAAGGATGCTGTAGGTGTTCATCGAGGACTGTCCGTTGTTGGCGGCCATCTTCAGGCTGGAGCCTACGGGGACGGCGATGGCTCCATTGTCATCAGCAGGGCCGCTGACGGTGGTAATCAGGGCTTCGGCGGCTGTGGCGTGGACAGTGACATTGCCCTTCGTGTGGGTGGTGGGCACCAGGGATGCTGTCCCTTCCCCGGCCATGAGGTCGTCGGCATCGTCGAACGTCCAGCGTCCAATGGGTTGTGGCACTGCGACGGGTTCTGCTCTGGGCATGGCGCTGCCGAGCTGGGCTGCCTGTCCCTTGGTGAGGGCTACGTCCCAGAAACGGATCTCGGAGGCTTCGACAAGATGTTCCTCGCCATTCTCGTCGGCAAAGAAGAGGGCTGCCTCCTTCATCTGCCAGTGCATGTCGTTGGCCGACGTGCTCTGCCCGGTCAGATGTCCGTCGAGATAGACGGTGACGGCATTGTTCTTGACGACAAGGACGACGCGATGCCATTTCTCGGACGAAAGGACACCTCCGTAACCCAGTCCGTTGGTGTTCAGCCCGACAGCCCCGTTCTTGATGAAGAGGCTTCCGTCCTTGCTGTTGGTCGGGTCGTTCTGGTAGAGAGCGGTGTAGCCGTTCATCTCCGACACATGGACGTCCATGAGAAGAGAGTAGTCGCTGAGGGTCTGTTCCTCGAGGTGTGTGGTCATGTAGAGGCTGGCGTTCACCGGCACGGAGATAGCTCCGTTGTCGTCCGTCGGCCCTGCTACGGCCCTGATGCCCAAGGCTTCAAGATTGTCGGAAACGTTCACGTTGCCTTTGGAATGGCTTGCTCCCTGCATGGTGGCGATGCCTGTGCCAAAGAGCAGGTCGTCGGGATTGTCGAACGTCCAGCAGCCCACGGGTTCAGGCACTGGAGCGTCGTCGACAGGAATCGTCACCGTGGACGTCAATGGCTGCGACGGGTTGTCGTAGGAGTCCAGGGCGGTGACTTCCACGGTGTATTCTGTGTTCTCCGTCAGGCCGTCGATGGTGCATGAAAGGCTTTGCGGCATGTCAGTCGTCAGATAGAATTGCGAGAAGACGAACGTGCTCTTCACCTCCGCATCGCCCTGCAGCACGCGAATTTTGTAGCGGAAAACGCATTCATTGTCAGTGGCTTGCGGGAAGATGACCTTCACCTCGGCCGGGGAAGCCTTCAGCGACAGCACTGCATCGTCGGCAAACACAGGGGCGGGAAGTCCGTCGCGCAGAGGAATGCCCGTCGGGTTGTCGTCGGCATCTCGAATGTCGGCGTACTGGAACATACTGCCGTCGAAGGGAGCTTTCACCACCCATCGGTGTTCGGGGTCAATCTCCACGTCGCGATAGGTGTCGTATCGGCGTATCTCGATGTCGCCATTGGGCTGTTCCTCCACAATCATCCCCTCGGTGACGTAGGCATAGCCTTCCGGATGGATGCCCGCAGCGACGGCTCCGGGGTTAATCTCCGAGTAAGTGGTGCTGGCCGTGTTGACGACGGTGTAGTAGTTGTTGCGCGAACTGTTCGGGTTGGCGCCTTGATGGATGCTTCGCGGGTCGCCAAGGGGATAGTGGCTGTGGCCGCAAAAGACGATGGCTTGCGGGTATTTGTTCAGGATGGGGTTCAATACCTTCATGGCCCATGCCTCGCCCTCGAACTCGCTCCATGTGCTATAGCACGTCCATCGCGGCGCAACATGTGTGAAGACAAAGATGGGCTTGCCGGGAGCTTCCTCCGTGGCCTGCTCCAAATAGCTTTCCAGCCTCCTGACAGACGAACTGGGGTAGGAGGCTGTGCCGTTGGCAGGGTTGGTGATGTCGTTGTTGGCAGAACCGAGATCGCTTATCGTGATGAAGGGATAGCCCTTGATGAGAACATACTGATGGAGGGGATAGGACAGCCGGTTGTTGAAGGCCTTCAGTCCGTTCCTGTAGTTGGCCTGTCCGTTTCCGTCGAAGTTGTCGTGGTTGCCCATCATGAAGAGAAACTTGTCCACGGGGTTGAGAATGTTCTCCTCGCTCCCGAAGAATTGCACGAACTCCTTGTACTGGTCGGTTCGTCCGTTATCGGTGAGGTCGCCCACCACAGCCATGGCGTCGAGCTTGCCGTGGCGGGTAAGGTTCTGCAAAGCCTGCGGAATCTTGACCTTATAGCCTGCACCCCAAGTGTTGCCGACGTGCGTGTCGGAGATGACGGCAAAGGCAAGCCGTGCCTCCTGACGGACGGTGATGAGCAGTGGACGGAAGTCTTTGCTGCTGACGGCAAGGATGGCTGTGCGGGCATCACCCGTGTCGTTCTGCGTCACGGTAATCGTCAGCGTGTCGTCGGCAAAGGTGGCTTGGCACCAGTCGGCATCTGTGCTTACCGTGGCATCTTGGTTGGTCTCGATGGGGATGGCTTCTGTCGTGGCGATGAAAGGAAGGGTGATTGTGCCATCGACAATCTTGTCGGACGTGAAGGTGGCAGCGCCCGGGGTTGCCAGCGAACTGACAACGTAGGTTTGTGCCCAAAGATTCGACATGGAGCAAAGGGCAATGAGCAAAGAGAGAAGTATATGTCTTTTCATCTTGATTGGCATTTTTGTTGTTACGTTACGTTTATCACGTTATGTGTCATGGCGGAATGCTGTCTTCACGGCAAGAGTATTTTCACCGTCTTCTGTGGTGTCTTGACCAGATAGATGCCTGCAGGCAGGGAAACCGTGCGGGGCATTTCCTCGCCTTCGGCATTGAACAGTTGCCATCCGGCACAGCCTTTCACCTCGATGCGCCTATTCCTTATATATATATAGGGGAGACTATCCTTCGCCCCTGCAATGCCTGTCTCTATTTCTACGGGGAAGAATTTCCATCCGATAATGGAGGTGCTTGCGCCTGTCTCAGGATAGGTGATTGCATCTCCGTCTTTTTCTGCCAAGGCAAGGCAGCGGTTCACGCCGTCGTCCTCGATGCTTTGCAGGGAGAAGGCATTATCGCCGAGGGCAGTGATGGTGAAGCCTTGTGCACCACCTCTTGAGGCAAGCATCGTGGCGTTGATGTTTCCGATGCTGGCAGAGCTGTTGCCGATGGCCAGCCCCGTGGCACGGTTGATGAGCAGCACCTTGCCGTCGTCGGCAGCCGTAAGCTTCCATTGCGAATGATAGTCCTCAGCTTCTGTAGGCATCAGAGATATAAAGGGACGCCAAAGGGCATCGTGGTCCTCGTCGTCCAGAACTGCATTGAGGTCGGTCATGGCATAAGTGTCCATGCCTGGGGCTGCGTTGCAGATGCGATACCAATAGTTTGTCCCATTGTCGCTTAGTTGCGGCTGGGGGTCATACTCTTGTGCTCCTGTAGGAAGAGATGCAAGCAGGATGATACTCCATAGAGTTCTCTTAATGGTGTGGTGAAACATAGTTGTTAGAATGTTAGTCGGGAAAGTATTAGTGAGACAAAGTCTAATACAACAAATCTCCGAGGTGCAGAGTGCACCTCGGGGATTTGCTTTTGAGTGTAGGAATGTTTATTCCTCGTCGTCGTTCCAGATGTCCCAAGCATCTTCTTTCGTCAGTGCTTGGCTGCCATCGACGGTCTTGTCGTTAGAGATTTTCAGGCTCTCAGCAATCATTTGGGCTGCCAGAGCTTCTTCGGCCTGCATTGCAGGTACTATATACTTTTTCATTTCTTTGAAATTTAGATATTGTGAAAATTAGAAAATAAGAAAAGGATGCGTGTCGTTTCTCATAGGACTGCACACACAGCCCTTTCTTATTATTTTATTTTCTACATTTCTTATTTTAATATTATCTTCTTGCCGCCTACGATGTTGATGCCCTTCTGCATCTTCTGCAGGCGCTGACCAGCAAGGTTGTAGATGGCCTTGGAGTCGTTAAGGTCATTAAGGTTGTTGATGTCCTTAAAGTCCTTAAGGTCGCTGATGCCGGTGGCATCGTCGTCGAGCATGAAGATAAAGCCCTTCACGCCAGAAGCAGGTACTTCCAGATAAGCCTTGCCTGCAGCGATGTTGCCTTCCGTGGCTTTGTAGAAGCCAACTTCCTCGCCTTCGGGTTTAGCAAGAATGTACTTGTCGGCAGCTTCGATGGGTTCGAGCGTGCCCTTCAAGACGTTGTCTGTTACAGGAGAAGCCTCGGCAGCGATGTTGTAAACGTATGTCCTTGGAGAACCCTTGATGACAACTGCTGTCTTTGTGGGAATTGTTCCTTCAAGCTTGTTCAGTACCAGCCACTTGTTGCTGACGTCGAGTGTAGCAGTGTAGGCTACGGCGTCTTTAACTCCGTCTTCGCTGTCTTCGATAGTAGTGCCGACGGTAGCAAGTTCTGCTACCTGCGATGCTGTCAGAGCGGTATCCCAGAAGCGAACTTCAGAAGTAACGACTTCCTTCTCCTCGCCGTCGTTGTCGATGAACAGGATGAGCTTCCTTGAGTCGCGCATTGCCCATGCGTTCACATCCTGAGCGGCGCTCTTGCCAACCTGTACGCCGTCCACATAGAGTGTGCAGTAGCTGTTGTCGATGACGGTGACGATACGGTACCATGTGTTGGGATTGATGGTGCCCTTGTAGCCAAGACCGGCTGAGTTAAGACCGACTGCTCCGTCCTTGACAAAGATGCTTCCGTCCTTACCATTGTTGATGTCGTTCTGGAAGAGAGAGATGTAGCCGCTGACGTCTGCGAGCTTGACATCGAGGAGGAGAGTGTAGGCAGTCGGAGTTGTATCAAGATTGGTGTTCAGCTCCATGCCTGCTCCAACGGGAACCGTCACTTCGCCGTCGGCAGTCGTGATGCCATTGCCCCATTCGGCAAGGGTTGCCGTGCCGGTGCCTGCATAAGGATTGGATGTACTGTTGAATGCCCAAGCGCCAAGAGGCTCGGGGAACTTCGGTGCATCACCGCTGATGCTGCCAAGGTCTGAAACCTGCTGTGCATTCAGGGCTACATCCCAGAAGCGCAGCTCGGATGTCTTGATGGCTTTCTCCTCGCCGTCTTCGTCGGCAAAGAAGAGCGCACCCGTCGTCAGAACCCAATGTTTAAGGTAAGAGCCATTGACATTATCGAAATTCTGGTTGTATGTGGTGAGCAAGCTGCCGTCCACGTAGAGAGAAGCTTCCGAAGGACTTACGGTGAAGACGATGCGATACCACTTGTTGTTCTCGATGTTGCCGTGGTAGCCAATGCCTCCGCCAAGGCCAACCTTGTTCTGGTTGATGAAGAGGCTGCCGTCCTTGCCGTCGGTCAGGCTGTTCTGCAGGAGAGGAACGTAGGTCGAGCCGTCTTCTACGCAAACGTCATACATAATAGAATATGCGCCCATGTTTTCTACGCCATTGTTGGCAGCCATCAGCAGGCTGGAGCCAACGGGAACATTCACGGCACCGTTTCCTTCGTAAGGACCGGCTACGGTAGTAATGTTTGCAGCGGCAGGAGTGGTGGGAGTCACGCTGTTCTTGGCGTGGGTCGTTGCCTGCAGTGTTGCAATGCCTGTACCTGCAAGGAGGTCGGAAGGATCGTCGAATGTCCAGCAACCGATTGCCTTCGGCATGGAAATGCCTCCATACTCAACGGGGAAGGGCAGATAGGTTGTGGCATAGCCTTCTGTGCCGACGGTGAGCTCGATGCTCTCAGCATTTTGTACTGCCCATTGAGATGCAGCGGCAGGAGCTTCCCAGCCCACGATGTCGCCTGCGGCGCGCTGGTGCAGGACAGACATGCTGTTCTCTGTGTCGGCCTGGAATGCAGCAAAGCCAACGGTGGGAACAACCACGGTGTATGTGCCGGCTTCGTCTTCGGCAGAAACGGTTGCACTCTGTGCGACGGCAGCGGGAGCGAACTTGCCCATCAGGCCGATGGTGTAGGTGGCAGCGCCAGTCTTTGTGAGCTTGACGACTTGCTTGGCTTCGTTTGCGCTGGCATAGTTGCCGTACATCACAGCGTCGCTCGGGTCGATGCCCATGTAGGTGCCGTAGTATCTGTTCTTCAAGGTGTAGTAACCTGTCTCGGGAAGAACGTAGTTGCTGATGTCGGTCGCGTCGATGGCAGTCAGCTTCTCCTTCATGTTCTTGTAGGACTCATAGGGACATTCGGTCTTGTATGCAGGATCCCAGCCGATGGTGGCCTTTACTTCGTCGGTGAAGGCGAAGTATCCTGTTGCTTCCATTGCGGGTGCGATTTCGTCAACCACGAAGTTGGCGAAGTTTGTGGGCACGTTGAATGTCGTGAAGGCAGAGCCTGCGTCGTTGAGTCTGGTGTCTGCCCAGATCTTGAGAGAGCCTGTGGCGCCGCCGAACTGGTTGGTTTGGTAGCCCTTGTCCGTGGTTAGCATAAAGGAGTTGGCAACAGACGAAGTGCTGGCCTTGATGTACCACTTGTTGGCCGTGGCATAATCGACGAAGGTCGGGATGGAGCTGTTGTCGTTGGACACCCATGCGTAGGCCTTGCTGTCGCCTTCAGCCTTGTTGATAGCCTTGAAGCCGTCGTAGTTGTTGCCGATGAATGCCCACTGATAAGCGTCTTCCACCAGACCCATAGCGTTTGCCGGGATGGGAGCGAGCGAGCCGTCGGTGGCTTTGTTGCCCGATGTCACATAATAGTTGCCGCGTACAGCCATGTTGTACCAGTGGGCTGTGGCGAAGTCGGCAGAGATTTCGAACGGACCGTCCCACGTTGCGGTGAACTCGACGGTGGTGTTGAAGTCGCTGATGGTGACGTCGACGTCGTTGTAGGTGTAGAAGGGGCGACGGAAGTCGGCGGGGAGGCTGGTGATGCTGGCTCCGAGATTCGTTGCAACGGGCTCGGATGTGAAGATGGTGGCACCGTCCTCATCCTTCACGACGTAGGTGATGAAGTAGGAGGGATTGGCGATGAGGTCCATCTCGTCGAAGACATCCAGACCGTTGACCTCGGTGAACGACTGCTTGTTGCCTGCGTCGCCCGTCGAATAGCTGTTGATGAGAAAGCCACCGCTTGTCTGCGAATTGAAATAGAAGTGAGTGGCTGGAACGTAGAGCATGTGGTCGTAGCCGCTCGTGCTGATGATGCGATAGTCCATGGGGTCGCCCAGTTTGCCTGTGACGAAGGTTCCGTCGCCTTTGAGGAACTTCTTTGCGCCCACACTGTAGATGTAGAGCTTGCCATCTTTGTGGTAGAAGGCGAACTGCTTCTCGGCATCCGTGGCTCCGGGGTATGCCAGGGTGGAGCTCAGGCTGTTGTGGTCGGCCGAGGCAGCCCAGTTGCCCACGCGCTCGCAGTTGATGGTGTAAACCTTATGGGAGTCGAAATAGTCGGGTGTGCCCGTGAGGATGGAGATGGCCTCGTTGAGGTCGGCTGCGCTCAGGTCAGCGGCTTCCACGATAGTCACGGTGTTACCGTCGTCGTAGTTTGTCCATGTGTCCCATGTCCACTGCGCGCCGCCGATGTTGATGGTGAGGGGTGAGTTCTCGCTCTTCACTTTCACCTTGCCGCTCTCTGCTGCGAGGGTGACGGGCGTGGTGTAGCCTGTGCGGAAATGTTTCTGTGGCTGCACGAACTTCTTCATGGCGGGGGCGTAGAGGTAGTAGTGGCCCTCATGGTTGATGAAAGCGAACTGATAGTTCACGTTGTTCGTGGGAGTAGCACTCGAGCTGGTGTAGTTGCCGTCGTAGTGCATTCGGTTGCCTGTCTGGTCCACCATCCATGCGCCGCGAGGCGTGGTCACGGTGTAGACCTTCGTGTTGGAAAGCTGGGAATTGTCAGTAATCTGAGCCCCGGCATTCCCTGCTGCCATAGTGCAAAGCACGGCAGCCAAGAGGAATTTTAACTTCTTCATAGTTGGTTTTTTTAGTTAATAATAATAAATGATTTTTTTGGGAAAATGTTTGTTCTTTAGCTTTTTACCTTGTTTTTAATAGTTTTAGTTTTTGTAATATTTGTGTTATGGTCGTTCTTACATTGCGCCATATTCGGGGCAAATATATATATTATTTGTGATATGGCAATAGAAAAAGTGAAAAAAAACAAAAAAGACGTAATTTTTGTTAGTTTTTTGTGGCTCTTCCGACGCTTCCGTGTTGCATTTCGTGGCGTTGAATTTGATTTCCCGCCGCACGCCTTCCGTGGTCGCTCCCGCTTCGTCGGTTTGCAGAACCCCACAGGGTTTTGTTTGCATGGTCATGACCGTGCAATTGCAGCATCATGACCATGCAATTGCAGCATCATGACCCTGCAATGAACATCGCATGGAGCGTTGCACGACATGCTGTCGGGAGCGCCTGCGGAGCGCCTGCCGTGTGGCCGATGGCAAAGCAGGACGCCTGTGCCCCCAAATGCTTGTATAATATATCAATATGGCGGTTTCTCTATCTTTTTTCTTCCCTTTATTATATAATGTGTCGAAAAAATCACTATCTTTGCAGCGCAAAAACTAAAACCGACATGAGAAATCGCATCATTACCCTCTTCTTGACTTCCCTCTGGGCCTTGCTGCCCGGTGCCATCCATGCCGACTCTCCCATCGAGGACGGCGTCTATTCCATCAACTGCACCAAGCTGTCCGGCTGGCTCGGACTGGGCTTCAACCACGATGCCGACCCCTATATCTACTATGTGACCGACGGCAGCGACGTGGGCGACGACGGATGGTGGACGGTGACCAACACGCCGCAGGGATACACCTTCCGCAACGCATCGACCGACGAACTGCTCGTCTTCACCTACGACCGCGCGGACCTCTACTACAAGTACATGACGCTGAGCCGCAGCTCGCTCGGCGACGACTCGGAGTACTGGAACATCATCCAGGGAGCCGACGGCGCGTACAGCATCCAGAGCGTCCTCGACACCGACTACTACTGGAACCTCCGCTCCGGCTCGAACATGCTGGGCACCTACAAGGGCAGCAGCGGCACGAGCAACAACGAGCGGTTCGTCTTCACCAAGAAGGCCGACACGCCCGATCCCACTCCCATCATCTCCTGGGAGAAAGGCTTCCCCGAGGCACTCCACGTCTTCCTCTCGGGCGGACGGATTGAGGCGTTCCCCACCGACTGCGTCACCGCCTACGAGGAGCGCGAGGGACAACTGGTCGTGGAGACTAACGTCGGGCAGAACTTCACCTACAATCTGGCCGAAGTGGACTCCGTCGGCCATCAGGCCCCCACGGACTTTCCCACCTTCGACGTGTTCCGCTTCAATAAGAACAGCAACGACCAGCTCTTCGGCTCTGTGGTTGCCACGATGGAGGCCGACACCGTGCGCGCAGAGATAGGCGCCATCGGCAAACGCCTCACGCCCACCTTCACGCTGACCGACGCCACGGCCGCCGCCTACGTCAAGGGTCAGCTCCAGACCTCAGGGCAGTCGCGGCTCCGGTTCGACGGAGATGTCTATTACACCGTGGCGCGTCCCGGACAAACCATGCTGCTCCCTTCGCCCGAAGCCGACGGGACGTATGCCATGATGCCCTACGGAAGGATGGTACGCGTCAGCGTCAGCTGGCTCACCGACGCAGCCCAGGTGCCCACCATCTACATCGACACCGAGGATGGGCTTGCCATCACGAGCAAAGACTACTACAAGAACGCCACCATCACCATCGACGGCCACGGCGTCTTCCCCTCGATGGAAGCCACTGCCGTGCAGATAAAAGGTCGCGGCAACAGCAGCTGGGCATGGCCCAAGAAGCCCTATCGACTCAAATTCGCCGAGAAACTGAAGCCCCTGGGCATGAAGAAAGGAAAATCATGGGTGCTCCTGTCGAACTATCAGACCGGCTCCCTCATGTCCAACGCCATCGGCATGAAGGCTGCCAACCTGCTTGGAGCGACGGCAGCCAACCACATTGTGCCCGTCGACCTCTACCTCAACGGAGAATATCGCGGCAGTTACAACTTCACCGAGAAGGTTGGCTTCTCCAACAACAGCGTCGATCTGGCCGACGAGTCGGCCGCTGCAATGCTCGAGCTAGACAGCTACTTCGACGAGACCTACAAGTTCCGCTCCTCACCCTACAACCTCCCCATCAACATCAAGGAGCCTGACTTCGCCGATGCAGAGACCGTGACGAACCTCACGCCGACCATTATCCAGAGACACTTCAACAGTTTCCTCTCCAACCTCTACCGTGGCAAGGACATCTCCCAGTACGTCGACCTGGAGCAACTGGCCCGATTCCTCATGGTCAACGAACTGACGCTCAACTACGAACTCTATCACCCCAAAAGCACGTTCTGCTACCACGAGAACATGCTGGCAGACTCGTGCAAATACATCTTCGGACCCGTCTGGGACCTCGACTGGTGCTTCGGATACGAACGCGCCCGTAGCTACTTCGCCAATGAGTCGACAAGCAACTACTGGACAGATATGCCCGAATTCGAGGCCCGCAACTTCGTGCGCGACCTGCGCTTCAAGTACGAACCCCTCGACACACTCTACCGCAGCTTCTGGGAAAAGTTCATGCAGGACGGACTCCAGGAGCTGGAAGAGTACGCCCAGGACTACTACGACTTTGCCCGCAACTCCTTCAACAGCAATGCCCAGAAGTGGGGAGACCGCACCAACTACGCTCAGCAGGCACAGACCGCTGCCACATGGCTGCAGGCCCGTGCGGACAAAATCTACGCCGACATCATGGCCGGCGTGCGTCCCGATGCGGAACAGCCCGTGGAGAGTGCCACCTTCGACAACACCAAACTCTACGCCATCTACTGCAAGCGCGGTGCACTCGTGCTGACTGCCGACCACAAGGGCCTCACCGTGGAGCAGGCACGCAATTACAGCTACACCGACGACGAAGCGCAGTTCGCCATCCTCAACATCGGCGGAAGCAACTATCTCTATAGCCCCACGACGAAGATGTTCCTGGCCTACTACGGCAACGGCACATGGGTAAACCAGCTTGGCACGCCCATCGTCTTCGACCCAAGCAGCCCCAACGGCGACTTCAAGTACATGATGCGCTGCAACGCCGATGGCGGCGGCACACTCTTCTTCAACCATAACAACTCAATCCTCGTCATCAACACCTTCAGCAACCCGGACGACGGCAACAGATGGATTGTCGAGGAAGTGGGAAGCTTCGACCCCACAGAGGCCATCGCACTGGCATCCCAGTCGCTCTTCGCCGTCACGAACCGCTACATCTGGCACGGCGAGCCCATCGGCACCGAATCCTTCCAGGTGGCAAGGGGAGCCGAACCGCCAGCACCCACCGAGAGATGGGATAATGCCTTCGTGACCCTCACGGAGCCGGCCGACATGCCTTATCAGATAACCGCCGACGCCACCTTCGACTACGAAGTGGAGTGGCACGGACCATTCCTCTTCTCTACCTCGCCCGACGACGCCTCTTGGTACAACATGACCATTCGCAGCGACTATCACGTCGGCCGTCAGGCCACCGAACCCTACTATCCCAAGCAGGTGGACGAGAGCACTCTCATCTTCGACCCCGACTATTATTGGGCTTTCGGCGGCAATCCCTATCAGGTGACGCTCTACAATTACACCAAAGGCTTCGGCGAGACGCTCTCCGCCGTGGGCGACTATGTCGCCATGCGGCAGGGTGAGTTCGCTTGGGACCTTCTGCCCAACCGCGACGGCTTCGTCCTTCGTCTGCCAGGCACTGTCAATACTTGCATCAACCAGTTCGGCAGCACCGAAGGCCCCCTGCAGCTCTGGGACAACACCAAGAGCCTCACCGACAATGGCTCCACCTTCCGCCTCTTCGAAGGTCTCGTTGACGGCATCGCCAAAGTTCAAGCCGAGAGCAAGGCAGTCAAGGTGCTCCGCGACGGTCACATCTATATCCTGCGCGACGGCAAGACCTTCCGCACCGACGGCACGGAAGTTGCCCCGAGGCGTTAGCCGCAATCCCCGCAGCCTGCGATGCCAATCCCCTCAGCCTGCGATGCCAATCTCCGCAGCCTGCGATGTCAATCCCCTCAGCCTGAGTTTCAGATTTTCTCCGCCGCAAGCAAGGCTTTCACATCCCTGCTTGCGGCGGTGCCGTTTCCACAGCCCCGGCAGCTCCCAGCCTTCGGCGATGCACCTTCCGACAAATGCCTTCTTCCTCGCGCGCGTATATAATATATATAAGGTATATCCGTGCCTCAATTCTTTGCTTCGAGAGGCATTTCCCTTGTTAGGATGTTAAAAAAAACTAAAAGATAGAAGGTTTTGTTATAAATATGTAAGTTCGTATGGGAATAAATGTTATTTTTGTGCATCAAAGCGTATATATCAATAGCTATATTAACCTTTATTATTAACTAACAAAACTAACTCTAAAACTTTACTGCAATGAGAAAGCATTACTTATTGTTGATGTCGTTGTTGTTCCCACTGGCAACAATGATGTCGTCGGGAGGTGCCTTTGCACAGACAACGCCCACCGATGCAGAGTATGAGGCCGCGCTTGCAGCCATCGAGGACGGCGGCGTCTACTGGATTACAATGGAAGACGATGGCATGAAGTATTATGTTACCAGCACCGGCGACCTTATCGACGCCGACTATCTGGCAGGCTGCTTCACCCTGACCAAGAGGACGGGAGGCGCCTTCAAGCCCACCGGCATCCGCATCTACACGACTGCCGGAACAGTCTTCACTAACCCTGACCTCAGCAACAGCAAGGCTGTGCTGAACTCTAACGTGTTCAAGACGACCAACGGCAACGACCGTGACACCTGGGAAAGGCAAGTGTTCTTCCTCAACGACGAAGGAAAGTTTGCCATCCGCTCCTGCAATACAGTCTACGGCGAAAGCAGTTGGGAAGATGCAGGCCGGACATTCTGGACCTACGACATCGGTCCTGTCCCCGCCTACAGCTACGATCCTGCCTACATCTGGTCGCTCGAAGTTCCCACAATCTCTGCACAAGTCCACACCGTGCTCAACGGCATTGAGACAAAGTACGGAGAGTCTGCAGGCGACACCGAGGGCTATACCATCAAGCTCGGCACAGGGTTCGGCGAAAGAACCGACGCCGAAACGTGGCAAAAGTTCATCGAGATGCTCGACGAGGTGGAAACCTACCTCTCCAACCTCGATGACCCCGGCTACGACTACAACTCCGATCCCGATGCACCGACACTCTCTTATGCCAACACATTGGCTTCTGCCATGGACTCACTCTATCAAGTTGTGCTCGACAGCGAGGTGCCTTACATGATGCCGCAAGACGGTTACTATCGCATCATTGCTCACAACCGCTACAAGTCTGAGTTCGATCCGAGCGGATTCGTTGACAAAGCCATCGCTGCCTCCTTCGATAAGAATCATCCCAACAAGGCTGTCTATAGCACACTCAACAGAGATCGTGCCAACTTCCTCTGGAAGCTTACTCAGCACGGCGACAGCGTCATGATTCAGAACGCAGGCATGGGAACCTTCATCAGTCCCGCTTCCGACAATCCCGAGAACAAACTCATCTTGACCGAAGACGAAAGTCAGGCACTCCACGTCATGTTCGACTATGCAGGATATGAATATGTAGAGCCCGACGGCATCGGTGATGACAGAGACTGCTTTGCCATTCGTCTGGCACGCAGCCCCAGAGATCCCAACGGCCGCTACGTTCACCAGATGAGCCACAGTTCGGTCAACGACGATGCCTCTCCCTGGGGAACCTACGGAACAGACTCTGGCCAAGAAATAGAACTGGGCTTCTGGAGAAGAACCTATGACTTTGACCTGACACGAAGCGATGCTTGGGCCAGCGAATGGTTCCTCGAGTATGTCTCCGACGAAGAGGCTCAGGAACTCATCGACGCCTTCGAAATCATCAAGAACCATGATGTCCTTGTGGCACAGAACGCCGCTCTGCGTGCTGAGGTCTATGCTGCCCTGGTTACGGCAAAGGACTCCATCCGCACAGGCCTCATCAAGACTGCCAGCCAGATGTCCTCTCCTCACAGCCAGAACGATATTGGTACCTCCAAAGACGGTGGCGATCTCTCTGCAGGTGTGCTCATCGACGGCGACAAGAATACTTATTGGCACAGCGCATGGCAGAACACTCCGGCAGAACCGCACTACATTCAGATCTCCGACATGGAGGATATGCTGGACAACTGCGAGCTTTATATCTGCGACCGCAACACCACTTCGGGCAACTGGCCTAACGAGTTCACGCTATACGGCTCGAATGATCCTGAGGCAGAAGCTGAGGCTTGGGATTCAATCACAGTCATGCCGCTCAAGACGGGTGCAAGTGTGGAGAACACCATCCCGTTCTTCTCGCCCACATCCTACAAGTATGTCCGCGTAGTGGCCACTAACAAGTCCAACTTCTTCTGGCACGCTGCAGAGCTTCAGATATACACTGTCCGCGAGAACCCCAATTCTCAGTTCGCTCTCCTCGGCGACGTTGCTGAGGAACTGGATAGGGTTTATGCAGACAACGCTGCGACGGATGATGCCGACATCACCCTCGAAATGTACGAAGAGCTCGAGGCTGCCTACAAAGCCTTCCTCGCCGCTATGGTCGATCCCACGGAATTGCGTAACGCCCTCGCTACATATAAGAATGTGACGGCAAGCGTTGTGGAGGGAACCAACCCCGGTGAGTGGGCAAGCACAGAGATTGCCTCCGACTACGACGAGCTGTATGCCGAGATAGAGGCTTACGATAAGGCCGGACGCTACACGGCTGCACAGAACCACAAGTATGCTGTCATGCTCAAGGCCATGAAGCAGAGTGTCATGGAGAAGGCCAATGTCATCCAGACCGACAAGTGGTATCGCTTCATGGTGCCGACCGAGGAGATGTACGACGCTTATGAATTCAGCAAGGCCGGTGTCGACAAGACTTCTCTGCGCGAGGATCAGGCTACTCTCTACGGCACATTTGCTGTCTCGGGCAAGGAGGTTTCTGAAGATGGCTTCAACGATCAGGGCGATTCCATTAAGATTAACCACATCGAGACGCTCGCTTATGAGGACATCCGCGAAGGTTCCCGCCTCTTCTTCATGGAGGATGATGCCATCGAGGACAAGGCTACCAGCATGTTCCGCTTCGTGGAGCGTCCGCAAGTGGAAGCCGATAACGTTTCTCTCTTCAAGGGTGTGAAGGAAAACATGCAGCTTGCCCTCGACATGAGCCAGACCTACACGAGAGGCGAGAAGCTGATTACCGACGCATCTCAGCTTTCGAGCAACGCAAGCGACTCGAGCGAAGGTCTGCACATCGAGTACCTTATCGACGGAAGCATCAACACTTATTGGCACAGCGACTACCATAAGAAAACCATCGCTCCGGGCTACATTCAGGTTGCACTGAACGAACCCGTATCGGGCTACATCCAGGTGGACATGACGCGCCGCCAGAATGCTACGAACGGCCACATTGTCCGCATGTATATCTTGGGCAGTAACGACGCAGAGACTTGGACGAACGTCGGATACCTTGAGACTCCGTTCACCAACCAGAACGAGTCTGTCACCAGCCTGCCTGTCAACCTTGGCGGAAGCTACAGCTATCTGCGCTTCATCCTCACCAACAGATACGGAACGGACGGCGGTGGCAACACGGAGTTCGACCCCTTCGCAGAGCCGACCAGTGCCGACGAGTACAACAAGCTGTGGACTTACTTCCACGCTGCCGAGTTCCAGATCTATCCTCTCACTCCCAACAATGAGCTGAGCGCAAGCGGTAAGGCTCTCGAGCAGGCTTATGATGCTGCCAACAAGGTTCTCCTGCTGAATGCACAGGCCGAGGATGTTGCTGCGGCAATCGATGCTTACAGGACTTATCGCTCGGAGTTCAATCTGGCAGAAGGCAAGGAAGTGCTGCCCATCGGCAAGGATAAGGCTGCTCCTCAGTATGCCATCCAGAACAAGGCTACGGGTCTGTTCGTGAATGCTAAGGAGGCTAACACCAACGACGTGTTCACACAGCTCGTTCCCACGTTCTTCACCTATTCTACTCCCGGTTACAGCAGGAGCCTCCTGCACGGCGTGAACATCAACGGCACGGACTGCTCTTACCTGCACGTCGGCGAGACTAACCGCAGACTCTGCACATGGAATGTCACAGATGCCTACTCCAACTCTGCTCTCGCCATTTGCGAGGCCGAAGAGGAGTATGCCGCTCCCGCCAGCTTCGAGTTCTACAGGGACATCAAGCCCGGTGCTATCAATGCCTGGACCAGTATGATGACCATCACTCCTGCTGCCGAGAACGAGGGCGTGGCCTACAGTTCTCTCGGACGCCTCCATACTTCCGAGGGCGACTTCCTGGCTCTGAAGACCATCGACACCTTCCCTGCCGGCGAGCCCGTCATTTATATCTTCGAGGACACGCTGAACTATGATGCCGAAGACGACTACGTTGAGCCGATGCTCTTCTCTCAGTCCGGCACGCCGGAGTTCGTCGAGAAGGGCGACACCATCAACGGTCTTGTGGCAAGCATTGGCAACCATACGCTCCTGCCGCGTGAGATCTACTTCACCCGCAACTATGCAAGGAGCGCAGCCACGCTGATGAACAAGGAAATCCAGGACATCAACCCGTCGGCCTCTTCCGGCTACTACATCTCGGGTCCTTGCGTTTACCTCGACCTCGACATCTGTCCTGCATTCGACGCCAGCGAGGAGAGCTACGACTTCGCTATCTTCCTGGGCAGCTCTGCTGAGATGGCCGACGGCGTGCAGACGATTCCTGCCGCCATCGAGAAGGTCAGCCAGCGCGGCAACGTCTATAGCGTGGACGGCAAACTGCTCCGCACCGATGCAACGCTCTCCAGCCTGAAGACTTTGGGCAAGGGTATGTACATCCTCAACGGGGTGAAGGTGCTCGTGAAGTAAACCATTCTTCCTATCAAAGGAGGGAGCTTTCCGGAAAAGTCCCGGGAGCTTCCTCCTTTTTTTATTATTCCTACAGGACATCGGCCTGCTTCCTGCCGCCTCTCCCTCGGGCCTTGCCGCTGGCGCGGCCGTGGGTTGCTGAATATGCCAACAGGGTTTGGGCAGCAACCGCACAGGGATGTGCCGGCAAGGGCGCAGGGTTCCTGGCAGAAGGGAACGCCCTTCCGCTGGCCGACAAACAGACTATGGAGCAGAACACTTCTGCCCGCACAACTAAAACCTTAACTACAGATGAAGAACCTCAGACGTTTGCTCCTCGCAGCCAGCCTCGTGCCGGTGCTTGGCGCAGTGGCTCAGATAGAAGACTACACGTTGCCCGACGGCAAGGTAGTGAAGATAGACCGCAGTGTCTTTCCCAATCTCAAGTACGAAGCAAGCCCTGGCCGGTTGCCCGACGAGATTTCCGCCCGGCGCAAATCGGCCCGTGCCAAGGCAAAGGCCGTGCTTCCCCCGTTCGTCTACAACGGTCAGGACAAATACTTCCCGCCCATCTTCAACCAGAGCGGCGGCTCGTGCGGCTCGGCCGCAGGCATCGGCTACCAGTTCACCCATGAGATAAACAGCTATCGCGATGCCGATGCCTCGCTCCCGGAGAACCAGTATCCCTCCCACTTCACTTGGCTCATGGCCTATCAGACCAGCAACACCGAGGGGATGGCCAAGGGCAACGGCATCCCCAACGTGCCCACCTACGGCGGACGCACCTTCAGCCGGCTCTTCGGGCCGCAGACTCACGACGACCCAGACTATGGCTGGATGCAAGGATACGACAAGTGGTACAGCGCAATGTTCAACCGTGTGGCCTACGACTTCGGCTTTCCCGCCACCAACACCCCCGAGGGCCGACAGCAACTCAAGGAGTGGCTCTACAATCACTGCGGCGACGACGCGATGCACAGCGGCGGCGTGGCCGGCATAGGCGTGGCTGCCGGACCCACCTCCGCCGTCATTCCCGCCACAGCCGCCAACCGCGAGGCCAGGGTGGCAGGCATGAAGTACGTCAAGGCGTGGGGCGATACCTTCAACCACGCACTCACCGTCTGCGGCTACGACGACCGCATCGAGTTCGACCTCGACGGCGATGGCATCGTGGGCGAAGCGGACGAGGACGAGGTGGGAGCATGGCTCATCGCCAATTCGTGGGGCGACGGATGGGAGAACAAAGGCTTCATCTTCTGCCCATACAAGTACAGTTATGCCGTGGGCACTGACACTTGGCCCTGGACCCCCGGCGCCTACGTCATCCGCAAAGCGTACCGACCACTGCGCACCATCAAGATTCTCATGGACTATACGCACCGCAGTGAGCTCCTCCTCTCGGTGGGTGTGGCCGAAAACCTCAGCGCTGCGCGGCCGGAGAAGGTCATTCCCATGGAACACTTCCGCTTCGCAGGCAACACCCTCGGTGCCAGTCCGGCCCCGGAGGTGCCCATGCTCGGACGATGGGTGGACGGCATCCACAGCGAACCCATGGAGTTCGGCTACGACCTCACCGACCTTACCTTCTCCGTGGACCGCACCAAGCCCCTCAAATACTTCTTCATCGTCAAGACCGCCCCTAATGCCATCGGCACAGGCCACATCTATGGCGCCTCCATCATCAACTATGAGGTGGAGAACGACGGCATCGAGATACCGTTCGGGCAGAAGGACGTTGACATCAGGAACCGCGGACGCGAGACCATCATCAGTGTCGTTGTGCCCGGCGAGCAACTCTATCCTCCCACCAACCTCAGCCTCGCCGACGGCGTGCTCACTTGGACGGCTCCGCAATCCTCCAGCCTTCAGCTCACAGGCTACCACGTCTACGAGGGAACATCGCTTGCCGCACAGCTGCCGGCCGACAGGACTTTCTTCACACCCTCCCTCGAGTCCACAGGAACCTTCACCGTCAGAGCCGTCTATCAAGCAGGACAGTACGGACAAGAGTCCGCTCCGTCCAACCCCGTCGTCTTGCAGACGCTCCAGCACGACGGCAACAAAGTGCTCGAAATCAACGAGAGTGGCATCGTCATCCCCCAGGCTGTCTCCGAACTTCTCAGTAAGGCCACGATAGAATTCTGGATGCGTAGCGACCAGAACGTCAACTATTCCCACCAGGTAGGACCGGGCTGGGGCAAGTTCCTCTTCCACAATAACAGCAGCGGAGCCATCTCCGTGGGCTGGGACAGCGGAGGCTCCGACCGCCTCGACGTTTCCGGAGTGCTCTCCACCACTGGCAGGTGGAACCACATCGCCATCGTCATCAACGGAAACGTGCTCACTCTCTACGTCAACGGCGTTCGCCGAGGGTCCATCACCTCCACCACTTTCTCCGGACTCACTGCCTTTGGCGACCTACGCTTCGGCAATACCGGCACCAACCAATGGTGGAAAGGCGGACTCGACGAGATTCGTGTGTGGCGAACGGCACGCTCTGTGGTAGAAATCAGGAAAAATATGTACGTCCACATCGCTGCCCCTGCGCTGCAACCCGACCTCATGATCTATGTCCCGATGGAGACTATCGAGGTGAACGGCGAGACGCGGCTGCTGGAATGCGTCAGCGGTAAGCACGCAACCTTCACGAATGCGGCTGCCTGCCAAGTCGTGGAGAGCGCGACACCCATGGATGGTGTGCAGCCGACGCCTACGCTCAGCATTCAGGACGAAGCCTCTTCCGGCCCGCATCTTGCAGGCATCCCCTTCCGGCTCACTGCCAATTCGCTGCTAAGCGCGGTCGATTGGACATGGACCGTGGCCGATTCCTCCATGCCTGCCCTGCATGGCATGAGCCCGGCCTTCACCTTTCCCGAGGCAGGCACTTACGTTGTGACCTGCGAGGCACGCTTTGCCGACGGCACGACACTCTCTGCCGACACACAGGTAGAGGTCGTAGAGGGCGAAGCGCCCGTGGCTGCCTTCGACGTGCTCTGCGATACCCTGCCGGCAGGCGACCGCTTCAGCTTCGTGAACCGTAGCGAAGGCTCAGGCTGCACCTTCCTTTGGAGCCTCCCGGGAGCAGAGGTGGAGCAACTGGGCGGCACCAATGCCACTGCACTTTATCCCCAGATTGGCACTTTCCCTGTGACCTTGACGGCAACGAACCCTTACGGCACGAGCAGCGTGACGAAGGATGTGACCGTGAAGGCTTCGGCTCCCAACGCCCGATTCGACGTTTCGCGGAATGCCATCATGCTCGGCGATGCCATTCAGCTCATTGATGAGAGCCGCTACAGCCCTGCCTCGTGGCATTGGGAACTGAACAATGGCAGCCGTGTACTAACGGTCGACGGCCAGTCGCCCTTCGTCGTTCCCACCGCACCGGGCATCTATGATGTCAGCCTCGCCGTGGCAAACGACCTCGGGGAACACGCCCTGACGCAGCCTCGCTACCTCATCGTCAGCAACGACGACCCGCTCTCCTGCCTCAACTTCACTGGCTCGGAACGCCTCGAGCTGCAGTGTCCGTATGCTGAGGAAAGCAAGACCCTCACCCTGGAGTGGTGGATGCAGCCGGCAAGACTGCAGGGCAGCGTGTGCCTCGCTTCTTCGGAGGGCGACTTCTCCACGTCCGTTGACAACAACGGGGTGCTGAGTGTCAAGTTGGGGACAAGGACGGCCCAGTCGGAGGAGAACTACATTATCACCGACGAGTGGCACCATTATGCCGTGACCTTCAGTTCGGGCAGCGTCAAATTCTACCGCGACGGACTGCTCGTGAACGCGGCTTCCACCCGCCTCGCCACGCGTTTCCCGCTCCTGGGCACTGTCACGATGGGCGCAGACGACGGCTTTAAGGGACAAATCGACGAGGTCCGCCTCTGGGGAAGCCTGCTCTCTGCCGACAAGATAAAGGCCTATGCCAACAGTCACATCGACGATGTGGCACAAGCGCAAGCCGACGATGGCCTGATGCTCTACTATGACTTCAACCAGAGCGGCGGCGATGTGCTCGACCGCACGGCGAATGGCTGCAACGCGGCGCGCATCGGCTTCGGACCCGACGGTGATGCCTGGAACTCGGCCATCGGCGTCTTCACGCTCGACACGGAGGCTATCATGCACGGCGACATTACCTCTCTCTACCTGACCAACTACAAGAATCCCTTCACGACGGCTTCCGGCACTGTCAACCCCAGCAACAGCAGCCGTTTCCTCAAGCTTGCCATGCGCACGACCCGTTCCCGTTGGCGCGATGCCAATTCCATTGTCTCGGGCAACATCACCACGGGCGCTCACATCGACACGGCTCATCACGGCGACATCCAGTTCGAGACACAGTGGAGCGGCTTTGCCACGCCTCTGCTCGACTATCATCTCTGGCAGCCGGTCACGCTTCCTGCAGGCAAGTATCGCTTCAGCATCACGCCGGGCGACGTGGACGACATGCAGTCGAGCCGCATCGTGGCCTGCGAGGGCAGCACGATGGTGAGCGACGCCGAGTGCGAAGAGAAGGCTTTGGCCTGGGCAATGCTTGTGGACGGAAGCATCAGTTTCACGCTGACCGAAAAGACTGAGGTCTCGCTCGGCATCATCGTCAACCTGACGGGGCAGAGCAGTTTCGGCATCAACGCCTTCAAGTTGGAGGGCGTGACGCTCGAATCGCTCGAACCTCAAGTGGATCCCACCGGCATCGCCCCAGCCTTGCAGAATGTGGAACAAAAGCCTTTCGGCGGCATCTACGACCTCTCCGGTCGCAAGGTGACAGGCACTCCGCTCAAAGGCATCTACATCAAGGACGGCAGGAAGCAGGTGATCCGCTGACGCAGGCTTCCCCCTCTACAGCAAGCAGCCCCTCGCCTTGATGGACGAGGGGCTTTGTCTTTCCCGATGGGCCGTCGGAAATCTCCGCAGGCGGCGTTGCCAATCTCCGCAGGCGGCGTTGCCAATCTCCGCACGCGGCGTTGTCAATCTTCGCACGCGGCGTTTTTCAGTCCTTCTTGAGGGCTTCGAAGAGCTCGTCGAGGGCAGGCTCCGGCGCGCCATGCTTGTCGAGCAACGTCACGAACTTGCTGCCGATGATGGCGCCGGCGGCGTTCTTCTGGGCAGCCTGCAACGTCTGTCGGTTGCTGATGCCGAAGCCTATCATGCGGGGATGAGTGAGCTTCATCGCGTCGATGCGCGAGAAGTAAGCCTGTTTCGCTTGGTCGAATTCCTTCTGTGCGCCGGTCGTTGCAGCCGAACTCACCATGTAGATGAATCCGTCGGTGTTCCTGTCGATGAAACGTATGCGCTCTTCGCTCGTCTCAGGCGTGATGAGCATGATGACACGGACGTCATATCGGTCGGCCAAGGGCTTCACCTCGTCCATGTAGTCCTTGAATGGCAGGTCGGGAATGATGACGCCGTCGATGCCCACCTCCCGACATTGCCGGAAGAAAGGCTCGAATCCCATGTGGAAGATAGGGTTCATGTAGCCCATGAGAATGAGAGGCAGACGGACACCCTGTGCCCTGAGCGGTTCGAGCTGTGCGAAGAGTTTCCTGAGGGTCATGCCATTTCGCAGAGCCTTAGTCGCCGCGTCCTGTATGACCGGGCCGTCGGCCATCGGATCGCTGAAGGGTATGCCCACTTCGATGAAGTCAATTCCCCGTCGCTCCATGGCTCGGATGACGTCGGCCGTGCCGTCGAGCGTCGGATGCCCGGCACAAAAGTAGAGCGAGAGCAGGCCTTTCTGCTTCTCTTGGAATATCTGATCAATACGGTTCATGTTCAAAAACTATTCATAATTCACAATTCATAATTCATAATTACAGCCTCTGATGGAAGCGACGAAACTGGATATTGCGGCTACATCCTTGATGCCCGGCTCCACTTCGAAGCGGGAGTTGATGTCTATGCCGAGCCATTTCGGGTGGCGGAACTGGCGGAGAAGCCCCACATCCTCCGGCCCGATGCCTCCCGAGAGCAGGAAAGGCAGCTCGCCTCGATAACCCTGTAGCACATCCCAGCTGAACTTTCTGCCGCTCCCTCCAGCCGTCGGGCACTGAGTGTCAAAGAGGAGAAGGGAAGCAGACCCACCCCAACCCTCCCTTAAAGGGAGGGAGCTCTCTTTTCCCAAACTTTTGTCCTCCCCCTTTAAGGGGGAGTTAGAGGGGGTCTGTATGCTTTTTGCCTTGATGACCTTGCAGCCCGTTCTTTCACGAACCTCATGGCAAAATGCCGCTGTCTCGCTGCCGTGAAGCTGGATATGGCTGAAGCCGAAGGCCTTAGCCCGCTGCATGATGAAGTCAATCGGCGCATCGACAAACACGCCGACGCGCGGACAATTGGGCAAATAGGCAGGCGGCTCGGCCACATATCGCGGCGAGCGCGGCCAACAGATGAAGCCCATCATGTCGATGCCCAAACGCTCCACTTCACGGATGTTCTCGGCATCCCGCATCCCGCAGACCTTGATGATCATTATTTCTTTATGTCGTTATGACGTGATATCGTTATTACGATGCTATTCCCTCAATGAATTGTCTGAGCGTTTCGCCCGGGTTGTCGGTCTTCATGAAGCTCTCTCCGATGAGGAATCCCCTGTAGCCCGCCTCTCTTAGGAGGGCGATGGTGCCCGGACTCGCGATGCCGCTTTCGCTCACCAGCACTTTGTCCTGGGGCAAACGGCCTGCCATGCGGAACGAATTCTGCACGTCTGTGACGAAAGACCCAAGGTTCCGATTGTTCACACCGACGGCATCGACGTCCATCTCGGCGTAGTCCAATTCCCGTTCCGAATGCAGTTCCAGCAAGACTTCGAGTGCCAATTCATGTGCCGTGGCAGTGAGTGAGCGCACTTCCTGCCTTGTCAGGTCGGCCGCGATGAGCAGGACGGCATCCGCTCCGGCGTGCCTCGCCTGGAAGATTTGGTATTCGTCTATGATGAAATCCTTGCGGAGGATGGGCAATTTGACAAGCGGTCGGGCCGTTCGGATAAAGCCAAGTGAGCCGCCGAAGTACGCCTCGTCGGTCAGGATGCTCAGCGCCGCCGCTCCGGCACGCTCGTAGGAAAGGGGAATTTCCTCTGCCTTTCCGTCTTCCTTAATCCACCCTTTCGACGGACTTTTCCTTTTGAATTCGGCAATGATGCCCACGGCGTCGTCGGTCAGCGCCTGGCTCAAGCTCCGTTTCTCCACGCCTCGGTCCATCATTTCCTCCACCTCGGCATAGAGTTTCCTTGGCGGCGTCTGCTCTTTCTGCGCAGCAATTTCGATGCGCTTGCAGGCGACGATTTCCTCTAAGATGTCCTTCATTGCTTCTTTTGGCATTATGACGTGATAACGTTATTTCGTTATGACGACGATTTTCTTAGCTGTTTATCTCAATAAACCGCTTGAGAGATTGCAAGGCCCGACCGCTTTCTATGCTTTCACGGGCTATCTCGACGGTGTCCTTGATAGGCAGATTCGGGTTCATCAGACTGATTCCACAGGCGGCATTGGCTACGACGACGTCCGTCTGGGCACGCGTCGCCTTGTTCTCCAGCACGTCGTCGAAGATCTTTCGGGCTTCGTCGGCAGTCGATCCGCCGTAGATATCCATCGGCTGAACATAGGAAAGTCCCATGTCGAGAGGTGTATAAACCTTCTCAAAGTGCCGCGTCACGAACTTGAATCCGCTGGTGAGAGAGATTTCATCGTAGCCGTCGTAGCTCGACACGACACCGAAGTTGTCGCCTATTTGTTGGTGCATACTGGTGTAGAGGCGCAGCTGAGTGGGCGTTGCCGTGCCGTGGAGCGAGTTCTTTGGCGAACATGGATTGATGAAAGGGCCAAGCAAGTTGAAGCACGTCGGGATGCCTAATGCCTTGCGGACAGGGCCGAGAAACTTCATACCCGTGGCGAAGAGCGGTGCATGAAGGTAGCAAATGCCGGCTTCCTCAATGGATCGACGGAGCACAGCCTCGTCGTCGGTGAACCGGACGCCGTGGGCTGCCAGCACATTGCTTGCGCCGCTCACGCTGGTGCTTGCGCCGTTTCCGTGCTTCGAGACCTTGTATCCTGCTCCGGCAACCACGAAGCAAGCGCAGGTACTCACGTTGAATGTGTTCTTCCCATCACCCCCTGTGCCCACGATGTCAAGCGTGTCATAGTCGCCGAGGCTGACGTGTTTGCCCGTCTCGAGCAAGCCATCGCGCAGTCCGAGCATTTCGTCCACGGTGGCACCGCGTGTCTGCAAGGCCATCAGCAAAGCCGCTATCTGTTCGGGAGGATAGCTTTCCCGGGTGATACCTACTAATATGTTGTGTGTATCGAGCCGCGAAAGTGTCTCTCCGGCAATGAGTCGTTGTAAATACTGCTTCATCTTGTTTCCTTTCCTTATGTTCGATGTGTTTTATTTCCGCGTGCGGCGTTGTCCATCGTCGCGTGCTGCGTTGCCCATCGTCGCCTGCGAAGTTGTCCATCGTCGCACGCGGCGTTTTAGGGCATGGCCTGGGAGGTTCTCTTTTTCTTCGTGCCGGAGCCGTATTCACGGCATTCGGAGCCAGTTCTTTATAATGGCCTTTCCGTCGGGCGTCAAGACGCTTTCCGGGTGATACTGAATGCCTCGGATGTCGTAGTCCCTGTGGCGGAGCGACATGATGAAGCCCTCCTGGCTCTCACTTGTCACTTCGAGGCAGCCGGGGAGGCCTTCCCTCTGGACCACCCACGAGTGGTATCTTCCCACGGAGAACGTGCGCGGAAGGCCTTCGAAGAGCGGGTCGTCGGCCGTCAGCGTGACGGGTGTCTGCACTCCATGATAGACGTTCTGGAGGTTTGTCAGCGTTGCGCCGAACACTTCGCCGATGGCTTGGTGGCCAAGGCACACGCCGAGGATGGGCTTGCGGCCTGCGTAGGTGCGGATGACGTCGAGCAGAAGTCCTGCTTCCCGCGGGATGCCCGGGCCGGGAGAGAGTATGATTTTGTCGAACGCCTCAAGCTGCGGCAGCTCGAAGCGGTCGTTGCGATAGACCGTGACCTCTGCGCCGAGCGCCTTCACCAAGTGGCTCAGGTTGTAGGTGAACGAGTCGTAATTGTCGATGATGACTGTCTTCATGTTGCATTTACCATTTAATCATTTACCATTGACAGACCCTCTCCAAACCTCCCCCTCTATGGGGAGGCTTTCTTCGCTTGGTGTCCTCCCCCTATAGGGGGAGTCAGAGGGGGTCTCTTCGGCTGCCTCGATGGCCCGACGCAAAGCCCCCAGTTTGTTGTTCACCTCTTGGAGTTCGTACTCGACGTTGCTCTTTGCGACGATACCCCCGCCCGCCTGGAACCAAAGTTCCCCGTTGCGGCTGACGAAAGTGCGTATGGTGATGGCTTGGTTCAAGTTGCCTCTGAAGCCGATGAACCCGATGCATCCGCCATAAGCGCCGCGGTTGTGAGGTTCATAGGCAGAGATAAGTTGCATGGCCCGCACTTTCGGAGCGCCGGAAAGGGTGCCTGCGGGGAACGTGTCGATGAAGGTTTTGATGGGATCTGCCCCGTCGTCCAGCTCACCACTGACGCGGCTGACTAGATGGATGACGTGGCTATAGAACTGCATGTCCTTGAAGAAATCCACCTTGACGCCGTGGCAGTTGCGCGAAAGGTCGTTGCGTGCCAGGTCCACCAGCATGACGTGTTCGGCATTTTCCTTGGGGTCGTTGCGCAGAAACTCAGCGTTCTGTCGGTCAATCTCTGTGTTGCCCGTGCGTTTTGTCGTGCCTGCAATGGGGTCGATGTAGGCCTTTCCGTTCTCAATGCGGCAGTGTGTCTCCGGACTCGACCCGAAGATGCGGAAGCCACCGAAGTCGAAGTAGAACAGATAGGGACTGGGATTGATGCTACGGAGAGCGCGGTAGAGGCGGAAGTCGTCGCCCTCATAGCGTTGCACGAAGCGGCGTGAGAGGACAATCTGGAACACATCGCCGCGCAGGCAATGCTGTATGCCCCGACGGATATTCTGCCTGTGCTCGTCGTCGCTCAGTGTGCTTGTGCATTCGCCCACGGGCCGGAAGCCAAAGGTCTGGTAGTTGCGGCTGGCAAGGTCGCGTTCCAGTTGGTCGAGGTCGTCGTGCTCGCCGTCCTGGAGCAGCTCGATGAGCGTAAGCTCGTTGCGGAAGTGGTCGAACACCACTACATCTTTATATAATATGTAGAGCATGTCGGGCGCATCGTTCTCGGCTTGCGTCTCATCCTTCACGTCGATGTGCTCGAAGTAGCGGACTGCGTTGAAGGAAGTGTAGCCGTAGAGTCCGCAATGCTCTGCCTCGTCGCCTTCGATGCAGAAGCTTTCGAGGAAATCGTTCAGCAGCCGGGCCGTGTCGTACGTTTCGTCGATGGGATGATGCCGTGCCGTGCCGTCGGGAAAGCGACAGATGCCTGTGCCGTGCTCAATGCTGACCGAGGCGATGGGGTGTAGGGCTATGAAGGAACGGGCGTTCTCGCCGCCGTGATAGTCGGAGCTTTCCATGAGAGCGCTCTGCGGATAAGCGTCGCGCACCTTGAGATATGCGCTGACGGGCGTGATGAGGTCGCCCAAAACCTTCTTGCTTGCGGTGTGATAACAGTAACCCATGAGATATGTTTAGTTAAGAATTAAGAGTTAAGAGTTAAGAAAAATAGTTTTAACGCTAAGAGTTTCATTGCCTGTGGTATTTTTCTTCATTCTTAACTCTTAACTCTTAAATTGTGAAAGATAGGTGTTCAGGTCCTTGTCGCCGCGTCCGCTGACGGTGAGGACGACCACATCCTCTGGCTTGAACTTGAGTCTGGGCAGGAGGGCAAGGGCGTGGCTGCTCTCCAGGGCGGGGATGATTCCCTCGAGGCGTGTCAGCTCGAAGGCAGCGCGGAGGGCTTCGTCGTCGTTGACTGCAAGGACTTGTGCCCTGCCGCTCTCGAAGAGGTTGCAATGCATGGGGCCTGTGCCCGGATAGTCCAGGCCGGCACTGATGCTGTAGGGTTCGATGATTTGTCCGTCGGCGGTCTGCATCACCTTGATTCTGCTGCCGTGGAGGATGCCGACGGTGCCGATGTTGAGCGACGCGGCGGTCATCTCCGTCTCCATGCCTTTGCCTCCGGCCTCGCCGAGGACGAGCCTTACGCGCTCATCGTCGAGGTAGTGGTAGACAGTCCCTGCGGCATTGCTTCCGCCGCCCACGCAGGCTATGAGATAATCGGGCCAGTCGCGTCCCTCTTTCTCCTGGAGTTGCACCTTTATCTCCTTGCTGATGACGCTCTGCAGCTTGGCCACCATCTCGGGATAGGGGTGGGGTCCGACGGTGCTGCCAATGATATAAAAGGTGTCGGACGGGTGGCAGCACCAGTCGCGGATGGCTTCGTTGGTGGCATCCTTGAGCGTCTTGTTTCCGCTCTCCACGGGATAGACTTCTGCGCCGAGCATCTTCATGCGCTCCACGTTCGTGTGTTGCCGCTCCACGTCGAGGGCTCCCATGTAGACGCGACAAGGCATGTCCATGAGGGCGCAGACGGTGGCGGTGGCCACGCCGTGCTGTCCGGCTCCCGTCTCGGCGATGATGCGCTTCTTTCCCATGCGTCGGGCCAGAAGGATCTGCCCGATGGCGTTGTTTATCTTGTGGGCTCCGGTGTGATTCAAGTCCTCGCGCTTCAGATACAGACGGCATCCGTAGCGCTCGCTCATGCGGCGTGCGTAATAAAGCGGGCTGGGTCGGCCCACATAGTCGCGCAGCAGGCTGTAATACTCTGCAAGGAAGTCCTCGCTGTCGATAATCTTTTCGTACTGAAGGCGCAGCGACTCGAGCGTCCCATAAAGGATTTCCGGAACGTAAGCACCGCCAAACTGACCGTAAAAGCCGTCGGGTCCTACCGTATATGACTTCATCTTCTACCTTTTGAAAGCAATGTTATCCGCGTGCAAAGGTACGAAAAAACTCCATATCTGAGCCATGATTTGTGGAAAAATGTAAAGGAAAAGGCATTTTTCTTGACATAAAGCATCGATTTGCCGTGCCGTGGCGGTCACATTGGTACGCCGTCGGCCGCTCGTCCGCACGCCCTTCCGCCTCATCCCCCGTTCCCCGTCCGCAGAAACCCTGTAGGGTTATGATTGCATGGTCATGAACGTGCAATTGCAACATCATGACCATGCAATTGCAGCATCATGACCCTGCAATGAACGCGGCACAGAGAGTTGGCAAGAAAGGAGCGCGGACTGACCGCCAGAGGCTGAGAGCGAGGCGAAAAGGGCAGGCGGAGAGCGCGGACAGAAGCCGGGATTTCCGCGGAAAGGGTGCGCCGCGTCCGCTCGCTTGGCCGTCCGTTTTGCCCCTCATGGCAGGCAAAAAATGTCGGAAAAGGGCTGGAAAATGCCGGATTAGGAACAAATTGAAAGAAAAATAGCAAAAAAGTTGCAGAAAGTTTTGCAGGTTTCAAAAAAAGCTGTACCTTTGCAACCGCGTTTCAGAGGAAACGGTTTCGAGGCAACCCTGCGGGGTGCCAAGTTACTGGAAAGACAACATTAAGTTGGAGAGGTGGCGGAATTGGTAGACGCGCTACTTTGAGGTGGTAGTGCCGCGAGG
>CAMVDV010000021.1 GCA_947166305.1 uncultured Prevotellaceae bacterium | reverse complement strand
GAGGGCTTCAGCCTAATTTTTTATCGAGAAAAAAGTTTTAGCGGACAGCAATAATAGGAAATAGGTAGTCGGCAACCCCTGCACGCCATTGTGCTTCTGCAGGAAAGGAGACGGCGCGTCCCTACATGCAAAACGCGCAGGCAACATAAGAACCGGAAACGACTCCTTAGTAAATGGCAATCTACTCCTTAGTAAATGGCAATCTACTCCTTAGTAAATGGCAATCTACTCCTTAGTAAATGGCAATCTACTCCTTAGTAAATGGCAATCTACTCCTTAGTAAACTTCAATTCTCTCACTAATAAACACCGTTTTACTAACTCAGCTATTGGAAGTTAAGCAGGCAGTCGTTAACAACTTCTGATACTTCAATTTGAACAATAAAACATCAGCGAGACAAACAAACTATTCTTGTTTATCTCGCTGATGTTTTGTTTTGTAGGCTTTCAGTCGCGCTATTTGTGGTTTTCTATATCGCGGCTAAATTACGGACGGAAATGAATTCAAGCAATTCGAGCAATTCGTGGTTGAACTTATCTCCGTCAAATCCATTTTCGGTTTGGGCTATTCGGCCGTCCACTGGGCGATGAGGTCCTGCGATGGTTTCTCCACGTCGAGCTTGTATTTCTTCACAATCTCGATGATTTGCTGCTGAAGCTTGGCTGGGGCGACGCCAGCGAGGGTGCTGACGAGGTTGTAGCCCGCCTTGCGCAGAATAGGAATGATGTCGGCGGGGACGCCCTTCTCGAGGAACAGCTCGTCTTTGTCTCGCGGTGCCTTGACCTCAGGCTTCATCTGCGGGAAAAAGAGCACTTCCTGGATGAACGGCTTGCCCGTCATAAGCATGGCGAGACGGTCGATGCCGATGCCAATGCCGCTGGTGGGCGGCATACCGTATTGCAGGGCGCGGAGGAAGTCATGGTCGATGACCATTGCTTCGTCATCGCCCTTGTCGGCCAGCTTCATCTGCTCGATGAAGCGCTCTTCCTGGTCGATGGGGTCGTTCAGCTCCGAATAGGCGTTGGCAAGCTCCTTTCCGTTCACCATCAGCTCGAAACGCTCCGTCAAGCCGGGCTTCGAGCGGTGCATCTTGGTGAGCGGCGACATTTCTACGGGGTAGTCGGTGATGAACGTAGGCTGAATGAACGTTCCTTCGCAGAACTCGCCGAAGAGCTCGTCGATGAGTTTGCCTTTGCCCATGGTCTCGTCCACGTCCATGCCTTTCTCTTTGCAGAAGGCACGAATCTCGTCCTCGCTCTTGCCTTCGCAGTCGAAGCCTGTCTTCTCCTTGATGGCGTCGAGGATAGGCAGGCGGCGGAACGGGGCCTTGAAGGAGATGGTCTTGCCGTCGATTTCCGTTTCGGGCTTACCATTGACTGCCACGCAAATCTCTTCAAGCAGTTGCTCGGTGAACGACATCATCCAGTTGTAGTCCTTGTACGAAACATAAAGCTCCATGCAGGTGAACTCGGGATTGTGGTTCTTGTCCATGCCCTCGTTGCGGAAGTTCTTGCCGATTTCATAGACGCCTTCGAAGCCGCCGACGATGAGCCTCTTCAAATAGAGCTCGGTGGCGATGCGCATGTACATGGGTATGTTCAGTGCGTTGAAATGCGTGATGAATGGACGCGCGGACGCACCGCCGGCGATGGCCTGCAAGGTTGGCGTTTCCACCTCTGTGTAGCCGTGGCGGTCGAAGAAGGCGCGCATCGTCTTGAGGATGGTGGCACGCTTCAGGAATGTGTCCTTCACGCCCTCGTTCACCACCAAATCGACGTAGCGCTGGCGGTAACGAAGCTCGGGATCGTCGAAGGAGTCATAGACTTTTCCCTCAGCATCCGTCTTCACAATAGGCAACGGCTTGAGGCTCTTGCTCAAGACCGTCAGTTCCTGCGCATGGACGCTGATTTCGCCAGTCTGCGTGCGGAACACATATCCGCGGATGCCGATGAAGTCGCCCAGGTCGAGGAGCTTCTTGAAAACAACATTATAGAGCGTGGAGTCCTCGCCATTTGCGAGAGCGTCGCGGGTGATGTAAACTTGGATACGACCTTTGCTGTCCTGTAGCTCTGCGAATGCGGCCTTGCCCATGATGCGCTTCGACATGATGCGGCCCGCGATGCAGACCTGACGGCTGTTCTCGGGTGTCGCCGCCTCGCGCACGTCGTTCCCCTCCTCGTCCTTGCCAACGACGGGCAGATCCACGAAGTTCTCCTTTATCTCCGTGCTGAAAGCGTTCGTGGGGTACTCGGCTGCGGGATAAGGGTCGATGCCCAAGTCGCGCAACTGCTGCAAATTGTTCCTTCTGATGATCTCCTGTTCACTCAGTTCGAGTATGTTCAATGCGTTCATGTATTTTTTTATTCTTTACGATTTACTGTTTTTCTATTTGTTCCGCTTGTCCCGTTGGCTCGCGCCGCGTATCCCAGAAATCGACGACCTCAATCACATCGTCGTTAATCCAATAGACCATTTTGTTGAGCCGGTTCACCACGATGCTTCTGTAAAGCACCGGAGCTTCAGCAAGGAAAGGCTCTGCCGGACCGAGATTGGGATTCTGTTCTAATAATCTTTCTGTTTGATAGACCTTGCGGAGAAATGCTTCGTTGCTCTTTCTTCCAAAGTTAGTCAAAATATAGCGAGCCGTATTTCTCAAGGCAATTCTTGCTCGCTCGTTCCACCTTACCTTCATACTGCCTCTTTCTTCAGCGTCTTGGATTCTTCAAGCTCTTTATCCCAAGCCTCCACTTTATCGGAATCAATCTCGAATTCTTCAAAAAGTTCCTTGAAGAGTTCCTCACTCGTACAGTAATTACCCATGGCAATCTGTCTGCGCCCTTCTTCTGCCCTTTCCAGCAGTTCCTCCTTGGTGTAAGGTTGCAGCGTTTCCTCCGGGGTTACTCTCTTGGCATATTCTATCAGATGTTCTCCCACCCAGCGCATATTGCTCGGGGAAAGCGTTCCATAGAGATATTCAAGCAAGCCATTCAATGTTGCAGTACTCATAGCGGTTCCTTTTTCTTGTTTGCGCGGCAAAGATACGAAAAAAAGGGAAAAAGTAAAAGTGAATAGTGAAAAATGAGAGCTTATAGACGAAAAGCTGCCCGAAGGTTCGCATTTGAGGCCTTGACGGAGTCGGGCAAAGGCTTGACTTACGTCGAGCTTCGGTTGGCTTCCGTCGAGCTTTGCTTCGGTTGGTTTGTTTCAACCTGCAAAGATAAGGGCTGAAGGGACATTTTTTGTCTGCCGGAAGTCTATTTCTCAGAATTTTTATGTAACTTTGCAAGCATGAAATACGACTCTCAGTTGTGTGCTACTCTGCTCGAGTCGCACAAAATAAAGCCAACGGCCAATCGCATTTTGGTGTGTAGGGCACTAGCAGAAGCTAAGCAACCCATGTCGCTTAGCGAGCTGGAATGCGAAATCCTGTCGCTCGACAAATCCAGCGTATTCAGGGTTTTGTCATTGTTTCGCGAACATCACCTGGTTCATGTTCTTGAAGACGGGAGCGATGGCGTACGATATGAAATCTGTCATAGCACCGACGGACATGAACACGATGACGACCAGCACGTTCATTTCTTCTGCGAATGTTGCCGCCGCACATTCTGCATCAACGACATTCCGATACCGAACGTCAGCCTGCCACAGGGATACGTCCTTGAAAGCATCAACTATATGGCTAAAGGTCTATGCCCCAAATGCGCTTCCAAAAAGGAAACAATCCGATAAACTGCACTTTGCAACCCAGTTGCACAAAATCCGACGTACCTTTGCAGCAGAAAACTAAAAAACATCTTATGGTATTTGAATGGATTGAACAATATTGGGATGCTCTGGTGCTGATGACTGCCGAGATGGCTCCCTATTTGCTTTTAGGTTTCTTCATTGCTGGCATACTGCGTGTATTTGTGCCACGAAGTTTATATACAAAACATCTTGCTAAGCCAGGCATGAAGAGTGTCATGAAGGCTGCAGCCTTGGGTGTTCCCCTGCCACTATGTTCATGTGGCGTCATTCCTACGACAGTAGGCCTTCGACGCGAAGGTGCCAGCCACGGAGCTTGCACCAGTTTCCTGATTGCCACACCTCAAACAGGCGTTGACAGTATTGCAGCGACCTACTCTCTCATGGGTCTTCCCTTTGCAATCGTTCGACCCCTCGCTGCTCTGTTCACAGCGATATTCGGCGGTTGGCTAGTCAATAAATATACGAACAAGGATGAAGCGGTGGAAGACAAAGATTCGTCCATCTCGGAATGCGCTCACGTCAAGGCCGAAGAGACGGGACTTCTGCAAAAAGTAAAGGAAGCCTTCGACTACGCTTTTGTCGAGATGATGGAAGACGTGGGCAAATGGCTCGTCGTCGGCTTGCTCATAGCCGCACTCATCACCGTTGCTGTTCCCAACGAATGGCTGGCTGCGCTACACGACTATAAGTTGCTCAACATGCTCATCGTACTTGCCATTGCCATCCCCATGTACGTCTGCGCAACTGGCAGCATTCCCATCGCAGTTTCCCTCATGGCTAAGGGCCTTACGCCAGGAGCTGGACTTGTGTTGCTGATGGCAGGTCCAGCCGTCAATTCTGCTTCGATGCTTGTCATTGGTAAAGTATTCGGCAAGCGTACCCTTTGGCTCTATCTTCTCTCTATCATCATCGGAGCTATGCTCTTCGGACTTGGCATCGACTATCTTCTGCCAGAAGAGTGGTTTGCCGTAAAAAGCGGCATTACGGAAGCTGCCTGCCACGAAGAGGGCATCAGCCTGTTCTCCTACCTCTGCACCGCTCTTCTGCTCGTGCTTCTCGTGCGTGCTCTCTGGCCTTGGAAACACCATCACCACCATCATCATGGCGAAGAGTTGACGGCGGAGTGTACCATAATATATAATGTGGAGGGCATGAATTGCAATCATTGTGCAGCCAACGTGGAGAAAGCCATTGCCTCCGTGCCGGGCGTGGAGCACGTGGAGGTGTCGTTGCACGAAGGTACAGCCCGCGTCACGGGTTCGCCGAGCACCGACGACGTGCAGAAAGCCGTGGAGAGCATAGGGTTCAAGATTAAAAGTTGAAAAGTTGAAAAGTTAAATAGTAACTGTTCAGCGAATCTCCTTTTTGAGTCGCCTGCGGCGAGAAATCTTTCAAATCTTTACAAATCAAACAAATCTATAGGCAAAAATAATAAAGATTTGACAGATTTGAATCGATTTGTTGGATTTCTGCCCGATAGGGCACTCCTTAATCATATTCGCTGAACAGTTACGTTAAAAGATTAAAAAGTGAAAAAGTGAAAAGGTTGGAAAGTGAAAAGTGAAGAGTGAAAAGTGAAAAATAACAGTTACCTCCGTCGAGAAGTTGATACTTTGATTTTTCACTCTTCACTTTTCACTTTTCACTTAAACGCTAAATTAAGAACCCTAAAGCATTATCGCCACAAGGGTCAAGCCTTCCGCCGGTAACCCTTCAGCATTATTTCAGAACCCTGTAGCAATCCTGCAGAACGTCCCAGACTTCTACTCAAAATCCTTAATCCATAATCATTTATCTAATTACTACTATGAAAAGAACCTCTATCCTATCCGTGCTACTCCTGGCGATGTCTGCCACGCTCGGCGCAGAGAATCGCGTGACGGTCATTCCCGATGCCAAGCCCATCAAGTACAATCCCATGATATTCGGAGGCTTCATCGAGCACTTCGACAATCAAGTCTATGGCGGAATCTACTGGCCGGGCTCGCCATTGAGCGACGATGACGGCTTCCGGACCGACGTCATCGAGGCACTACGCGAGATAAAGATGCCCATAGTGCGCTGGCCGGGCGGATGCTTCGTGTCCACTTATCACTGGCTGGGCGGCGTCGGACCCGAACGACAACCAGTCTTCGACAAGACATGGGGCGTGGAAGACCCCAACACCTTTGGCACCGACGAATACATCAAATGGTGCAGGAAGGTGGGATGCGAGCCATACATCTGCACAAACGCCGGCACGGGCACGCCAGAGGAAATGAGCGACTGGATGGAATACTGCAACCTGAGCGTCGGAAAGTGGGGAAGAATGCGCATCGCAAACGGCCATCCCGAACCCTACAACGTGAAGTACTGGAGCGTAGGCAACGAGAACTGGGGCGCCCACGAACTGGGTGCAAGGACTGTGGCCGAGTGGGGACCGCTGGTACGCGAGTCGGCTAAACTGATGAGGAGCGTGACGAAGGACGCAAAGCTCTTCGCCGCCGCCACGTCCGACAAGAACTGGACGCTGCCACTCCTCAAGGCTGCCGCACCATGGCTCGACTATATCTCCATCCACGGCTATTGGGACCCACTCTACCACCGCAACAATCCTGCGCCCTACCTCAAGTGTATGATGAAGACCGACGCGCCGGAAGCCGACATAAGGCGTGCCATCGACATACTGAAGGAAGCGGGTCAGACCGACGGACGCATTAAGATAGCCTACGATGAGTGGAACCTTCGCAACTGGCATCACCCCTGGCATGGCAATCTGCGCAGAGGGTTCGACCTCGAGGCAAGGCGAAAGAACGACATAGCCTCCACCTATACCATGGCCGACGCACTCTTCTCCGCCTGCTTCCTCAACGCTTGCCTGCGCCACGCCGATGTGGTCGACATCGCTTGCTTCTCCCCTATCGTCAACACGCGCGGCGCCATCTTCGTCCACGAAGAAGGCATCGTCAAGCGAACCACCTATCATGTCCTCTGGATGTACGCCAATCTGCTCGCCGGAAACGTCGTCCCGACAGAGACCCAAACAGACTCTCTGAGCTATGAGAACAGGCAGACGGGACTCCTCGACGTCGTTCTCACCCGCAGCGACGATGGTCGTCGGCTCGTTTACGCCGTGGTTAACAAATCAGCCGATGCCGATGCCGAGCTAAGGCTTGACTTCAGCATGAAGGAAGGCAGGCAGCCGTCGCGCGTCAAGGCCACCGTTCTCTCCGGAACCTCGCCCGACGACTACAACGACAAAGGCCGTTCGTCCGTCATCCCCCGTGAGGAGACGCTGAAAGTGAAGGACGGAAAGGTGCTCATCCCAGCCCATTCGCTCACATTCGTAGAGCTTTGAGACACAGAACCACACGAAAAACTCCGGCGCACTTCGCAGCACACCGGAGCCTTCGGAATTCCATATCTTTACTTCTAAAAACCTTTTAAGCCTTACTGCTGACGGACGAACCTGTAGTTCGTCACGCCGTTTTCCCGCATGAGGCGTGTGATGCGGTCGATATGTTCCTGCGGTACGCCGCGGCAGACATTGATGCGGACGTTGTGGTCCTTGCGGATGGCGACTTCTTTCAGGTGGACGCTGATGTCGTCGACGTCCCAATGCCACGAGCAGATGGTGTAGTTCTTCCAGCTGAAGCCGTCGAAGATGCCTCGTCTTTCCCAGATGGATGTCTTGGAGCCGCTGTCCTTCGGGGGTGTACCCGTCAGCAATATGGTCAGCTCGGGATTGATGTTTCCCTTCACATCCGCAGGAATACGGACGGACTTCGTGATGAGGTTGACCTTTAGTTTCCCTTCTTTGGACTTCATCTCCATCTCCACTTTCTTCAGAGCAGAAGCCGGCAGGTCGGGCAGGTTATCCACGTCGAGCAGCTTACCGTCGAGCATGACGTCGTAGTACTTTGTGTGAAATGCCACTGGGTAGCCGCAAGTGGGATGCTCCTCTATGAAAGAGTCGTCTCCTCTCACAACCCAAGTGCCTTTGAGCCACGAGACTGCGATTGCCGGGCCATGCTTTTTGATGAAGTCTTTTGCGTCGTCTCTGGGAATGAAGGCATTCAGCATTCTGTCCTTCGAGAACCCATGTACTTCATCCGTTGCTACGAGTCCCATGCCAGGTACTGCCACCGTGACAGGCGAAGTCTCACCCACATCACCTCTCAAAGGAGAAGGTAGTTCTGCGGCAGGAAGACTCTCTTCGGGGGAGAGGTTTGGAGAGGAAGCTGTAGGAGTCTTTGGCTTGGCCCATGCAACGAGAGCCAGTGCCATGAGTGCTGGCAGGATGAGAGCCTTGCCCATCAGCCAGCGGTTGGATTTGTTCTTGTGCATCATCTTGATTCTTTTCTTTAGTGAATGGTGACTGAGGTTGTTGCAAACCGTCTGCAGTCGGCTGCCCACAGCTTTCGTCACGAGTAAGAGTTGATATGTCTTTGCATCGATGCCAAAGGATAGTACGGCTTCGTCGGCCTCATATTCGTGCAAAGCCTTGAGGTCGCGGCCAAGAAGATAGACGAACGGATTGAACCACTGCACGGCCTTCACGGCTTCGAGCAGCAGGAGGTCGTAGGAATGGCCCAGACGTATGTGAGCCTGCTCGTGCGCCAGGATAGGCTGGCGCAGGTGCTCATAGTCCGAAGCGCTTATTATTATATAATGTAGGAAACTGAATGGCGCGAAATTGCCTCCGCGGATGACGACCGTATTGCCTTGTCCGTCCGTTGTCCGCACGCCGCCTTTCATCTCGCGCCAAAGGCGGAAGAGCTGCACGAAGAAGACCGTGAGCGCAGAAAGGAAGCCGACGAGATAGAGAATATAGAGGGGAAACAAAGTCCCCTCCCCGCTCTCCCTTTGAGGGAGGACCGCATTCTCGGAAGACAAGGAAGCCTGAGGAAGCACTTCTTCCTCGTCGGAGTGGAGAGTTTGGAGTGGCATTTCATTTTCCCCGAAACGAAGAGTTTGAATGTATGTCAGCGGCTCTGAAGCCCTCCCCCAAAGGGGGAGCGGGGAGGGGGCTTCAATTTCTATCAGAGGCAGCACCATGGAGGCCACAAGCACGCTCAGAAGCGCCACGCGATTGAAGCGATGGAACGTCTCGCGGCTCAGCATCAGGGCAAAGCCTCCGTACAGGATTGCCAGCAACAAAGCAGATTTTATGATATACTCCAACATGATTGTCAACTTTAATGTTCTCTCCGATTATGAATCTTGAATTTACTTATTTTGAATTTTGAATTTAATTATTTTGAATTAAACACAGGATCTCCTGCAGATCCTCGTCCGACAGATCCTCGTTCTGAATGAGGAAGGAGCAGAAACTCTTGGCCGAGCTGCCGAAGAGCGTGTCCTTCACCTCGCCGACGACATGAGCGATGTACTTCTCACGCGACAGCATGGGCGAGAAATAGAAAGTCCGTCCTGTCTCAGCCTTGCGTTTGTGCTCCACATAACCCTTGGCCTCCAGGATTTTCAGGAAAGTGGCCACGGTGGTATAGGCAGGGCGAGGCTCATCGTAACCCTCCACGATTTCGCCCACCGTCAGCGACCGACCGGCATCCCACAGCACGTTCATCACGTCCATCTCCGCCTTGGTGAGCGGCTTCAGTTTGTTGAGTTCGCTATTCATCGTTATATGTTTTTTGACGTTATGACAGAATTTTATTTCCTTAATCCCCCGTTTGCGGACGCGCCACGGCGCGTCCCTACATCCCTAATCTCTATTCCCTAATCCCTAATCTCTAATCCTTAAAAAGCTTCTTTTTATGTTGCAAAGGAACGGACTTTACGCGATGCAGACAAGAAATAAACAGAAAAAGACGACTCGAGAAGCCTTCTTTTAACAGATTTGTTTAGTTAATCATGCCGATTTATTAGTAGTTAACACTTGCCGCATCACGGGGTATGACTGACATCGCCAGCCGTTAGGTTTGACCCATGCGCATGGAACGATTGACCCATGCGCATGGAACCATCGACCCATGCGCATGGGTCAAACTCCACGGCAGGCGATGTCAGCCGAAACAGACGGGAGAAAAAAGCAACAGACAGTCCCACGCCGTGTGACGCAGGACTGCCTGTCGCTATAAAAAAGCAGCCTCAGGGACCCCCTCCGGCTCCCCCTTTAGGGGAAGGACTGGGCGGCAGCAAATTATTCACTGTTCACTTTTCCCTTTTCCCTTTACTTTATCAGTTCTTTCTTACTGCCACGGATGACAACGCCGCGAGGGAAGTTGCGGTTTGACGACTTGCCATCCATGATTTTCTGTCCGGCAAGATTATAGACGCCGCCTTCTGTTTCCTCATCCTTCGTCCTTGCCATTTCGTTTATGGAAGTGGCATCGTCGTAAACATCAATGCGCACGGAGGCCGTACAGCCCGAGCCATCGGTGGCAGCGGCGGTGATGGTGGCCGTACCGCTGCTGTTGGCTGTGACGACACCCTCCTCGCTGACCGTGGCAACGGAAGCATCGGAGGTGGACCAGAGCAGCGTCTTGACGGAAGCATTGGCTGGCTGGACCACGACAATCAGCATGGTGTCCGTGCCGGCAACCATGTCGATACGGCGAGGCTGAAGCTCGATGGCGCTCACATACGTCTTGGCAAGCAGCACATCATAGCTGGCATTTTCGGCATCAGCCACTACGCCGTCGGCACAAACAAAGCGCTGGTTCTTAATCTCGTATGTACCTCCCGCGAAGTCATCGTCGCCCGAGAGCGTGAACGTGAAGGCGGTACCCGTCTTGGAGGCAAAGTCCTCGTTGCCCGAAGCGAGCACCATGATGTGCGCTCCGTCGGGCTGCGGCAGGACGTAGGCCGAGTGTGCCGACGTGTTTATCCTCGTCGGAAAAGCAAAACTCTCGGGATTGACAGAAAGACCTGTAGAGAAGACAAGGTCAGCCTCATAGGCTGTGGCAGGCCTGCTCATGTTGGTCCAAACCGTAACCTTGCGCGCTCCGCCAGCCTTGACCGAAGCATTGCTGGAATAAAGCGTGGCAGTGAGAGCCTCCTGCCCAGCGGGTGTGCCGCTGATGAGACGGCGAAGAGTGACGACATCGACCACGTCGATACTGTTATCATGATTGACATCGGCATTAATCTCTTGGAAGCCATCGGGCGTAGAGCCTGTCAGGTAGTCAGTTATCCAGAGGGCATCGTTCTCCTCGAGAATGCCGTTGCCGTCCACATCGCCTGCCAAGGCAGAACTGTTGTAGTAGGTTCCGTCGTCAGTCCTGAGGACAACGCCTCTCGAGGCATCGAAGACAGGATGACTGTCCTCGCCTATCGTCTGATGCCAAACAGGATTCATCACCTCGCCACCGTTGAGCTGATAGCAAAGCTTGCCGCTCAAGACGTCATCGTCTGTAGTGCGATTGACTTGAGTCGTGGAGATGCTGTAGCAACTCAGTGCCGATGCGCCGCCACGGTAGAAGTCGTTGCGATAATTGTAGCCCTCGACGGTGCCAATGTTGTAGCAATGTTGCAGAACAGCATCGGATCCGACCCATCCACAAATGGCTGCCGACTCGCTTCCCCCAGTGATGTCGCCGGCATTGTAGCAGTCGCTGATGGAATACTTGGCGGCTGAGCCATTATTGCAGCCGATGATGCCGGCAGCATTGTAGCCTGTGGCAGTGACGTCGGCTTCGTTGCCAAGACAAGAGAGTGTGATGCGACCGCCACCGACAGAGCCTCCGACGAGAGCGACGTAGTTGTTTCCGCTAAACGTGCAGGTGCTGTCCGCAACGAGGTTCTTTATTACGGCACCACCGCTCACGGCTCCGAAGAGGCCGACATAGTCTCCGCCGCCTACATGAAGGTTCTTGATGTGATGTCCCTGTCCGTCGAACTGCCCACGGTATGGCTTCCTGCTCGTTCCGATGGGCATAAAGTCGTCGTCATAACCTTCCATGTCGATGTCATTCTCAAGGAATCCCTGGCTATACTGAGCTCCTGCAGCCACAGCCTTGCTGAATGCGATGAGATGCTCAGGCGTGGAGATGCGGAAAGTAGAATCGTTATAGACAATATCCGGGCGCACGCCGAGGTAATCGTCAATCCATGTCAGTCGCGTCGGGATGTAGTTTCGCAGCACACCCACCTCTGCATCAAACGAGCCAAGGGCTGAGACATTCTGATGCACCCTGGTGTTGAGTATAGGCCAACGAATAAAGTTGAGACGCGCAGACGCTTCCATCTCCTGCGCCATGCTGTCGACGTACTCGAGGAGTGTCTTTTCGTCGAGAAGACCTTCCTTTCGGTTTTCTTTCCAAAGCTGTTCGAGCTGGTTCTGAACTGCGTTGTCGCTGAGAATACGGTTGACGAAAGACTTCATGTTGCCCGCGCAACTTCCACCTCGAAAAGTCCAGTCGCTGCGACCGTTAACAGGGTAAACACGCACATCATTGTCAAAGGCAAGATCGAAATCCCAGCAAGGAGCCACATGGAATTGGTCTTCCTCGCGTTCCTTATACATATATGTACTCCAGTAAGTATCCATGTTACCTGAGAACTCGCCGATGATGAAGTGCTTGAGGAACGACTCCACGTCGAGGTATCTGCGGAAGCCGTTGGTGGGGTCAGCATAGTTACTTGAGAAGAGCGACGACTCCATGAGATTGAAGTGACCTTTGATGTAATTGCTCTGTTGTGAAGTGATTTCATCGTCGCCTGGGTGCTTGATGGTGACGGGATTGCCTCTGTTTGAGGTGAACCAGCTTGTCTCGCGGCTTGCGTATGCATCCACTTCGATGATGTAGCCGCCGGTGACAAAGGGTTCCTCGTTGTCCCATTCCGTCATTTCTGTGATGGGAACACGCGCTTTGTCCACTGTAATCTGGTCGCAGAGCTGGTAGCATCCCTTGTACTCTCCGTTCATGATGACGTCGACGGGCTGGCACCATGGGGTGTAGAGTGCGCCGAGACGCTTGCTCACCTCGAAGGCAAGGCAGTTGCGCATCAGGGTCTTGTCGCCGTAGTTATTGATGAGTGTCCATTTCTTGGCCTTTGCCGGACTCTCTTGTGCCGAGCCGCGAAGCATGTGGTGGCTCTTGCCGTCGGCAAACTTTATGCGCCAAGGTTTCTTTGGGAAATCCCACGAAGCGTTGCCACGGCCGCGAGCGGTGATGGGATATTCCTGGATGCGCGTTCCGCCATCATAGGTGATGGTGATGAACGACGGCATTTCGTTCACCTTGTCCTGCGGGTCGTAGCCGGCTTCAGTATGAATGCTTACGGTGGGAAGGTTGGTTATCTGATACCATCGGGTGTCGTCGCCTGCCCCTTCGTAACCGTAGAACTCCAGTTCGGCAATGTTGCAGCGGGCATCTGCCGGACCGACATATCGCACATAGCGAAAGCCTCGTGAGACGGACACGTCGGCATACGTCATGGCATTCACTGTGCCCTGTTCCGGGATGAGATACAAGGGTACGGCATCGAGAAAGTCGGGACTGTTGCTACCTTCGAAGACTCCGAGCTGCACACGACGTGCTTGGCTGGTGCGCGGACTCCAGCCTACACGCGTGATGACGTGTGCCGTGCCCAAATCAAGGCCGACCCAAGTCCTGGAACGGTCCATAGATGCATAGAACGTGCTGTAGTCGCCGTCGAAGGCATCGGCAGGCGTATTGACCGTTTCGCTCGACCGACCTGTGCTGTAGTCCACATTGGGCGAGCCGATAGGCGTGCCGACGAGCTTGGAAGATGCCGGTACGTCCTGTGCGCCAGCGCAGATGGCAGCCACTATGAAGAGGAGAAAGCTTGCTGTTCTTTTCATTTCGTTTCTTTTATTTTCATCTTGCAAATATACTTTTATTTGAAGAACAATGCAAGCAAAACATCGCTTTTTAATATAATAATGTAAAGAAAAGAACTTATTCGGCAAGAATTGTGTCAAAAAATGAAAAGAAATTGCTAACTTTGTGGCCAGTTTAAGTGAATCGAGCATGAACAGACTATTTCTTTTCGGCCTACTCCTTTTCGGTCTTCCGGCAGGGACTTTTGCCCAAGGCGACCTGACGCGCGAGGTGGAAGCCGACACGATGCGATGGCCCGTGCCGCACGTCGAGGCGGACTGGCAACTGGAATATCTGCCGCACAACAACGCCAACCACAACGTCTATGTCTATAAGGACAAGCTCTACGACGGGCTCTTCACGCGGACGCTTGGCTGGAACGGAGGCGACGGGGTGCAGACCACGGCCTTGCCCGACGGCAATGTCTTCTGGAGTTTCAACGACAGTTTCTATGGCAAAGCGACGGGTTCTGCCAGTCGCATCCGCCAGTCTTGCAACTTTCCACGCAACAGCATCATGGTACAGACACGGGGCGACGACGGACTTCCCGGCACGAAGAGCACAAACCTGAAGTGGCTGGCCGACTGGGTGCAGCGCGGCAATCCGTCGGGTAGCGGCTATTATCATGCACGCACGCACCTTCGTCATCCCAAGGGAGAGAAGACCGATGCCCAGATTCGAAGCGGAGAGATAGACCAGACCTACCTTTACTGGGCGGGCGACGGCACGGTGGTGGATGGTCAGCTGCAGGTGCTCTGGGCAGGCGTTTACAATGGGAGCGAGAACCTGATGCAGACTGACAACCGCGCACTTGCCATCTATTCGCTCGAAGGCACGCCGGGCAGCGCCTCCTATCTCAAGCTCGTCAGCGTGGATCACAGCTTTTTCGAGCAAGACCCTATCGGCTACGGACAGACGCTCTGGGAGGACGAGGACGGACACACCTACCTCTATGCCTGCATCCAGTACAAGAAGAAGGCCGACGATGTACTGAACACGTCGTCGCCCGTAGTGGCTCGTTCGCAGACGCACGACCTGCGTTCGCCCTGGGAATACTACGTTGCCGACGAGAGCGGGACGTTCCGATGGCAAAGCACCTACCCGACGAGTGATCAAGTCAACCGTTCGGCCATCAGCTCGCGCAGCGTATCGACGGCATGGGTCTTCAAGGATGGCGACTGGTACTACATGACGGCTCAGGGATTTCCCTTCGGAAAGCAGGTTTACATCATGCGTAGCAGAAACGCCTTCGGGCCTTTCGAGGAGTGCCATCAGCTGTGGACCATGCCTTTTGTCCTCGACAAGCTCGGCACCCGCACCTATCAGCACTTCTATATGCCCCACCTCCATCAGTCGCTTTCGCGCGAGGGAGAGCTCGTCTTCTCCACTAACACCGACTGCAAGGACTGGGGCGACAACTTCAACTCTCGCGGTTCGGCCGACTTCTACCGACCCTATTTCTTCCGCATCTACAACTGGAAAGCGATATTCGATGATTAGGAAAAAAGCAACTCCAAAAGGACGACCGGCAGACGCCACACGTCGGGAGGCCAAACGCAACGTGTGAAGATGGCCAACGCAACGTGTGGAGTTTGCCAACGCCTCGTGTGGAGTTTGCCAACGCCTCGTGATGACTTCGGAAATACAACCAAACAAACCACCCGACACAACATGAACAGACTTTCTCATTTTCTCATTTTCTTAATTTCTACATCTCTACTCGTCTCCTGCTACAAGATAATCTCCACCTACGCGCCAAGCGAGGTGTCGCCCGGCGAGACGTTCGAGGTGAGCTTCACCGTGGTGGATGACGGGTCGGAGACACAGAACTTCGTGACCGACTGGAGCTATGCGGGCATCCGGCTTCCAAAGGGATGGACGGCCACCGTGCCCGATGGCGCCCACCGGCAGTTTGCAGAGGATTGGGTCTTCTATCAGGACGGCTCGCCCGTGAACACGGCTCACGACATGGAACCTTGCGAGAAGCTCAGCCAGTTCTACAACGCCGTCTGCCCGCGCACAGGCTATGAGTGGACAGGATTCAAGAGCGTGACAAAGATTCCCAAAAACATTTCGGCCTGCTGGCGAAACGGTTGCGACAGCATCCGCATCTCGTTCCTCGTCACCGTTCCTGCCGACGCAAAGCCCGGAAGGTACACGATAGACTTCATGGGTGGCGACGAAGAAGACGACGCAGGCATCGACAAGTACAGCAGCTACACGGCAGCCAAGGACTCGCGCCTCTTCCACGTCGGCACGGCAGCAGGCAGCTATGTGAAGAACCGGGCAGCAGCCTTGGCCCGAACAGTCGTCGTGAGCGATGCAACGGGAATCGATGAAGTTAAGAAAGACCCACCCCAGCCCTCCCTTGAAGGGAGGGAGTTCTCCCCCCATAATGGGAATGAAATCGTAAATAGTAAATCGTCAAATCGTAGATTCTTTGACCTTAGCGGACGCCCTGCCACAAGGAAAAGCCGCATCGTCATCAAGAACAACAAAAAGATTTTAACGCAATGAAACACCTCTTTCTACTCCTTTTCTGCCTGCCAGCCTATTCACAAAGCATGGTGGTGAACACCACGGAAGGCCTCTCCACAGCCTACCCCACCAGTCAAGTCACGTCCGTCACTTTCTCCGAAGACACGGCAGAGCCCGTCGTCCCGTCGAAGAAGATACAGATGAAACGCAGCATCGTGTTCCTCGGGCACAGCATCTGGCGCAACGACAACTACTTCGTCAAGTATCAGAACTCGGGAACCTTCGTCACGCCCTTCACAGGAACGTTCAAGGGACGAGGCTATCAGACGCTTCTCGGCGAGCTTTTCGACTTCCCTTCCGTCAGCTCGCCAGGCCCCAACGGAGGCTACAGCGGCTACTCATTGGGCGGAACGAGCGCGACGGACGACAAGAGCATCGCCGTGGTGGCACAGCAAGCCGACAACGGATGGCCAAGCATCGAGGGTGCCATCTGGACGATAGACTTCATCACCAACGACTTCAAGCGCAACATTCCTCTGGGCACCTTTGCCGACTACAAGAATCAAACCGGTCCCGCCACCTTCTACGGAGCCGTCCGGCAGCTCTACGAAAAGATAAAAGAGCTGTCGGGGAGCGACGTCATCATCGTCTTCAGCAATGCCCTGAAACGCAACAACTCGGGCTACACGAGCACAAGCCGCAACACCGCTGGCTGCACCTTGGCCGACTACGAACTGGCATTGCTGACCTGCGCGGCTGCAAACTCGAACTGGTACTTCGTGGACCAGAACCGTCTCTCCGGCATCACGGACGAGAATCTGCCTGCCGTCACGGCCGACGGACTGCACCTCAACAACCTCGGCTACACGATGGCCGTGATGCCTTGGATTGCAGTCTTGCGCTCGCTGGCCGACAAATGATGTCGGGAAAGTCGACATTTCTTCGCCTTTTCTGCATTTTCTCCGCCCCGCCGTGCCGTAATTCGGGATTTTTCCCTATCTTTGCATCACTCAAACAGACCTAAAGCATCGGGGCACACCGACTTCGTGCCCTATCCTACAAGATGAAATACTCAGTCATCATCCCCGTATACAACCGTCCCGACGAAGTGGACGAACTGCTCGGCAGCCTCGCCGCGCAGACGCTGCAGGACATGGAAGTGGTGGTGGTGGAAGACGGCTCTTCGCTCCCCTGCCACGATGTCGTGCGCCGCTATGCAGCCAAGCTTCGCCTGCGCTACTTCACAAAAGAGAACAGCGGCCCCGGACCTACGCGCAACTTCGCAGCAGAGCACAGCGAGGGAGACTTCCTCATCTTCCTCGACAGCGACTGCGTGCTGCCTCCCGACTTCCTCGAACAAGTGAACCGAGAACTGACCCGAAAGGAATGCGACGCTTGGGGCGGACCCGACCGGGCACACGAAAGCTTCACGCCTGTGCAGAAAGCCATCAGCTACAGCATGACGTCGTTCCTGACCACCGGCGGCATCCGTGGCGGGAAGAAACAGATGGACCGCAAGTTCTATCCGCGCTCCTTCAACATGGGCATACGTCAAAGTCTCTTCCGCAAGCTTGGCGGATTCTCATCGATGCGTTTCGGCGAGGACATCGACCTCAGCATACGCATCTATCAGAGCGGGGCGAGCTGCAGGCTTTTCCCCGAGGCGTGGGTCTGGCACAAACGGCGCACCGACTTCCGGAAGTTCTTCAGGCAAGTACACAACAGCGGCATCGCGCGCATCAATCTCATGAAGCGTCACCCGGGAAGCCTCAAGCTCGTGCATCTCCTGCCTGCCGTCTTCACCTTGGGCACCACTTTATGCCTGCTTCTTTGCCTCGTCGGACTGGTTCTTGTCGCTCTCGGCTTGTACGTCGGATTCTTCGGAGGCAACGGGTGCAACATGGGACTTGTGGTGGCCTACCTCGGCGCAGCGCTGATGCTCTTGTCTCTGCTGCCGCTGCTGCTCTTCTCGGTTGTCGTCTTCATCGACAGCGCCATCCGGAATGGGAGCGCCCGCATCGGCCTCCTCTCCGTCTGGGCAAGCTTCATCCAGCTCGTCGGCTACGGCACAGGCTTCCTGCGAGCATGGTGGCTAAGGTGCGTGATGGGCAGGAATGAAGAACTCCAAGCCTTCAAGGACAACTTCTATAAATAAGGTTAAAAAATTAAAAAGTTAAAAAGTTGAAAAGTTAAAAGGTTAAATAATTGGACAATTGAACAATTTACAATTGGACAATCCAAATCGTCAAATTGTCAAATCGTAAATAAATAGTAAATAGTAAATAGTCAAATCGTAAATACAAAAGGTGAAAAGCATCAAGGACTGGGCCATCGAAGACCGACCGCGCGAACGCTTGCTTGCCAGCGGAGCAGGCGCGCTGAGCAAAGCCGAGCTGCTCGCCATCCTGATAGGAAGCGGCGTGCAGGGCGAGTCGGCAGTCGACGTCATGCGCACCATACTTGCCGACCACGGCGACAGCCTCATGCAGCTGGGCAAGGCTTCCGTGCAGGAACTCATGCGCTATAAGGGCATCGGCGAGGCAAAAGCCGTCACCATCGTGGCTGCCTGCCAACTCGCCAACCAGCGCCTCAAGGAAGAACAACCCAAGCGGATGCACATCAGAAGCTCGGCAGACATCTATGCCTACTTCCGTCCCGTCATGCAAGACCTCACCGTAGAAGAATGCCACCTGCTGCTCCTCGACCAGGGCATGAGCGTGAAGGGCTCGGTGCTCCTCAGCAGAGGAGGCATCGCAGGTGCATCCGTCGACGTGCGCGAGATGCTTCGGCACGCGCTGCTCGGACAGGCCACATGCATCGTGCTCTGCCACAACCATCCGAGCGGACGCAAGCAGCCAAGCCGCGACGACGACAATCTCACGCAGAAAGCGGCCGCAGCATGCAAAGCCGTCGGCATACGTTTCGTCGACCACGTCATCTTTGCTGCCAACGACTACTATAGCTATATGGAAAATGGAAAACTCTGAAACAACACAGCAAGCAGACAGACAGCAACTGCAAGAGCGCGTCGTGGAGGTCCTCAAGACCGTCTTCGACCCCGAGATACCTGTCAACATCTACGACCTCGGACTCATCTACCGCATCGAGCTGAGCGACGACGGAAGAGAACTTGCCGTCGACATGACCCTCACAGCCCCCAACTGCCCGGCAGCCGACTTCATCGTGGAGGACGTCAGGCAGAAGCTCGAAGGCATCACAGGCATCGGGCACGTGCAGGTCAACCTCGTCTTCGAACCCGAATGGGACAAGGACCTCATGAGCGAAGAAGCAAAAATGGAACTTGGAATGATGTGAAGGAAGTTGACAAGTTGACGAGTTGACGAGTAAACGAGTTGTTTGTAAGTAAACGAGTTGTTTCCTTCTTCAACCAACTCGTTTACTTGTTTACTCGTCAACTCGTTTACTTTAACCTTTTAACTTTTTAACCTTTTAACTTTTTAACCTTTTAACTTTTTAACCTTTTAACTTTTTAACCTTTTAATGAAGAACATCTACTTCATCAGCGATGCCCACATGGGCAGCCTCGCCGTGCCACACCGACGGATGCAGGAACGGCGACTCGTACGCTTCCTCGACGAGATAAAGCCGACGGCCGAAGCCATCTACATGCTCGGCGACATGTTCGACTTCTGGTTCGAGTATCAGACGGTCGTGCCGAAAGGCTTCACGCGCTTCCTGGGCAAGATAAGCGAACTGACCGATATGGGCATCGAGGTGCACTACTTCACGGGCAACCACGACATCTGGTGCCTCGACTATCTGGAGAAGGAATGCGGCGTGACGCTCCACCGAGGACCGCTCACCACCGAGATAGCCGACAAGACCTTCTTCCTTGCCCACGGCGACGGCCTCGGCGACCGCGACTGGAAGTTCGGTCTGCTGCGCGGCATATTCCATAATAAAATATGTCAATGGGCATTCCGCTGGCTTCATCCTGCCATCGGCATGCCTTTCGGACAGAATTGGGCCAAGCGCAGCCGCCTTAAGCACACCAAAGACGGCGGCACCCGTCCCGAGCTGCCATATCAGGGCGAGGCAGACGAGCCGCTGGTCTGCTTTGCCAAGCAGTACCTGTCGGGGCACCCGGACGTCAACTACTTCATCTTCGGCCACCGGCACATCGAGCTCGACCTTGCCCTGAGCCGACAGACGCGCCTGCTCATCCTCGGCGACTGGATTTCGGAGTTCACCTATGCCGTCTTCGACGGCGAGCGGCTCTATATGGAGAACTACGTCGAAGGCGAGTCATAAAGACCCGCCTTCGGCTTTTCCGGTTTTTTAACCTACGGACGCGCCACGGCGCGTCCCTACAGGGTGGATGCCTTCATTTCTTCATTTTATCGTTTCTTCATTTTATCATCTCGACGCTGCGCTTGACGAAGCGGGTGAGAGCTTCGCCTTTGAGCAGGCCGTTCTGAAGCAGGGCGAGGTCGATGAGCTGATGAACGCGGTCGTTGCCCTCGGCATAGCCTTTCAGCACGTCGTCGCGCTTCTGCTGTTCGGCACGGATGTCCTCGCCGCACTTCTTCAGGTCGTCTTTTTCCTCTTGGGTTATCTCCTCGGGTTTCTTCCCGTCCTGTTCCTGCCGTAGCACTGCCTGGCGGGCATTGAGCCCTCGCAGCTCGGCCTCGATGGGTTTGAGGGCTTCGGAGGTCTGCGATTCCATATCCTCGAGGACTGCCTTGATGAGCGGCGAATCGGTGTTGAGCACGATGTTGTACATGTCGGGCATCTCGCCGTAGAAGGCCATGCCTGGCTGCAGGCGTGCCATCTCCTTCATGCGGCGCATGTACTCGCTCTGCGTCATCATGACGGGCAGACTGTCTTCGCCAAGTGCCTGTGCCTCGACGTTGAAGTCGACCTTCTCCGTCTTGGGTGCTCCGCTACGGAATACTATAGAGAGCTTGTCGGAGCGTTCGGCGTCGAGCTTCTCGCGCTTGGTCTCTTCCTTCTGGATGAGGCGGTCGATGACGTCGGCGTCGACTCTTGTAAAGGAAGTCTTCTCGAGTTTCCTCTCGAGCAGGCCTACGAGCGGCGCATCGAGCTGTCCGTCCATGAGGAGGACGTTGTAGCCCTTCTGCTTGGCAGCATCGATGTAGGTGTACTGTGCATCGGGGTCGTTGGCGTAGAGGAAGACGAGCTGTCCGTCCTTGTTCGTCTGCTGGTCCTTGATGAGCGCTTGATACTCGTCGAGCGTGTAGTGCTTGCCCTCGGTATCCTTGAGCAGGAAGTAGGCTTTGGCTTTGTCGAAGTAGTCTTCTTCGGTGAGCAATCCGTAGTGGATGAAAATCTTTATGTCGTCCCATTTCTTCTCGAACTCCTCGCGCTCCGTCTTGAAGATGGATGCGAGGCGGTCGTTCACCTTCTTGGTGATGTAGGAACTGATCTTCTTGACGTTGGCATCGCTCTGGAGGTAGCTTCTGCTGACGTTCAAAGGGATGTCGGGCGAGTCGATGACGCCGTGGAGGAGCGTCAGGAACTCGGGCACGATGCCCTCGACGGCATCGGTCACGAACACCTGATTGCAGTAGAGCTGAATCTTGTTTCGCTGGATGTCGAGGTTGTTCTTTATCTTCGGGAAATAGAGGATGCCGGTGAGGTTGAAGGGATAGTCCACGTTGAGGTGAATCCAGAAGAGCGGCTCGTCGGCCATGGGGAAGAGGTGGCGGTAGAACTCTTTGTAGTCCTCGTCCTTGAGGTCGGCAGGCTTCTTCGTCCACAGCGGCTCTACATTATTTATTATGTTATCCTCGTCGGTGTCCACTTGCTTGCCATCCTTCCACTCGGTCTTCTTTCCGAAGCAGACGGGCACTGGCAGGAAGTGGCAATACTTGCGGAGCAGGCCTTCCACCTTGTCCTTTTCGAGGAACTCGAGGCAGTCGTCGTCGATGTGCATCACGATGTCGGTGCCTCTTTCGGCCTTTTCTGTCTCCTCGATGGTGAAGCTCGGACTGCCGTCGCACGTCCACTTCACGGCAGGAGCGTCCTGATAGCTCTTCGTGATGATGTCGACTTGCTTGCTCACCATGAAGGATGAGTAGAAGCCGAGGCCGAAGTGTCCGATGATGGCGTTGGCCTCGTCCTTATATTTGTCGAGGAAGTCGTTGGCTCCGGAGAAAGCTATCTGGTTGATGTACTTGTCGATTTCGTCGGCGGTCATGCCGATGCCGTGGTCGCTCACGGTGATGGTCTTGGCATCCTTGTCGACCTTGACCCATACCTTCAGGTCGCCCATCTCGCCCTTGAAGTCGCCCTTTCCGGCGAGGGTCTTGAGTTTCTGCGTGGCATCGACGGCATTGCTGACGATTTCGCGGATGAAAATTTCGTGGTCGCTATAGAGGAACTTTTTGATGACGGGGAAGATGTTCTCGGTTGTAACCCCGATGTTTCCTTGTTTCATGTCTCTTATTTTGTAATAATTAAAACCTTGTTTTCATTGTCCACTTCTGCCCTTAGTCGCATTCCCTGTTCGGGGTGCTCCATGAGCAGTTCGCAAAGCGGGTCCTCGATGAGGTCTTGGATGGCACGCTTCAGCGGTCGGGCGCCGAACTGTATGTCGTAGCCCTTCGTGCCGAGGAGTTCGCGTGCTTCGGGCGTGACTTCAAGCTCGTGGCCCATTTCCTTGATGCGGGCGAGCAGCGGCTTGAGCTCGATATCGACGATGCGCTGGAGGTCTTCGGGCATGAGATGGTCGAAATAGACGATGTTGTCCAGGCGATTGATGAACTCCGGAGCGAATTGTTTCTCGATGGCTTTCTTCACAATGCTTCGGTTCTGCTTCTTTTCCTGCTTGCTGTCGCTCTGGTTCTGGAAGCCGATGCCGCTGCCGAAGTCGCGTATCTGCTTCGTTCCGCAGTTGCTTGTCATGATGATGACGGTGTTGCGGAAGTCGATGGTGTTGCCGTTTCCGTCGGTGAGGCGACCTTCGTCCATCACTTGCAGTAAGAGGTTGAAGACATCGCTGTGTGCCTTTTCGATTTCGTCGAGAAGGACAATGGAATAAGGCTTGCGCCGAACCTGTTCGGTGAGCTGTCCGCCCTCGTCGTAGCCAACATATCCCGGGGGCGCACCCACCATCCTGCTCACCGTATGCTTCTCCATGTATTCGCTCATGTCGATGCGTATGATGGCATCAGCCTTGCCGAAAAGTTCTTCGGCGAGGCACTTGGCGAGATAAGTCTTGCCGACGCCCGTGGGACCGACGAAGAGGAACGTGCCAATGGGCTTCTGCGGGTCCTTGAGTCCCACGCGGCTGCGCTGGATGGCTCTTGCCACGGCAGCCACAGCCTCGTCCTGCCCGATGACTTTCTGCTGGAGTGTCTCGGTGAGACGACGCAGACGCGCGTTTTCTTCCTCGCCGATTCTTTGCACAGGGATGCCGGTCATGGTGCTGATGACGTCGGCCACGACCATTTCGTCCACGAGGCTCCGCTCGCTCTCGCTGATGGTTTTCTCCCAATCGCGCTTGGCTTCCTCGAGTTGCTGCTGCATTCTGGAGCACTGGTCGCGCAGGTCGGCAGCAAGCTCGAAGTCTTGTTTCCTGGCAGCCTCGAGTTTCTTCTGGTCGAGCTCTTCGATGCGTTTCTCAAGGTCGATGATTTCCTCCGAAACGGGGAAGTTCTGTATGCGCATACGGCTTCCTGCCTCGTCGAGGACGTCGATGGCTTTGTCGGGGAAGCTGCGGTCGGTGATGTAGCGACCCGTCATCCTGACGATCGCCTGGAGCGCCTCGTCGGTGTATCGGGCGTTGTGATGTTTCTCGTAGCGTTCTTTGAGGTTCTGGAGAATCTGGAGGGTTTCCTCGGCCGATGGCGGGGCCACCTGTACCTTCTGAAAGCGGCGGTCGAGCGCACCGTCTTTCTCAATGGTCTTGCGGAACTCGTCGAGCGTGGTAGCCCCGATGCATTGGAACTCACCTCTGCTCAGTGCCGGCTTGAGCATGTTGGCTGCGTCCATGGAGCCTGCTGCATTTCCGGCGCCCACGAGCGTGTGAATCTCGTCGATGAAGACGATGACGTCGGGATTCTGCTGGAGTTCCTTGATGATGCAGCGCAGGCGCTCCTCGAACTGTCCGCGATACTTTGTCCCGGCCACCACGCTTGCCAGGTCGAGCGAGATGATGCGCTTGTCCCAAAGCGTGCGGCTCACCTTGTGCTGCACAATGCGTTGCGCCAAACCCTCCACGATGGCACTCTTCCCCACGCCCGGTTCGCCGAGAAGGATGGGATTGTTCTTCTTCCGTCGGTTGAGAATCTGGCAGACACGCTCCACCTCTTTCTCGCGTCCCACGACGGGGTCGAGCAGGTCCTGAGCAGCCATCTGGGTGAGGTCCGTGCCGAAGTTGTCGAGAGCCGGCGTGCCGGACTCCTGTTTCTTCTGCTTCATGGAGATGACATTGCCTTCGAGTCCGGCCGAGACGGGTTCGAAGTCGTCGTCATCGTCGTCGTCATCGTCGTTGCTGGGCGCTTGGTTCTTGAAGTTGGCGCCGTCGGCAGGAGCCTGCACCTTCTCGTATGTGATGTCGAGGCGGCTGAGAATCTCGCTTGCCTCGTTGTCGCCGGCCTTGAGGATAGCGAGCAGGACGTGGATGGGCTCAATGCTTTCCGAGCGCATCAGGCTTGCCTCGAGCTGGCAGAGGCGCATGACGCGGTTGGCCTGCGAGTCGAAGTTCATGTCGGCAGGCGTGGGAGAGATGAGCACTTGGTGTTGCCTTGCCGTCATCTCGAGCTGGCTTTTGAGCGACGTGATGCCGTCTGGCAGATAATATGCCAAGAGCTGAGTGGCCTTATTGTCAGTCTGACGGATGATGCCGAGCAGCAAGTGGAGGGGCGAGACACTGCCGCAATGCAGTCGGCTCGCTTCTTCCTTGCTGAAATTCAGTATGCCCATCGTGTCGGGCGAGAAGTTTGTAGTCATATCTTACCTTGTCTTGTCCTATTAAGTTCTACAAATGTTGTGCCAAACGTTAGCCGTCGGCAAAGGTACGACAATATATTAAAAATGAAAAATGAAAGAATGAAAAAATGAAGGGAGAAAGGCAGAAAGGCGAAATCCGAGCGTTGGGAATGGGAGGTTAATGCATGATTTATCCTGAATGTAGGGACGTGCCGTGGCACGTCCGCCATGCGAACATGGGAAAATGTTCGCGCGGATTTGAAATCCGCACGTTCTGCATATAGGGATTTGCAATCCCGCCACACATAATCCTTCGCGTCGGAAAGCGCCGATGCACTTACATTATATATTATATACGCGCGCGAGGGCTGAAAACCCTGCACCCTGCGTTTGCCATCGCCGCTGCCTGCGTTTGCCATCGCCGCACGCTGCGTCTGACATCGCCGCTGCCTGCGTTTGCCATCGCCGCACGACTTCTTTTCCGACGCGCCACGGCGCGACCCTGCATTTCCGGTTTTCAGTCCTCTGCTTTGTCCTTTTTCGAGCTTTGATTCATCATTCGACCATTCTCCATTCATTTTTTCATTTTTTCATTTTTCATTCTTAATTTATTGTCGTACCTTTGCAGGCAAAATCAACTAACCTTCAACAAACAAACCGATGAAAAGAGATACCTCTCTCCTACTCCTCACCCTCCTCATTCCCTTCTATGCCCTGGCCGGCATCCCAGAAGGCTACTACGATGCCGCCAACGGAAAGAAGAAAGCCGCACTGAAGGCAGCGCTCCATGCCATCATTCAGCCCGAGACGCTCCTCACCTACGGCAGCGGTGCAGGCCACACATGGACAGGATTCTACACCACAGACCGTATGCCCGACGGACAAGTCATCGACCGATACAGCTACGACAAACGCTATTTCCCGGCATCGGCCAGCGAACACTCGGCCAGCGCAGTGAGCGGAATGAACATCGAGCACTCCTTCCCCAAAAGCTGGTGGGGAGGTGCAAACAACAACGCCTACAAGGACCTCTTCAACCTCATGCCCTGCGAGCAGACAATCAACTCCTCGAAGAGCAACTACGCCATGGGAAAGGTGACGAACGTCAAGACAACCAACGGCTGCACCAAGGTGGGCACCGGCCCAACCTCGGCGGGCGAGACAGCCAACCTCTGGGAGCCTGCCGACGAATGGAAGGGCGACTTCGCCCGCGACTACTTCTATATGGTCACCACCTACAGCAACCTCACCTGGACATCCAACGGCCTCGACATGCTCGAGAAGGACGATTATCCCACAATGCAGCAGTGGGCCTACACACTCCTGCTTGAGTGGTCGAGGCAAGACCCCGTGGACGAAATAGAACTGGCACGCAACGATGCCGTCTATGGCATTCAGGGCAACCGCAACCCCTTCGTCGATTTCCCCAACCTCGCAGAATATGTCTGGGGCGACAGCGTGGACTATGCTTTCAACACGAACGGCACGACCACCGGCGGAGGCGGCTCCGGCGGCGACGAGCCGAACCCCGACTTCGCCACACTCGTGGACTGCACCATGACATCCGGCTTAGATCCCTTCTTCGTCCGCACCGCCGAAGGAGAAGAAGGCATTGTCTGGACAAGCACAACCAAATACGGAGCTGTAGGCAACGCCTACAACATCGACGGAAAGACAGCCGACGAATACCTCATGGTCAGCCTCAACCTCGCCATGATGCAGGACGCTGTGCTCACCTTCGAGCACGCCACGGGCTACAACAAGACAGCCTCCGTGGAGGACACCTACTTCCAGGTGCTCGTGAGCTACGACTACGACGGCGTACCCGAAGATGCCACATGGCTGAAGCTCGACGCCCAGTTCCCGCCACTCCCCTCGAGCAGCAGCTTCTCCACCTTCGTTTCCTCCGGAGACATCAGCCTTGCCAGCGCATGCGGCCGTCCTAACGTCACACTGGCCTTCCGCTACACCTCCAACAGCACTGCCTGCTACGCCTGGGAAATCAAGAACGTCAAGGTGACGGCACAGGAAATGACCGATGCCCTGCCGCTCCTCGCACAGGAAGACGACAACGACTACGGCACATCCTTCTACGACGAGGCACACAACGCCCCCACCTACGACCTGGCAGGCCGCCGCGTTCCCGCCGGAACAAAAGGACTCGTCATCCGAGGAGGAAGGATGATTCTGCAAAAATAACATTCACCGCATAAAGCCAAAGCACATGAGGTCAAAGATTCTGCCACTGCTCTTAGCACTCTCTGCCGCACTCTCCGCACAGGAACAATACTACCGCAAAGCCGAAGGTCTGCGAGGCCAAAGGCTCAAGGAAGCACTCCACGACCTCATACAGCCCGCCACGGTGCTCGGCTACGGCGGCGGCGTGGGCAAGACATGGAGCGGATTCTGGCAGACAGACCAAATGGACGACCTGCAAGTGCGCGACCGCTACAGCAACACCCTGCGGCGCTTCAACACCGACATGACCGCCGTGGCCGGCATGAACATAGAGCACATCTGGGCAAACAGCTGGTGGGGACACGAGAGGAACAATGCCTTCTGCGACCTCTTCAACCTCTTTCCGGCCGACGCCTCAGCCAACGGACGCAAGAGCAACAATCCCATCGGAGTGGTGGACGGCACCGTGGCATACACAAACGGCGTCACCAAGGTGGGAAAAAGCAGCAGCTACCGGCCCGACAGCCTCATCACGGCATGGGAACCCGCAGACCAATGGAAGGGTGACTTCGCTCGTACCTACTTCTATATGGCTACCTGTTACAGCCACATGACGTCCCTCTGGACCACCACCGAAGGGCTCCTCACCGTCGACCCCGCCAGCCCACTGCTCATGAGGCCGTGGGTTTACAACCTGATGCTACAGTGGGCCGAGGCAGACCCCGTAGACATCATAGAGCAACAGCGATGCGATGCCGTCTGCGAGATACAGGGCAACCGCAATCCCTTCGTGGACTTCCCCGAACTGTGCCACTACATCTGGGGCGACAAGGCCGACGAACAGTTCTATGCAAGCGAAGAGCATGGCCCCGAAATCTTCGAGCCTGCCGCAAGCGAGGAAATAGACTTCGGGCTCCATCCCCTCTCCCGTCCCTTCTCAAGGAAACTGCAAGTCAGGGGCAGAGGAATGGACGGCGGAGCAGAACTCTCCGTCTCGGGCAACGGATTCACCCTCAGCAAGACCTCCCTCAGCGCAGATGAAATCAGCCAAGGCACCGATGTCATCGTCACCGTCGTGCCCGATGAGGAGGCAGGATACATCGGCCTTCTCACCCTCACGGGCAGCGGTTATGTGCAACAGACACCGCTCTGGGTGGACTTCATCGACGGCATTCCGGCATATCCCGCCACAGATGTCGTCTGCTCCGTCAGCAGCAGGCGCTTCAACGCCAACTGGATGAACTACCAACCCGGTGCCCTCTACACTCTCAGCGTCTACACCAAAGATGCCAACGGCACGCCCAAAGCCTTCGCCACCTACACCACCTCCGACACAACCTATCAGGTCAAGAACGTACAGGCAAGCACCGTATATTATTATAAGGTAAGCATTGCCGAGGAAGACGGAACGACGCTGAACAGCAACGAAGTCGCCGTCGAGATGCCCGACGTTGCTCCCGTCTTCGCAGTCAGCACCGAGGACATCGCCTTCACAGCCACTCCCGGCAACCCAAGCACACCGTCCGCCGTGGGCATCACCTTGCTGGCAGTTCCCAAGTACGTGACTTCCGTCAGCACAAGCAGTCCCTTCGAGCTGAGCACCGACGGCGATGTCTGGACCGAAGAACTGACCGTGAGCGGACAGAACCCGTCCTTCCTCGTCAGATTTGCAGGAGCTCCGGACGAAGGCGACTACGCCGGCGAAGTAATCGTCAGCACCGAAGGGCTGGACGACAAAGTAATCTCCCTCAGTTGCAACGTGGATGCTGCGAAATCCTTCTTCGAGGACTTCGATACGGGAAGCAAAGGCGCCTACGCAGCAGCAGAAGTCATCTGTTCGGCCGCGTCGTGGGAGCTGAGCAACGCTCTCCTTGCGGCCGACCCAAATGCCATCACCGGCAAATGCGTCCGCATGAAAGGCTATGTCAAAACAGGTTCCACCATCACAACGCCTGCCCATGTCATGATGACCACAGACAAAGTGAACGGCTGCGACAGCCTCTGGTTCCACGCAGGCAGCTATGGTAGCGACACAGGCGTCAAGATGTCCGTCAGCTTCAGCACAGACGGAGGTGAGACTTGGACAAGGATTGCATCGCAAATCCAAGTGGGAGAGATGAAACGCTACGGCTTCAAAATCAATCGCGACGGACCTATCCGCATCAAATTCGAGAGCGAGAACACCGGAAACAAGCGCGTCAACATCGACAACGTGCAGATGAGCGACTGGGACGACCCGACCTGTCTGCCCGTCATCCGCACCATGCAGACTCCTGCCCAGGGGACTTATCGTCTGGACGGCATCAAGGTTTCGGCCGGGACGCGGGGAGTTATCATCGAAGGCGGCAGGAAGAAGATGGAAAGGATTAAGGATTAGAGATTATTGGATTAGGGATTAGGGATGTCGGGGCGTGCTGTGGTGCGTCCAATTGAACAAAACGAGATGAAAAGCGGCAGGCAATGAGATTCTTCATCACCTTCTCTTACGACGGAACGCGCTACCATGGCTGGCAGATCCAACCTAATGCCGACACCGTACAGCAGTGCCTTCAGGAAGCACTGTCCACGCTTCTTCGTCAACCCATAGAGGTTGTGGGAGCTGGACGAACAGACACCGGAGTCCATGCACGCAGGATGGTGGCACACTTCGACTGGACTGATGGGCAATCGGACAGTCAAATCCTCCAGAACCCAAGGCCTCACGACCTCATAGCCTCAAACAATCTGACCTACAAGCTCAACAAACTTCTGCCTCGGGACATTGCCGTCCAGGACATTCGCCCCGTCCCGGAAGATATGCACGCCCGCTTTTCTGCCACTTCGCGCACTTATCATTATTATATCCACACGCACAAAGACCCGTTCATGCAGGCCTATAGCTGGCAAGTCCCCTTCAATCTCGACTTCGGGGCAATGAATGAGGCGGCCAAGGCACTGCTCGAATACAAGGACTTCACGAGCTTCTCGAAGATGGGCACAGACGTCAAGACGAACCTCTGCGACCTTATGGAAGCACACTGGGACGAGGTGGGAGAAGGCAGGTGGCGTTTCACCATCACGGCCAACCGCTTCCTGCGCAACATGGTGAGGGCTATTGTCGGAACGCTTGTGGAAGTTGGCCGTGGCAGGCTGTCCGTCGACGACGTGCGCCGCATCGTTCTGGCCAAAGACCGCTGCCAAGCCGGCGAAAGCGTCCCTGCCTGCGGCCTTTTCCTCGTGGATATAAGATATGAAGCCCTGTGCCACAAATCGTAAATTGTAAATCGTCAAATTGTAAATGACTCGATGTGGTTAGCCTTTGCCTTCTTGAGTGCCGCCCTACTTGGCTTCTATGATGCCCTGAAGAAGCTTTCGCTCCGCGACAACGCTGTAGTCCCCATCCTTTTCCTCAATACGTTGTTCTGCTCCGTCATCTTCCTTCCGATGGCTTTCTGCACGCCCTTCGGAGGATGGGAAGTGCAGCGATTCATCGTGCTGAAGGCCGTTATCGTGCTGAGCAGCTGGCTTCTTGGCTACTTTGGCATGAAGCATTTGCCGCTGACGCTTGTGGGTCCCATCAACGCCACACGGCCTGTCATGGTGCTCGTCGGGGCGTTACTCATCTTTGGCGAGCGGTTGAATACAATGCAATGGGCCGGTGTGCTGACAGCCATCTTGAGTTTCTTCCTCCTGAGCCGCAGCGGACGGAAGGAGGGCATTGACTTCAAGCACAACCGCTGGATTCTTTGCATCGTGGGGGCTGCCGTTCTGGGAGCAGTGAGTGGGCTTTACGACAAATATCTGATGGCTTCGGAGGGAGGGCTGGGCCTGCCGAGGCTGACCGTGCAGTGCTGGTACAACTTCTACCAGTGCCTGATGATGGCTGCGATGTTGCTTTTGCTATGGTGGCCAAGGCGAAAGGAGAGCACACCCTTCAGGTGGCGATGGAGCATCCCGCTCATCAGCGTGTTTCTCTGCGTGGCCGACTATGTCTATTTCTACAGCCTTTCGCTCGAAGGGTCAATGATTAGCATCGTAAGCATGGTTCGCCGAGGCAGCGTGGTGGTGAGTTTCATGCTGGGAGCCATGCTCTTCCATGAGAAAAACCTGCGGAGCAAAGCCATCGACCTTGCCCTCGTCCTGCTGAGCATGGTGCTGCTATGGCTGGGAAAATAAAGGATGGGAAAAATGAGAAAATGAAAGAATGAGAATGAAAATTGAAGGATTAAGAACGAAGAAAGAGGAATAAAAAACGAAGTGTCCGCCTTTCCTGTTTTCTAAATATCTTATTTTCTAATTATCAACATTTCTTATTTCCTGACTATCTTCCGTGTTTTGCCTTCCACGCTTTTCCGTTGTTCCTTGGTCAGCTCAGAGGTTTGGAGCTCGAAGGTGACGTTGTCGTCGTCCGGCGAGAGCGATGCCTGGATGAGGGGCAGGGCTTGGAGGGCGAGGCGGGCGTCGATGTCGACGTCGGCCGAGAGAAATTCATCTACAGCGGGGCGTTCGATGGTCAGAGGGAGTGCGTTCCAATTCTTGTCGAAGCAGCGGATGCGGCTGTCGGGGGCAGGGCCTGCAAAGGTCTCGACAAGGCAGAGTGTGCTGTCGGAGCGCAGACGTAGCTCCACAAGGCAACGTTCGGAGAGCTGGAGCTTCAGGTAGCGGTCGGTGAGGACGAGCAGTTCGCTTGGCTGATCGAAGCGGTTCTTCACCTCAGCCTTCATGTTGTTCTCGCGGAAGTCTATCTGGTCGAGCCGGTTGTTCTTGGTCAGGAGCGGAAAGATGCTGTCGGGTGCCTCGGCATAGAGGTCGCGCATAATGGCTCCCTGCCCTTCTTTTTGCGGAACAACAATCTTTTCGTCCGCCTTTAGAGGGGAAAGAGATGCGAGGAAAAATAATGCTGCTGTCAGTGGATATCTCATCGTTTTTGTTTGTTCATTACTGTTCCCCTAGGAGGAAGTCAGGGGGTCTTCAGTTTCCAGTCGGAGAGGTAGAAGCTTTTCTCCACGGCGTTCTCTATGTCGTCGGGCAGGTTGCAGAAGAAGTCGATGCCCGTTCGGCGCTCAAGCTCGTCGATGGTGACGGCGAAGTTTGAGCTTACCTCGTCGTAGTTGCCTTTATGTTCCATCCAGAAGGCGATGGCTGAGTAGCCGCCATTCGTTTTGGCATACTTCTTGGCGAACGAGAGTATGGCCATAAAGAAGTACTTTGGGCAGACAAGCTGACTGCCTGAGCCTCTTCTTGTGTAGTTCCCTTCGGAGATGGTGCCTCCCTTTACGACATAAAGGGTGTCGCGGAATGAGGACTGGTCGTAGGTATTGCGCAGGAAGCTTTCGAGGTTCCATCAGATGCCATGCTCGTTGAAGTCCTTGAGCTGGGGCATGATGTTGCTCAGGTAGAAGGTTTGTCCGTTGGCCTCCTTGGAGTTCAGCCGATCGGCGCTGCCGAGCATGTGTCCACGCTGGTAGCCCCAGTCGTCATAGTCCGCAGAGGTGAGGCGCACATCGGCTGGCAAAAGCGGATCGGGCTGAAAGGGATCGCCCGTACCGCCATAGCCATTGAAGCTCTCGCCCTGCCGCCATCGGTTGCGATTCCAGCCCTTGTTGTTCGACGAGAAGCCGCTGTACCACTTGAAGGCTGTCCAGCAACTGGCCTTGAGCAAGGTGTTGTAGCCGATGGAGTAGTTGATGGTGCCGTCGGGGAGCGAGTGGAGGATGAAGGCATTGGCTGTCCCTGTGGAGAGAGAGGGCACCTCGAGCCCGTGCGGAGCCTGCGCTCTGACGGCGTCGGGCGTGGTCTGCTCGGTGTAGAGGGGCAGTGTGAGCGTCTTGTTGGCATTGGTGTTGGCGGCCTGCTGCCCGGGCGAAGCCGTGTCGTCGTCGCCACATCCTGCCACAAGGCAGAGGAACAAAAGAGGTGCAGACAGCCAAATGCGTCTGCACCTCCTTGATATTCTTCTCTTATCCATTTTGCCTTTTTCTCCCCCAAAGGGGGAGTTAGAGGGGGCTCTTACTTCTTCATGCGAGCATAGCGGCTCATGAACTTGTCGACGCGACCTGCGGTGTCGACGAGCTTGCTCTTGCCCGTGTAGAAGGGGTGAGAAGTGTTCGAGATTTCGAGCTTGAAGAGAGGATAAGTCTCGCCTTCAAATTCGATGGTTTCGCTTGTCTTTGCGGTGGAACGACTCAGGAAGCAGTCGCCATTGCTCATGTCCTTGAATACCACGGGGCGGTAGTTCTCGGGGTGAAGACCTTTTTTCATTTCTTGTTTCTTGTTTATGCCCCCGTTCCTCCGTGCGAGGCTGATAAGGGGCGGGTTAATACTTTTAGCGGCTGCAAAGGTACGACTTTTTCCTCAATGCTGCAAATTTTTCCGCAGGGAAATGCCATGAACTGCCTGATTTTGTGCCAAACCGACCCGTTTCGTGTTGAAAAAACACTCTGACCGACGGCCTCGATGCCTCGTCCGGCACATCGTTAACGCTCGTTCGGCACACGCTGTCTGCAAACGCGGCAGGCGATGTTCTTTGCATGGTCATGATGCTGCAATTGCATGGTCATGATGTTGCAATTGCACGGTCATGACCATGCAAACAGAACCCTGTACCGTTCTGAGAAGCACGGCAGGGATGGATTCGATTCAACGAGTTCGGCGGGAGATGTCGGCGCTGAGAATTAGGCTCGCCATCGCCTTCAGTTGTTCACCCAATCCATGATGAGGCGATAGGCAATGGACGAAGGGTCAGGCAGATAAGGAAGGTTGTCCCTCGAGTACCAGCCGCCGTCGCTCAGCTCCGACCGCTGCAATTCTATCTCGCCCGAAAGGTAATCGGCCGTGAAACCCACCATCAGTCCGCTCGGATAGGGCCAGGGCTGCGAGGCAAAGTAGCGGATGTTGTGGATGCGAAGCCTTGTCTCCTCCCAGACTTCGCGTCGGACGCACTCCTCGAGCGTCTCGCCTGTCTCCACAAAGCCAGCCACCAGGCCGTAGTGACGGTCGCGGAAGTTGTGGGCATGGACCATGAGTATCTCGTCATCGCGCTTGATGCGGACGATAATGGCAGTGGCGAGGCTCGGCCAAAGCTCTTTGCCGCACTCCTGACACTGCTTGCTGATCTCCGTATGCCAGCGCATCTGTCCGCCGCAGACACCGCAGAATTTGTTGTTTTGGTGAAAATAAACCAGCTCGGCGCACTTTCCTGCAAGCTGATAGTCGCTGGGCGACAGGATATGGAACGTCTTCCGCAGCGGCACCATCTGCAGGTCGGGCCTGTCCGTGACAGGCGATGAGAGCAGGCCGACAACAGCCCCCACCCCGCTCTCCTTTTTGGGGAGTGCCTCATTGCCGCAGCCTCCTCGTTCATCGGGACTGGAGCACTCCCCCAAAGGGGGAGCAGGGAGGGGGCATTTTATCTTCGTGACCACCTCCCAAGGCTTCAGCTCTATGGGAGGTTTGGTCGCAAAGGGAATCTTCCCCTCACTGGTGAGAAGGAGATCCCCCTGGCAAAAGAGGAAAAAAAGGAAAGCCCCCTCCCCGCTCCCGCTTTGGGAGGTGCTTTGGAGCGGCGAGGGCGCGGGAATGTGGCACTCCCCCAAAGGGGGAGCGGGGAGGGGGCTTTTCATATTATATACGCATCGACTTCTTTATCTCTTCCACCTTGGCTTTGGCACGTTCCATGCAGCCTTCGTAGCAACCCGGGCAGTGCATCGTGTCCTTCACCTCAAGGTAGAACTTGATCTTCGGCTCGGTTCCGCTGGGACGGACGCTTACCTTCGTGCCGTCCTCGCAGAAGTATTGCAGCACATTGCTTGTGGCCGGCATGTCGATGGGCGTGACGTTGCCCTTGCCGTCGCGTGCCTGGAGCGTCTTGAAGTCCTTCGCCAACACCACTTTGCTGCCGGCAATCTCCGTGATGGGCGTGTTGCGATAGTCCTCCATCATGGCCTTTATCTCGTCGGCACCGCTCTTGCCGGGTTTCACCACGTTGATGGTGTGCTCATAGCTAAAGCCGTATTCGAGATATATCTGCATGAGGAGGTCGTAGAGCGTCATGCCATTGTCGCGGGCCCAAGCAGCAATCTCGCAGATGAGGCAGATGCTGGCAGGCGCATCCTTGTCGCGCACCTTGTCGAAGGGCAGGAAGCCAAAGCTCTCTTCGCCGCCTCCGATGTATTTTTGCTTGCCCTCGCTGATGGCAATCTCTCGGGCTATCCACTTGAAGCCCGTGTAGCAGTCGCGCAACTCAATGTTGTTCTTCCTGGCCATCTCCGTGATGACTTCCGTCGTCACGATGGTCTTGACCAGGAAGTCTGTGGGCTTCAGCTGACCGAGGGCTATCTTATTCTTAATAATGTAGTAGCAAAACATCATACACGTCTGGTTGCCATTGATGATGGTCCACTCCCCTTTGTTGTCACGACACACGATAGCGAGTCGGTCGGCATCGGGATCTGTGGCAACGACGAGGTCTGCGCCCAACTTTGTACCGAGCTTCATGCCGAGGGTCATGGCCTCAGCGTTCTCAGGGTTGGGGCTTACTACCGTCGGGAAGTTGCCATCCACCACCATCTGTTCGGGCACTACGTGGATATTCTGGAAGCCCCAGCTGCGAAGGCAAAGGGGTACGATGACGCGACCCGTGCCGTGCATGGCACTATAGACAATGTTGAGGTCTTTCTGGCGAAGGATTACGTCCTGATCTATCATGGCTTCCTTCACAGCCGTCATGTAATCGAAGTCCATCTCACCGCCGATAATCTCGATGAGGTCAGGGTTCCCCTGGAACTTCACGTCCTCAATGCGAACTTTGTTCACCTCGTCGATGATACCCGTGTCGTGCGGTGCAAGCACCTGTGCGCCGTCCTCCCAGTAAGCCTTGTATCCGTTGTACTCTTTGGGGTTGTGACTTGCCGTGACATTCACGCCTGCCTTGGCGCCAAGGTGTCGGATGGCAAAGCTAACCTCGGGCGTCGGGCGGAGACTTTCGAAGAGATATACCTTAATGCCGTTGGCCGAGAAGATGTTAGCCACTGTCTCAGCGAACATCCGTCCGTTGTTGCGGCAATCATGGCCTACGACGACGCTGAGACCCGTCTTCCCCGGGAATGCCTTCAGAATGTAGTTGGCAAATCCTTGCGTGGCCATACCTACGATATACTTGTTCATTCTGTTCGTACCGGCACCCATGATGCCGCGAAGGCCGCCCGTTCCGAACTCCAAGTTCTGGTAGAAAGCGTCCACGAGGGCTGTCTTGTCGCTGTCGGAGAGCATCGTTCTGATTTCCGCCTTAGTCCCTTCGTCATAGAAGGGTGAGTCGAGCCATGCCTGAGCCTTGGCTTCGCAATCTTTGATAAGCTGTGTGTCCATTGTAATAATATAGATATATATTTTCTGCAAAGGTACAAAAAAAAGTATGAACGGAGGAATGTTGGAAGAGGAAAGTGTGCTTAGAAGCTAAGAAAACGCGATTTTCTTTGTCGTTTGCCATGTTTTTAGTAACTTTGCAAGGTCATTTGTCATCTATATCAGTATGTCGACCGACAGACACTACAGCCGTACCGTCGAGCAGAACCTGCTGCCTTTCGTGGAAGCGAACGATGCGGCGGGGCTCGTCCGGCAGCTTGGCGCCTTCTCACAAAGCGACCGTCGCACCGCAGGCTACATTCTGGGCGAGCGATTGCTGTGCGATTGTCCCCCGAATGTCTTTTGGGAAATGACGGAAGCCTTGGTTGAATACGACAGCAGGGCGTTCCTCATCACGCTGATGAAAACGCTGCTCGTGCGGCAGGAGCAGGGGACGGCCTCGCTCTCCGACGCGCCTTTTGCCCGACTTGCTGCTTCGTTCAACGAGACGGAGCGGCAGAAGGTGACGCTCCTTCTGCTCCCTTCCATCGAAGACCCTGTGCTGGTGGAAAGACTCTTCCACGTCATGGGCATCAACAAGGGACACGACCAGATGGTCTATCTTGTGCGGTTCGACACGCTGCCCTGCCTCTTTCTGCTGCTTCGCTCACTCCGTTATGTGGAACACGACCGTGGGGAGGTGCTCGGGGTGGCGCGCCTCCTGATGAAGCGGGGCACGGGCCGGAGCTTCTCGCTGGCAAGCATTGTCAAAGCCGGCTTTGGCCTCGACGAGCTGAAGGGCACGTTCTCCCTCCGCCTGCAGCCTTTCGAGGTGGCAAGGCTCGAACAGAGCTACGATGCTTTCTGCAAGAGCCTCATGTAGAAACCCTATGTTAAACCTTCAAAACATAAATCCATGAACAACAAACTGAACTGCCTTCTTTCCCTCACGATGCTGGCCGCATCGAGCCTCAGCGCACAGACCGAGCCTGCTCCCATCCCACCGTTGCCCTCACCGCAGCAGTTGGCTTGGCACGAAATGGAGACCTATGCCTTCATACACTTCGGGCCTAACACGTTCCTCGACCGTGAGTGGGGCTACGGCGACGCACCCCTCGAGGCCTTCAACCCTACCCGACTCGACTGCGAACAGTGGGCCAGAGTCTGCAAGGCGGCGGGCATGAAGGGCATCATCCTCACGGCCAAGCACCACGACGGCTTCTGCCTGTGGCCGACAAAGTACACCGATTATTCCATCCTCGGCACGCCCTATAAGGACGGAAAGGGCGACATTGTGGGCGAGTTGGCAGAGGCTTGCCGCAAACACGGACTGAAGCTCGGCCTATATCTCTCGCCCTGGGACCGCCATCAGGCCTTCTATGGCACCCATCTCTATGTGGAGTATTTCCACGCACAGCTGGAGGAATTGCTCACCAACTACGGCCCTCTCTTCGAATTCTGGTTTGACGGAGCCAACGGAGGCGATGGATGGTACGGCGGAAGGAAAGAGAAAAGACAGATTGACCGCCGCACGTACTACGACTATCCGCGTGCCTGGAAACGCGTAGAGGAGTTGCAACCCGATGCCATCATCTTTAGTGATGGCGGCCCAGGATGCAGATGGGTGGGCAACGAAGGCGGCCGTGCCGGAGAAACCAACTGGGCGTTCCTGCGGCAAAAGGAGGTCTATCCTGGCTACAGCAAATACCAAGAGCTGACGAGCGGCCATGCTGATGGCGACAAATGGATTGCCGCTGAGTGCGACGTCTCCATCCGTCCCGGCTGGTTCTACCATGAAAAAGAGGACGAAAAGGTAAAGTCTGTGGAGCATCTCGTTGACCTTTATTACAAGTCCGTAGGGCGAAATGCCAACCTCCTGCTCAACTTTCCTGTCGACCGCGAAGGCCTCATCCATCCCATCGACTCGGCTCATGCAGTGGATTTCCACAAACAGATTGTCCGCGAGCTGAGCCACGACCTCTTGCGAGGCGCTAAGGTAAAGGCGTCGGCCACAAGAGAAGAGGTGAAAAGGGTAAAAGGTGAAAAGGTGAAGGGCGGTCGTACCTTCGTGCCAGGCAACTTGACGGACGGCAACGCCGACAGCTATTGGGCCACGCCCGACGGCACAAATACGGCCACGCTGGACATCTCTCTGCCGCGCACGCAACGCCTCAACCGACTGATGCTCTGCGAGTACATCCGGCTGGGACAGCGCGTGAAGGCATTCAGCGTTGAGTATCACGACGGGAAGGACTGGCGTCCCATCGAATCGGGCGAGGCCACGACGACCATCGGCCACAAGCGTCTGCTCCGCTTCCCAACGGTGAGCACCAAACGACTGCGCATCAACATCACCGACAGCCGCGGCCCCATCTGCCTTCACTCCGTGGCTGCCTTCTTTGCGCAATAGCCTGTTTCGGCTCTCGGCCCGTGCCCTTTCGCACGGCTCAGGCTTGGGTCTTTTCAAACACCCTATGCCATGTTCATTGCAGCATCATGACCGTGCAATTGCAGGTTCATGATGCTGCAATTGCATGGTCATGACCCTGCAATCAAAACTCTACAGGGTGTTGGCCGGCATCTTGTAGAGAGTCGGGCAACAACGAATATCGCACGGCGCGAAGGGCGTGCCGTGCGGAACGGAAAGGAAAGGGGATGATTGTCGGCCGGAAGCGACCGATGTGGCTGATTATGAACGATGTGGCCTCACAGCCAAGGGCCTTCAATACTTCCAGAAGTCGTATTTGCGGCGCAATTCTTCCTGTTTCTCGGCAGGAAGCGACTTGAAATAGCCGCGCCAGCTTGGGCAAAAATTGATTTGCCAACGCCAAAAGCGGCCGACGAGCGAACGAGGATTCTTGTCATACTGAGCGCGAAGCTTGCAATTCTCACAGGGATATTTCATATTGCTTACTGATAAAATATAGGTTCAATGCTGGGTTGTTGGAAACAGCTCGCGCAATTTCCGGAGATAGGCGTCGGCATATTGCCGCATACCAAGGTCGTTGGGATGCAGACCCTCCACCATGGAGTCCTGAGTGAAGCCCAGTTCGTCGTGACTCAGATAGTAGATGTTCTTCACGCCCTGCTCCTTCAGGGCTTTGAAGGCACGCTGCTGTTCGCTGTTCGAGCCGCTGTACCAATCGACAGCCTGCTGCGAACTGACGCCATTGGCATAGTTATGTTCCACCAGAAGAATGGGGGCATCGGTCTTCTTCCGCAGGATTCCGACGCCTTGGAGCAGGCGGTCGTAGATAAGTTCGGTGCGTTCGGTTGCCATGTTCGGCAGACAGTCGATGACAAAGAGCTTTGCGTCAATCTCCGCAAGGAAGGCGAACATCTCAGACTCCAGTTGTCCGTTTCCGGAGAAGCCAAGGTTGATGACAGGAAGGCCCGACTCGCGGTGCACAATGTTAGTCCATGCCATGCCTGTCCGCGAGGCGCAGGCACCCTGGGCAATCGACGTTCCATAGACCACGACGGGCTTTTCCTCCGAGGCAGGAATGAAGCGAAGCTCACGACCCTCGGGCACACCGATTTCCATCCACGTCACCTCGTTGTAGAGAGGCAGGAAGAGTTCGAAGTCGTAGCCGCGCTCTTCGCCGGTAAAGTAAGTGATATCCTTGAATTCATACCTGATGGTATCCTTGAAGGAAAGGTTGAATCTGCTTGCGCACCAACGCATTGTGCCCTCGGCATCCGTGGCGTAGAGGTCGACACCCGACACGCCTGTGGTGGGCATGTGGAACATATTGAGCCCGCCCTTCACTTTGTAGCGCACCTTCACGCTCGGCGCGTTGGTATGGAAGCAGACGGATAGTCCGGCAGACTGGCAGGATAGGCGCCAAACGGCAGGGCGTACCACAGTCTCGGCTCTGGGTGTCAGGCGATGGAAACCGTCCTTCAGCTCATCGTTCCACCATCGACCGTGGATGATGTTCGCGCCTTGCTCCAAAGGGTTCATCCATGTTGTCTGAGCCAAAGCCGTCAGCGCGCATATCGCCGTAAACAAGCAAGCAATCAACTTCTTCATATCGTGTCGTTTTATGTGCTTCGTAAGTGAGGATTCCCTTCCCTTCTGCTCACTCCACCTCGGCTGCGAAGGCTTCAGCCTCGGCCAGCGAGTCGAGTTTGCCCACGTCGAGCAGTCGAAGGCCGGGCTGCAGGTGGCCATAGATAGCTTCGCGGTCACAGACTTTCAAGTAGAAGTCTATGATACTGAAACGCTCCGGGAAGTCGGGGAAATAGGCAAAGAGGCGGGGAGACATGTAGTGGATGCCGGCAAAGGCGTACTTGTGGCAGCGCTGAGGGTCGAGGTTTGGATAGGGACTGCGCACCTCGCCCGTCTGAATGTTTGTCCATCCCACAAGCCGCATCGTGTCGTCGAAGAGAAGATAGCGCTGGGTTGTGCGCTCACTGACGAGCAGCATGGCCGCCTTTCCCCTTGCCGCCTCGCTGAAGGCGCACAGGTCGGCATTGGAGAGGATGTCGACATTGTGGATGAGGAAACCGTCCTGGGCATCGCGAAGGAGCGGCTCGGCATGTTTGATGCCACCTCCTGTCTCCAGCAATTCCTTACGCTCGTCGCTGAAGAGGATGCGCATCGGCATGGGATGCTGTTGGCACCAGTCCTCAATCATGTCGGCAAAATGGTGAACGTTGATGACTACATCGGTGAAGCCTGCTGCCTTCAACTTCTCAAGCTGATGCTGGAGCAGAGGTTTGCCTGCCACGGGGACGAGAGCCTTGGGCATGGTGTCCGTGAGGGGCTTGAGCCTCGTGCCGAGGCCTGCGGCAAAGATCATGGCACGGCGCGCAGGAAGCACCTGCTCGATGCCCTGTTCGCGGTGACAGATGTGGACTTCTATGCCGAATTTCCTGTTGAGATGCTCGGCCAGGTGTTGTGCGCTATATACACTTCTGTGCTGTCCGCCCGTACAGCCAAAGCAGAACATGAGATCCGTGAAGCCTCGTTGCAGATAACGGCGGACGTGGGCATCGGCAAGACTGTAGACACTTTCGAGAAAGGTGAGGATTTCGCCGTCATCTTCAAGGAAGCGGACGACGGGTTCGTCAAGGCCTGTCAGCTTTTTGTAAGGCTCATATCGTCCAGGGTTGTGCGTGCTGCGGCAGTCGAAAACGTATCCTCCGCCGTTGCCGCTCGTGTCTTCGGGAATACCCTTCTTATAAGAAAAGCTAAAGACACGGACTCTGAGCGTTCCGCCTGCACGACTCCAGTCGAGCCCTTCTCCGCTTCCCACAGCCCCCTCCCCGCTCCCCCTTTGGGGGAGTGCTTCATTGCCTCTGACTCCAGTTTCCTTCTCAGCGGGACTGTGGCCCTCCCCCAAAGGGGGAGCGGGGAGGGGGCTGTTTGCAAGCGTCGTCAGCACCTCATTAAGATAAGGATAGGGACATCCACCCTCGGCAAGCAGTTCGCGAAGGCTTTGGATGGCAGGCGGAATGCTGTCGAGGAAATGTTTCTTGCGCTCAAAGTATCCACGGAAACCGTATGCGCCGAGCACCTGAAGCAAGCGGAAGAGGATGCAAAGCTGCAGGCCTTGGCGGAATTGCAGCTCGTCGATTTCCTGATATTGCCTGAGGCTGTCGAGATAGACCCTGATGAGTTCCTCCCGCAAAGCCTTGGGATAGCGTGCAGAGGCTTGCCATAGGAAGCTGGCAACGTCGTACTGTACGGGGCCTCGCCTGCCGCCTTGGAAGTCGATGAAAGAGGGATTGCCCTGCGCATCGAGCATGACGTTGCGTGCCTGGAAGTCGCGGTACATGAAGGCTCGGCCAGGGATGCTGACGATGTCTCGGGCCATCTGCCGGAACGATTCTTCGAGTTTCAGTTCGTGGAAGTCGATGCCGGTGGCTTTCAAGAAGCAATATTTGAAATAGTTGAGGTCGAAGAGGACATTCGTCTCGTCGAGAGCTTCTTGAGGATAGCATTGAGAGAAATCGAGACCTTGCGCTCCGAGAATCTGCAAGGAGGGAAGGGCGGCAATGGTTCGCCGTAGCAGTTCGCACTCATGGGCATTGTAGTGCCCGCCTGCTTCGCGTCCACTTTTAAGGGCATCGAAGAGCGACTGACGACCAAGGTCGCTCTGCAGGTATCGCAAGCCGTCTGCGCTCTCAGCCACGACTTTTGGCACGGGCAAGCCCTTTTCCGCAAAATGACGGGCAAGGTAGCAGAAGGCATGATTCTCGTCGCTACTTGTCCCAACGGCACCGATGAGTGTACTGCCATCCGTGCCTTTCAGACGAAAGTATTTTCTGTTGCTGCCAGCGGCTGCTACGTCTTCGATGCTCGCCACATCGCGTCCCGTTGCATTCTTGTAGAGTTTCTTCAGTTCTTCCACTTTATGAGGTTATGTGGTTATGAGGGTTGAGGTTATGAGGTTTGAGGTTATAAGGTTATGAGGTTTTAGGTTATAAGGTTATGAGGTTTTAGGGTTTAGGTTATGAGGTTTGAGGTTTAACCTTTCCATATTGTGTTGATGCGGCGACGGATAATGAGGGCATTGGCCAAGCTGACTGCGACGAAGAGTGCAAGGCCGAACAGCAAGGCCGGAAGGATGCTCTCTCCGCCGACATCGGGGAAGACTGTCCGGAGTCTCTGCATATAGAGCGAGCGGACAAGGCACAGCAAACCGAGCGCGAGCAACAGCACGGCCGCATTCAGGCCGATGGTGAGCAACTGATAGGGCATAGCCACGCGGGAGGGACTGTAGCCGATGAGTAGCAGGGTGCGCATCTTTTCGGTGTTCTTCTCAACAAGCAGATAGATGGAAAGCATGAGGATGAAGAAGCTGAGCAAGCTGATGAGCAAGCCGACAAGCATGACGATGCCTGCCACGAGGCGCAGGAAGAAGGTCATGCGGCCTGCATCGAGCTTGTCTTCCTCCATTTCGTAGCCCTTATTATTTATATAATGTAGGATGGAATCGTCTGCCGGATTGCTGACTTCGAGGATGATGCGCGATGGCGTGGTGTCGGCTTCTGGGGCATAGCGAAGGTTGCTCCAGCGGATGAAGCTCTCGGGGGCGAGGATTGTGTTGAGGCGCGACGAGAAGCCTGTCACGCGGCCCTTTATGCTTTCGCTCAGCCCGTTGCCGCGCATGGTGATGGTCATCTCCACCATGCCGACCACATTCTCCGACAACTTCGGCAGGTTCTGGCTTTGGGCAAAGCCGAAGTTGTAGATGGCGAGGTAGGTCTTGGGCAAAATGATGGGCACCACGTCGTCGCCCTCGCTGAAGTGCCACTTCTGGAGGTTGACGTCGACGAAGGCATCGGGAACGCTTTCGAAGAACATCTCAGTGCCGAAAGCCGCCATGCCATCGATGCCCATGTTGCAACTCACCTTGTATTTGCTGGCAGTGAAAGCCCCCACCCTCTTTGCGAAGGGCTGCGACTCCAGTTCCTTCATTTCCCTTTCGGAGAAGGTGCCTGCCGAGCCGAGGCCGATGGCATCGAGCGACGACACTTTCTTGTTGAGGATAAGATAGTCGGGACGTATGATGCCGTCTTCCTCCGAGAAGATGGGACGGACATCACGATAGAATTGCAGCGAGAGCAGGACTATGGTCATGCCCAGCAGTCCGGCAAGGAAGAATCCCAGGAGCTGACCGATGCTGATGTGACGGCGAAGAAGTTTCCAAACGAGTCTCAAAATGTAAAAGTTAAAAGGTTAAAGGTTATAAGGTTAAAGGTTATAGGTTATGAGGTTAAAGGCTAAAGGTTATGAGGTTAAAGGTTATAAGGTTAAAGGTTATAAGGTTGAAGGTTATAAGGTTGAAGGTTATAAGGTTGAAGGTTATGAGGTTATAAGGTTAAAAAGTGAAAAGGTGTAATTATGAATTATGTCTTCTGTCTTCAGAGTCGGAATGTCTTGTCGTAGGGCAAGTCCATGTGCTTGCCGATGCTTGTGACGACGATGCCTGCTCCCTGCCGACGGGCTTCCTCCATCATGATGGAAGCCATGACTTGGGAGTTCGCTTCATCGAGATGCGAGATGGGTTCGTCGGCAAGGAGGAAGTCGAAAGGTTGCACCAGGGCTCGTATCATGGCGACACGTTGCTGCTGGCCGAAGCTCATCTGCCGGACGGGCGAATGCATCTTGTCGCCTATGCCGAGGACTTCGAACCACCGTTCTATCTCTTTCCTTTCCTTGAACCGTGTCAGGCTGTTCTTTATCTCGACGTTCTCCATGGCCGTAAGTTCGGGAAAGAGTCTCAGTTCCTGAAAGAGGATGCTGACGTGTTCCTGGCGGAGATTCGTCCATTCGGCCGTGCCGAATCTCCGGATGTCCGTGCCGTCGAAGAGGATGCGGCCGTCGAAGTCGTGCCTGTAGCCGATGATGAAGCTCAGGAGCGAGCTTTTGCCCGTTCCGCTGGCGGCTTCTATGAGGTAGGTTTTGCCCTTCTCGAAGGTGACCTGCTGCCGCCAGATGTCACTCTGGATGCCAGTCCTTCCGAGGAAGACGTTGGGCAGTGTGCCCGAGAGCATAATGCTGTTCATTTTCCTTTCAAGAGTGTTTTGAGATTCTTCACGATGTCCTTGACGGGCTTTTCGGTCGTGACGCTTACTTCGAGGCTTTGCGGCGTATCAGCAGAGAAAGCGACGCCATCGATGGCATTCAACGCTTCGCCGAGCTGCGGCATGGCGATAAGTGCCATTCTGAGGGGAGGATATGCCTTGATGATTTGCCCGACATTGATGAAAGCACTCATCCGTTTGCCCTTCAATAAAGGCATGGATGCAGACGACTTCTCGCAGGCGCACTCTGCAAGCTCCTGGCTCGTCGTGACGTACAGAAGTCCGTTTCTTACGCCAAAGTAGGTGTCGATGCCTTCATAGGAAGCCACGAAGTCGGTGGAACTCAGTTTGCGAACCTTGTCCCAGTCGTTGGCATTCTGGAGGAAGTCTGTGTCCTTCAGTGTCGCAGTGACGAGCACATCGGGCTTTCCGAGGCTTAGTGTGGGGACGACGATGCTGACGTCTCCATCGATGGCACCGAGCATCATGTCGGCATCCAGCATCATGTTCAATCCGAGAAGGGCGGTTCTCAGTTCAGGCTGTTTCCTTATGAGCTCGATGAGCTTTTCGCCGCTGATATTGATGCAGAAGCTCAGGAAAGGCTGAGCAGGGGCAAGGTCGGAGAGGTTGCCTTTCACGGGACGAAGGAACTCGTCGCCGAGCAGAGGCTCTGGTGTCTGCAGCTCTGCCGCAAGGGTGATGTTCTTGTTACCGATGCTCCACGATGCATTCAGACGTGCTTGGCTGGGGTCGAAGCCGGCAGGCAATGTGCGTCGAAACTCGGCGGGAAGTTTGTCGAGCGTAGTGGTCAGGCGCAGGAATCCTTTGTCGCCGAGGTCACGAAGCAAGGGGGCTTCCCTCTTTCCCTGAGTCATGAGTTTCTGCATGGCCGGGCGGATGGCGTCGGAATCAGGCTGAGGGGTGATCATGAGCAATGCTTTCCTTCCGTCCGTCAGGCAGATGGAGTTGCTGCCAGTCATCCATTTGCTTTCCCCATTCCTTTCGGAGGTAAAGCCCAAGGCTGCACCTGAATCCATGAACTTGTCGGCATCTCTCAGGCACAGGCAAACGCCTCTGCCGGAAGTCCTTGTGTCGAAGACATAGATGGGCTTCGTGAGATCGACAGACTCGATGAGGTTCTTCACGTCGGCGGGGACGATGTCCAGGTCGGAAGCACCGAGTCCGAGTCCGTCAAGCAGTTCGAGAGGCTCGAAGACCAGGACGGAGGTGGCATCTTCAGGCAAGAGCTGGCGGGCATCGTCCCTGTCTTTCATGAAATACCAAGCAGCGCAGCAGGCGGCAACCAGCAAGAGCGCAATGATGACGAAGAGTTTCTTTTTCATACTTTTCAGACTGCTTTTTGTTTTTATCCCGAGTGGTTTTCTCTGATTTCACACAAGGTGTCGGCAAACTCCTCGTGTGGAATTGTCAATTTCCTCGTGTGGAATTGCCAAACTCCACGTGTGGAATTGCCAAACTCCACGTGTGGAATTTTGGAGGGCTACACATAGAATTGTGCAAATTTACGACTTTTTCTTCATTATACATTCGCCGAAACGCTTTTTTTTCTTAACTTTGCACTTATTAAGAAAAGAGAGCTCCACGAGAGTCGGAGCCGACAACTATGACAAACCAATTTCAACTCACCTCAGACTATCTGCCAACAGGCGACCAGCCTGAAGCCATCCGTCAGCTCACCGACGGCATTCTGCAGGGGCAAAAGGCGCAGACACTGCTCGGCGTGACCGGTAGCGGCAAGACCTTTACCATCGCCAACGTCATCCGGAACGTCGGGAGGCCTACACTTATTCTCTCCCACAACAAGACGCTGGCCGCTCAGCTCTACGGCGAAATGAAGCAATTCTTCCCTCATAATGCCGTGGAATACTACGTCAGCTACTACGACTACTATCAGCCCGAAGCCTACATGCCTGCCACAGACACGTACATCGAGAAGGACCTTGCCATCAACGACGAGATAGACAAGCTCCGACTCTCAGCTACGAGTGCCTTGCTTTCGGGCAGAAGGGACGTCATCGTGGTGAGCAGTGTGTCGTGTATCTACGGCATGGGCAACCCCTCGACCTTCTACGAAAGCCTGCTCGAGCTGCACGTCGGACAAAAACTCGACCGCAACGAACTGCTCCGACGGCTCGACGAGATGCTCTACCTGCGCAACGATGTCACCCCGTCGAGAGGAGAGTATCGCGTGAAGGGCGACACCGTGGATGTCTGCCTCGCCTACAGCGACCTGTTGCTGCGCATCACCTTCTGGGACGACGAAGTGGAGAGCATCGAAGAACTCGACGCAGAGAGACTCATGCGCGTGCAGATATATGATATGTATAAAGTTTACCCTGCCAATCTCTTCATGACGTCGAAGGATGCACAGGAACGCGCCATCGTCGAGATTCAGGAAGACCTCAGGGCACAGGTTGCTTTCTTCGAGACACAAGGCAAGGAACTTGAGGCCAAACGTCTGCACGAACGCGTCACCTACGACATTGAGATGATACGCGAACTGGGTCATTGTTCAGGCATAGAGAACTATAGCCGATACTTCGACGGGCGCAAGCCTGGCACACGACCTTACTGCCTGCTCGACTTCTTCCCGAAGGACTTCCTGCTCGTGGTGGACGAGAGCCATGTCTCCGTGCCACAGCTTCATGCCATGTACGGCGGTGACCAGGCACGCAAGACGACGCTCGTGGACTATGGCTTCCGCCTCCCTGCCGCCAAGGACAACAGGCCACTCAAGTTCGAGGAGTTCGAGGAGATGACAGACCAGGTCATCTATGTAAGCGCCACACCTGCCGACTACGAGATTCAGCAAAGCGAGGGCGTGGTGGTGGAGCAGGTCATCCGGCCCACAGGTCTGCTCGATCCGCCCATCGAAGTGCGCCCCACCGAGAATCAGGTCGATGACCTCATGGAAGAAGTGCAACAATGCATCGAGAGGAAAGAACGCGTCCTCGTCGTCACGCTCACGAAGCGCATGGCCGAAGAGCTCACCGAGTATCTCCTTTCGGCAGGCATCCAGACGGCCTACATCCATAGTGATGTCGACACACTGGAGCGCGTCCGCATCCTCGGCGAGTTGAGGCAGGGCGTCTACGACGTGCTCGTCGGCGTCAACCTGCTGCGCGAAGGGCTCGACCTGCCCGAAGTGTCGCTCGTAGCCATCCTTGATGCCGACAAGGAAGGTTTCCTGCGCAACCAGCGAACCTTGACCCAGACCATCGGTCGCGCCGCCCGCAACGTACATGGCAAAGCAATCATGTATGCCGACACCATCACCGAGAGCATGGCAGCCACCATCGCCGAGACCAACCGACGACGCGAGAAACAACTGCGATACAACGAGCTGCATGGCATCACGCCACAGCCTATCCGCAAGGCACAGCAGATGGGCGACCTGATTCAGCACGGCCAGGCAGCCGAGCCGCGTGCCTATATTGAGCCAGCCCCGTACCAAGTGCTCGCCGTGGCAGAGGCTGAGACGCTTACACCCGAACAGAAACAGAAGCGCATCCAGAGCCTCAGGAGAAAAATGGAGGAGGCTGCCAGGAAAATGGAGTTTGTGGATGCAGCCATCCTTCGCGACGAAATGCTCCGGCTGCAAGGGGAACTCGAGGAAAGTTAAAAGGCTAAAAGGTTAAAAAGTTAAAAGGTTAAAAAGTTAAAAAGTTAAAAAGTTAAAAAGTTAAAAGATTAAAAAGTGAGAAGGTGAAAAGTGAAGAATGAAAAAGCCCCCTCCCCGCTCCCCCCTTTGGGGGAGTGCTTCAATCCCGCTGAACGAGGAGGCAACGGCAATGTGGCACTCCCCCAAGGGGGAGCGGGGAGGGGGCTCTCATTTTAACGTTTCACCTTTTTTTCTTAGCACTTTGTCGGCAAACGAAGGGATGTTTTTCCGACTTTTTGTAAATTTGCAGTGCAAAAACCCATGAAAACAACAAAAATGGAACGCAAAAAGCATCCCATCGAAAGCTCCTGGGACACTCTTCAGGAAGAGGGTATCATCGTGCTGGACGATGTTACCACCTTGCCAACCTACGACGAACCAATTGCATCTTCCATCCTTGTCATTGGTCTTTGCCTGCGAGGAAGTGTGAAACTGGAGTACGACACCGTGCCCGTGGAGTTCCTTCCGCACGACATCTCAGTGGTCATGCCCCGGCACACCATCAACTCTCTTGAGCTTTCCCCCGACTATCAGGCCTCGCTCATCGTCATTTCGGAGAAAATGTTTGAGCACATGAAGCTGAACTACCCGGTGGTCTATCAGGAGAGCTTTTTCTACAACATGAAGCCTCAGTTCCATCTGAGCGAACCGCAGTTCCAGAACGTCCGCGCCCTGTTCCAACTTTTGGGAAACGTATGTCGCCAAGGCGGAACACGCCAGCATGAACAGAGACGCCACCTGCTCGAGACGCTGCTCTCCTTCCTTCAGGACTACCGCGAGGCCAACGGCATCACAACGCATCGCCCGTCGCCCCACGAGCAACTCTACGCACGTTTCGTGGAAGCCATCAGCCTGAACTACACCCAGTCGCGCGAGGTGCGCTTCTATGCCAACCTCTTCTGCCTTTCGCCCAAGCACTTCTCCACCATCATCAAGCAGCTGACGGGCATCAACGCAAGCGATTGGATATCGAGCTACGTCGTCACGCAGGCCAAGACGCTGCTGCTCTACAACATGCAGCTCAGCATCCAGCAGATAGCCCTTCGGCTTGGCTTTCCCGACCAGGCTTCCTTTGCCCGCTACTTCAAGACGCAAGCCGGCCTCTCGCCACGCGAGTTCCGCAGCAAGCGCAGACAGTGACGAGAGGTGCCCGACTGGGCACGTCGGACATCGCAACAGGGTTATGGCCGTAACGCCGCAGGGTTATGGCCATAATCCTGTTGGATTCTTGCCATAACCCTGCTTGATTCCTGCAGGCGAGGCCTGCTTCATTTCCGGCAGACGTAAACCTTTAGTTTCTTCGCGCTGCCCGGTGCGCCCTGTTCGGCACGGGGGAGGTACTCGATGCCACTGACGGTCTGCTCTCCACCGAGGTCGACGACGAGCAGATGGGGAAGTCTTGCGGCCCGTTCGGTCTGCCAATAGGTGCTCTCCTGCAGGTCGAAGACCTTGTCGGCCAAGTGGTTGCCGTCGGCATCCTCCGAGTCGGCATACCTCACCGTCCAGGGTTCTCGGCTCAGTCGGCGGCCGTTGCTGCCAAGGGCGTACAGCTCGCTGATGGCACAGGCATCGCCTTCCCGCTGCAAGCTCAGCACCTCCACGGCAAGATAGCGGCCCTTCCTGTTCTCTGCGAAACGGAGCGTCTGCCATCCACCCTCGGCCTTCAGTTCGCCATCGAAGGCTGGAGCGACGGAATTGAGGTCGGGCCTGTCGCCAGGGGCGTTGTGTTTATTCGTCTTTTCCAGTTGCAGTTTGTTCAGTTCGGGTTCCGTTTGTCCCCAGACGACGCGCTCCTTCGGGCCCACCACATCGAGGACTATCACCTCATTCCTGCCCTTTTTGAGCCAACATCCAGGCACATAGAGCGTCTGCTGCGGGCCTATCGACCAGATGCGGCCCAGGGCGTGACCGTTCACCCAGACCTGTCCCTTGCCCCATCGCTCGAAGTTGAGGAACGTGTCGCCCACCCTCTTGAGGTCGAAGAAGCCACGATAGTAGCCGCGACCGAAGATGAGGTCTTCGCTGTCCCTGGCATAACGCATGGTGCGGCCGAGGCGCATCATGCTGATGGACTCGCGAGTGTTAGGCTTCTCCTTCTGCCACTCAAATGCCCTGACAGCTACCTCGTAGTCATCAGGGATGCGCATGTTCTCCCACATCGTCGGGGTGTATACAATCTCCGTTCCGTCGATGCCGAAATGTGACTTCACGTTGACCGTGATAGTAGGTTTGCTGACTAATCCTTTAAAGTCCTTGATGGCTCGACCAAAGTTGATGCGCCCCATTCCTTCGACGAGAATTTGCAGTTCCTGCCCCCGACTGACAGGTGGCAAGGAGAGCGACTTCTCGTTCTTCACGCGGTCAATTTTGCCAATGTACTTGCCGTCGATAAAGACTTGTGCAAAGTCGTGAGCGTCAATCGTGAGCGTGGCAGTCCAATCCGCATGTTCTGGCTTCGGAATCTCGGGCAGGCGGGTGGAGTAGAGTACAGCACCCCATCCCATGTCCATCTCCTCGAAAGTCTGCGGCATTCCTTCGTGCCAACGACCTTCATATCCAAAGTCGAAGCCATTATAGAGCGGGGCAAACTCCGTCAGCTCGAACTTTGGAACGGAGATGATGGGCATCGGAGCCTTGGGGACAGATGGTAAAGCCTTCTTGCTATACTTCTGCATCATCTCGCGAAGCTCCCAGAACTTGGGCGTCGGCAAGCCACATTCGCTGATGGGCGCATCGTAGTCGTAGGAGGTTACGTCGGGCGCAAAGCCCGGTGAGTTGGCACCAGCCCAGTGGCCGAAGGAAGTGCCGCCATGCGTCATGTAGAGCGAGAAGCTGATTCCCTTTGAAAGCATCTCACTTATGCCTTCCACCATGTCCTTCGCCGGCCTCGTCTCGTGCTGTGCTCCCCACTTGTCGAACCAGCCGCTCCAGAACTCGGAGCACATCTTTGGCGCGCCGGGACGGAGCTCGCCGAGGCGTCGGAACTGCTGGTCGATGTCGGCACCCGTGCCGAAGTTCATCGTCCAGGTCAAGTCTTCCAGCCCGTTCTTCTCGAAGTTCGATGCCCAGTCGCACTGGAAGAGAAGGAGCGAACCATAGATTTCGCGCAGACAGTCCCTGATTTCCGACACATAAGGCTTGTCCTCGCCATACGAACCGTACTCGTTTTCCACCTGCATCATGATGATTGGGCCGCCATGCTGAATGGTGAGCGGCTCGAGCTGTTCGCCCACCTTCTGCTCAAAGAGCTTGACGCGCTCCATGAAGTAGGGGTCGCGCTCACGAAGCCTGATGTCCTTCTTCTTCAAAAGCCACCATGGCAGGCCGCCCATCTCCCATTCGGCGCATACGTAGGGACCCGGGCGGACGATGACAAACATGCCGTTACGCTGCGCCAGGCGGCAGAACTCGGCCACGTCGTTGTTATTGGTGAAGTCGAACTCGCCCTCCTTCTGCTCGTGGATGTTCCAGAAGATGTAGATGCAGACAGTGTTCATGCCCAGCGCCTTGCACATCTTTATGCGGTGATCCCAGTAAGGACGGGGTATGCGGGGATAGTGCACCTCAGCCGCTTTCACGATGAACGGCTCTCCGTTCAGCAGGAATGTCTGTTTGCCGACGGTGAAGCTGCCGGCCCATGAGTTGATGGACGACAGCAGGAGGAGGAGGATTGCCAATGGCTTGAAGGTCTTCATAGTTGTCAGTTTTGTTGGTTTCGGTTAGCTTTTTCTTTCCAGCTGGACGACGTTCTCGACGTGCTGGGTGTGCGGGAACATATCGACGGGCTGGATGCGCTTCACCACATATTTCTCGGAGAGAAGCTTCAAGTCTCGTGCTTGCGTGGCAGGATTACAGCTGACATAGACAATGCGCTGTGGGTCGGCAAAGAGGATGGCGTCGATGACATCCTGATGCATTCCGGCTCGCGGCGGGTCGGTGATGATGATGTCCGGCCTGCCGTGCCGCTCGATGAAGTCGCGATTGAGGATATCCTTCATGTCGCCTGCAAAGAACTCGGTGTTTTCTATGCCGTTGATCTGCGAGTTGACCTTGGCGTCTTCGATGGCTTCGGGCACATATTCTATGCCGATGACCTTCCGAGCCTGCCGCGCCACGAAGTTGGCTATCGTGCCTGTGCCCGTATAGAGGTCGTAGATGAGAGGAAGACCCACCCCCGTCCCCTCCCTTGCAGGGAGGGGAGTAGATAGTCTTC